>NZ_JBFRCM010000017.1:0-223730 GCF_040965735.1 Paraburkholderia sp. BR10936
AAGCCCCGAGGGGCTTTGTTGTACTCGCGACGTCCGATTAGCGCAAATTCGGCGTATCGAACTCGATCGATCTGATTGCCTACCGCTCACCTCCGGAAAAAGTTGGTGTTTCCACACACTCTGGGTCTTGCCCCAACGTTAGATTCGTCAACGATCAATCAGTTGAACGCCGCATACACAGGCGGCACGGCGCAACAAACCGCAGCACAGAACCAGCTTAATTCTCAGTATCAGCAGTGGTATCAGAACGCGATGCAGCCATATGAGCAGCTTGGTATCGAGCAAGGCGCATTGTCTGGTGCGTTGGGTAACGGCGCACAGGGTATTACAAGCTCATCGCAGAGCGCAAATCCACTTGGCTTGGCTGTAGGCGGTCTTACTGCCGGTGCAGGGATTTTGTCGTCTCTGTCAAGTTCAGGAGTACTATAAATGTCAGTTCCATCATCAATTTCACAGCTGAGTGTTACGCCTAGCTTGAACAGCCCAATTGGTAGTGAACCAGTCGGCAACAATGCGGCGCTTTACTTTCAGGCTCACGCTGCGTTTATCGCTCAGGTAGCAAACGGCACGCAGTTTAAGACCACAATTCCGTTGTCGATGAACAATTTGCAGATCAACAACCTAGCAAACGGTACGGCAGCGACCGACGCAGCAACGATGGGTCAGCTTCGCAGCTACCTGCCGGTTGGCGCAATCATGCTCTATAGCGGGACAGCAGCAAGCATTCCGACTGTATGGGGATCAAGCTGGGCTTTGTGTAATGGCCAGAACGGAACGCCAAACCTGATGGACAAGTTCATCATCGGTGCCGGCAATGCATACTTGCCGGGTGCTACAGGTGGTGCTACTAGCTACACGCTGTCTGTTGCGAACATGCCAGTTCACAGCCACGGCGTTTCTGATCCTGGACACGGGCACGGCGTTGCTGATCCGGGCCATGCTCACGGTGTGTATGACCCAGGTCACGCACACAACCCAGCAGTAATGCTTGGTGCCGCGGGTAAAGCGTATCTGGGTAACGGCACAAACGAGTTCTCAGGCGGTGGTGCTACATCGTTTGGTAACGGCGGCACAGGCTTTCCAACTGCCACGTCAGGCACTGGTATCGGCATCTACGGTGCCGGTACAGGCATCAGCATCTACGGATCCGGCACAGGCATTTCGCTGAGCAACGCAGGTTCAGGTGCAGCGTTCAGCGTGATTCCGCCGTACTACGCGCTTTGCTATGTGATGAAGATTTCCTAAAGAACAACGAGAATAATATGGGATCACTAGGTAACACACTCTCGCCAACAAACCATGATTCGCCCATTGGCGCGCTCATGGAGCCAATTCAGAAATACACCGATCCGCTTTCATGGGTCACTGGTGGCAAATGGGCGGATTTGACGAGTCAGGAAATTCCAAAGCTTGCCAACACTGCACTTGCGCCTATCACGCAGGGCTTGGGAAAGATCGACAAAGCGATCAACCCGCTACGTCGAATCGGGATCATCGACCAAATCGGCGACATTGCAGAAGCAAAGCCAGCAGATACGATTGGTCTTGTCGTTGGCTCTATCTTTTCAGGTGGCGCGCTTGATGGCGCAATGGCTGGTGCTGGTGGAGCAGCGGGGGCAGGTGCCGCTGGTGTTGGTGCCGCAGATGCAGGTACAGCAGCAGCAATCGGTGCGGGTGCCGCTGACGTTGGTACAGCCGCTGGCCTTGGTTCTGGCTTGCTTGCCGGTACTGCCGGCACTGATCTTGGTGCCGGGGCACTTGCCGCATCTTTGGGCACAACAGCGGGTGCGACGGGATCAATTGGCGCTGCTGGTGGTTTCAGTGCTGCTGGGCTCGGCGCAGGAGCAACCAGTATTGGACTTACCGGCGTAGGTAACGGCATTGGAGCAAGCATCGGCGCTGGTGCTGGTCAAGTTGGCACAGGTCTTTACGGTGGCTTGCAAGGTGCTGCCGCCTACGGCGACGCTGGTTTGACGGGCACAGTCGGTAACGGCTTCTTTGCGATGCCTTCGGCTTACTCGTCTGCGTTGGGTGAAGCGCCAACTGGTCTATATAGCGGCTTGCTGCCCGGTGGTGGTATGACTGGTACAGCTTCGGGCGCACTCGGTGGTGGTGTTTCGGGCGCTGTTGATGGTTCAGCGGGTATTGGTTACGGCTCAGGCGCTACCGCAACGATGGGCGGCCTCGCAAACAGCCCAATGATCGGCACTGTTGGCCAGTTC
This sequence comes from Paraburkholderia sp. BR10936, assembly GCF_040965735.1. Classification (NCBI taxonomy): domain Bacteria; kingdom Pseudomonadati; phylum Pseudomonadota; class Betaproteobacteria; order Burkholderiales; family Burkholderiaceae; genus Paraburkholderia; species Paraburkholderia sp. BR10936. The sequence continues at coordinate 2,223 of NZ_JBFRCM010000017.1, forward strand.
GGTAATGCGTTGTCTAACGGCCAACGAGCTTACAGCGCGATCAACGCGATGGAACCACAGCAAGCGGGCGCAGCACGCGCACCAGCGGCGCAATACCGCAGAACAGGAAGCGGTGCAAGCATGCCGATCCCATCTGCGCTCCCAATGATGACTAATCCGTCGGCGTCGTACGCGGCGATGCCGGGAGCAACTATGTTGCCGACAACGTCAAGCACGTATCAGAACCTGCTTACGAACATGCTGACCAACGAGATGCAGCCGCCAACAGCAGGGCTGCTCGGATCAGGATCAACTGGTAGTTTCTTGCCGGGTGCAGGCGGGATGATGAATCCCAGCTACCTGATTCCTGGAATGTACTAAAGAAGTCGCGCCGATCTGCCGTAAGAGTGACGACGCCGCGATAGTGTGGCCGTTTCCCTCATGTGCAGATGATGAAAGACGTAAGTGATAGCTACCGCAAGGCTTTTGATATTGGTTGCAGTTCGTTCCTGAAGATCGCTTGTAGCACCTATCTTGCCTGTGCAGGGAAGGACGCAACTGAGATAGCGTTTCTTGAATCGATCTACAACCCTATGCTGACGGACACACAGCTTGATCCCAAGGCCATTCAAGCTGCACTTCCCAAAGGCAAGCGCCCTGAATACACAGAATATCTCCGTCTCGCTTGTGCCTTTCAAATAGCTTCCATATCCACCTTCGACAGTGGCAATGGTCCCCAGGCTTGGCTCTATCTGTGTCGTGCCAACTATTACATTGGTCGCACCCATCGGGCTGCGATGGCAACGGTGGGCGCACAGCGCGTCATCAGTTCAAGAGGGCGAAAGAACGCTTCGGTGGGCAAAGAGAAGTACGGCCAGGTCAAGGAATACGCTGTTGGTCTCCTAAAACTTCCGCATACATTCCCCAACAGAAACCAAGCCGCCATTCACCTTGCGCAGCAAGTATTTGATTTTCAAAAAGAAAAGAACATTGGCATGTCGGAAGGCAACATCATCAAGAAGCTCAATGACTGGTTCAGAGAAGCTGGTTTCTAGCGCGGCACGCCGCAGAATCAACGACTGGTGTCTCCAGCGACCTAAGCACATAGCGTCGCTTCTTCCTCTTACATAAGATACTCACATCGACGCAGCGCAATGAACGCGAAACGCCGATAACCAAGCAAGTTCGATTAACCACTAAGCCAAACCTAGATAACGGCAAACCCAGACGTGACATAGCGCTCACGACTGCGGATTAACTCGCTCTTTAAAAATTGAAGCATGAACTCATCAGCAACTGAATTTCGGAGTTTGCCGAGCCGAAACTCTTTCCGCGTTCAAAAGTTGTGCCCGCCTAGTAAATCATGACTGGGCGGTTTTAGAAGATGCAGCATTAATCCAACGCAGTATTTTACTAACCCTCCATAGGAGAAAAAGCATGGCAGCAATTCGCAACTTCAGCATCAATCCGGTCGCACACAACGTCAGCGCACAGTACGACGACGAGTCAACTGCACGACAGGATTTCGACAATCTCAAGATGTTCTGTGTAAAGCATGGAGAAGCAGCCCCCAGTTTTTCGAAGAGCAACATTCCTCAAATTCGCGAAGACGAGGACATGGTAACCGGTGAGAAGCGCACCGTTACGATTGGAGATCCGAAGATTGTTTATGTCGTCAGTGCGACCATCAGCAACGATGCGCTGGAAAAGTTTAACGAGGAAATCAACAGCCACGCTGTGACTGGAAAGGGCGGTCAGAGCAAGAAGGAAGCTGAAAAGGCAAAGTACTTCAAGATGCTCAATAGCGGAAAGAAGATGACCCAGAAGGAGTTCGCGGACTATCTCGGCGTCAGCACCACCACCATTTACAACTGGAACCAGGAGCGCGCAAACGCATAAGCAAACCCACAACTTGAGCAAGACGATTAATCAACTAGGGGTGTCATTCCCCAAATCAACAACCAGAAGGAGTTTTCCACATGACAGTACCTTACAACGATATTGCATTTCCCAACGACGCCGCGAAGCGTGTGCTTGACGCGCTGGTAACGGGCCTCGTCAAGTTTCCTAACGGCACTAAGACCGGCATCTTGTTGCACGGCGAATCTGGCAACGGCAAGTCGGCGGTTGCGGAAGCAATTCCCGCCGAGATGCAAAAGCACCTTGATCCCAGCGTGACGCCGTATGTCGTCAAACACCACGTCAAGTCGCCGAATAACGGGGTCGCCTTGATTCAGAGCTTGGAGAACAACTTCATGACCTGGCCACTCGGCTCTTACCACTACTGTGTGCTGAACGAGATTGACCAGCTTGCTCCCGCTGCGATGCCGCAGTTCAAGAGTTTGATGGATCAAGTGCAAGGGAGCGTCGTTTGGATTTTCACTACGAACCATATCGACAAGCTGGACAAGCCGCTTGTTGGACGTTGCCACGTTATCGACTACAACCCGTCGAGCCCTAACGTATGGGTGCCGCATGCTCGACAGTTGCTGCTGAACCGAGGTTTCGACCTGAGCGACGCTGAGATTTTGCGCGATATCGTAATTCCAGCGGGCAACAACATCCGCAATGTGGTGGCGCAAGTTGATTTTTATGCAGCAGTCTCGACGCCGAGTAGCAGTGTGACGGTTGCCACCGCACCGCAAGTGGCAGTTGTCGCCGCACCGCAGAGCGTGGCAACCGCCAACTCACAGGTCAAGCAATTGGCGTTGAAGATGCTTGATGGGATGTCAGCGGAACAAGTAGCGAAGAAGCTCGCGATTCCTGTTGTCACGATCGACAAGTGGGAGCAAGAAGCAGCGTAACCCCTTAACCGGTGGTTCCGTTCAACCCTTGACCTGATAAGGCCATGTCCACAAAGACTGTAGTTCTAGCGGGAAAGCAGTCTGACGTATGACGGTTCGTTGAGCCGCAATATCTCAGGCTGCTTCCCTCGAATAAATCGCAATGCTCTGCACAGGGGGCAGGGTATTGCTCACACTAAGGATCCAGATATGTGCCAAGTCCCATGGAAGCACATGAAGCGCACCGGTAGATACAAACACTACTTCAAAGCCGAAATGCCAAATGAGCGAACCGCGATTGATGTTGATGCAGATGTGTATGCGTGGCTGGCAGAGTGCGGGTTCACGACCCACTCACTGAAACTGGTTCGATCTACGACGAGCGTTGCGATTCGAGATCGCTTTAAGCAGATGTATGACAGTCGCGCAAACGGGTATAGCTACGTGGTTGAGGTATCGCTGGGAGATGAAGCTGCGGTTGCGTTCAAGCTGAAGTACATGTGACGAATTTAGAGGTTTTCCTCTAAAAGCAGAAGGGGCCAGTCAAACTGGCCCCTTTTCTTTGCTTGATGCCACCAGAACGGCATGCTATCTGATGGATGCTGTACTGCGGTTTGTTGTGCACGCCGCAAGCTGTTGGATGCCCGCGCTCAAAAGTCGTGACGACGATGCTCTATTGCTCGTTCGTAGCGATCCTTTAAGTGCTTGTTTTTAAACGGGATGTACACAATTGCGGAAGCTGCTTTTTGTGTACATCGAAGTGCATAGTGCCCTTGTATTTCTGGGTGGAAACAGTGGTTAAGCGGTTCACACCTTGATTCGACGGTTGGCGTAAGTTGTTGAAAAATCAGGAAATTGTTTCCTCAGTTTTTTCCTGCACGCCGAAGCAGCCGCGATAGGTCGCGTAGAACGAGCAATAGAGCATCGTCGTCACGATGATGAGCGCGGGCATCAGGATCGCCACCGTGAAGTCGCCGGCGCCGAGCGCGCGCAGCAGCGTCGACAGGCCGATCGATACGACCGTCGAGACGGCGAACCACAGCGCCCCATACACCATGAACGCGCCCTTGTTGCGCCAGCAGCTCACGATGCTGAAGAACAGGGCCTTCACGGGCGGCACGTCGTGCCACGCCGTGAGCACGGGCGCAAACCAGAACAGCATCGACACCGGCACGTAGCAGAGCAGCGAAGCAAGCACCGCGAGCGGCACGTCGCTGTTGGCGAGCGCTTGCGCGTCGAGGTCGCCGCCGATCGTCATCAGCCGCAATAGCGCGCCGCCGTCCACGAACGCAGACGCGGCCAGCACCAGCAACATCGCCCCCACGTAAATCGCCCCGAGCACCAGCAGTTGCTTCGCCACGTTGCTGCCGTACGAACGAAAGCCGTCGATCAGAATGGTCGGGAACACCGGTTTGCCCGCGATCGTGTTGCGGCACGCCGCCATGAAGCCGACGGCCACGCCGGGCACGAACAGCAGTGGCAGCACGCCGCCGATCACGGGAATGGCGGAAATCAGCGTCATCGCCAGCAAATAGGCGAAAAACAGCGTGAGAAACGCGAGCGGATTGCGGCGGAACAGCCAGATACCCTGGCGGAACCAGATGTAGCCCGTCTTCGCGGGGACTTCAATTAGTTGCATGGGCGATGGGGCAAGGCGTGATGGGAACCCGCCTCGCTGCCGGCGAGGCGCTCGCGCAGGATGCGCTCGAAGTGGCCGGGATCGTGCGGCTTGAGCAGTTCGGCCGAGCGCGGCAGGTGGAAATCATACAGGCGCGAGACCCAAAAGCGGTACGCGCCTGCGCGCAGCATGTCCATCCAGTGCCGCGTTTCCTCGGGCGTGAATGGGCGCACGGTCTGGTAGGCGCGCAGGAGCGCGTCGGCGCGCGCCGTGTCGAGCTTGCCGGTGGCGAGGTCGACGCACCAGTCGTTCACGGTCACGGCCACGTCGAAGAGCCACTTGTCGCAGCCGGCGAAATAGAAGTCGAAGAAGCCGCCCAGCCGAACTTCGTGGCCCGGCGCCGGGTGCGAGTGCGCGAACATCGCGTTGTCGCGGAACAGGTCGCAGTGGCACGGACCGCCCGGCAGCGCCGCGTAGTCGGCCGAGCCGAAGAATGCGCGCTGATGGTCGAGTTCGCTCGTGAGGAGGGTGCGCTGGGCGTCGTCCAGAAACGGCAGCACCGTCGGCACCGTTTCTTCCCACCATGAAAGGCTGCGCAGATTCGGCTGGTCGCCGCGGTAGTCGCGGCCCGCCAGGTGCATACGCGCGAGCATCTGGCCCACTTCCGCGCAGTGCTCCACGCCGGGCGCGAGTTCGGGCTTGCCTTCGAGCTTCGAGACGATGGCCGCGGGCTTGCCGTGCAGCAGGCCGAAGAGCGCGCCGTCCTTGCGCGGCATGGGGTCGGGTACCGGCACCCGATGCGAGGCGAGGTGCCGCATCAGGTCGAGGTAGAACGGCAGTTGTTCGGCCGTCAGCTTTTCGAAGATCGTCAGGACGTATTCGCCGCGCGTCGTCGTCAGGAAGAAGTTGCTGTTCTCAATGCCGGACTGGATGCCGCGAAATTCGACGACATCGCCGAGATCGTAGTCGCGCAGCCATTGGGCAAGCTCTTGGTCGGTGACAGCGGTGAAGACGGCCATGCAAGAAGGTCGGTTGATTGGTAATGGCGGGTCGGCGAACGCTGCGAGGTGCTGCCCGAGGGGCTTGCAGGCGTGTCCGGCTCAGGCGCGATGGCCGCGGCCCGGCTCAAGGGGCGGCGCACATGGCGTTGGCGCGGGCATGCCCAACAAAGGCATGCGCGCGCCCGGATGGCTCAGTAATGCAGGTTGATCGACGGCAGGCGCGTGCTGGCCTGGCCGTTGTTGCGCACTTGCGGCGAGGTGTCGGGGTTCGCGCTCATCGTGTAGCGCGTGCCGAAGTTCGAATGCACGTTGATCTCGACGGGCTTGCCCTTGTCGCGGAACTCGGTGATTTCGGTGCCGTTCGGGCTCACTTCGTGATAGCTGGGCACGCGCGGCACGTCGTTGATGTCGACCTTCGAGGTGACGCGTGCGGCCGGCTTGTTGTTGATCGCAGCCAGATCGGGCAGGCCCGCGCGTTCGTTCTCCGATTGCGCGGATTGTGCCTCGACGGCGGTCTTTGCGTCGTCGGCCGGCGCGGCCATGGCGACCCCGCTGAAAGCGAGCGTCACCGCGACGGCGGCAAGAAGGTGCGACTTCATGGTCATTCTCCGATGGGATGCCCCAATTCTAGCAAATCCGGGCGCTTTGCCCCATGTCGCTCAAGCGCTGCGGCCCGCGCCCGGCGGGCGGTGCGCGGCGCTCGCAGCGCTCTCGCGGCGGGTGCTCCAAAAGCCCTCGGCGCGGCCAGGTCCGTCGCCAGAAAGTCGCACCTTCCGTGGTAATGTGGACCCATCAAACGGAGAGGCGAACGAAGATGAACAACGATAGCTACCTGCGGCCCCTCATGACGCCGGCGCACGACTTCCCGGACGAGTTTTTCGAAGACGCCGCCGACGCTGTGGCGCGCCTCTCGAGCATCTACGAAGCGAATACGTCGTTCCTGCGCGATGCGTTTGCGCGCTATCGCCGCGGCGAGGCATTCGAGCGCCGTGTGCGCGCGTGCTACCCGTTCGTGCGCATCCGCACCAACGTCAACACGCATATCGACTCGCGCCGCTCGTACGGTTTCGTGGCGGGCCCCGGCGTGTTCGAGACCACGGTGACGCGGCCCGATCTTTTCGGCAATTACTATCGCGAGCAGTTGCGTCTGCTGGCGAAGAACCATCATGTGGGCATCGAAGTGGGCGTGTCGGATCAGCCGATTCCCGTGCACTTCGCGTTCGCCGAAGGCATCCACCTCGAAGGCGATCTCGACCGCGAGCGCCTCTTCGCCATGCGCGACGTGTTCGATACGCCCGATCTCGCGCAGCTCGACGACCGCATCGTGAACGGCACCTTCGAGCCGGAGCCCGGCGAGCCGCATCCGCTTGCGCTCTTCACCGCGCCGCGCGTGGACTTTTCGCTGCATCGGCTCAGGCACTACACGGCCACGTCGCCCACGCACGTGCAGAACTACGTGCTCTACACGAACTACCAGTTCTATATCGACGAGTTCGTGAAGCTCGGCCGCGCGATGATGGCGCATACCGACGACGCGGACCTGCGCAACTATCGCAGCGAATACACCTCGTTCGTCGAGCCCGGCGACGTGGTCACCTACAACGCGAACCTGGGCGAACAGGACGACGAAGGCACGGCGCCCGCGCGCCTGCCGCAAATGCCGGCCTACCACCTCAAGCGTGCGGACGGCAGCGGTATCACGATGATCAACATCGGTGTGGGACCTTCGAACGCGAAGACGATCACCGACCACATTGCCGTGCTGCGTCCGCATGCGTGGATCATGCTCGGCCACTGCGCGGGCTTGCGCAACACGCAGCGTCTGGGCGACTACGTGCTTGCGCACGGCTATGTGCGCGAGGATCACGTGCTCGACGCCGACTTGCCGCTGTGGGTGCCGATTCCGGCGCTCGCCGAAGTGCAACTCGCGCTCGAGCGCGCGGTCGCGGAGGTCACGAAGCTCGACGGTGTGGAACTCAAGCGCGTGATGCGCACGGGGACGGTGGCGAGCGTCGACAACCGCAACTGGGAGCTGCGCGATCATCGCGAGCCGGTGCAACGCCTCTCGCAAAGCCGCGCGATCGCGCTCGACATGGAAAGCGCAACCATTGCCGCGAACGGATTCCGCTTTCGCGTGCCGTATGGCACCTTGCTGTGCGTGTCCGACAAGCCGCTGCACGGCGAACTCAAGCTGCCGGGCATGGCCGATTCGTTCTATCGCGCGCAAGTCGATCAGCATCTGCAGATCGGCGTGAAGGCGATGGAGATCCTGCGCACGAACGGCTTGCACAAGCTCCATAGCCGGAAATTGCGCAGCTTCGCCGAGGTGGCGTTCCAGTAGCCGCTTGATGGCTGGCCGGCGCGCGGTGAGCGCCGGCCAGTCTGTCGAATTGCGCTGTTGCCTTTTATCAATTCGGATGCCGAATCATTCGGCGTCGCTTACTGCCCGAACCCCGTCAGCCCAATCAAACTTCCCGCGCCAAGCAGCCACAGCGGATGAATCTTCGTGCGAAACGCGAGCACGGCGCACACGCCGGTAATCGCCCAGGCGATCCACGATGGATCGGAGGCCCGCGCGATCAGCACGGCGCTCGCGGCCACGAGACCCGCCGTCACCGGCACGAGGCCCTTTTGCGCGATGCGCCGCCACGGGCGGTCCTTGAAGCGATCCCATGCATGCAGCGCGGCGATCGTGACGAGCGACGACGGCCCGAACTTCGCAATCGACGTGACCAGCATGCCTGCCCAGCCGGCCACGTGCCAGCCCACCAGCGTCACGACCATCATGTTCGGGCCCGGGGCGGCCTGGGCGAGCGCGAATAGCGCGCTGAACTCGCTCGCCGGCATCCAGTGGTGGACCTCGACGACCTGACGCTGCATCTCGGGCAGGATCGTGTTGCCGCCGCCGAAAGCGAGCAGCGAGAGCTGGCCGAAGATCGCGGCGAGCGCAACGAGTGTGGCGCTCATCGCGAGCCTCCTTCCTTGCGCGCCGCGCGTGCCGCGAGCGCGATGCCGATTGGCGTGAGCACGAGCATGGTGGGCAAGAGCGGCGTGCGCAGCACGGCAATGGCTACGAAGCCGAACGTAGCGACGACGGCCGCGGCCGGATCGCGCCGCAGCGGCAGCACGATTTTCAGGGCCATCGAAACGAGCAGCCCGGCGGCGGCCGCGGCGAGCCCCACGAACAGATGCCGCACGTGCGGGTCGTCTTGCGTGCGCTCGTAGAGCACGCCGAGCCCGATCACGACGAGCGACGGACCCGCGATCAGGCCGAGGATGCCGGCGAGCGCGCCGCGCCATCCCTGAAAGCGCATGCCGAGCGCGACCGAGAGATTGATGACGTTGCCGCCCGGCAAAAACTGGCAGAGGCCGAGCAGATCGGTGAACTCGCCGGCGGTGAGCCAGCGGCGCTGCTCGACGATGGTGCGGCGCGCCAACGGCAGCGCACCGCCAAACGACGTGAAGCCGAGCCCGAGAAAGCCGAGGAACAGATCGCGTACCGACGGCGTGTGCAGGCCGTCGTCCGCGCCATGTCCGGCTGCGGCGGGCGATGAAATGGGTTGTTTCATGAATGGAAGGGACCTCTGAGGCAAGTTCGGAGATTAAGCCCAATCGCGCGCGCGGCAAAACGATTTCTATGGCGCGCTCTTGTGATCTACACTCACAAGCATGGCACGCTCCCTTCCTCCCTTTCCCGCGCTGCGCGCGTTCGAAGCCGCTGCACGGCACAACAGCTTCTCCGCTGCGGCGGGCGAGCTCAATGTGACTCACGGTGCCATTAGCCGGCAGGTGGCCGCGCTCGAAGCGTGGGTCGGCGTGCAGGTGTTTCACCGGCACGGCAAGCGGGTCGCGCTGACCGAGGACGGGCGGCGCTACCTCGCCGCCGTGCAGTCGGCATTCGACGACATCGCGCGCGCAACCACTCAGCTGCGCGACACGGGCGTGGTGCACGTGCTGCGCGTGAGCGCGCTGCCTACCTTCGCGATGAAATGGCTGCTGCCGCGGCTCTCGCAGTTTCAGCGCCTCGCGCCGAACGTCGAGTTGCGCCTGTCGACTTCGAACGCGCCGGTCGAGACGCTCGAAGGCTTCGACGTGGCCGTGCGGCGCGGTCCGGCCCACTGGCCCGACTGCGAGGCCGGTCATTTTCTCGACGAGATGGAATTGCCGGTATGCAGTCCAGCGCTGCTCAAGCGCGCGCCGATTCATCAGGCAAGCGATCTTGCGCGTCACGTGCTGCTACATTCGGACACGCGGCCCGATGCGTGGCGCACCTGGCTTGCGGCCGCAGGAGTGAAAGCCAAATGCCGCAAGAAGCAGTCGTTCGACCACTTCTATCTGGCTTTGCAGGCTGCCGTGGATGGTCTGGGCGTCGCGCTCGGCCCGCTGCCGCTGCTCGACGACGAACTCGCGTCGGGACGTCTCGTCACGCCGCTCGCGGGGCCGCATCTCGACGCGCGCGGCTACTGGTGGGTGGCGCGCCGCGAGGTGGCGCAAGCGCCGCTCGTCGTGCAGTTTTGCCGCTGGCTGGAGGAGCAGGCGAGCGCGCGGGCGCCGCTCGGTGCATCGGGCGTGCCCGCAAGCGCGGAGAAAGCATGAGGGGAGTGATGCGCTGAAGCGCGAGCGGTGCGAAGGCCTACGGAAACGTTATCCGCAGGCCATCCGCACGCTGCGCCGCAAGCGGTGCATCAGAGATAGAACATCCGGTCTTCGTCGGAGTCGCGGTCGCTGCGCGCCGGATGCTCCTTGCCGGTATCTTCGGCGGTGTCCGCATCTTCGTAGAACTTGAGAACGGCTTCGAGCACCTGGTCCGGGTCGTCGATCACCTGCATCAGGTCCATGTCTTCGGGATTGATGAGACCCATGGGCACGAGCGCCGAGCGGAACCAGTCGAGCAGGCCCTTCCAGAAGTCGGCGCCCACCAGAATGATGGGCACGTGACGCGACTTTTTCGTCTGGATGAGCGTGAGCACTTCGGCCAGTTCGTCGAGCGTGCCGAAGCCGCCGGGCATGACGATCACGGCGTCCGAGTTCTTCACGAACGTGACCTTGCGCGTGAAGAAATGGCGGAAGCGCAGCGAGATGTCCTGCCACTGGTTGCCCGACTGCTCGTGCGGCAATTCGATGTTCAGGCCGACGGAAGGCGACTTGCCCGCATGCGCGCCCTGGTTCGCGGCTTCCATGATGCCGGGGCCGCCGCCGGAGATCACGGCGAAGCCCGCATCGGACACCTTGCGCGCGATGGTGGTGGCGAGCTGAAAGTATTCCGACTCCGGTTTCAGGCGGGCGGAACCGTAGATGCTGACCGCCGGCCGGATCTCGGACAGGTACTCGGTCGCCTCGATAAACTCTGCCATAATCGTGAACATCTGCCACGATGCGCGCGCCTTCTTGGCCGTCGCGCGCTCTTGATCTGCGAGTGAACGCAGACTCGGAATCACTTTTCTCTTGTCCATAATGCCTGAAGAACTACGCGTGGATACAAAGCTGAAGCTACAAAACGGGCTGGAAGGTAAGACCCTGCTGCTGGTCGACGGTTCTAGCTACCTCTATCGGGCCTTCCATGCGATGCCGGATCTGCGCGGTCCTGACGGCGAACCCACGGGCGCGCTATACGGCATCATCAACATGCTGCGTCGCATGCGCAAGGACGTTACGGCAGAGTATAGCGCGTGCGTGTTCGATGCAAAGGGCAAGACGTTCCGCGACGACTGGTACCCCGAGTACAAGGCCAACCGGCCTTCCATGCCCGAGCCGCTCGCTGCACAAATCGAGCCCATTCACACGGCCGTGCGCGCGCTCGGCTGGCCGCTGCTGATGATCGAAGGCGTGGAGGCCGACGACGTGATCGGCACGCTCGCGCATCAGGCCGAGAAGCTCGGCATGAAGGTCATCGTTTCCACCGGCGACAAGGACCTCGCGCAGCTCGTGACAGACCACGTCACGCTCATCAACACGATGACGAATGAAACGCTCGATCGCGAAGGCGTGATCGCCAAGTTCGGCGTGCCGCCGGAGCGCATCATCGATTATCTCTCGCTCATCGGCGACACCGTCGACAACGTGCCGGGCGTGAACAAGTGCGGCCCGAAAACGGCGGTAAAGTGGCTCACGCAATACGACTCGCTCGACGGCGTGATCGCGCATGCGGATGAAATCAAGGGTGCAGTGGGCGGCTATCTGCGCGACGCGCTCGACTTCCTGCCGATGGCGAGAAAGCTCGTCACGGTGGAAACGGCTTGCGATCTCACGCCGCATCTCGAGTCGATCGAAGCGTCGCTCGCCACGCGAGCCGAAGCGCGCGAAGAACTGCGCGATATTTTCGCGCGCCACGGCTTCAAGACCTGGCTGCGCGAAGTCACCGAAGCGAGTCAGCAGAGCGAGACGGTGCCCGCCGCGACCCAGGGCGACGTGCCCGAAAAAGATGCGATCGTGCAGCCCGCGCTGTTCGTCGATGCCCCGCGTCATTACGAAACGATCCAGACGTGGCCGCAGTTCGACACGTGGCTCAGGCGCATCGAAGACGCCGAACTCACCGCGTTCGACACCGAGACCACGGCGCTCGATCCGATGGTCGCGAAGCTCGTCGGCATCTCGTTCTCGACGGAACCCGGTGTGGCCGCCTATTTGCCGCTCGCACATCGCGGCCCGGACGCGCCCGATCAACTGCCGCAGGGCGAAGTGCTTGCGCGCCTGAAGCCCTGGCTCGAAAGCGGGAAGCACAAGAAAGTCGGCCAGCACATGAAGTACGACGAGCAGGTGCTCGCGAACTACGGTATCGAGCTCAATGGCGTGGAGCATGACACGCTGCTCGAATCGTATGTGCTCGAATCGCATCGCAGCCACGACATGGACAGCCTCGCGCTGCGCCATCTGGGCATCAAGACGATCAAGTACGAAGAGGTAGCAGGCAAGGGCGCGCAGCAGATCGGCTTCGACGACGTCTCGCTCGAAAAGGCCGCCGAATACGCTGCCGAAGATGCCGATGTCACGCTGCAACTGCATCGCGCGCTCTATCCGCAGATCGCGCCCGAGAAGGGCCTCGATCACGTGTATCGCAACATCGAACTGCCCACATCGCGCGTGCTGCGCAAGATCGAGCGCAACGGTGTGCTGATCGACTCCGAGAGGCTCGAAAAGCAGAGCGCGGAAATTGCCGTGCGGCTCATCGCGCTCGAAGAGGAAGCGTATGCGCTCGCGGGCGGCGAATTCAATCTGGGCTCGCCCAAGCAGATCGGCCAGATCTTCTTCGAGAAGCTGCAGCTGCCGGTCGTGAAGAAAACGCCGAGCGGCGCGCCTTCCACCGACGAAGAAGTGCTGCAAAAGCTCGCCGAAGATTACCCGCTGCCCAAGATCCTGCTCGAGCATCGCGGGCTTGCGAAGCTCAAGTCCACGTACACCGACAAGCTGCCGCGCATGGTGAATGCGCAAACGGGCCGCGTGCACACGAACTACGCGCAGGCGGTGGCGGTCACGGGCCGTCTTGCGTCGAACGATCCGAATCTGCAGAACATTCCCGTGCGCACGGGCGAAGGCCGGCGCATTCGCGAGGCGTTCATCGCGCCGCCGGGGCACAAGATCGTTTCCGCCGACTATTCGCAGATCGAACTGCGCATCATGGCGCATATCTCGGGCGACGAGTCGCTGCTCGCGGCGTTCGCACGCGGCGACGACATTCACCGCGCCACGGCTTCCGAGGTGTTCAGCGTCACGCCGCTCGAAGTGAGCGCGGACCAGCGGCGCATCGCCAAGGTCATCAATTTCGGCCTGATTTACGGCATGAGCGCGTTCGGCCTCGCATCGAATCTCGGCATTACGCGCGACGCGGCGAAGCTTTATATCGACCGTTATTTCGCGCGCTATCCGGGTGTGGCGCGCTATATGGACGAAACGCGCATGGACGCGAAGTCGCGCGGCTATGTCGAGACCGTCTTCGGGCGCCGCCTGTGGCTGCCCGAGATCAACGGCGGCAACGGCCCGCGCCGCCAGGCCGCCGAGCGCGCCGCCATCAACGCGCCCATGCAGGGCACGGCCGCCGACCTCATCAAGCTTTCCATGGTCGCGGTGCAGAAGTGGCTCGACGAACGCAAGATCGGCACGAAGATGATCATGCAGGTGCACGATGAACTCGTGCTCGAAGTGCCGGGCGACGAACTCGCCGAAGTGCGCAAGCGCTTGCCCGAGCTGATGTGCTCGGTGGCGCAGCTCAAGGTGCCGCTCGTCGCCGAAGTGGGCGTGGGCGAGAACTGGGAAGAGGCGCACTGAAGGCGTTGTAGTGCTTAGTGAAGCTCTACTAAGTACATACTGAATGCGAAGTGCTGCCGCAAAAGCCGTAACCAGGACGTAACTGCCCGCGCGCGATAAGGCAAGCCTCGCGTGCGTGATGTCGCGAATGCGCGCCGCAAGGGTTGCCGCCGCGCGCTCCGTCGGCCGACAATGATTTGATTGAAGGCCGGTGCCTCGCACGTCACGTTGTCGACGCATCGGCCTTTCTATCGCCTTTCGACATGCACGGAGAGTCTATGCATCGCTTTATCGTTGTGGGAGGAGGCGCAGGCGGGCTGGAGCTGGCAACACGGCTCGGCGATCGTTATGGCGAGGCGCGCGCGAAGCGGGGCAAGCCGCAAGCGGCATCGATCACGCTGGTCGACCGCAATCCAACGCATATCTGGAAACCGCTCCTGCACGAAGTCGCGGCGGGCAGCATGGACCCATTCACGCATCAGCTCGAATATCCGGCGCAGGCGCGCTGGCATGGCTTCGAGTTCCAGCAGGGCGAGCTGACCGGGCTCGACCGCGCGGCAAAGCGCATCACGCTCGGGCGCGTGCTCGACGAAGACGGCGCGGAAATGCTGCCCGAGCGCGTGCTCGAATACGACACGCTCGTGCTCGCAATCGGCAGCACGACGCATTTTTTCGGCGTGCCGGGCGCGGCCGAGAATTCCATCGCGCTCGACACCGTCGAGCAGGCCGAGCGGTTTCGCAAGCGTTTGATCGCCGCGTGCATGCGCGCCGAACATCAAGCGCCCGAAAAAGTCGCGGTGGAGGTGACGGCGGACGACCTCGCGCCGGCCATGGACGCCGGCGCCGAGCCGCGCGTGCAGGTGGCGATCATCGGCGCGGGCGCGACGGGCGTCGAGCTTTCAGCCGAGCTGCGCAACACCGCGCAGGTGCTGTCGGCCTATGGACTGCACAAGCTCGATCCGCGCAACGACGTGGGCATCGTGCTGATCGAGGCCGGCCCGCGCATCCTGCCCGCGCTGCCGGAGCGCGTTTCTTCGGCGACAGGCGAGCTGCTGAACAAGCTCGGCGTGAAGCTGCTGACGAGCGAACGCGTGATCGAAGTGGCGCCTGGCGTCGTGCGCACCGCGAGCGGCAAGAACCTGCGCGCGGACCTCACGGTCTGGGCCGCTGGCATTACCGCGCCGGCTGTGCTCTCGCGGCTCGACGGTCTCACCGTCAACAAGCTCGGCCAACTGATCGTGCGCCGTACGCTGCAAACGGAACTCGACGACAACATCTTCGCGCTCGGCGACTGCGCGGCCTGCGAATGGCCGGGCCACGAACGCGGTGTGCCGCCGCGCGCGCAAGCCGCACACCAGCAGGCCACTTTCCTGTTCAAGTCGCTGGGCAATCTGCTCGCCGGCAAGCCGCTGGAAGAGTTCACCTATCGCGACTTCGGCTCGCTGGTGTCGCTCGGGCACTTCAGCGCGGTCGGCAATCTGATGGGCGGGCTGATCGGCGGGAATATGTTGATCGAAGGGTTGTTTGCCCGTTTCATGTACATGTCGCTGTACCGGCTGCACATCGCGGCGCTGCACGGCTACGCGCGCATGGTGCTCGACACCTTCGCGCACTGGCTGCGCCGCACGACGTTGCCGCGCGTGAAGCTGCACTGAGCGGCTGCACCGGGCGGCGCTTGTGTCCGGGGCGCGGCGCTATTCTGCCTGTTTCCGCTGTTTGATCTATCTTCAAGGAGCGCTGCATGCTGAAACCCGAAGTCGATAGCCTCGTCCCGCACGTGCCGTTCGATCGGCGCACCTTCATCAAGGCGGCGCTCGGCAGCGGATTCGCCGCTGCCGTGCTGCCCGTCTCGGCGCAAACCATCCACACCGACAGCGAAGGCCTCGAAGCCGGCGAGATCGGCTTCCAGTCCGGCGGCACGCTCATCCCGGCGTATCGCGCGCAGCCGCGCGGCAAGACGCACTTGCCGGTGATCATCGTGATCCACGAGATCTTCGGCGTGCACGAGCATATCGCCGATGTGTGCCGCCGCTTTGCGAAGCTCGGCTATCTGGCCATCGCGCCGGACTTCTTCGTGCGTCAGGGGGATGCCTCGGCGTACCCGACAGTGCAGCAAATCAGCGAGAACATCGCGAGCAAGGTGCCCGATGCACAGGTGCTCGGCGACATCGATGCGGCGCTTGTCTGGGCTGGCGAGAACGGTGGCGATCTGAAGCGCGTGGGCGTCAATGGCTTCTGTTGGGGCGGGGTCTACACGTGGCTCTATGCCGAGCACAATCCGCGCATCAAGGCGGCGGTTTCCTGGTATGGCCGCGTAGCGGGCGCACACACGGAAAATTCGCCGCAGAATCCGCTCGATCTCGCGGGCAATCTGCAGGTGCCGGTACTCGGCATGTATGGCTTGCAGGACAACAGCATTCCGCAGAACACGCTCGAGCAGATGAAGGCCGCCATCGCGCAGGGTCCGCAGGATGGGCGCGGCTCGCAAATCGTCGTGTACAACGATGCGGGCCACGCGTTCTTCGCGGACTACCGGCCGAGCTATCGCAAGGCCGATGCGGAGGATGGCTGGAAGCGCGCGATTGCCTGGTTCAAGGAGCACGGCGTGGTGTGACGCCGTGCCCGGCTCCGGATACCCGGCTCAGGGGTTGGGGCCAGTCGCGACCGGCCGCGACGCGTCGGCGCTCCATTCGCTCCACGAACCGGGATAGAGCGCCGCGCCGTGCAGGCCGGCAATCTCCATCGCGAGCGCATTGTGGCAGGCGGTCACGCCCGAGCCGCATTGCAGGACCACGTGTTCGGGCGTGATGCCAGGCAGCACCGCCGTAAAATCTTCGCGCAGCGCATGCGCCGACTTGAAGCGGCCGTCCGGCGTGAGATTGTCCTGATAAAACCGATTGCGCGCGCCAGGAATATGGCCGCCCACCGGGTCGATCGTTTCGTTCTCGCCGCGATAGCGGTCGGCGGCGCGCGCGTCGACGACCGTGAGTTCGTGCGTGGCGAGATTGCGGACGATGGCCTGCGCGTCCACCGTCACCTGCAGCGGCGCGCCGGCCTTGAAGGTGCCGCGCGCGGGTGTCGGCACGTCGCGCACGAGCGGGAAGCCCGCGGCTTCCCACGCCTTGAGGCCGCCGTCGAGCACGGCCACCGAGTCGTGGCCGAGCCAGCGCAGGAGCCACCACAGGCGGGCGGCGTAGGCGCCGCCTTGCGCGTCGTAGACCACGACCTGCTGGCCTTCGTTGAGCCCGCGCAGCAGGAGCGTGGCGACGAGCGCCGAGCGGTCGGGCAGCGGATGGCGGCCGTTCTTGCCGGTTTTCGGGCCCGAGAGGTCGCGGTCCAGATGCAGGTATTGGGCGCCGGGCAGATGGCCGAGCGCATAGGCGTTCTCACCCGCGGCGGGATTGGCGAGATCGAAGCGGCAGTCGAAAACCAGCACGCTGCCCGGCGCGGCGGTCAGGCGTTCGTGCAGATTGGCGGCCGAGATCAGCGTGGTGTAGTGCGTGTGGGGCATGACGGCTCCTTGAATCGTGCAAGGCCGCCCTCTCTCGCGATGCGACGGCCCGGTGCCGTCAGTCTAAACAAAAAGACGGGGCGAAGCCCGTCTTTCCGTGATGCGTTCGAGTTGCCCGACGCCCGCGCCAGGCCGCGCGTCAGATCGGTCCCAACTCGCGGCGCAGAAACTCGTGGAAGTGCTGCATGCCGTCTTCCATCGGGCTCTGGTACGGGCCGACCTCGGAAACGCCACGCTCGAACAGCGCCCTGCGGCCGGCGTCCATGCGCTCGGCAATCTCGTCGTCTTCGACGGCGGTTTCCATATAGGCGGCGCGCTCGGCCTCGACGAACTCGCGCTCGAAGAGCGTGATTTCCTCGGGGTAATAGAACTCGACGATGTTCTTCGTCTTCTGCGTGCCTTCGGGGATCAGCCACGAGACCACGAGCACGTGCGGATACCACTCGATCATGAGATTCGGGTAGTACACCATCCAGATCGCGCCGAACTCCGGTGGCTCACCGTTACGGAAGCGCAGGACTTCGTCGTGCCACTTGCGGTACGTCGGGCTGCCCGGCTTGCCGAGGTGCTTGTGCACGCCGACCGTCTGCACGCTATACCACTCGCCGAACTCCCACTGGAGATCGTCGCACGAGACGAAGTTGCCGAGTCCCGGGTGGAACGGCACGACGTGATAGTCTTCCAGATAGACCTCGATGAAGGTCTTCCAGTTGTAGTTGCACTCGTGAACCTCGACGTGATCGAACATGTAGTCCGTAAAGTCGAGGTGTTTCGCCGGCCCAAGGCGGGCGAGATCGCGCGCGACGTCGCGGCCCGCGGATTCGAACAGCAGCCCGTTCCACTTCTGGAGCGGCGAGCTGTTCAGGTTCAGACACGGCTTGTCCGCGAAGTGCGGCGCGCCGAGCAATTCGCCCTTGAGGTCATAGGTCCAGCGATGCAGCGGACATACAATGTTGTCTGCCGTGCCGCGACCGTTTAGCATGATGGCCTGGCGATGCCGGCACACGTTCGAGAGCAGCTCGATTTCGTTGCTCTTGTTGCGAACGAGCACGCGGCCTTCTTTTTCGCCGGGCAGCGCAAAATAGTTTCCCGCCTCGGGCACCATGAGTTCGTGCCCGACGTAGCGAGGACCCTTCTGGAAAAGCGTGTCGATTTCGCGCTTGAGTAGCGCTTCGTCAAAATAAGCGGTGACTGGCAGCTGGCTGTGAATAGACTTCAGCTGCAATGCATTGCTCAGATTGGACATTCCCACTCCCGATGAAGACGTGAAAGCAGTGAACAACCCAACCATCGAAGATTCGATTTAGGGAGCCGGCGATTATACCCGGTTACCCCCTCGTGGGGTAGCTAAGTGACTGATTTTTGCCAAAATTACACCGGAAAGACGGCAGGAATTCAGGAAGTATGAGACAAATGCACGGGTAATCGGGCCTTCTGGAACCGATTTGTACTGGCCCCGAACATGTGGTCGAGAGGGTACACAAGCCGGGGAGCGGGTCGAACGGGACCTTTTGCCGTAGAATGTCCGCCTTGTTTCATTCTGGCGACGACTCATGGCGAAATCCGCAACGAAAGACCGCGCTGGCGCGGGCGAAAGCGAAGCCGGGCTGGCCGAGGGCGAAGCCCTGCCAGAGAGCTACGAGGTGGCGCTTGCGGAGCTCGACGGGCTCGTTGCACGCATGGAAGGCGGCAGCCTGAGTCTGGAAGAATCGCTTGCAGCCTACCGCCGTGGCGCGGCGCTCGTGCGCTTCTGCCAGCAGCAGCTCGAAAAGGTTGAACAACAGGTGCGCGTGCTCGACGGCGAGACGCTGCGGCCCGTGCCCCTCAATACGACAGACTCCGCAGCGGGCGGAGACGACGATCTATGACATTTGACCAATGGACCCGGCACGTACTCGACCGGGTCGAAAGCGCGCTCGATCACTATTTGCCGGCTGCCGACGTATTGCCGGCGCCGCTGCATGACGCCATGCGTTATGCCGTAATGGGCGGCGGCAAGCGGGTGCGTCCGCTCCTGTGCCACGCGGCGGGCGAACTCACCAACGCCACGCCGCAAGCGCTCGACGCGGCGGCCTGCGCGCTCGAAATGATCCACGTCTACTCGCTCGTGCACGACGACATGCCGTGCATGGACGACGACGACATGCGTCGCGGCAAACCCACCGTACACGTCAAATATGACGAACCGACGGCGCTGCTGGTGGGCGATGCGCTGCAGTCGCAAGCCTTCGTCACGCTGACCTCCGATGTGCTCGGTGCCCAGCACCAGGCATCGCTCGTGCGCGAACTCGCGCTGGCCAGCGGCTCGATCGGCATGGCCGGCGGCCAGGCCATCGACCTCGCGAGCGTGGGCCATTCGCTCACCCGCGAGCAGCTCGAAACGATGCACCGCCTGAAGA
Source organism: Paraburkholderia sp. BR10936 (assembly GCF_040965735.1). NCBI lineage: Bacteria > Pseudomonadati > Pseudomonadota > Betaproteobacteria > Burkholderiales > Burkholderiaceae > Paraburkholderia > Paraburkholderia sp. BR10936. The sequence goes on from NZ_JBFRCM010000017.1 coordinate 21,755, forward strand.
CCGGCGCGCTCTTGCGCGCCGCGGTCCGCATGGGCGCGCTGGCGGGCGAGACGCCTTCGGCGGAAAACCTCGCCGCACTCGACAAATACGCGGCGGCCGTGGGCCTCGCGTTCCAGGTGGTGGACGATATTCTCGACGTCACCGCCGACTCCGCAACGCTCGGCAAGACCGCTGGCAAGGACGCGAAGGACGGCAAGCCGACCTACGTGTCGATTATCGGTCTTGATGCCTCGCGTGCGCTCGCGCAGCAGTTGCGCGCCGACGCGCACGCGGCGCTCGAACCGTTCGGCGCGCGCGCTCAGCGCCTCGCCGAACTCGCTGACCTGGTGGTGAACCGGGTGAGCTGACCGCGCAACCCGCCCACGCGCATGAAATGGAAGTAATGCGCAGAAAAAGTGCGGGAGCGCCAGTTTTCCTACAATGGAACGACGATGTACGACTTGCTGAAAACCATTGACGACCCGGCGGATTTGCGCCGCCTTGATCGCCGCCAGTTGCAACCGCTTGCCGACGAACTGCGTGCCTTCGTTCTCGAGAGCGTCTCGCAGACGGGCGGCCACCTGTCGTCCAACCTCGGTACGGTCGAACTGACGATCGCGCTGCACTACGTGTTCGACACGCCGCGCGACCGCATCGTCTGGGACGTGGGCCATCAGACCTATCCGCACAAGATCCTGACGGGCCGCCGCGATCAGATGTCGACGCTGCGTCAACTCGGCGGCATTTCGGGTTTCCCGAAACGCGACGAGTCGCCGTACGACACGTTCGGCACCGCGCACTCGAGCACGTCGATTTCGGCGGCGCTCGGCATGGCCGTCGCGAGCAAGCTCAAGGGCGACAATGCCATGGGCATCGCCGTGATCGGCGATGGCGCGATGACGGCCGGCATGGCCTTCGAGGCACTGAACAACGGCGGCGTGGAAGACGACGTGCCGCTGCTCGTCATCCTCAACGACAACGACATGTCGATTTCGCCGCCGGTTGGCGCGCTCAATCGCCATCTCGCGCGCCTCATGTCGGGCCGCTTCTACGCCGCCGCACGCGCGGGCGTGGAGCGCGTGCTGCGCCATGCGCCGCCGGTGCTCGACCTCGCGCGCAAGCTCGAAGAGCACGCGAAGGGCATGATCGTGCCGGCTACGCTGTTCGAGGAATTCGGCTTCAACTACATCGGGCCGATCGACGGCCACGATCTGGATTCGCTGATCCCGACGCTGCAGAACATCAAGGAACTGCGCGGCCCGCAATTCCTGCACGTCGTGACGAAGAAAGGCCAGGGCTACAAGCTCGCCGAAGCCGACCCGGTCCTGTACCACGGTCCCGGCAAGTTCAACCCGGCCGAAGGCATCAAGCCGTCGACAACGCCCGCCAAGAAGACCTACACGCAGGTGTTCGGCGAATGGCTGTGCGACGCGGCTGAACTCGATTCGCGCGTGATCGGCATCACGCCGGCCATGCGCGAAGGCTCGGGCCTCGTCGAGTTCGAAAAGCGCTTCCCGGACCGCTACTACGACGTCGGCATCGCCGAGCAGCACGCAGTCACGTTCGCGGGCGGCATCGCGGCAGAAGGCCTGAAGCCCGTGGTCGCGATCTACTCGACCTTCCTGCAGCGCGCGTACGACCAGCTGATCCACGACGTGGCCCTGCAGAACCTGCCCGTCGTGTTCGCGATCGACCGCGCGGGCCTCGTCGGCGCGGACGGCGCAACGCACGCCGGCGCGTACGATCTCGCGTTCATGCGCTGCATTCCGAACATGATGATCATGGCGGCGTCGGACGAAAACGAATGCCGCCAGATGCTTTACACGGCGCTCCAGCAGGACTGCCCGACGGCCGTGCGCTATCCGCGCGGTGCGGGCACGGGCGTGGCGACCGTCAAGCAGATGGCCGCGCTGCCGGTGGGCAAGGGCGAAGTCCGCCGCGAGAGCAACGCGCCGGCAGGCAGCCGCATCGCGATCCTTGCGTTCGGTACGATGGTTGCGCCGTCGCTCAAGGCCGCCGAGGAACTGGACGCCACCGTGGCGAACATGCGCTTCGTGAAGCCGCTCGACGCGGACCTCGTGAAGCAGCTCGCCGAAACGCACGACTACCTCGTGACCGTCGAGGAAGGCTGCATCATGGGCGGCGCCGGTTCGGCCTGCGTGGAAGCCCTCCTTGAAAGTGGGGTTATCAAGCCCGTACTACAATTGGGCCTCCCCGACCGCTTCATCGACCACGGCGACCCGGCGAAGCTGCTGGCGGGCTGTGGGCTCGACGCAGCAGGGATCGCGAAGTCGATTCGCGAGCGCTTTCTCGACAAGGCAGTGTCCGGCAAGTCGGTGATGCGCGTTGCCTGAGGTCGATTGAGATCGCGATAGTTTGATTGGTGCGTCGCCCTCGCGGCAGCCCAATTCACATTTGAACTGGCGGGCGGGTTCCTACCCGGCTTTCCGCCAGCAAACGCCGGCTCATGCCGGCGTTTGTTATTTGCGCGCCGCGTATGGCGCGGCTTGAGGATAAGAACATGAATCAGATGAACCCGGCCTTCGTGATGCCGGACGTCCAAAGCTCCGTCGATACCCGTCAGATCGTGATCCAGCGCGTCGGCGTGAAGGCCGTGCGCCATCCGCTCACGGTGAAGACGGGCGCGGGCGACGTCCAGCCGAGCGTCGGCACGTGGAATCTCGACGTTCATCTGCCGGCCGACCAGAAGGGCACGCACATGTCGCGCTTCGTCGCGCTGCTCGAAGAGAACAAGGCGCCGCTGGAACCCGCCACGTTCCGCGCGATGCTGGCCGCGATGCTCACGAAGCTCGAATCGCAGGCGGGCCGTATCGAAGTGACGTTCCCGTACTTCGTGAAGAAAGTGGCGCCGGTGTCGGGCGTGGAAAGTCTGCTGGACTACGAAGTGACGCTCACGGGCGACGTGCGCAACGGGCAAACGCACCTGTTCCTCAAGGTGCTCGTGCCCGTGACGAGCCTGTGCCCGTGCTCGAAGAAGATCTCGCAGTACGGCGCGCACAATCAGCGCTCGCACGTGACGATGAATGTCGAGTTCGAAGGCGACCTGCCGGTGGAGGACCTCATTCGCATCGCCGAACAAGAGGCGTCGTGCGAGCTGTGGGGCCTGCTCAAGCGTCCGGACGAGAAGTTCGTGACCGAGCGCGCGTATGAGAACCCCAAGTTCGTCGAAGACCTCGTGCGCGACGTGGCCGTGCGACTGAATGCCGATGCGCGCGTGATCGCCTATACGCTCGAAGCCGAAAACTTCGAGTCGATCCACAATCACAGCGCCTACGCCGTGATCGAGCACGACAAGCGCGCGGCGTAACGCCGGCCGCCTGGTTGCACCGTCAATAAAAAAGCCGCCCAAGGGCGTGGCCCTTGGGCGGCTTCTGCAGCGGCGAACGGATTAGTGCTGCGCGAGCGACGTCAGATCCCAGCGCGGCTTTACTGTGAACGCATAATCGCGCGTGGCCTGCTCGGGCCAGCGCGCGAGGCGCAGCGCCCCCGCGAGCGCGATCATCGCGCCGTTGTCGGTGCACAGCGACAGGTCCGGGTAATGCACCTCGAAGCCGCGCTTTTGCGCCGCCGCCGAAAGCGTCTCGCGCAACTGCTTGTTGGCCCCCACGCCGCCAGCCACCACAAGGCGCTTCATCTTCGTGCGCTTGAGCGCGGCGAGCGATTTCGCGGCCAGCACCTCGACGGCTGCGTCGACGAAACCGCGTGCGATGTCGGCCTTGCCCTGCTCGCAGATGTTCGTGCCGAGCTTCTTCACCTGCGTGAGCACGGCCGTCTTGAGGCCGCTGAAGCTGAAGTCGAGATCGCCCGAATGCAGCATCGGACGCGGCAGTTCGACCGCGCCTGGCGTGCCGAACTCCGCGAGACGCGAGACTTCCGGGCCGCCCGGATAGCCGAGGCCGAGCAGCTTGGCCGTTTTGTCGAAGGCTTCGCCGGCGGCGTCGTCGAGCGTCTCGCCGAGGGTTTCGTAGACGCCCACGTCGGTCACGCGCATGAGTTGCGTATGGCCGCCCGACACGAGCAGCGCGACGAACGGAAACGGCGGCGGCGCATCGACCAGCAGCGGCGAAAGCAGGTGCCCTTCGAGGTGGTGAATCCCCACGGTCGGCCGATTCCAGGCCATGGCGAGCGCATTGGCGATGCTCGCGCCCACGAGCAGCGCGCCCGCGAGGCCGGGGCCTTGCGTGAAGGCGATGGCGTCGATGTCGTTTTTCGCCGCGCCGCTCTTCGCGAGCACTTCTTCGAGCAGCGGCAGCGCACGGCGGATATGGTCGCGCGAGGCAAGCTCCGGCACGACGCCGCCGTACTCGCGGTGCATGGCGATCTGCGAATGCAGCGCGTGCGCGAGCAGGCCGCGCTCGCTGTCGTAGAGCGCGAGGCCGGTTTCGTCGCAGGAGCTTTCGATGCCGAGAACGAGCATGGTGGGAGGCAGGGCGGCGGCATTGGGCGGCACGAGCCGCCAAAAACCGCCGCTAAATCAAGAATTAACAGAACATAACAGTATAGCAGCGCGCGTCGAAGCCGGTTGAGCGCGGCAAGCGGTGTCCCTCCCGGACAAGCCCCGCCGCCGCGCAGGTAGAATGCGCGCCATGGAATCTTTCGACATCGCCGTGATCGGCGCAGGGGCGGCCGGCATGATGTGCGCGGCGGTGGCGGGCCAGCAGGGCCGCCGCGTGGCGCTGATCGACCACGCGCCGCGCCTCGCGGAAAAAATCCGCATCTCGGGCGGGGGGCGCTGCAACTTCACGAACCTGCACGCGAGCCCGGCCAACTATCTCTCGCACAACCCGCATTTCTGCCGTTCGGCGCTGGCGCGTTACACGCCGCGCGACTTCCTCGCGCTGCTGCGCCAGCATCGCGTGACCTGGCACGAAAAGCACAAGGGCCAGCTTTTTTGCGACCAGTCGAGCGACGCGATCATCGACGTCCTGCGCGCCGAGTGCGACGCGGGCCACGTGGCGTGGCGCCGGCCGCTGCCCGTCGAAGCGGTGAGCCACGCCGACGGCGCGGGCTTCACGCTCGGCACGCCGCAGGGCGAGATACGCGCGAAAGCGCTCGTGATCGCGACGGGCGGCCTGTCGATCCCGAAGATCGGCGCAACCGACTTCGCGTATCGCGTCGCGAAGCAGTTCGGCCACAAACTCATCGACACGCGCCCGGCGCTCGTGCCGCTCACGTTCGCGCAGGACGAGTGGGCGCCCTATGTGCCGCTCGCGGGCGTATCGCTCGAAGTCCACGTGGCGACGGGCGAGCGCAGGACCGGGGGCGCGTTCGACGAAGACCTGCTCTTCACGCATCGCGGCCTTTCCGGCCCCGGCGTCCTGCAGATTTCGAGCTTCTGGCAGCCCGGCCAGCCGATCCGCGTGAACCTGCTGCCCGAGCACGATCCGGCGGCGGCGCTGATCGACGCCAAGGGCGCGACGAAACGTCAGATCGGCAACCTGCTCGCCGAGTGGGTGCCGGCACGCCTCGCGCATGTATGGCTGGAGGCGCATCAGGTGAAGGCCGACGCGCGTATTGCCGATCTGCCCGATAAAACGCTGCGCAAGATCGGCGAGGGGCTGGCCCAGTGGACGCTTACTCCCACGGGCACCGAAGGCTACAAGAAGGCCGAAGTCACGCGCGGCGGCGTGGACACACGCGAGCTTTCCTCGGCGACGATGATGAGCCAGCGCGTGCCGGGCCTCTATTTCATAGGCGAAGCCGTGGACGTGACGGGCTGGCTTGGCGGCTACAACTTCCAGTGGGCGTGGGCCTCGGGCGTCGCGGCCGGGGAGGCTGCCGCCGAATATTCACTGGGCACGGACTGATTTCCTGACCGATACGCACTGCCGAATCTCTCGCGGTTGACCCCTGTCATTGTTGGCTGGGCGCCCGAGGTTCACGCTTGAATGCCTGACCACGAGGAAAAGGTACGAAACGTGAATCGAGAGGAACAGCAGCACAGCGGGCAAATGCGCGGGCCACTGCGGCGAATCATGATTGCCGTGGACGATTCGAAGGCATCGACGCAGGCACTGCGTTTCGCGTCGCGCGTGGCGCCGCGCGACGTCCAGGTGCGTATCGTCTGCGCAGCCGAACAGCCGGGCGCGTGGAACGCGGGCGGCGCGTACAGCGCGGGCGATGCGTGGATGACGGGCGCGCTCAACGCGGCGCGCGGCGATTCTCTCCACGCCGCCGAGCGTACGCTCGAGCACGCGATGTCGGCGTTCAACGGCCAGGTCGCGCTGGTCGAAGGGCAGGTGGTCGGTCTTTCCGGCGAAGCAGGCACTGTCGTGCCTGCGCTCGCCGACGCGGCGCGTGACTGGGAGGCCGACATGCTGGTGGTCGGCACGCGGCACCAGGGGCGCATGAAGCGCTGGGTCGACGGTTCGGTTTCGGGCGCGCTCGCGGTTTGCGCGCCCTGTCCGCTGCTGGTCGTGCCCGTGGAGTACGAGGAAGCGAAAGGTCACGCGCCACTCGCCCGCATCCTGCTGGCGACGGACGGCAGTCCGGCCTCGGCGCAGGCGATCGACGCGGCGCTGCGGCTGGCCGAACCGCAAACCACCTTGCGCGCGGTTTATGTCGTGGACCGCAGCAGCGTGGCCGGCGACCCGGTGCCGGGCTCGGTGCTGGAAGATGCGCTTGCCGACCTCGGGCGCAAGGCGCTGGCCAGCGCACACACGCAGCTCGACGTGTCAGGACGTGCTTATGAAACGGCGCTGGTCGCCACCGGGCGCATGCGCGATGACATCGCCCACACCGTTTTGCGCGACGCGCAGGATTGGCAAGCCGATCTCGTCGCGCTCGGCACGCAGGGCCGGCGTGGCGTCGCGCGCTGGCTGCTCGGCAGCGTCGCCCAGCGCGCCATCGAGATCACGCATGTGCCGTTGCTGCTGGTCGGGCCGGGCGCTGCCTGATGATGCTGCGCAGCCCCGCCGGGAAAGGCTCCGGGGGCGATCGGGGCGGCTGCCGGAATTGGGGTTTCCCCCCGAACCGGCACGCGATGCCCCAACCCGGAACTGCTATACTCAATTTTCTTTACCCCCGATCCGTTATTGGAAAATGACGACCATCCGCGTAAAAGAAAACGAACCCTTTGAAGTTGCCATGCGCCGCTTCAAGCGCACGATCGAGAAGAACGGTCTCTTGACCGAGCTTCGCGCGCGCGAGTTCTACGAGAAGCCTACGGCTGAACGCAAGCGCAAGAAGGCGGCGGCGGTGAAGCGCCACTTCAAGCGTCTGCGCAGCCAGATGTTGCCGAAGAAGCTGTACTGATTCCGGCGTAGCCGTGACGCGTGCCCGCGCAGTTCCAGCGTGGGCCTCGCATCAATGTCACGGCGACGTGGACAGCCGGTCCGCGGTCTCTGGTTTCATCGCGCAACGCGGCCGCCGCTGTCCTCTGGTGTGGTCGCAACCATGTCGAATTTGCGCCAACCCGCCTGGAAGCGTTTCCAGGCGGGTTTTTGCATTCCAGCAACCCCAACGTATTTCAGGTGAGTGATGAGTCTCAAAGACCAGATCAACGACGACATGAAAACCGCGATGCGCGCGCGCGAAAGCGAGCGCCTCGCCACGATTCGTCTGCTGCTCGCCGCTATCAAGCAACGTGAAGTCGACGATCGCGTGACGCTCGACGACGCGGGCATCACGGCCGTCATCGACAAGATGATCAAGCAGCGCAAGGACTCGATCAGCCAGTTCGAGGCCGCGGGCCGCACCGATCTCGTCGAGAAGGAAGCCGCCGAGCTGGTCGTCCTGACCGCCTACATGCCCGCGCAGCTCTCTGACGCCGAGATCGCCGCCGAAGTGCAGGCCGCCGTCGCCCAGGTGGGCGCAGCCGGCCCGCAGGACATGGGCAAGGTGATGGGTGTGCTCAAGCCGAAGCTGGCCGGGCGCGCCGACATGACGGCCGTTTCCTGGCTCGTCAAAGCCGCGCTCTCGAAGTAAGCGCAACCGGCTCGCACGCGGCGCCGGCCCGGCCCAAGGGCGGACGCCGCGAGGCCCGTACGTCACGCGTATGCCGCGCGTATGTCACGTATAGGGCCGCGCGAGCCCCGGCTGCCCAAGCGCGCTCGCTTCGATGATTCCGCATTCGTTCCTGCAAGACCTGCTGAACCGCGTCGATATCGTCGACGTGGTGGGTCGCTACGTGCAGCTCAAGAAGGGCGGCGCGAACTTCATGGGCTTGTGTCCGTTCCACAACGAGAAGAGCCCTTCGTTCACGGTTAGTCCAACCAAGCAGTTTTATCACTGCTTCGGCTGTGGCGCGCACGGCACCGCCATCGGCTTCCTCATGGAGCACGCGGGACTGACGTTCCCTGAAGCCGTCGAGCAACTCGCCCAGTCGGTCGGCCTGACCGTGCCGCAAGAGCCTTCGCCCATGCGTGGCGGCGGCGGTGGGGCTGGCGCGGCGGGCGGCTATGCTCCGGCAGCCTCGAAGGCCGTCACCACCGCGCTTTCCGACGTCATGCAGACTGCCTGCGACTACTACCGCAAGCAGCTGCGCAGCGCGACCAACGCCATCCAGTACCTCAAGAAGCGCGGCCTCACCGGCGAAATCGCCGCGCGCTTCGGCCTCGGCTACGCGCCCGATGGATGGCAGAACCTCGAATCTGCGTTTACCAACTATCGAGACGATGCGCTGGTCGAGGCGGGTCTCGTCATCGTCAGCGAAAAGCAGGACGCGCAAGGCCAGTCGCGCCGCTACGACCGTTTCCGCGACCGCGTGATGTTCCCGATCCGCAACGTGAAGGGTCAGGTCATCGGCTTTGGTGGCCGCGTGCTGGACGGCGGCGAGCCCAAGTATTTGAATTCCCCGGAAACGCCGCTATTTAACAAGGGCAGCGAACTGTACGGGTTGTTCGAGGCCCGCCTCGCGATCCGGGAACAGCGCTACGTTCTGGTGGTCGAGGGGTATATGGATGTCGTCGCGCTCGCTCAGCTGGGTTTCCAGAATGCCGTGGCGACGCTTGGCACCGCGTGCACGCCGATCCACGTGCAGAAGCTCATGCGTCAGACCGACACGGTGATTTTCAGCTTCGACGGCGACTCGGCCGGCCGCCGCGCGGCGCGCCGTGCGCTCGACGCTTGCCTGCCGCACGCGGCCGACAATCGCACGATCCGCTTCCTGTTCCTGCCCCAGGAGCATGACCCGGACAGCTACGTACGCGAATTCGGCACCGAGGCGTTCTCGGAGCAGGTCGAGCGGGCCATGCCGCTGTCCCAGTTCATGCTCAACGAGGTACTGGCGGACAAGGAACTGGACCAGCCGGAAGGGCGCGCCCGGGCGCTGTTCGACGCGAAGCCGCTGCTGCAGCAGCTGCCGGCGAACGCCCTGCGGGCGCAGATCATGCACATGTTCGCGGACCGCCTCGACGTGCCGTTCGAAGAAGTGGCGGCGCTGTGCGAAGTCGACGCGCGCATTGCCCAGGCGGCGCGCCAGGCGCCCGCACGCAAGGACCGGCACCTCGTGACCGGGATCGAGCGCAAGGCGCTGCGCAACCTCGTGATGCACCCGCGCATCGTGCTGCAACTGGAGGAAGAGGCCGAAAAGGCGTTGATCGGACTGACGCGCCACGGCGAGCTGTTCGAGGAAGTAACCACTCACGCGCGGGCGCTGGGCGAGTCGGCGGAATTTCAGCTCCTTTCGGACCTGCTGAGAAATGGGGCCAATGCTCCAACCTTCGAGGAGATTTTTCGCGAAATTCTGGACTATGATGAAAACGTTCGGGATTTGCTGATGAAAAATCCGGAAGATGGCGCTGCAGTGGAGGAGCGCCGCGAGCAGGAGCGGCTCGTGAGCGAAGAATTGACGGCGGCAATCCTGAAAATGCGGTACGACGCCTGTTGCGATCGCCTGGACGCGCTTTCGCGGCAGTCGCGACATACGCCTGAGGAACTTGCCGAATTGATGTCACTGAATCAGACGCGGGCTGACATGAAACGTCAGCTCGGTTTGTAAGGGAAGGACCGCGCAGGGGGATTATTGCCCTGCGTGCTAAAATAACAGGTTTTCAGCGGTTTGTTTTTGTTTTTTCCGGGTGGGCATAATGGGTTGGGGTAATCCGTGAATGTCCAGTTTTCCAGCAAGGGGCGGAATGGCAATGGCAAAGACTACAGGCGGAAAAAAGGCAACAGGCAAGGGCTCGACGGAGCCGACCAGCAAGGTCACAACGGCCACAGTTGCCAGTTCTTCCGCCCGGTCGTCGGGCAGTGGGTCCACCAACCGTTCTGAACCGGCTACCCGGAAGAGGTCGATGACTGTTTCGGCTGCGCGAGCAGCGCCTGTCCGTGCGGCGAAAGCCGCTACGCAGCCGGCAACGAAGCGGTCCGGTTCGAGAAGTGCAAGGGAAGTGCCTGCCGTCGAGGACGATGCGGCAGAGCGCGAGGCTCAAGCATCCACGGTTCAAGAGGCTGTTGTCCAGCAGCCGCGAGTCGAGACACTAGCCGGTACGGCGAACTCCATGACGAAAAAGCTGAATGAAGTACCCGTCGATGACGACGCAAACCAGAGCGAAGACAGCACCCCCGCCGCGGGCAAGGTCGAAAAGACCACCCGTGCGCGCGACCGGCGAGCGAAGGAGAAGGCGCTGCTGAAAGACGCGTTCGCGTCGTCGCAGCCCGGCACCGTCGAGGAGCTCGAGGAGCGCCGCACGAAGCTGCGTGCGCTCATCAAGCTCGGCAAGGAGCGCGGCTTCCTCACCTATGCGGAAATCAACGATCACCTCCCGGACAACTTCACGGAAACCGAGGCGATCGAAGGCATCATCAGCACGTTCAACGACATGGGCGTGGCCGTCTACGAGCAGGCCCCCGACGCCGAAACGCTGCTGCTCAACGACAACGCGCCCAACGCTTCTTCGGACGACGAAGTGGAAGAGGAAGCGGAAGTCGCGCTTTCCACCGTCGACTCCGAATTTGGCCGCACGACCGACCCGGTGCGTATGTACATGCGCGAAATGGGCACGGTCGAGCTCCTCACGCGCGAGGGCGAAATCGAGATCGCCAAGCGCATTGAAGACGGCCTCAAGCACATGGTCATGGCGATCTCCGCCTGCCCGACCACCATTGCCGACATCCTCGCCATGGCCGAGCGCGTAGCGAACGACGAGATTCGCGTGGACGAGCTCGTCGACGGCCTGATCGATCCGAACGCCGAAGACACCGACGGCTTCAACGCGAAGGAAGCGGAAGAGATCGAAAACGAGGACGAAGAGGAAGAGGCCGAAGAGGAAGAAGAAGAGGAGGAGGAAGAGGACGACGGCGCGGCGCAGGCGACGGCCAACGCGGCGCAGCTCGAAGCCCTCAAGCGTGCCTCGCTCGAAAAGTTCGCCCTCATCAGCGAATGGTTCGACAAGATGCGCCGTGCGTTCGAGAAGGAAGGCTACAAGTCGAAGTCCTACCTCAAGGCGCAGGAAACCATCCAGAACGAGCTGATGTCGATCCGCTTCACGGCGCGTACCGTCGAGCGTCTGTGCGACACGCTGCGTGCGCAGGTGGACGAAGTGCGCCAGGTCGAACGCCAGATTCTTCACACGGTCGTGGACAAGTGCGGCATGCCGCGCTCGGAGTTCATCGCGCGTTTCCCGGGCAATGAAACCGACCTCGAGTGGTCGGAGAAGATCGTCGGCGAGAGCCATGCGTATAGCGGCATCCTTTCGCGCAACATTCCGGCCATCCGCGAACAGCAGCAGCGCCTGCTCGATCTGCAGGCGCGCGTGGTGCTGCCGCTCAAGGACCTGAAGGAAACCAACCGCCAGATGGCGGCCGGCGAACTCAAGGCGCGCCAGGCGAAGCGCGAAATGACCGAGGCGAACCTGCGTCTCGTGATCTCGATTGCGAAGAAGTACACGAACCGTGGCCTGCAGTTCCTCGACCTGATCCAGGAAGGCAACATCGGCCTGATGAAGGCGGTGGACAAGTTCGAATATCGGCGCGGCTACAAGTTCTCGACCTACGCGACGTGGTGGATCCGTCAGGCCATCACGCGCTCGATCGCGGACCAGGCGCGCACGATCCGCATTCCGGTTCACATGATCGAAACGATCAACAAGATGAACCGCATTTCGCGGCAGATCCTGCAGGAAACCGGTCTCGAGCCGGATCCGGCAACGCTCGCCGAGAAGATGGAAATGCCGGAGGACAAGATCCGCAAGATCATGAAGATCGCGAAGGAGCCGATCTCCATGGAAACGCCGATCGGCGACGACGACGATTCGCATCTGGGCGACTTCATCGAGGACAACAACACGGTGGCGCCTGCCGACGCCGCGCTGCATGCCTCGATGCGCGATGTCGTGAAGGACGTGCTCGACTCGCTTACGCCGCGCGAGGCGAAGGTGCTGCGCATGCGGTTCGGCATCGAAATGAGCACCGATCACACGCTCGAAGAAGTGGGCAAGCAGTTCGACGTGACGCGCGAGCGCATTCGCCAGATCGAAGCGAAGGCGCTGCGCAAGCTGCGCCACCCGAGCCGTTCGGACAAGCTCAAGTCGTTCCTTGAAGGGAATTGAGATTGGTTTTAATGCACAGAAGTCATGTGCAAGATGGCCAGGCCGACCCGCTTTCGTGTAGTATGTCGGCCTGTCGTCGAAAAGCCCGGCCTTTGGGTAGACCGGGCTTTTTTGTTGACACGTCATCGTTGTTTCGTTTGTCGCTACGCTTCGTAGCTTCGTGGGCCGGACGCCGTGTTGGTTGCAGGCAGCGGACTCATAATCCGCCTCCGAAAGGACGTCGTGGGTTCGAACCCCACCCGGCCCACCATTCGCTATTCCATAGAACTCCAACATATTCCGATGGAGTAGCCGAAACCCTTACTGGGTGGGCTTCTCAGGCCGTCGGCTGTTCCGCTGTTTGCTGGCTTGGTCCGTTGACTTCCGCTGGTTGGTGGGGGTCACACGGTGAACGCGACGAGGTTCGGAGCGCTTACAACTTTGCTGAATACCTGCCCGCACGTCGGAAAATGATGCAGGCTTGGGCCGATCATCTCGATAAATTGGAACGTGGCGCAAGGACGACCCCAAAAGAGCACACACGGTTTTAATAGGAATACTTACCATCATAGATCGATTCCGCTTCGATTTCTTCGAGAAAACTTCAACCGCTCACGCAGCGCGGAGAGAGAAGCGGTGCCGTGGATTCATTTGGCCGATGACCTACCGAAGCAGGCTGGGCGACGCCCGGCTGCCTGAGCAATATGGAATTCAGCCGAGGGCTGACTCGACCAGCCAACGACGTGCAAGCTCGGTGCAGAGCGACGGCCGCTCGAGGGTTGGGAAGTGTCCGCAACCTTCGAGCGACACAAAGCGGGCGTGCGGAATCAACGTGGCAATGCGACGGCCCACGCTGACTGGAACGAAACGGTCAGCATCCCCCCATACGAGCAGTGTTGGTATCCTGCTCGCTGCAAGCGTCGGCCAATGATCTGAGCGAGTCAACGTAGCATCCGACTGGCGTGCGAATACTTCGGCCCCCGCGTCGCGGGCCATCTGAACGAACGCAGCCCTCGAAACAACGTCCTGAGAAGGAATCGCGTGCTCGGCGAACTCCGCGATTACGCGCTCATGTTCGCCGGAACGAATTCTCTGGCTTGTTGCACGAGCCACATCCGGATTCGGGTGAACGCCTGGTTGGCAGTTCATTAGCCAGATTCCGTGGACACGATCTGGACACCGTGCCAGTACCTCCATTGCAAGGCACCCACCATAGGCTGTGCCAGCGAGGATGAATGGGCCTTTTGTGGAAGCCAAAAGGCTCTCCGCACTTTCGGCAAAAGTCGATTGCGTGAGTACGCAAACAGACGCTGATACAAGATCCTTTAGTCCGTGGACCTGTTCGGCGTACATACGCCCGTCGCACGGCATAGCGGGGAGAAAAATCAGCGGTAGCGGCATAGAGGGAAGACAGGTGTTTTCAGGCCCAGCGGGCGGCGCGCGTGCCGACTAGGCAGCAAAGCGATTGTCCGCGTTTTTGACCAACCTTCCAATTAGAGCAGACGCTCGCGACGGGCTGTTGCAATGACGATCTCATTGACCGTCAACGATCTATAGGTTGATGGCGAACTGCCGTTCTCGGCCGCGGCAGTTCGCCGACCGACTGTCGGCAAGCAAATGGGCGACCCGCGACCGCGGTGCGCAAAGGGCCCAGGCGGTAGCCATTCCCCAACCTAATCGCTGATGTGACCTGGCTCGCCCACTTCCTTGATGAAGGCAAGGAGGAGCTCGCTGAGCCGAACCGGCTGCTCCTGTTGGATCCAGTGACCGGCGCCGTCGATCAACTCGATGCCCCCCATTCTCGTCGCCGCCTTCGTCCTCATGAGATCGAGCGCGCCAGGCGCTGAATAGGTGCCCCAATCGCTCTTCCCGCCAATGAAAACCGACGGGACATCGATCGTCTTGCCCGAGAACAGGCGCAACTCAGCGTTCAGGTCAGGGTCGGAAAAGACGCGATAGGCCTGCAGGGCGCCTTGAAATCCCGTGCGGCCATACTCCTCCGTGTACACCCCAAGTTCCGGCTCGGTGAGCCATTTGCAGGCCATGACATCGGCGGAGGAAGGTTGGAATGGAGCGACGGTCTCGGGCATCGTCTTGCCGAGATCCATGACGTAATAGGTGGGCAACTGTGCAAGTTCTGTGGCGGTTAGCGCCTTCAACGGATGCGGCTTGTTTCCCGGCCAGTCGGCGCTTTTGACGTAGAAAAATGCTCGAAGAAACGCGTGTAAGCCCTGAGGGGGGTGCCACATGTCATGGTTCGCCTCTCGTGAACTCAGGTATTGCTGGTAATGCTCTCTCGGCGGGTCGAGTGCCGCCAGCGCGGCTGCTAACTTTTGATTGGCCGTGTTCGGTTGAACCGGCGATACCTCGCTTTCCGCAATGTCGAACGGAAGCGCCGGCGGGCCGGGGAACGGTGCGCTCATCAGCGCCACCGAGGGAAAAACATCAGGTCTGGCTAGCGCACAATAGGCCGCCACGGGCGAGCCGAGGTCGTGCCCGACAAGCATTGCCGTACGCCGATATCCCAATGCCAAAACCAGTCCGAGGGCGTCGCGCGTCATATTCAGAAGGCTGAAGGGCGCTAGCTGGGCGTCGTACTCGTTCACCCAACCGGTGGTGCGGCCAAAGCCCCGCTGGTCAGGCGCTACGACGTGGTAGCCGGCGTCAGCCAGAATTGGAATCAGGTGTCGCCAGCCGTAAGCCAGATCAGGAAAACCGTGCAGAAGCAGTGCGAGCGGCCGGCCGGGTTTGTCGTAACCGGCCTCGAGAATATGGACATCGAGGCCATTTACCCCGTGGATCATGCGCGAGCGAACCGTCTTCGGGAGCGTTCCCTCGGCATATGTTGATGTGGACAAGTCAATTCCTCCAATGGGGTTTGCGCGGGCGGGTCGAATTAAAGAGGCCGCCAGGCTGACCGCGCCCATCGCCAGGACAGCTCGTCGGGAAGGCATAAAGCCACGTGGATGACTCATGACGGAACGCCCCGTCCGCATGCAAGCGCTGGGTTCAGTTCCAGCGAGCGCGCCGCCGCAATCTGGGCAGGCGGCGCATGATTGAACGAGCCTTCTTGACTTGCGATTGGGTCGGGAGGCATCGGCAACTCCTGGTATGGTGATCGCCATAGTATGGCAATCACCATAGAATCAGCAAGCGAAACGTGCTATGTTCTCGGCATGCCACGTAAGACTGACGCCCGCGCCCGTGCGATTGCCACGGCCCAACGACTGTTTCGCATCCAGGGCTACACTGCGACGGGATTGACCCAGCTCCTTGAAGAAAGCGGTGCGCCTAAAGGATCGTTCTACTTTCACTTTCCACGCGGCAAGGCACAACTCGCGGAAGAAGCAATCGATGAGTACGTTGCGAATCGAATTGCTGTATTACGGGACATCTCGGCGAATACGACGGGTGATGCCCTGAATTTTGTTCATCAGATTTTCAGGACCTTTGCGGCCGAAATGGTCGCCTCTGATTTCCAGTACGGATGTCTAATGCAAAATCTGGCGAATGAGCTGCCCGCGCTCGACGCTGACCTGACCAAACGGGTAGCGCGCGGATTTGCTGAGTCGACTGGGCTTATTGCGGAGCATTTCAGGGGATGCGGCTTCGCTCCCGAGCGCGCGTCCGCTACGGCAGCCGCATTGGTTGCAGCCCTCGAAGGCGCGCGGACGATCGCCCGCCTTGAACGCACGCCGGCTATATTCGAGGCGCTGGCAGAGGTCAGTGCCCAAAGGTGGGCTGGGCCGGAGGGGTGATCCGGTCCAGTGTTCTCGGTCGGACGAAATCGGCACCGAGCATCCTGTGAAGACCGTCGGTCTTTCGCCAATGTCCGTTCGCAGACGAGCAGCCACCGCAGGAACGTCTTGGCATTGTCCATTGCCGGACCGCACAACCGGTTTGGCTTCGGCTTAAGCAGGCATATGCCGTGCCAATTCTCTCGACTGTGTTCGCTTGGGACGTGCAGCGGCAGCCGGGGCAATTTGAACGCCTGGAGAATGGCCATGCAGACGAATTCGAAGAAGGCCGAACAGGTCGGCCTCCCGGCGACCTCACGGCTGAGCCGGTCGTACGGCAAGGCTGATTTTGCCGACGCATTTTCGGTGGACTTGCCAGGGACTTCCTGCAACGACGCAGAGTCTCTCGCTCGACACATCTTTGCCGAGCAACCCGAGTGGATCGCGACGCTGCAGGGAGTTCGCGACATTGCCGTATGGCCATTCGGACTTAAAAGAACGGTCGATCTGAAAATCGCGAAGGGAGACCGGCTTAGTATTTTCCGCGTGTTCGAACGGCACAAAGACGAGATCATTCTGGGCGAGAACGACACGCATCTTGATTTCCGTGTGTCGGTTCTCGTGCAGCCTGCATCTGAGGGCCGGCCCCAGCGGCTGATAGTCACTACGCTTGTCTTCTACAATCGTTTGCTGGGTCGGGCCTATCTCGGCCTTATCGCTCCTTTCCACCGCCTCGTCGTGCGAGCCTCGCTCGACCGGGCACAGCGGATCGGATGGCCCGGCCGGTAGCGCTGATTCGTCAACGCTACTTCCACCCGTAGATGGTCAGATCTCAAAGTGGCGGCCTCTTGAAAGCGGTCAGGACCAGGCGTAGCTATCCATTCTGGCCTGTTCAGTCACTCTCTCGCCCCTTCACTTGCAGTCATTCATGCCCGACAGGGCCGCCGAGGCTGTTCCAGACGCAGTACCAGCTAAATACGCCATTGATCCGTTCAGCCGTCCCCATGTGCATCGTGGAGTATCCGATCATGCTGCAGCCGACGCCGTCATCCTCAACGAGCGGTGACGCAAATAAACGTTGTTCATGATTAGCGCGACGGCAGTCAATGTTGCGCCCCCGATCTGGGCCGACATCGGCACTACTCCGGTCAGCGCGGACACGACGAATGCGGTGATCGGTACGACGTCCATGAACAGCACGCCGTTCATCGGACCCAGGATCCGGTTTCCGGAGACCCAGAACAAGATCGCGCCGAACCCAGCGACGGGCCCCATGTAGAGCAGATGCGGCGCAATGGAACGCAGCATCGACAACGTCGGCGCGGGCACTGCGTGCAGTGCAATCAAGATCGCGTTGACGGTAACGATCGTGGTAAGACCTAGCCAGGTCGTCATCGTTGTGTACTTCAGTGCTGACCAGCGTGCGAACCGCGCCGAGCCGAACGTGTATACCACCCAACAAAACGCTCCCATCACGATCAGCCCGCTGGCAGCGTAGTGCTGGGGTCCGTGAATGGCGGCCAGCAAATCGCCGTTCGTAATCACCAGCGACACGCCTGAGAACGATGCCGCGACGAACAGAAGCGAGAGCACTGGTGGTGCGCTGCGTCGTAGCCACGAGCTAAGAAGCAAGCCCATCATCGGTTGCGTTGCCATCATGATCGACGCATCGAGCGCGCCGCCCGGCCCGGCAAGTTGCTGCCCGAGAAAAACGAACGAGCCGAAGCCGCAAAAGCCGACAGAGCCGAGCAACCACGCAGTCCCGAGCGAGTGGCCGTGGGCGGCAAACGCGCCAGCACCTTCGCGATACCGTAGCAGCATAGCGAAAGCGACCCCGGCTATCAGATAGCGCAGGGACGTAAACGTGAATGGATCGACGTGTGTCAACGCGTCAGTCATTATGGGAAACATCGCGCCCATCAGCACCGTACCCACCAGGCACAGTGCAACGCCCTTCCAGTAACGTATCGAAGATGCAGATGAAGCTGAGATTGATTTCATGACTGATCGTTCTCAAAATGGGTTAAAAAAATGCCAGCGGCCGCCGACATCCCCACAATC
Source organism: Paraburkholderia sp. BR10936 (assembly GCF_040965735.1). Lineage (NCBI taxonomy): Bacteria > Pseudomonadati > Pseudomonadota > Betaproteobacteria > Burkholderiales > Burkholderiaceae > Paraburkholderia > Paraburkholderia sp. BR10936. Next base: position 40,023 of record NZ_JBFRCM010000017.1, read on the forward strand.
ACCGACTCGTGCCAATGGAAACGTTCATCTCAGACTAGCGCTCGCATTGTCATGTCCACAATCGACGTGAGCGCGGATTTGTCCAAGTCGGTCTTGCCGAGCACTCGCATCCCCTGAACGATGCAGAGCAGAAACCGACCGACCTCCTCTGCGTCCAAGCGTTTATCGAATTGGCCAGCCTGCTGGCCGCGCGCGATCGCAAGACTGAACTGCGTCGCGATGCGGTGCAGCGTCGATTCGATGTGGGAACGCATGTCCTGGTCGTCCGGTAGCAATTCGATCGCCGCATTGGTGATCAAGCAGCCGTGCCGATCGAGCAGATTCGCGCTGACCAACGTGTAATGCAGCAGCGCCGCGCGCAACGCGTCAGCCGGCGGCATGTCGGCGGCCAGCCGCTCCTTCAGCCGCGCGACTGCACCTTCCGCATAGCGATCGAACGCCGCGACAAGCAAACCGTGCTTGTCGCCGAAGGTCCGGTAAAGACTGCCGCGGAACACGCCTGTAGCGTCGCACAGCGCCTCGACAGGCGTCGCGTGATAACCATGCGCCCAAAATATTCGGGCAGCAGCGTCGATCGCCTGGTCGACATCGAATTCCCGCGGTCGGCCGCGTTCCGCAGAACGTCCGGGACGGGAGCGAGCGCGAGTTCGGGAACTGTCGAAGGTAGTCATGGAGTAGATATTAGAACCAATCGTTCTCAAAATCAACCTGCAGACTCTATTCCAAAACGCTCGCTGGGCGATTGAGGATATTCAGTTTTCTGGATGAAACCTTGATCGCCGCAATCGGAAATAAGAGAGGGATACTGATGCCGGAATTGAACGACCGAGTGCACCAGTCGTCTGGGACGCGCCTGATGCAACAGGCATAGTCGACCCGGAGCGGTCCCTATAGAAACGTAGAGAGGATTGTCGCGTCCTCGCGCGAGAGCCATTCAGCTGCGGCGAAATGGGTGCTTTTGCTTACCACCCCTCCCAAAACGACTAGTTCGATTTGGAAGTCAATGCAACGTTCGCTCGACCTGTTGCAGGCGGCGCTTCCGGCTCGTCGAGATGGCATTCGAAATAGAGGAGGTGATGCCACTCGCCATGGATGGGCGAGTTACGCTGACAAGCTACCGACGATCGTATCGTCGAGCCAAACGAGGTACTGATAGGCTCGATCTCCGACTCTATCGCTAGTTGCTGCTCTTATCGCTTCGCGAACCGCGGAAGCGCTGTAGTAGTCGCAAGGGCGAGCGTTAATCCATTGCTCGTAGTAGGCCCGGTTTTCGACCTCGAATGCAAGTAGCGCGTCGGCATCGCTCAACGTCGGGGGAGTCATCGTTGTCGTCCAACGGCTCGGGTGTGCACAAGCAGGAAATCACTCTCGGGACTAAAGCGCGGATCTGATCTTGTGCAGCGAGCTGTTGCAGGGCCCTCGGAAGTCGACGGCCTTCCGCCAGGGATAAGCCGAAATCCGCAATCGTCGCGCCTTCAACCGGTCGTCGCACAGCGCCAACAGTGACCCTTTCTCCCGTTCCTTGCCGCTCCAGATAGATATTCCAATGCAGTTCCATGACCGTCTCTCCCCAGCGGCTCAAGAACTCCAGTGTAGTCGTTGCGGTCGACTCCCCCCGATCTCGTGCGCTCCCGTGGACGCCGCTAGCGGAAATCAGAGCCGCCTGAATTAACGCTGTAAACGTGAAATGATTAAATAATGATTTTGTAATTAATGGATATTTGCACCATTTCGATGATCGACAGAAAGCGCTTGAACCACGTTGGTGCCGGAATTCGCAATTAGAGAGCAAATACTTAAACATGATATTGCTCCATCAAAAAAAGTTTTCTCACTGGCATTTTTTTTTGCTATCTTCGACTCGCTTCAACAAAACTGACACATAGATCTGGCGGTCCGAGACCCCTGATGGCGTCCAGGCGGAGGGCAAATGACGGATAGTCGGCCGCGTTGGTGCCGAAGCGAAATGTATTGGGTTAGTACAACTATCGATTGTCGATAAGCACAAGAAACATTGCGGGTTCATGAGCGGCCAGGAATTGCCGCGTGGGCTGCATTTTCTAATTCGTAGTGCGAATGTAATTTCGCATCAAGTCGGTTTCTGTCACGCGCGACTTGTGGTCATGGCGTGACGAGGGTTTTCTGCGGCAGGATTGGGGCGTACTGCGCCGAGGGAGCGAAGGTGGTGATGAAAGTGCAAATGGGAGCGCCAGCCGAAGGCGTGCGCTCGGGCGGACCAGGCCGCCCACGCGAATTCGGGCGTAGGCAGCAGAACCCTGTGCGCCGCTACGGCGGAATTGGCGCGGTAATCGTATTGCACATTGTGCTCATCTACGCGTTGGTCAATGGTCTTGCAAACAAGGTCGTGCAGGTGATTCAGCATCCCATTGAAACGAAGATCATCCAGCCCGTAGCACCGCCGCCGCCGCCGCTGCCTACCGTGCAGCTGCCGCCGCCGAAGTTCGCGCCTCCGCCGCCGCCTTTCGTGCCGCCTCCAGAAGTGCCGGTGCAGGCGCCACCGCAGCAGTCGATCGTGCATCAGGCTGCGCCCGTGGTCAGCGCGCCTGTCACCGCACCGCCTGCACCACCCGCGCCGCCTGCACCCGTGCAGAAGCCGGTGAGCCACGAAGTGGGCGTCGTGTGTCCAAACTCGGATGAGATCCGTTCGTCGATCCGCTATCCGAAAGAGGCACAGGACAACGGTGTGACCGGCGACGTGCTCATCGAATTCGTGGTGGATCCGCAAGGTCATGTTACGAATGAGCGAGTGGCGCAGTCGGCCAATGACGACAGTCTGGATGCCGCGGCATTCAACGCAGTCAAGAAGTTCAACTGCATTTCGCAAGGCCAGCCGGTACGCGTGCAGGTTCCGTTCTCGTTCAGTCTCAACTGACGCTCGGGCTGCATGTATCGGGTGGCGACTCATTACCCGGATTTTTAGATGTTCAACGGATGAATTGGAGCAGGCATGAAAAAGCGTTCCTACGCCGCACTCGCGGCAAGCATGTTGATCGCGGTAGCCACGGTCGATACCTTTGTCGCGCCGCAGCTTGCCAACGCGCAGGCTAGCATCCCTGCGGCAGTCGCGTCGGCGCCCGCCACCGCAGCCGTCGCCGCACCGTCACCCGCCGCGAGCGCGGACCAGCCGGCGCCGCCCCCCGCACCGGCCACCTCGGAGACGGTCACGAACCCATACGGTCTCGGCGCGCTCTGGAAGAACGGCGACTTCGTCGCGCGCTTCGTCCTGTTGCTGCTCGTGGTGATGTCGATGGGCAGCTGGTACATCATGATCACCAAGTTCTTCGAGCAGTTCCGCGCAAACCGTCGTGCGAAGAGCGCTGACGAGCAGCTCTGGAGCGCGCCGTCGCTAGCAGAAGGCGCAAAGCAGCTCGAGGAGTCGTCGCCGTTCCGGTTCATCGCGGAAACCGCGATCGAGGCCGGCGAGCATCACGACGAAGCGCTGCTCGAGGCCGTCGATCGAAACACGTGGATCGACGTTTCGGTCGAGCGCGCCATCACCAGCGTGTCGAATCGCCTGCAGGACGGCCTGGCATTCCTCGGCACAGTGGGCTCGACCGCGCCGTTCGTCGGCCTGTTCGGTACGGTGTGGGGCATCTATCACGCGCTGACGGCCATCGGTATTGCAGGTCAAGCTTCGATCGACAAGGTCGCGGGTCCGGTCGGTGAGGCGCTCATCATGACCGCCATCGGTCTGGGCGTGGCCGTGCCGGCGGTGCTCGGCTACAACTTCCTCGTGCGACGCAACAAGGCTGTGATGGAGCGTGTCCGCGGCTTCGGCGCGCAACTGCATACGGTTCTGCTGGCTGGCGGCAAGCGCGTCGCGCGCTCCGCGCCGCGCGCCGCCGTCATGGCCGACTGAGCGAGGAGTACGCCATGGCCATGAGCGTTGGAGGCGAGGGCGATGACGACGAGGTCATCTCGTCCATTAACACGACGCCGCTCGTCGATGTGATGCTGGTATTGCTGATCATCTTTCTGATCACGATTCCCGTGGTGACGCATACAGTGCAGCTCCAGCTACCGAAGCAGACGGTGACGCCGCTGCAGACGCAGCCGAAGAGCGTCGAGATCGCGGTCAATCGCGATGGCGACTTCTTCTGGTACGAGCAACACGTCGATGCGCCGACGCTGCTGGCACGGCTGAAGACAGTGTCCGTGCAGACGCCGCAGCCGGAAGTGCATATCCGCGGCGACCAGGCGACGCGCTATGAGGCCATCGGGCGCGTGATCACGTCGTGCGAGCGGGCGGGAATCGCCAAGGTGTCATTCATTACGGAGCCGCCGGCGCGCGGCGGTTAAGGGGCGGTTATGGGCATGAACGTATCGTCGGGCGGTGGAGCAAGCGAACCCGAAGTGATGGTGGACATCAACACGACGCCGCTGATCGACGTGATGCTGGTGTTGCTGATCATGCTGATCATCACCATTCCGATCCAGATGCACGCGGTGAAGATGAACTTGCCGGTGGGCAATCCGCCGCCGCCGGCCGTGCAGCCGGAGGTGGTGCAAATCGACATCGACTTCGACGGCGCCATGACCTGGAACGGCACACCGGTGCCCGATCAGGAGACGCTGGAGCGCAGGTTCGCGCAGGTCGCGGCCGAACCGGAGCAGGCAGAAATTCATTTGCGTCCGAACCGGCTCGCGCCATACAAGGACGTGGCCGAAGTGATGGCCGCGGCCCAGCGCGAAGGCGCAACGAAGATCGGCTTGATCGGCAACGAACAGTACATGCAGTGAGGCATTCGAAAGCGATGAGCATTTCTTATCGATTCAAGAGGACGGCGCTTGCGCTCGCGGTGAGCGCATTGTCGACGCTGGCCATGGTGCCGACAGCGGCGCGGGCGGCGGACACGCTACGTCCCGACGTGGCGAAGCCGCTGAACGATGCGCAGAACCTGTACCGCGCGCACCACTACGAGGACGCGCTCAACAAGATTGCGCAGGCCGCGGCCGTATCGAACAAGACGCCGTACGAAACGTACATGGTCGAGGAGATGCGCGGCGCCGCCGCCATGGCGGCGGGCCAGAACGGCGTTGCCGCGCAGGCGTATGAATCGCTGCTCGCGAGCGGGCAGCTCAAGGGCGAGGACGCCCAGCGCACGACGGCGGCGCTTGCGGGCATCTACTTCCAGCAGAAGAACTATGCCCAGGCGATCAAGGTCGCGCAGCGCTACCAGAAGGCTGGCGGCGGCGATCCCCAGATGGCCACGCTGCTGGTCGAGTCGTACTACCTCTCCGGCGACTACGCCAGCGCGACGCGTCTGCTGAACGCGAGCGTCGAAGCTCAGGTGCGCGGCGGTCATACGCCGGAGGAGGCGCAACTCCAGTTGCTCGGTACCTGCGCTCAGCATGCGAACGACCAGGAAGCTTATCGCAGTGCGCTCGAAAAGCTCGTGGCTTATCACCCAAAGCAGTCATATTGGGACGACCTGCTGCACGCGATTCGCAGCAAGCCCGGCTATCTCGGCGCACTGGATCTGGACACGTATCGCCTGCGCCGCGCGACGGGCTCGCTTTCCAGCGCCGATGACTACATGGAGATGACGCAACTGGCGATCGTTGCCGGGTCTACGGCCGAAGGCAAGCAGATCATCGATCAGGGCTTTGCGTCTGGCGTGCTGGGTCACGATGCTGGAGCCGATCGCGAACGTCGCCTGCAGGCACTAGCGGCAAAGCGCGCCAATGCTGCGCCCGACCCGGCCAATCCCGTCGCACCGTTCGATGCGGCATTCAATCAGGTGTATGCGGGGCAGGCGAAGCAGGGTCTCGCGACCATGGAATCGCTCATTGTGAAGGGCGGCCTTGATCACCAGGATCTAGCGCGACTGCGCCTCGGCGAGGCTTATTTTGCCTCGGGGCAGAAAGCGCGAGCCATCCAGGCTTTCAATGCAGTACGGGGCAACGATGGCAGCGCCGATCTGGCGCAGCTCTGGGTGCTGGTGGCATCGAAGCCGTGAGTGTTTGAGCGAACCGCAACAACGCATCAAAGTTCGGTAGTTAGTTAGGTATACGTAGGAAAGAAGGAGTGGCGTGGCCCGGTTTGGCTCGGCAGGGGTGGATGTGACAGAAGTGAAGCAGCACGAGGTTTTGGGGGCAAGTGGTCGGCTGTAAATGGAAGAGCCCTGGGGAGGGCGAATCCAGGTAAAAAGTGGCGCGATGCGACAGCGTCGTCAAATCTAATGCGGGGGTTCACGAGACCTTGCTTCGCATAACGAAGTAGACGTGACCGACGAGAGAGAAGGGGGAAACTGTGAAACAAAGAGCATTGGCTGTTGCCATTCGAAGAATAATCTGGGCGGAATTGGCGTTTTCAGCGGCGTTTGCGGTACCGGCGTTCGCGCAGAGCCAGCCCGTGACCAACGGCGGCGCGGCGATCGCGGCGGATAATGCAACCGCGCCAGCGTCCGCGCAGCAGTCGGGCGCGAGCGCGCAGACGGGTGCCGACAGTACGGGCGGCGCAGCCGCCACGACTGGTGACAAAGCCACCGTCAAGCAGCTGAAGAAGTTCGAAGTGACCGGTTCGCTGATCCGGCAATCGGACAAGACGGGGTTCCAGCAGGTGCAAACGATCACCACGAAGGACATTCAGAATAGCGGCGCGACGACCGTGGCCGACTATCTGCGCTCGGTTTCGGCCAACTCGGCCAATAGCTGGAGCGAAGGCCAGGCGGGCAACTTCGCGGCCGGCGCGGCGGGTATCGCGCTGCGCGGCTTGAGCGAGAAGTACACCCTCGTGCTCGTCGACGGCCAGCGCGTTGCGCCGTTCGCCTTCTATTCGAACAGCACCGACAATTTCTTCGACCTCAATACCATCCCGCTCAACGCCATCGATCGCATCGAGATCGTGAAAACCGGCGCTGTGTCGCAGTACGGCTCGGACGCCATTGCGGGCGTGGTCAACATCATCACGAAGCACGATTTCCGCGGCCTTCAACTCGACGGCAGCTACGGCAGTTCGGTGAGCGACGGTGGCGGCAACGGCACGACGAAGTTCGGCGTTCTGGCGGGCTTCGGCGACCTCAATGCGGACCGCTTCAACGTCACCGCATCGGCGAGCGTCTATCACTCGGCGGGCTCGACGCTGGCCGACCGCGATTCCACGTCGGCGCAGGACTTCACGAACAAGCCGGGCGGCCTCTCGCTGCTCGCGCCGTCCTATTGGCAAACGGGGCCCAACACCGCACAGGCGTTGAGCGGGTGCCCATACGGCGGCTCCGTCCATCCTGCCGGCAGCAATTTCCTGGGCGCGGCTGCTGGGCTGGGCGGCACGGTGTGCGCGTTCAACACCGCCAACGGCATGTCGATCGCGCCGGAGACGACGCGCGCGAGCGCAAAGGTTCACGCCGACTTCAAGGTCGACGACACGACCACCGCCTTTGCCGATCTGTGGGAAAGCTACACCCAGACGACCACGAACGACGGTCTCTGGAACAACATCGTCGGCAGCCCCCAAACCCCGACGCTCACCTATACTCCGGGCGTCGGTCTGACGCCGTTCAACAACGTCGTTCCCGCAAGCAACCCGTACAACCCGTATGGCGTGGACACGCCGCTCACCTATTCGTTCCCGCGTACCGTGGCAGAAGAGACGTACGCGAACTTCTGGCGTGCGTCCACGGGCATTCGCGGTTCGTTCTCGGTGCCGAAGTATGGGGACTGGGACTGGTCGACTGCTTATAGCCACTCGCAGAGCAACGTTTCGAACACCTACACGAATCAGCTCAACGCTGCGACGCTCAATAACATCTACCAGAACGGCACATTCAACTTTGCCAATCCGTCGTCGACGCCGAATGGCCTGAACGGCCTGTACATGGATGCGAACAACCAGGGCATCTCGAAGCTCGATACGGTTGACGCAACGCTCGCCACGCCGAATCTGTACCATCTGCCAACGGGCGATATCGGTGTCGGCTTCGGCGCCCAGTTCCTGCACCAGAGCGAAGTCATCAACCCGGGCGCGGAGTTTTCCCAGGGCCTCGTGGCGAACCCGATGCTGCAGACCGTCAACGGCCAGCGCAATGTCGCGGCGGTGTACTACCAGGTCGACGTGCCCATCGTCCACAACCTGACGTTCAGTCAGTCGGGCCGCTACGACCACTACAGCGACTTCGGGGGCGCGTTCTCGCCGCGCTTCGCCCTGCGCTATCAGCCCGTCAAGGAGCTGACGATGTACGGCTCCTATAACCGCGGCTTCCGCGCGCCGACATTCGTCGAAAACAGCGCTTCGCAGACGCTCGGTATCCAGCAGTCGGCCACCGGCACGGTCACCACGATCACCGAGGGCAATCCGAACCTGCAGCCTGAACGCACGCGCAACATCAACCTCGGCTTCCAGACTTCGCCCACGCGCACGACCGATTTCGGCTTCGACTGGTACAAGATCCGCGTCGATCACGTCATCGGCGAGGCGGCTTCGCCGTCGCAGGTCGTGACGAATGCGCAAGGCCAGGTGGTTTATGAAGTGTTCCCGTACGAGAACCTCGGCTACCTCGACACGAACGGCTTCGAGGGCACCTTCCGCCAGGCGTTGCCGACGAAGGCGGGCACGTTCACGCTGACGGCCGACTGGGCGTACGTGAAGGACTTCACGCTCGGGCAGTCCACGGGTCCCATCAACGGTGCGGGCAACAACTTCACGATCACGCAGCCGTTCGGCGGCAGCTTCCCGCGCTGGAAGGGCAATACGACGCTCGACTGGGCCTATCACGGCTGGAATGCGGCGCTAACGTGGATGTACACGGGACCGTACGCACAGACGCTTTCGGTGGCTGCGCCCACGCCGGTTGCCGACAAGGTAGGTTCGTATAGCCAGTTCAACCTGATGGTCACCTACACGGGCATCAAGCACTGGACGATCTACGGCGGCATCAACAACATCTTCAACCGCACGCCTCCGTTCGATCCGATCTTTGCCAGCAGCGCGCTCGACCAGACGGGCTACGACACGTCGCTGTACAACTATATCGGCCGTTTCGCGCAGATCGGAGCGACGTACAAGTTCTGAGCGATCGGTGCAACGTGGTGAGTAGTCGATGAGGCAGGCGGCCAAGGCCGCCGGCCTCGAATGTTTCCTGTAGTGGCGAGCGACGGCGGCAAACCCCTGCCCCGTCGGACAGACGAACCGTGCATCGGCCAGACGCCGGTGTGCGTCCTCATGCAGACAGACGATGAGATTGAAGAAGTTGAGCTTGTCACGATTGTCGCCGCATTGGTCAGGTGCGGTTTGCGCACTGGTCATGGCAGTGGGAGTGGGTGCGCTTGCCGGGGTGCCGGCACGAGCGGCTACGGCGCTCGCGCAGTACGATCAGCCGAAGTATCCCGCCGGCTTCACCCATTTTGACTACGCGGATCCCGATGCGCCGTCGAACGGCGTCCTGAGTTTCGAAAACTACAACGAGTACCAAAGTAACGATTCGCTGAATCCTTTCCTCGTGCGAGGCGCACCCGCGCCGGACATCCAGAATCTGATGTTCGACACGCTGATGCAGCGCAGTTGGGACGAACTGGCGTCCGAATATCCGCTGATCGCCGATCGCGTTGACGTCGCGGCCGATCTGGCTTCGGCGACGTTCCATATCAACCCGGCTGCGCGCTTCTCGAACCGCGATCCAATAACGGCCACCGATGTCAAATACTCGTTCGATACGCTCACGAGCCCTCAAGCTTCGCCGCTCTTCAATGCGCAGTTTTCGGTGATCAAGAAGGCGGTCGTGGTGAACGCCTCGACAATCCGTTTCGAGTTCCGTCGAGCGGAGCGTGACGCGCCGCTCATTGCAGGCGACTTGCCTATCTTCTCGCCCAAGTGGGGGATGAAACCGGACGGCACGCGCGTTCCGTTCGACCAGTTGTCGAACGAACCGCCCATTGCGAGCGGCGCGTATCTGATCGCCGAACGCAAGAACGACAAGCAGATTGCGTATCGCCGCAATCCCGCGTATTGGGCGGTCAATCTGCCCACGCGCCGCGGCATGTACCGCTTCGAGCGCATCACGTTCAAACTCTACCTCGACCTGTACACGCAACTCGAGGCGTTCAAGGCCGGCGATGCCGATGTGCACGTGGAAGACAGCGCGACCCAATGGGCGCGCAAGTACGTGGGCAAGAACTTCCGTAACGGCACGCTCAAGCAGACCAATTTCCCGGACGGTCCCGCACAGATGCAGGGCATGCTATTCAATCTGCGCAAGCCGATGTTCCAGGACGTACGCGTGCGCCATGCGCTTTCTCTCGCGTTCGACTACGACTGGATGAACCGCATGATGTTCTACGGTCAGTACCTGCGCCTGCACAGCTATTTCGAGGCGAGCCCGTTCGGCGCGACCGGCACGCCGGGCGAGAAGGAGTTGAAGCTGCTCGAACCGTGGCGCGCGAGCCTGCCGCCGGAAGTGTTCGGGCCGATGATCAAGCAGCCAACGACGCTGCCGCCCGATTCGCTGCGCGGCAATCTGCGTGAGGCGCGCGATCTCCTTGCGCAGGCGGGTTGGCATTATCGTGACGGCGCGCTGCGCAATGCCGCGGGCGAGCCCATGAACATCGAAATCCTGGACGACCAGCCGGGCATGGACCGCGTGATCCTCCCCTACACGCAGGCCCTCGCGACGCTCGGCATCAGTGCGCATCTGCGCGAAATCGACAGTGCGCTGTACCAGAAGCGCCTGGACAATTTCGACTACGACATGACCACCTGGCTCTACAGCCCGGTGACGATTCCCGGCGCGGAGCTTGAACGCCGCTTTGGCAGCGCGGCTGCCTCGCAGGTGGGCTCGGAAAACTATCCGGGCGTGCGCTCGCCGGCCGTCGACGCGCTCGTGAAGGCGGTGCAAGCCGCGAACACGCTCGACGATCTCGAAGCGGCAACGCGTGCCCTCGATCGTGTGTTGCTGAACGAGTACTACCTCGTGACGGAGTACTACCCACCTAACGCGCGCATCGCATACAAGACGTCGCTCGGTTATCCGTCAGTCGTGCCCGTATCGTTCGGGTCCCAGGACTGGATCATCGATTACTGGTATCGCAAGCCGCAAAACGCGCAGGTCGCCCGGACCGCGCAAGCGGCCGCCCACTGAGGACCACCATGTTCGCCTACATTTTTCGACGTCTATTGCTGATGGTGCCGACGCTGATCGGCGTCGTCACGCTCACGTTCGTCGTCACGCAGTTCGTGCCCGGCGGCCCGGTCGAGCAGATCATGGCGCAACTGCGCCATGGCAATGCGACGCGCGGCGGCGAGACCGGCGCTGGAGGAGGCGGCTATCACGGCAGCCAGGGCGTGGATCCGCAACAGATCGAGCAGATCAAGAAGGAGTTCGGCTTCGACAAGCCTCCGCTCACGCGCTATTTCCTGATGCTCAAGGACTACGCCACGTTCGATCTTGGTCAGTCGTACTACCAGCACGACAGCGTCTGGAACGTGATCCGCTCGAAGTTGCCCGTTTCGATCACGCTTGGCCTGTGGACAGTACTGCTAACTTACGTGATATCCGTGCCGCTCGGCATCGCAAAGGCGGTGCGCAACGGGTCGCGATTCGACACCGTGACCAGCGTACTCGTGCTCTCCGGCTATGCGGTGCCGGGTTTCGTGCTCGGCGTGCTCCTGCTGATGCTTTTCGGTGGCGGCTCGTTCTGGCAGGTGTTCCCCATGCGGGGTCTCACGTCCGATGACTTCGCTGACCTGAGCCTCGCGGGCAAGGTGCTCGACTACCTGTGGCACATCGTCCTGCCGGTAACGGCCTCCGTGGTCGGCAACTTCGCGATCGTCACGATTCTCACGAAGAACACGTTCCTCGAAGAGATTGGCCGCCAGTATGTGCTGACCGCGCGGGCAAAGGGCGCGCCCGAGCGCGATGTGCTGTGGAAGCACGTATTGCGCAACGCGGCCATTCCGCTCGTCACGGGCTTGCCCGCCGCGTTCATTGGCGCTTTTCTCAACGGCAATCTGCTGATCGAAACGCTGTTCTCACTGGACGGCATGGGCCAGCTCTCTTACGACTCGGTTATCCGCCGCGATTACCCCGTCGTGCTTGGCTCGCTGTTTCTTTTCACGCTGATTGGCCTCGTAACCAAACTCATTGCTGACGTCTGCTATGTCCTCGTCGACCCCCGCATCCAGTTCCAACGCCTGGACGGCTGAAACCGCCGCCGTTGCGCACGCGCCGTCGGTCTCGCCCTGGCGCCGCACGTGGCAGTGCTTTCGCGCGCAGCCGCTCGGCTATTGGAGCCTTGTCATCTTCGTCACGCTGTTTGCGATCAGCATGCTCGGCGAGGTGCTCGCAAATGACCGGCCGCTCGTCGTGCGTTACGACGGTCAGTACTATTTCCCGATCGTGAAGGATTATCCGGAGACGATCTTCGGTGGCGACTTTCCGGCGAGGACCAACTACCTCGACCCGTATATCCGGCAGCGCCTCGAATCGAACGGCAATTTCGCGATCTATCCGCCCAATCATTTTCATTACGATACGATCGACTACTTCGCGGCGCGACCGTATCCGTCCGCGCCCTCGGCCACGAACTGGCTCGGCACCGATCAGTTCGGTCGCGACGTGCTTTCGCGGTTGCTCTACGGCTTCCGGCTTTCCGTGCTGATGGCCCTGGCGCTAACGGTATCCGGCGTCGCATTGGGCGTGTTGACGGGTGCGGTGCAGGGCTTCTATGGAGGACGCACCGATCTCATCGGGCAGCGGCTCATCGAAATCTGGAGTTCGATGCCGGACCTCTACCTGCTCATCATCTTCGCCTCGATCTTCGAGCCTACGCTTTGGCTGCTGTTTATCCTGCTCTCCATGTTTGGATGGCTGGTGCTTTCCGATTACGTGCGCGCTGAATTCCTGCGCAACCGCTCGCTCGACTACGTGAAGGCGGCGCGCACGATGGGCCTCTCCAACTGGCAGATCATGTGGCGCCACGTGCTGCCCAACAGCCTGACGCCGGTCATCACGTTCCTGCCTTTTCGCATGAGTGCGGCCATTCTCTCGCTCACCAGTCTGGACTTCCTCGGGCTCGGTGTGCCGCCGCCCACGCCAAGCCTTGGCGAGCTACTCCAGGAGGGCAAGAACAATCTCGAGGCATGGTGGATCTCGCTCTCGGCTTTTGCGGCGCTCGTCATTACGCTGCTGCTGCTCACGTTCATGGGCGATGCACTGCGTAACGCACTCGATACGCGCAGGCGTGGCTCGGCGTTCGGCGGAGGTAAATAATGAATCGTCCTTTGCTGGAAATCGAGCGCTTCAGCGTGCGCTTCGGCGAGAAACAGGCGGTGCGCGAACTGAGTCTCTCGATTGAGCGCGGAGAACGCGTGGCGCTCGTCGGCGAGTCGGGCTCGGGCAAGAGCGTGACGGCGCTGTCGATCCTCGGCCTCGTCGAGCATGCAAGATTCACTGGGCGCATACAGTTCGACGGCGAGGATCTGCTGCAGAAAACCGAGCAGGAGATGCGCGGCATTCGCGGAGCCGATATCGCCATGGTCTTTCAGGAGCCGATGACCGCCCTGAATCCGCTGTACACGATCGGCAAGCAAATTGCCGAAAGCCTGCGTCTGCACGAGGGGCTCAGCGCCGGCGCGGCGCGTGAGCGCGGTATCGAGTTGCTGCGGCGGACCGGCATTCCCGAACCGGAGCGCCGCATCGAGAGCTTTCCGCATCAGCTGTCCGGCGGACAGCGCCAGCGTGCGATGATCGCGATGGCGCTCGCGTGCCGCCCGCGCCTCTTGCTCGCCGACGAGCCCACGACTGCGCTGGACGTGACCGTCCGCCAGCAGATCGTCGATCTGCTGATCGACCTGCAGGAGCAGGAGGCGGCAGCGCGTGGCATGGCCATATTGCTCATCACGCATGACCTGAACCTCGTGCGACGCTTTGCGCAACGCGTCGCGGTAATGGAAAAGGGCGTCCTCGTCGAAACGAACACGACCGCGGCGCTTTTCTCGAACCCGCAGCATCCCTACACGCAGCGCCTGCTCGATAGCGAGCCGCGTCGCGAGGTGGCGCCAGTCGCGGTGGATGCGCCGCCCGTCCTCGACGTGAAAGGCCTCGCCGTGGATTACCGCACGGCGGTCAAAGGCTGGCGCTCGGTGTTCGGCAGTTCGACTTTCCGTGCCTTGCACGAAGCGAACCTGACGCTGCGGCGCGGCGAAACGCTCGGTATCGTCGGCGAGTCTGGCTCGGGCAAATCGACGCTCGCGGCCACCGTGCTCGGCCTGAAAAGCGCGGCAGCGGGCGAGATCCGCATCGAGGGGGTCGCGCTCTCGGCGCAACGCAAGGCGAGGGCCCGCCGCGCACTGTACTCGCGCATGCAGGTGGTGTTTCAGGATCCATTCGGCTCGCTTTCTCCGCGCATGACGATCGAGCAGATAGTCGGAGAGGGGCTGGCCGTGCACAGACCGGAGGTTGACGGACCGGCGCGACGTATGCGTATCGCATCGCTGCTCGAGGAAGTGGGCCTGCCCGCCGATTCGATGCAGCGGTACCCCCACGAATTTTCTGGCGGACAGCGCCAGCGTATCGCCATTGCCCGTGCACTGGCGGTGGAACCGGAACTGATCGTTCTCGATGAGCCAACCAGCGCGCTCGACGTCTCGATTCAAAAACAGGTGCTCGCGCTGCTGACGAACTTGCAGAAGAAGTACAAGCTGAGTTATTTGTTCATCACGCATGATCTGGCCGTCATGCGCGCGATGGCGCATCGTGTGATCGTGATGAAAGCGGGCCGCATCGTCGAGCAGGGTGACACGCTCGACGTGCTGCACGCGCCGTCTCATCCTTACACGCAATCGCTGCTGGCGTCGTCGATGCTGGACGAGCCGGCGGTGCTACAGGAGAAGTTCGCATGATCGAAGAGCGTTGGCTGCAGGGCGCGCGCACGCTGAAGAGCAGCGCCGATTTCTGGTCGCTGCGCATGACGGGCGAAGTTGTCGAGGACCACGTGGTGCGCAACGACGTCGCGCAGCCGCTGCGTGTGGTGCGCGAGCGGGGCGCAATGCTGACGGCCTGGACCGGCGCCGGTGCCGGCTATGCGGCGACGGCCGACCTCAGTGCAGAGGGGCTCCAGCGTGCGCTCGACATCGCCACGGCGCGGGCGTTCGCATGTGCGCAAGTCTCGTTGATCGATTACCGCCGCATTGCCCGGCCCGTTGCGAGCGGCAGCTATGCTTCGCCGAACATCGACACGCCGCTCCCCACCCGCCGTGAGTGGCTCAGCCAACTCGCGCACGAATGCGCGTCGGCGAACCTCGACTCGCGCATCGTCGAGCGCGTGGCGAGCATGCACGTCGCGCACACGGATCAACGCTATCTCACGAGCGACGGTGTGAGCATCGAGCAGCGCTTTCGCTACCTCATGCCTGGGCTGAGCGTGGCCGCGCATGCGAACGGCGACACGCAGGTGCGAACACTTGCCGGCGACCACGGCGCGCTCGGGCAGGGAGGTCTGGAGATACTCGCACGGCACGGCTTCAATGGCGCTGGCGCCCGTGTGGCGAACGAGGCGCTGCAACTGCTCGCGGCGCCGAATTGCCCGTCGGGCACGCGCGACCTGCTGCTGATGCCGGACCAGATGATGTTGCAGATTCACGAATCGATCGGTCATCCACTCGAACTGGACCGGATTCTCGGCGACGAGCGCAACTTCGCTGGCTGGAGCTTCGTGAAGCCGGAGATGTTCGGCAGCTATCAGTACGGCTCCCCGTTGCTGAATGTGACGTTCGATCCGGATCTGCGCGAAGAAGCCGCTACCTACGCGTTCGACGACGAAGGCAGTTCGGCGAGCAAGCAATACCTGATCCGCAACGGGGTGCTGGAGCGGCCGCTCGGTGGGGCACTCTCGCAGCAGCGCGCCGGGCTGCCGGGGGTCGCGAACTCGCGCGCGGCCAACTGGAATCGCCCGCCTATCGACCGCATGGCGAACCTGAACATCGAGCCCGGTACCGAAACCCTCGCCGCGATGATCGCAAGCATCGACAACGGCATTCTGATGACTTCGAATACGTCCTGGTCGATTGACGACCATCGCAACAAGTTCCAGTTCGGTTGCGAATATGGCCGGCTCATCGAGAACGGCAAGCTCACGCAGGTCGTCAAGCGGCCTAATTATCGCGGCATTTCGGCGAGCTTCTGGCGCAGTCTCGTCGCCGTAGGCGACGCGAGCACCCGAGAGGTCTACGGCACGCCTTATTGCGGCAAGGGAGAGCCCGCGCAGGTCATTCGTGTGGGGCACGCGTCACCGGCGTGCGTCTTCAGCAACGTAGACGTTTTTGGAGGCGCCTGATGAGCGACGTACTCTTTGCAAGCGAGCGTGTGGCGGTAGACTGGCACTCGCATTTCATGATGCTCGCCGATGCGATCGACGGGTTGTTGCTGGCCGGTGAAACGGCGCTCACGTCTTTTGCCGCAGAGCAGTCGGACTTCATTCGCTTCAACGGCGGCAAAGTCCGGCAAATGGGACTCGTCTCCCAAGGCAAGCTCACGCTTCGGATGATCGATGGCGCGCGCCAGGCGTATTCCACGCTCGACATCTGCGGCAACGCTGATCAGGATCTGCGCGATGTGGGCGCGACGTTGCAAACGCTTCGCTCGGACCTGCGTGATGCACCTGATGATCCCCATCTGCTCTACGACACGACAGCGTGGCACCGTTCGACGCGGCGCACGGGACGGCTGCGGGATCCGCATGCCCTCATCCATGTGGTGGCCGAATGCGCGCGCGGGCTCGACTTCGTTGGCTTCTACGCGGGCGGCATGCTCGCGCGCGGCTTCGCCTCCAGTTGCGGCAGCCGTGGCTGGCACGAAGTCGAAAACTTCTGCTTCAGCTGGTCGCTCTATCATCCGGGCGGCCGCGCCATCAAGACGACCTATGCGGGCGAGAACTGGGACGACGCGAAGTTTGCCAGCAAGGTGCAGGAGGCGGCGGTACGCCTGCCCGTGCTAGCGCTCGCGCCGCGAGCGCTCGGGCCGGGCCGGTACCGTGCATGGCTCGCGCCAGCGGCGCTCGAAGAACTGCTGGGCGTTGCTGCGTGGGGCGGCTTTTCGGCGCGCGCGCAGGCGACGTCGCAGAGCCCGCTTTACCGGCTGCACGGCGGCGAGCTTTCACTCGACGCGCGCGTCTCGATCACTGAAGAGCTCGGACTTGGTATTACCCCTGCCTTCAACGAAGACGGCTATTTGCGCGTAAGCGTGCCGCTCGTGCGTGAGGGGAGGAGCGTCGCGCAATTGACAAACGCCCGGACGGCGCGCGAGTATGGCCTGCTCCCTAACGGTGCACTGGCGAGCGAGGCGCCGTCGTCGCTTTCGATGCCGGGCGGCGACCTCGCGGATGCGGATGTGCTCGCGGCGCTGGGCACGGGTCTGTACGTCGGCAACCTCTGGTACGTGAACTTCTCGGATCGCATGGGCTGCCGCCTGACCGGCATGACGCGTTTTGCGACGTTCTGGGTGGAGGAGGGGCGTGTCGTTGCGCCGGTAGACGCGATGCGCTTCGACGACAGTCTGTACGGCCTGCTGGGCGAGCGCCTCGAGCGTCTCGGCGCGCAGCCCGAACTGCGCCTGTCCGAAGACACGTGGGGTCAACGCGCGACAGGCGGCATGCAGCTTCCCGGGGTGCTGGTGAAGTCGTTTGAACTGACGCTGTAGCCTGCCTGACCGTCCCTGACGTCTCAAACAAGAAGGAAACAACAATGCAGTCGCGCTTACCCGAGGGGCTCGTCGTGCGCGCATTGCGCCCCGGCGATGCCGAAGCGTTGCATGCGCTGGGGCACAGCCCGTCAATAGTGCGGGGCAATGCAGAGCCACCGTATAGTTCGGTCGCACAGACCCGTGAGTGGATCGCAAACGTGGTATCGCCGGCCGTCATCATCGGCGCGTTGGTGGGCGAGACTATCGTGGGCGAAGCTGAACTGCATCCGCAGAAGTTGCGCCGCGCGCACGTCGGCGAGATCGGCATAAACGTACACGACGATTGGCAGCGTCGGGGCGTCGGAACGTTCCTCATGGAGCAAATCCTCGACTTCGCCGACAACTGGCTGGGCCTACGGCGGCTCCAACTTCACGTCTACACCGACAATGCTGCCGCGATCGCGCTCTACCGAAAGTGCGGTTTCGAAGTCGAGGCGCGTTTGCGCGGCGCAGTATTGCGCGAAGGAATACTCGCCGACTTCTTCTTGATGGCGCGCCTGCACGATCCGCTGCCCCTCACCCCGGAGTGATCCCCATGCACGTCCCGACACCATCGCCCGCGTTCGCGTCACCCGGTACTATCCGCGTGCGCACCTGCGAGCCCGCCGATTTCGAGGCGATCGCCGACTTGATGAATCAGCCAGGTGTGCGCCACGGCACGCTATTGAGCGGGTGGCGCACCCCCGAATCCTTGCGTGCGTGGTATGAGAGCCGGGCGCCCGGCTGCATCACGATTTGCGCCGATATCGACGGACGCGTGGTGGGACAATCGCAGCTCGATGTCGCGAAGGCGCGCCGCGCACACTGCGCTTGCGTGGGCTTCGGCGTGCACGACGCCTGGCAGCGTCGTGGCGTGGGCAGCGCGCTGATGGCGGCGATCGTCGCCTGTGCCGACCATTCGCTGGGCCTGCGCAGGCTCGAACTCGAAGTGTTCGCCGACAATGAAGCCGCGATCGCGCTCTATCGCAAGTTCGGCTTCGTCGTAGAGGGCCGCTCGCGCGGTGCCGCAATGCGCGCCGGCGTACTTGCCGATACGCTTCATATGGCGCGCTACGCGGAAGCACCACCGTTCGCTTCCCCCTTGTTCCCCTAACCGTACCGGCGAGCGCGTGCCCTTCTTTTTTATCGACAGGCCGGTCTTCGCATGGGTCATCGCGCTCGCGATAATGGTCGCGGGCGTGCTCGCGATTCCCATGTTGCCGGTCGCACAGTATCCGCAGCTCTCGCCGCCGCGCATCGTCATCAGCGCGGAATATCCGGGTGCGTCGGCGGAGGAGGTGGGCAACAACGTCGCGAGCGTGATCGAGGAGAGCCTCGATGGCGCCGAAGGCCTGCAGTATTACGAAACGACGAGCGATGCGCTGGGGGACCTGGAAATCGACGTGACCTTCACGTCGGATACCAATCCCGACATCGCGCTCGTGGACGTGCAGAACCGTCTGAAGCAGGTCGAGGCGCGGTTGCCGCAGCAAGTGGTGCAGCAGGGCATCGACGTGGAGAAGGCGTCGAATACGTTCCTGATGCTAGTCGCGCTCACGTCCACCGACGGCACGCGCGATTCCGCGCAACTCAGTGACTACCTGAACCGCTTCATCCTTCGCGACCTCAAGCGTGCACCGGGCGTTGGCGCGGCGGAGCTCTGGGACGCCGACGAGGCCATGCGCATCTGGCTCGATCCGGTGAAGCTGCGCGAATACGGCCTCACGGCGGCCGAGGTCAACGCGGCCATTGCCGCGCAGAACTCGCCGGTGACAGCGGGCACGCTCGGGAACGCGCCGTTCGTGAACGGGCAGCAAATCACCGAGTCGGTGAGCGTGAAGGGGCAACTCGAAACGCCCGACGAGTTCGGACAAATCGTGCTGAAGGCCAAGCCGGATGGCTCGCTAGTGCGCTTACGCGACATCGCGCGCGTGGAACTGGGCCGCGCCGACTACTCGTTCTACTCGCGCCTGAACGGCAGATCGGCGGCGACCGTGGGCATCCATCTCGGCCCACGCGGCAACGCGCTGGAAACTTCGAACAGGATTCGTGCGCGTCTCGGGGAGCTGTCCAGACGTCTTCCTCCGGGCGTAGCGATCGAAATTCCATTCGATACCGCATACTTCGTGCGCGTGGCGATTCACGAAGTGGTGATCACGCTCATCGAAGCCGTGGTGCTCGTATTCGCGGTGATGTGGCTATTCCTGCGCGACCTGCGCTCCACGCTCGTGCCCACGGTGGTGATCCCCGTTACACTCATGGGCGCATTCGTGGCGCTGTATTGGGCCGGGATGTCGATCAACGTGTTCACCATGTTCGGCCTCGTGCTCGCTATCGGCATACTCGTGGACGATGCGATCGTTGTCGTGGAGAGCGTGCAACGCATGATGCACGAGCGCGGGCTTGCACCGCGCGAAGCCACGCGCGCCGCGATGAAGCGCATTGGCGGTGCGATCGTCGGTGTGACGGCGGTGCTCACCGCCGTATTCGTGCCGATGCTGTTCTTCAACGGCAACGTAGGCGGCATCTACCGGCAGTTCGCAGTGACGATGATCGCGTCGATGCTGTGTTCGTCGTTCATGGCGCTCACGCTAACGCCGGCCCTTTGTGCGAGTCTGCTAAGGATGCCAAAGCGAACGCCGAAACCCGAGCGCGGTTTGACGGCGCAAGCGGCGCGGGCCTCGCGCGGCTACCGGGCGGTCGTGGCTGCGCTACTGCGGCGCGGCCCGCGTGTGCTAGCGATCTACGTGGTGCTGTGCGCGGTTGGGGCGCTGTTGTACTGGAAGCTGCCGCAGGGCTTCCTGCCGAGTGAGGACGAGGGGCAGTTGCAGGTGATGATTCAGTTGCCCGCGGGCGCCACGCAGGCCCGCACGCTCGACGTGGTAAAGCGCGTGGAATCGATCCTCGGCAAGCAGCAGGCCGTCGGCAACGTAACGAGCGTGGTGGGCTGGAGCTTCGCGGGCAGCGGGCAGAACGTTGCGATGGCGTTCGTCGAACTCAAGCCGTGGGGTCGGCGCGGCAAGGACGAGATAGACGCGCAGGCTGTGCGCGACACGCTAAACGAGCAATTCGGCACCATCCTCGACGGCGACGTGCAGGCTATGCTGCCTTCCGCGGTGCCGGGCATCGGCCACTCCGAGGGCTTTACGTACCGGCTGGAGGATCGCGGGGGCGTCGGCACGGACGGATTGAAGGCCGCGCGTGACCAACTGATCGACGCGGCCGGCAAGAGCCGCATGGTGGCGCAGGTCCACTCGGAGGACCTGCCTGACGGGCCGCGCGTGGAACTCGAAGTCGACCGCGAGAAGGCCTACGCATATGGCGTATCGTTCGACCGCATCGCGGACGTGCTGGGCAGCACGTTCGGCTCCAGTTATGTCGACGACTTTCCAGCAGGGGGGCGCATGCGCCGCGTCATCGTCGCCGCCGACGCACCCACGCGCATGAACGCCAGCCAGCTGCTCGACCTGCCTGTGCAAAATACATTCGGCGGGTCCGTGGCGATGTCGTCGATCGCGGCCACGCACTGGACGCTCGGCCCCGTGATGCTGAGCCGCTACAACGGTTATCCGTCGCTCGACGTGACGGGGCGCGCGGCGCCGGGCCATAGCTCGGGTGAAGCGATGGCCGAAATGGCGCGGCTCGCGCTTGCTCTGCCCGAAGGCGTGTATGGCGAATGGACCGACGCCGCGTTCGAAGAAGTCCAGGCGGCTCGCCAGACTCCGCTCCTCATCGGCCTCTCGCTGCTAGCGGTGTTCATGGTGCTGGCGGCGCTCTACGAGAGTTGGATCACGCCGCTTTCCGTGCTGCTGGTCGTTCCGCTCGGTGCGCTCGGCGCAGTGAGCGCGATGCTCCTGCGCGGGCTGCCCAACGACATTTACTTCAAGGTCGGAATGGTGACCGTAATCGGCCTTGCGGCGAAGAACGCCATCCTGATCGTGCAGGCCGCGAGCGTGCGCCGCACGGGCGGGTTGCCGCTGCGCGCCGCAGTTGTGGGCGCGAGCGTCGAACGGCTGCGGCCTATCGTGATGACTTCTGCGGCGTTCGTGCTCGGCGTGCTGCCGCTCGCGTTCTCGCGGGGCGGCGGCGCGCAAGGCCGGCACGCCATCGGTACGGGAGTCCTGGGCGGCGTGATTGCGGCGACGCTGCTTGGAATCGTGTTCACACCATTGCTCTACTACGCGGTGGTATCGCGCGTGGCGGCGAAACCTGTGCATCGGGTACCGCGGCGCCGAAGCGAGCACACAGCGCAGGCTAGAGAGGCCGAAACGGAGGCGCCTTGACCTCCCCATGCCCCTATGGCTGATTGGCCGCCGCGCAGCAGGCGGATGGTCCAATGCGCGGGTGGGCGGAAATCAGAACAGACGCGGCGTGCCCACCCAGAGCAGTACGGTTTCCTGATCAGACGTATTGCTCCAGGCGTGCGGCACTGTCGATTCGTAGTGCGCGCTGTCGCCCGCGCGGACCACGAATGTCTGTCCTTCCAGCGAGAGGGTCATTTCACCGGAGAGCACATGCAGGAATTCTTCACCCGCGTGCGTGGTGACTTCGCTGGAGCGCTCGCCGGGCGGCATGCGCACGAGAATGGCTTCGAGCTGGCGACCGCCGGACGGATTGGTCAGGCGTGCGTAAAGGTCGGCAGAATTGGCAAAGCCGAAAAATTTCAGATCCTGCCCACGGCACACGCAGCCCGCTTCGGTGGGCGCATCGACGAAATAGCTTACCGGCACGCCAAGCGCCTTCGCGATGCTCACGAGCGAGGTGATCGAGGGGGTGGCGCGATCGCGTTCAACCTGAGAGAGAAACGGCTTTGAGAGCTGCGCAGCGCTGGCGATGTCATCGAGCGTACGGCCCTGTCTCTGGCGCAGTCCGCGAATCTTGCTGCCTACGGAAACTACGCTCAGTGATTCAATTGGTTTCGAAACCATGACGGAATATTGTTGTCTGTTGAATATGTTTTAATCCGAAAACCGGACTGGGCGAAAGCCCGATCTTGTCGTGCACTTTGGGTCTCCATTCATTTCCATTGCTCCGGCACGGTCTATATCCCGCGATTTCAGAGACAAACCGGCCGACAAGTAATGGAATATGCCGATTACCGCCGGGATTGCAATTCGAATTCCCCCTGCGTACGTCGGCGATCATGCCTTGACGCCAGTTGACGGAAGCGCCGTTGCCGTGGCGCGCCGTCTGCGGCTCATAAACGATAGCATGAAAGCCGCAGCGTACCACTGTTCTGCAACGTGCTAAAAAGAATCCGTCATTTCAAGCATCCTTTCGATTCTCGTTTCCGATTATGGAGGAATGCTGAAAGAGTGGCGCCATGGAAAAGCGCTTTGTTCGCTTGCGGTTAATCGCAAGCCATGAGATGGTGGATCACGAGCACCGGGTCGGCGATGCGTGAGATCAGTCGCGGTGAAGGCATGTGCGGGCTCAGCGTCCGTCGATCGACGCGGCGATGCGGTCGGAGAGGCCTATCTGACTCGCAGGGGAGGTGAGCCGATGTGGGCTGCCGACCGTGCATCGAACCGGTGCGTCGCGCTCGACGTAACCGTCCTTCTATCCGGGGGATTCGCTATTAGGGACAATCGCAGAAGTCGTTTCGCAACGACCCTACGCGATTCATGCGAGGACTACGACAGGTCGCTGCGCTGCGTCCGGGGCGGCGAGCTGTCGGTCATGTCTGAACGGGCTCGCGAACCAGCTTGACGACTGTGCAGATAACGTCCAATGAGCAACGCGAGAATATTTATTCCACTTCTTACGTTCTGAGCGATTCTTGGTTCCGTATCGCGGTTGTGTTTCCTATGCTGGCAGACTCGACGAGTCTGACGTGTCCTGCACACGCGCTCGCCGCCGCGAGGACCCCGCCGGACTCGCCTGCGCTGTGTGCTGCTTGATCGCCAGGTAAGTGCCGTTAGCTGGCCGCGGGAATCCGGCGAACGCAGTTGCTTTTGGAGGTGGATTTCACCACGCCGGAGGATTCGAACGCATCGCCTCGTGCATCGAGCGGAGCGATCGTGAAGGCGTCCGCTGGGGCTCCGATATATATTTTGTGGTTGCTCGTGCAACCATATTGACGAAGCCGTGGTGGCGAGAAGGCGCATCGCGGATGCGCCTTCGGGAACTGTCAGCGAAGCGCGATCGGCGCGTCGTTTGCGCGACGCGCGTCCTCAAGAAGCGGCTTGCCGGGGCCGGCCAGCCATTCGTCGAAGCGAAGAAGCGGGCCGAATTCGCGGTCGAGTGCCCGGATATCCGCGTGGCCGGTGAGCCGATCTTCGTCAATCAGGCTCGCCAGTCGGCCAAGGAACGGGTCCTGTTCCAGCAGACTGTCCGCAAAGCGGTGATAGGCGATCGGTGTGCCTGCGGCGCGGCTAAGGCTTTCCCGCAGGCGCGCGGCGGTGAGTTCGTCGCCCGCGATTTCGATGGTCCGTCCAACGTAGCGTTCCGGCGCAGAGAATATCGTGGCGACGATCTTGCCGATGTCTTGCACGGCAATGATCTGTCCGCGTTGCTCCTCGCGAAGGAAGAACGTGAAGATGTCCTTGTCTAGACCCATGCCCGGCAGCATCAGCATCTCCATGAATCCGGCGGGACGCACAATTGTGCTGTTCAGATCAAGACGACGGATGTGCGCTTCTATCTCCGATTTGCTGTCGAAATGACCCATTCCGGTCTTTTCTTCGCCGGCCGCATTGACCGACGTATAAACCAGGTGCTCGACACCCGATTCCAGCGCAATGTCCGCAATGGCCTTGCCGTAGCAGATTTCTTCCTCGTCGGACACCCCGTACACTGCGCCTTGCCCTGAGCTTGGCTGCACGCTGAAGACGCCATAAATGTCTTTCATCGCGCGTCGGATCGACGCGCTGTCCGCCAGGTCGCCCACCGCCATATCCGCGCCTAGCGAAGCCAGCGACTTCGCTCTGGCGCTGGCAGGATCGCGGACGAATGCCCTGACTGCCCATCCATTCGCCCTGAGCGCGGAGGCGACCGCTCCTCCCTGTTGTCCCGTTGCGCCGAACACGAGCACGGGGTTCCCGCCGACACGGTTCCTGGAGACCGGGCCGCCGGTTTTCGGATTGACTGACATGTTCACTCTCCTCGTTATCAGAGGTGATTCATGGTATAGATTTGAAACCTGAATGCAATTACGCACCTGAACGCTACCAGGTACCCCGGAGGATCCCATGTCCGCGTCATCCCATGAAGACCTCGAACTGAATCGCTTCGTGCTTGAAGAGATCACGAGCAAGTGGTCGCTGCTGGTTCTCGATTGCCTCTGCAGTGGCCCGATGCGATTCAACGCGCTGCGCAGGGCGAACGAAGGCATTACGCAGAAGTCGCTGACGCAATGCCTGCGCCGCCTGGAATTTAACGGCTTCATCAAGCGGACGGTCGTCAGTACCGCTCCGGTGGCCGTGACCTACGAAATCTCGCAACTGGGGCGCTCGCTCGAACCACATCTGCGCGCGATTCTGGAATGGGCAGAGCAGCATCGGCACGCGGTCGAGGCCGCGCGGCAAGCTTTTTCTGCGGCGCAAGGCCCGGTTCAGGGGGAAGGAGGTTTTTCGACGCAGTAGATGCGAAGCGTCATCGCAGGTTTCACCTCGGATGCCCGGCCGCAATGAATCGACCGTGAGGGCGCTGTCTCGATCGGGACGGCGCGAGGCATCACAGCGCGCCGGGGCGCGGATCGGGCACGAAGCCGTCGCGGTTGGGCATGTATAGCAGGCCGTGCGTGAACTGGACGGGCAGCCCGCTCGGGCCGTTCCATTCGTTGCCGGTGTTGCCCGAGCATTCGAGAAAGTGCACGCGCGACTCGGACGGGAAGCGCACGAGGCCGTCCATCGTGAAGAGTCGTGGCTCGCGCACGAGGCCATGCACGACGAGGCGATGCTGGTCGGGATCGATGGCGGGCACGCCGGCATGGGGGATTAGGTGCGCCACATTCGAACGCCGTGACCTGACAACCTTTGACCGATTCGCCGATCGCTGTTCGCGCCGCAGGATTGAGAGGGCTGCGCACTCGATCAGGCGTCTACATAGAGCCCGGCCAGATTGCCGCAGAGTCCGTCCGCCGTGACCGTGTGTCCATGCACCCGCTTGTTGTAGAGCGTGACCTGCTTGAGTGTGATGAGGTTGTAGACCGGCAGATCATCCGCCACCTTCAGCTGAAACTCCTTGAAGATCTCGATACGCTTGTTCCGGTCGACCGCCACCGCGGCCGCTTCCAGAAGCCTGTCCGCGTCCGCGTTCTCGTAATGGCTGGCATTGGAGAAGGGCACGCCGGGCTTGAAATTCTTCGACCAGTAGATGCGCTGGACACCCACAGTCGGGTCGAAGGTGTTGCCCATGAAGTTTGCGTCGATATCGAACGCACGATCCGTGAACACACGTTTTACATAAGTCGGGAAGTCTTGCGAGCGAACCGTTGCGTCGATACCGACACGTCTGAGCGATTGCCTGAGAAACTGTGCGAGTAGCTGAAACGACGGATCGTACGGGTTGTAGTCGATTGTCAACGGGAAACGGAATGACTGCCCCTCTCCCTTGCGCCGATAGCCCGCGTCATCCAGCAGCTTCTCCGCGAGTGCCGGATCGTATGGATAGGACTTTACGGCGGGGTCGTAGAACTGGCTCAGCAAAGGGCTGATCGCCGCCGGCGAGGGCACGCCGTAACCATAGAAGACGGATCGCAGGATCGCCTGGCGATCAATGGCATGACCGATGGCGTGGCGGATGCGTACATCTTTCAGATACGGGTTGTCGAGGTTGAAAACCAGTTGAGTCAATGCGGCGTCGTAGCTGTAGCCGCGCGTTTCGAGTTGCAGATGCGGCTCCTTCGTGAGCCTGGCGATGTCCGTCAACGGCACGGGGTTTTCGCCGGCAAGATCGAGCTCTCCGGTTTCGAGCGCGGCAGCGCGTGCGGCGGCATCCGGGATGAACGTCAACCAGAGTTCATCGACATACGGCTTCGGTGCATCCCAGTAGTCGGGGTTGCGCACCAGACGGACATGACTGCCGCGCACCCACTCCTTGAACAAATACGGCCCGGTGCCGATTGGCTTCGTATTGTTAGGATTATTAAGCGGATCGCCCTCGGCATAGAGGTGAGCCGGAACGATCGGCGACTCGGACGCAGCCAGCGCATAGAGCAGATAGGGCGCAGGGCGGGAGAGTCTCAGCACGGCGGTATGAGCATCCGGCGTATCGACACCCGATACGTTCGCGAAGGTGGCGCGGCCACGCGGGTGATACGTCTGCAGGAGCTTGATGGACTGCGCGACATCCTGCGAGGTGAACGGCTTGCCATCGTGCCAGCGCACGTTCTCACGAAGATGAAACGTGTATTGCAGGCCATCGCTGCTGATTTCCCACTTCGTCGCCAGTTGCGGTTGAGGTTGCACGTCGAAGTCGTAAGCGAGCAGACCTTCCGTTATCTTGGGACTCGCCTTGTCCTCCGCGCCTGCCGTGGTCGCGAAGTTGACCAGCACGTTCGGTTCCGGATTGACCAGCAGCGTCACGCGGCCGCCGCGCCTGGGCGCAGGTGATCCGGATGGTTTGCCGCCGACTTGCTGCGCGTACGCGGCGGATGGCGTGCCAATTGCTGACGCCAGTACGGTGGCGCCGGCGGCGGCCCCGAGTCCCTGGAGGAAGGCGCGGCGTTTCAGAGCGTGATGGCCATTCGACGACGCGAGTGCATGTTTGGATGGCGGTGCGGAAGTGGGTTTTCCTGCTTTGCGGCGCATGACGAACCACTCGGTAATTGGGGCGATTTAGTGTAGGCACGCCTCAATTGCGAGGTGAACCATTCGATCATCGGATGCTTATGATGAAAGCGATTACATGCATATGGTTGTGCTGGGAGTGTTGCGACGTCACACCTCGTTGACGGGGGCGAGCCCCAGAACAATCACGCCAGCTGCTCTCCGCGCGGTGCGAAGCTCAGCGCCAGCACAGCGAAGATCAGCACGCCGGTTGCGACCTGCTGCCAATAGAAATTCCAGCCAATCAGCAACAGGCCATTGGCCACGAGGCTGATCAGCAGAACGCCGAGCAGCGTGCCGGTCACGCCTGGCCGTCGGCTCGGCGACAGCGTGGTGCCGATGAAGGTTGCGCCGATCGCGTTCAGCAGATAACCATTGCCCGCCTGCGGGACGTACGCCTTGACCGTCGACGACAGCAACACGCCGACCACGCCATAGATTAACGCGCTGGCAATCAGCGTCCACGACACGATCGCGCCGACAGGCAGCCCCGAGTAGCGGGCGACGCCCGGTTGTGCGCCCAACGCGGCGGCCTGCCGTCCAAACACCGAGCGCGCCGAGGCCACGTGAACCGCGCCAGCCAGTATCGCGACCAGCCACAGCGGCACAGGAATTCCGGCGATTGCGCCGTGTGCCAGCTCGCTGAACAGCGCCGACAGCGGGACATTGAGCAAATAGACTGGCTGTCCGCCGTCGGTCGCCAACTGCTGCACGGTTTGTCCGATGAACAGCGTGCCGAGCGTGGCGAGAAACGGCGCGATGCCGAAGCCGGCGATCAACACGCTGTTGAGCGCGCCGACCGCCAGCGCTGCCACGAATCCGCCCAGTATGGCGAGCGGCAGCGCCGTCTGATGCGCGCTGAGCAGCACGAACGCGAGGCTCGCAACGTCGATCGACGTGCCCAACGATAGATCGATCGCACCGATTGACAACGCCAGCGTCATCCCCAGCGACGCGATCGCGAGCAACGCGAAGTTGTTTAGGAGCACGTTCGCCAGATTGTCGGCGCGCGCGAAGCCGGGCGCGACCGCCGAGAAAAATGCAAACACGGCCAAGAGTGCGACGATCAACGCGTAGCGCTGCACCCGGGCGATCCGGTTAGTCATTTGCATGGTTCCCGGTGTGGCGTCGGCGCATCACAGCGGTGGTGGCGACGACGAACAGGATCAGCGCGCCCTCGACACCGTTGACCCAATAACTCGACAGATTGTCGAGCTGGAAGCCATTGTTGACGAGGCCGACAAACAGCACGGCAAGCAAGGTGCCCGGAATGGTCGGCACGAGCCGCCGTGAGAATACGACGCCCAATAGTGCCGCCGCGATGACCGCCAGCAGATTCTCGCCCGCGCCTGGCGAACTTCCGCTCAGCAGCGCAGAGGATGCAAGGGCCGCCAGCGCGGCCGAGAGACCGCTGACCACATAGCTCGAAGCAACATACCGGTCTGTGCGGATTCCCGCGGCGCGCGCGGCGTCGCGATGCGCGCCGGTCGCGCGCAGGCGCAAGCCGAATGCGGTGTAGTGGATCAGCAACGTGAACAGCACGGCGACGCCTATGAGCGCATACGCGAGATGCGGCACGTCGAACGGGCCGCTATCCAGCAGGAACGTCATCAGCGGCGAGGCGACCGGGACAGACGTATTCTGCGTCAGCACCAGTTCGAGGCCTGCGGCGATATTCATCGTCGTCAACGTGGCGAGCAACGGGAAGATGCCCAGCGCGATCACCGCGAATGCGTTCAACGCGCCGATCGCGGCACCTGCGGCGAGCGTCAGAACCAGCGCGGCGCTTTCCGGCAGACCGTCGCGCAAACTCACGGCATAGACCGCCGCGCACCAGCCCATGTTCGCCGCGATCGACAGATCGAGTCCGCCCTTGATCGGATCCGCGCCGCCGCCGATCAGAACGGCCGTCAGCCCAAAGCCGAGAATGCCTACCACGACCGATTGCTGCAGTACGTTCGCCAGATTCGCGATGCTCAAGAATAGCGGAGAAGTCGCGGCGAAGACCGCCGCCACCAGCGCAAACGCCAGCACGGCGCAGCCGCGCAGCCAGAACTGCGCGCCGAACCATCCGGACGGCAACGCAACGCGTGGGCGCTCCCGTGTATCGTCAAGTACCTTGCTCATGCGGCGCGCTCCGTACGGCGCGCGCGCGGCGGCGCGGCTGTCGCCTCGCCGTTGGATCCGGTGCGAGCGCCAGTGGCCCATGCAAGCACCTCCTGACTCGAGGTTTCGCGCGAGATCAATTCCTTGACGATGCGCCCTCGCGTCATGACCAGCACGCGATCGGTCACTTCCAGCAGTTCGATCAGGTCGCTCGAAAACAGCAGCACGGCCGCGCCGTCGTTGGCGAGCCGCTCGAGCATCCGGTAGATCTCGGTCTTTGCACCGATATCGACGCCCACAGTGGGTTCGTCGAGCAGATAGATTCTCGACCCCGGTCCGGCGCCGCGAATCAGCCATTTGCCTAATGCGACCTTCTGCTGATTGCCGCCCGACAGATGACGCACCGGCGCTTCCGGGCCGGGTGCGCGGATGCTGAACGCGTCGATCGCCTGCCGCACGGCCTGGCGCTCGTCGCGTCGCGCCAGCAATCCGAAGCGGCTGAAACGCGCGAGGCTCGACAGCGTGAGGTTTTCGCGCACGCTCAGCGACGGCGCGACACCATGCGCGCGACGGTCTTCGGGCACGAAGGCGATGCCGGCGCGCACCGCGTCGGCGGGGCGGCGCAGTCGCACGGGCTTGCCGTCGAGTGTGATCGCGCCGCGAACCTCGCGTTCGAGTCCGAACAGGCTGCGCACCAGTTGCTTGCCGCCCGAGCCCAGCAGCCCGGTCACGCCGACGATCTCGCCGCGCCCGAGTTCGAACGAAATCTGCTCGAAGCGCTTGTCCGCGTGGAGCTCGTGCACCGACAGAAGCGGGGCGCTTGCGGTTCGCGGCGCACGCGCTGTGCGGGGCGTCGCGTCGGTGCCGATCATCGCGCTGACCAACGCTTCGGTCGGGGTCGTGCGAGCGTCGACGTGCGCGACGTCCTTGCCGTCGCGCAAGACCGTGACCCGATCGCAGATCGCCGCGATTTCGTTCAGATGATGAGACACATACAGGATCGTCAGGCCGCGCTGCCGCAGGCGATCGATCGTCTGAAGCAGACGCTCGACTTCGCGATTGACGAGCGCGGCAGTCGGTTCGTCGAACACCAGAATGCGCGGCTCGCGCATCAACGCACGCGTGATCTGCACGATCTGCTGTTCGGCCACGCTCAACTCGGCGATCAGACGGTTGGGCGCGAGATCGATGCCGAAATGCGTTGCGACCGCTTCGCGCGCCTCACGCTGCATGCGCCGGACGTCGAGTATGCCCAGAGGAGAACTGCGCCGATCGAAGCGCGTGCGGCGCGTGCCGAGAATCGGCTCGTTGCCGCTTAGCAAGGCTTCGGCGACCGTGAAGGTGGCGGGCAGTAGCCGTTCCTGATGAATGAAGCCGATCTGCGAAAGCGGCTCACGTGACGCGCTTCCGTTCGGACCCCGGTCCACGCCGTCCACCGCGATGGTCCCGCCGTCGGCATGGTGAATACCCGCGAGTATCTTGATCAGCGTCGATTTTCCCGCGCCGTTCTGACCGATCAGACCATGCACGGTGCCGCGCCGCACTTCCAGCGATGCGGCGCGCAGCGCCGGCACACCGTTGAACTGCTTGACGACGTCACGCAGCGCGAGCGCGGGAATGTACTGCGTCATTTCGA
Organism: Paraburkholderia sp. BR10936; assembly: GCF_040965735.1. Classification (NCBI taxonomy): domain Bacteria; kingdom Pseudomonadati; phylum Pseudomonadota; class Betaproteobacteria; order Burkholderiales; family Burkholderiaceae; genus Paraburkholderia; species Paraburkholderia sp. BR10936. The sequence goes on from NZ_JBFRCM010000017.1 coordinate 71,204, forward strand.
TGCGATGCTGCCGTTCGGTGCCGTTTGCCCGAGCGTCTGCTGAATGGCGCCGGCGTTATCTTTCGTGACAAGGATCGACGGCACGTAGGTGTATGGCGCCAGATTCTTCTCGCCGGCGAGATAGCGCGCAACGTTGTCGACCGCGGTTTTGCCGATCAGCGCGGGTTGCTGCGCGACCACGGCGGCCGCGCTCGAATTCGGGTCCTTGACGAGGTTGACCACGTCCGGGCTGCCGTCTACCGCATAGGTTTTGATTTCCGTGCGGTGCGCGGCGTCGATAGCCTGCGTCGCGCCAACTTGCGGCACGTCCCACGCGGCCCAGATCGCGGCGATCTGCCCCTTCGGATATTTGGTCAGCAACTGGCTGATCTGCGCATACGCGCTTTGTACGGTGTTCGGAATCACATCGCGCAGTTCGGGCTGGATGATGTGCACCTTCGGGTAGTACTTCAGCACGGCTTTCAACTGGTCATAACGGATTGCGCACACCGGTACGCCATAAAAACCGTTGAACACGAGAATGTTGCCTTCGCCGTGAATGTCGTTGACGAGTTTCAGCGCCAACTGTTCGCCGATGAAGAAATTATCCGACGTGGTGTCGTTCAGGCTGGACGGCGAGGCCGTATCGATTGTGAAGAGCGGGATGCCTGCCTGGCGGATTTTCTGCAACCAAGGCTCCAGCACGCTCGCCGTGCCCAGTTGTTCGACGATCGCGTCGGGCCTCTGCGCGATCAGTGTCTGGATCTGCGCGATCTGCCGATTGTCGTTGCGGCCCGCATCGAGTGCGATCGGCGTACCGCCCAGCCGTTTGACTTCGTCGACCGCACCTTGATAGGCCTTCAGGTCCCAGTAGTGATCCGTGCCGGCTGCCGTAATGCCGATCCGCTTGCCTTTCAGCGACGGCACGTCCTTGTCGGCCGCGTCCTGCGCGTGTGCGCCGATACCGGCTCCCAGAAGAGAAAGCGTGACGAGTGCCGGAAGAAACTGCCTCAGTTTGCTATGGATTTTTTTCATGTCGTCGTGGAGTCGAAGCGGGTGAAGCGATCCGACGACTTTAAACAACAACACGACGCTGGAAACGAACAAATCCCGCTAAGGTTATCAGGGGGATGTTGCGGTGCTTAGTACGAATGGCGCAGATCGCTGGGACGAGTCCAAAGGACCGAACCGTAGCCAGGCCAAAAAGGCGTTTGCGCGCCACGCCAATCTGACGACTACCTCGGTCACGCTGTATGGGATCATCGATTCAGGTCTCGGCGAAGTGAACAACCAGGGTGGCCAATCGAACGTTCAGGCGACTTCAGGCGGGCTGTCGGGCAGCCGGTTCGGATTCCGGCCTCACGCGCAACCAGCATTGCGCAGAACCGCCAGGGAACACGGCTCATCGCGTCTGTTCGCGACGACCCTGGTTGCTCTGTCGACGCAATGAATCAAGCCAGGCGGGGACCATCGGCGGTCCAGGGCCCCGTTGAGCCGACTTCGATCGGCACGACGGCATTTAGCGGCATATCCGGATGCAGCGACGAGAGCTCCGTGGGAATGCGTCGAGCAGCATGACCGGTACGCGGCCCTTGTTGCGAGTCCGGATGACGCGCAGCGCGCGCTCGCTGGATTCCCGCCGATCAGTAACCGACCTTCTCAGTCCAGCGCGGCGCGCAGGGATATTCGTTCCGCTTCTTTCGATCTGACCGATTCTTGGTTCCGTTTCGCGGCAGTGCTTTTTATGCTGGCAGGTTCGATGAGTATGCCGCGGCACACGCGGCCCCTCACGCCACACGCTAAAAAAGGGGAAAGCACATGCAGAACCAAAAGACGAAGATGCCGCTGCGGCGGCATATCGGCCAGTCGCTGCGCGCCTGGCGCAAGCCGGCCGCGCTGTGGCTGCTCGGCCTGGTCGCGATGATCGCCGCGCCGGCATGGGCGGCCGCCGCCGCACCCGCGGAACTCAAGATCGACTACGCGTACTACTCGCCGGAAAGTCTGGTGATCAAACGCAATGGCTGGCTCGAGCAGGAGTTCGCGCCGGATCATACGCAGGTGCGCTGGGTGCTGAGCCTCGGCAGCAACCGCGCACTGGAGTATCTGAACAGCGGCGCCATCGATATCGGCTCGACCGCGGGCCTCGCGGCCGTGCTCGGCAAGGCGAACGGTAATCCGATCAAGACCGTGTATATCTTCTCGCGCCCGGAGTGGACGGCGCTGGTTGTGCGCAAGGATTCGCCGCTGAAGTCGCTCGCCGACCTCAAGGGCAAGAAGATTGCCGCCACGAAGGGCACCGATCCCTACCTCTTCACGCTGCGCGCACTGCATACCGTGGGCCTGACGAAGGATGACGTCGAGATCGTCAATCTTCAGCATCCGGATGGCCGCACGGCGCTGATCAACGGTCAGGTCGATGCGTGGGCCGGGCTCGATCCCCACATGGCCGCCGCGGAAGTCGACAACGGCGCGCGTCTGCTGTACCGCAATGTCGGCTTCAACACGTGGGGCTTCCTGAACGTGCGCGATGTGTTCCTGAAACAGTACCCGGACACCGTCACGCGCGTGCTGAAGGTCTATGAGCGTGCGCGGGAATGGATTGGCGCGCACCCCGACGAGGCGGCGCAAATCGTTTCCGAAGACTCGAAGGTGTCGCTCGCGGTCGCGAAGCTGCAACTGAGCCGCAACGACTTCAGCCACCCGCAGCCGGGTGCGGAACAGATCAAGGCGCTGGAAGCTGCCGCGCCGATCCTGGTTCAGGAGCAACTGGTCAAGCCGGGCACCGATCTGAACCAGGTGATCGAATCGCTGATCGACGCGCAGGCGGCGCAGCCGGCGCTGGCATCGGCGCAACATTAATAACCGGGCAGGCTGACATGGCAGTGGAAGAAGCGGCAGCACGCTCGCTGGCGCAGTCCGGTGAGGTTACGGCGGGGCGAAGGACTGAGGCTCCCGCGTATGGCGACACGCAACGCACCAGCGCGCCGGTGCGGGAAGCGGGTGCCCCGCAAGAGCGTGCGCCGCGCGCCTGGCGCATGGCGGGCTTGCTGCTGCCGGTCGCCTTCCTGCTTGTCGTGGAAGTGCTCGTGCGTGCGCAGGTGCTGCCGGACAATCTCGTGCCCGCGCCTTCGGAGATCGCGCAGGCGCTCTGGCAGCTCGGCGGCGCAACCCTGCTGAAGCACATCGTGCAGAGCACGGCGCGCGTGGCGGCCGGCTTCGCGTGCGGCGCGCTGCTTGCGGTGGTGGTTGGTGCGGCAATGGGCTTGAGCCGCCGGCTCGACGCACTGCTCGATCCGAGTTTTCAGGCGCTGCGCGCGATTCCTTCGCTTGCGTGGGTGCCCGTGCTGCTGCTGTGGATGGGCATCGATGAGGCGCCAAAAATTACGCTGGTCGCGATTGGCGCATTCTTTCCGGTGCATCTGAGCGTGCTCTCTGGAGTCCGAAACGTCGATCGCAAGCTCGTCGAACTGGGCGCGGTGTATCGGCTGTCTTCGTGGCGGTTATTCGTGCGAATCCTGTTGCCCGCTGCGTTGCCGCATATTTTCACAGGGCTGCGCACGGGGCTGGCGGTCTCGTGGATGTTCGTCGTCGCGGCCGAGCTGATCGCCGCAACGCGCGGGCTTGGCTACCTCCTGAGCGACGGCCGCGAGACGGGCCGGCCCGATATCGTGTTTGGCGCCATCCTCCTGCTGGGATTGCTCGGCAAGTTGACCGACAGCGCAATGAAGGCGCTCGAGGCACACGTCCTGGCCTGGCGCGACACGAGTGTCGAGGGAGCGCGCACATGATGGCGGCTTCGTTGACCAGCACGGCGCGCGAGACGTATCCGCCCCTCGTCGATATCGACATCCACCAGAAGCGCTACGGCGAGCGGCCGATTCTCGACAGCCTGCGGCTCACGCTCGCGCCCGGCGAGATCGTGGCGCTGCTCGGCCCGAGCGGCTGCGGCAAGAGTACGCTGCTGCGCATTGCGGCGGGGCTGGATCGCGACTACGCGGGCACCGTTTCGTACAACGGCGAAGTGCAACGCGGGCCGTCGCCGCTCGCGGGCGTGATCTTTCAGGAGCCGCGCTTGTTGCCATGGCTGCGCGTGGCCGATAACGTGTGCTTTCCGCAGCGCGCTCGCGGCGACGTGCTCGCACGCGCGCAGTCGCTGCTCGAAGAGGTCGGCTTGCGTCCCGAAGACGGTGCGCTCTGGCCGAAGCATCTCTCGGGAGGCATGGCCCAGCGCGTGGCGATTGCACGCGGCCTGTTCACGCAGCCGCAGCTGCTGTTGCTCGACGAACCATTCAGCGCCGTCGACGCAATGACGCGTATGCGCCTTCAGGACCTGCTGCTCGCCATCGTGGATGCCCATCGAACGGCCGCGCTCGTCGTCACGCACGATATCGACGAGGCGCTGCATCTGGCCGATCGGATCGTCTTGCTGGAGCCTGCCGGTGGAGCACGGACACGACCTGCCAGCCGCATTTTTGAAGTGGGCGGCGCACGTCCGCGCCGGCGCGAGGACACGGCCCGCTCGGCATGGCGCAGGATCCTGTTCGAGGGGCTGGAGACATTGGTGCGGTGAAGAACCGTTTCCTCCGCTCACACGTACGCGCGCGTCTGGCGCGACATCGCTGCAATGAAAAATCTGGATCTCGAACTTCTGCGCACCTTCGTGGCGGTGGCCAAACGCGGTCGCGGATTACCCGAATACCGGGCTGCGCCCCTTCAGGAAACGTTCGATGGTGGCTGGGCAGAGGTTGACGAACCGACATTTGCCCGTCAGATCGTAAGAGTCATTGACCTCCGCGATATTCGACAGCGCCATGCGTCATGGCGAGACCGTAGGTGCCGACGGCATTGCGCAGGTTCCCCTTAATGCAGACGATCTTCAGCGTGAAGTCGAGCAGTCGAGCGAATTGGCGGGTACCGAGCCCCGTCATGCATTTTCACTTGCTTGCCCTGTACCGGAAACTTTTTTCAGCGCACCGCTGATCCATCGCTCCCCGGAAGCCTTGAGATGAGCACGCATCGCTGTCTGCGCCGCGATAGGATCGCTGGCCTGCAGGGCCCTCAGGATTTCTTCGTGCTCGCATACTGCCTCGGTCCAGGTTTGAGGACTTTCCGTATGACCGCGCATGGCGGCCGCGATCGGATCGTGGCGGCTATCGAAGAGTTCGCCGACGAAACGACTCAGTACGGAGTTACCAGCCGCCTCCGCGATCAGCATGTGGAATTGCCGGTCCGCTTCAACGGGGGATTTGCCCGCTGCTGCAAGTCTGCGCATCCGCTCGATTGAGCGGCGCAGGCGATCGAGCGTGGCGGCGGTCATGCGCGCAGCGGCGAGCACCGATACGCTGCCTTCGATCGCAGCGCGCGCCTGCATCAACTCGGACGGGCTATCGCCGAGCGATCCCACCGCACTCTCATCATCGATACCTGTCTCACGCACGTAGACGCCGGATCCGACACGGATCTCGACCTTGCCACCGATCTCCAGCGCAATAAGCGCCTCACGTAGGGAGGGCCGCGAGACGCCAAGCTTGATGGCGAGTTCCCGCTCCGGCGGCAGGCGCTCGCCCGCCGGGAATTCACCCTGACGAATCAATGTGAGGATCTGGGTAGCAATGGATTGGTAAAGCCGCTTGGGTTCGGTTGATTTCACGATGAGGTTCGGTGCCTGCCAGTTGCCGACAAGTTGAACGGCTCATAGAGTCTAGCATTTCGGCTGAAGTACCGTGGGACAAGCGTTCGCGCCCGTCCCAGGGTTTTCCTTATGGGTAAGGCCAGTTAATAAAAATCATATTGGCTTGACCAATAACTTGGTTTGCCGTCTAATCCGTCTCAATTGGACTGACCAGCGCGAAGCCAGGTCGGCCGTGTCAAAGGAGACGAGATGAGCGCGCCCAACGGGCTGCCCAGCCTGGATGCAGAACTCCATAAGCCACCGAATGAGGAGATCCTTCGCCTCGAAGGGATCGGAAAGCGCTTCCCGGGTGTGATCGCGCTCGATGGCATCAACCTCGATCTGCGCTGCGGAGAGGTCCACGCCATTTGCGGCGAAAACGGGGCGGGCAAGTCCACGTTGATGAAGATCATCAGCGGGCAATACCGACCGGACGTCGGTCTGATCCGCTATCGCGGCGAGGCCGTGCAGTTCCTCTCGACTTCCGAAGCGCAGACCGCAGGCATCGCGATCATCCATCAGGAACTGAACCTGGTGCCGCATCTGAGCGTGGCGGAAAACCTCTATCTGGCGCGGGAGCCTAAACGCGGGCCCTTCGTCGACACGCGCAGGCTCAACGCGGATGCAACGCGTTGTCTTGCACGCATCGGGCTGGATGTGGCGCCCACGACGCTGGTCGGGACGCTCTCGATCGCGCAGCAGCAGATGGTCGAAATCGCCAAGGCGCTTTCGCTCAACGCTCAGGTACTGATCATGGACGAGCCCACGTCGTCCCTCACGGAATCGGAAACAGTCCAGCTTTTCCGGATCATCAAGGAGCTGCGCGCCGAAGGCGTGGCGATTCTCTACATCTCGCATCGGCTCGACGAGATGGCGCACATTGTCGATCGCGTCACGGTTCTGCGCGATGGCCGCCACATCTCGACCGATGACTTCGCTGCGCTGAGCGTCAACGATATCGTTGCGCGCATGGTCGGTCGCTCGCTCGAGGACGCCTATCCGGCCAGACAATCTTCTCCTGCCGAAGAGGTGCTGCTGAGCGTGAAGGATCTGCACCGCAACGGTGTGTTCGGCCCTGTTTCTTTCGAGCTGCGCAGAGGCGAGATTCTCGGATTTGCCGGCCTCATGGGCGCTGGCCGCACCGAGGTTGCGCGCGCAATCTTCGGCGCTGACAGGCTGGATAGTGGAACGATCACGCTTCATGGTCAGCCGGTGAGCATCCGCTCACCGAGAGAGGCCATCCGGCACGGGCTCGCCTATCTGTCCGAAGACCGGAAGAGGGAGGGCCTCGCCCTGATGATGCCGGTTGCCGCGAACATCACGCTGGCAAATGTGCGCGCCATTGCGTCACGCACGGGCTTCCTGCGCTTTCGGGAGGAGCACCGGGTCGCCGAACGATACGTCAAGGAACTGGCGATCCGGACACCATCGGTCAATCAGATCGTGCGCAATCTTTCCGGCGGCAACCAGCAAAAGGTCGTGATCGGCAAGTGGCTCTATCGTGGCTCAAAGATCCTCTTTTTCGACGAGCCGACACGCGGTATCGACGTTGGCGCGAAGTTCGCCATTTACGGGTTGATGGACCGGCTTGCCGCAGAGGGCGTCGGGGTCGTGCTGATCAGTTCCGAGTTGCCCGAACTGCTCGGCATGACGGATCGGATTGCCGTCTTCCATGAGGGCTGCATGACTGCGGTTCTCAATACCGCACATACCAGTCAGGAGGAAATCATGCACTACGCTTCGGGGCGCACCCATGCTTGAAATGACATCAGACTCGACCCAGGCCGCGAGGCAGACCGCCCAGCAACGGCGCCGCGACCTTATCCAGAAGTTTGCTGCATTGGGCAGCCTGATCGTGCTCCTGGCGGCATTTTCCGTAACGAGTTCGGCATTCTTCTCGGTCGGCAATCTGATGACCGTCTGCCTGCAGGTGACGTCCATCGCCTACCTCGGCGTTGCGGCTACGTGTGTCATCATCACCGGCGGCATCGACCTCTCGGTCGGCTCCGTTCTTGCGCTCGCGGGAGTTTCCGCAGCACTACTGACAAAGGCTGGTGCGCCCGTGCCGGTTGCGATGCTTTGCGGGGTACTGGTCGGCGCGCTGTGCGGGACCGTCAACGGAATCTGCGTGACACGTATGGGGTTGCCGCCGTTCATTGCGACACTGGGCATGATGCTCGTCGCGCGGGGTCTGGCGCTGCAGATCACCGGCGCGCGCCCGGTTTCAGATCTGGGCGACGCGTTTGGAGCACTCGGAAACGGGGCGCTGTTTCGCGTCTCCCATATTGGCGCGGACGGATTTCCGGACACAACGTTTCCGGGTATCCCTTATCCAGTCGTCATCATGATCGTCCTGTTCGTCGCAGTCTCGGTGTTGCTGTCAAAGACCTCGCTTGGCCGCCACATATACGCGGTGGGCTCGAACGCGGAAGCAGCGCGGCTTTCCGGCGTGAACGTTCAAGGCGTGACGCTTTTCACGTACGTCCTCTCCGGCGCCATGGCTGGGGTGACGGGCTGTGTGTTGATGTCCCGACTCGTCACCGGGCAACCCAACGAGGGTGTCATGTATGAGCTCGACGCGATTGCCAGTTCGGTGATCGGCGGCACTTCGCTGATGGGCGGTGTGGGGACGATCTCGGGAACGGCAATCGGGTCGTTCGTCATCGGTGTCCTGCGCAACGGACTCAACATGAACGGCGTATCGAGTTTCATCCAGCAGATCATCATCGGCGTCGTCATTCTCGGCACTGTCTGGATCGACCAGTTGCGAAATCGCAAGCGGTAATCACACGTAGTTCAACCACCATACGAAGTTCAACCACAAGAGAGGAGCGAGACATGCGAAAGCTTTCCCTGCTGACGGTATCGGCGATGTTGTGTGCAGCGTTCAGTACCGGCGCATATGCTGCAGGCGGCGAGATCGCCGTGATCGTCAAGACGGTCAACTCGAACTACTGGCAGAACGTGCAGAAGGGTGCGAACGCGGCGCTTGCCGAAACGAAGGGCTATACGATGACCTTCCAGGGGCCGGCCGCCGAGTCGGACATCGCCGACGAGGTAAACATGGTCGAGAACGCGGTCAACCGGCACGTGGCAGGTATCGTGCTGGCGCCTTCCGATCCTGACGCTCTCGTGCCTGCCATCAAGAAAGCCTGGGAAGCACATATCCCGGTGGTGCTGATCGACTCGGCAATCTCGGACTCAGGCAAACCGTATTACCAATCGTTCCTCTCGACCGACAACGAGAAGGCGGGCGAACTATGTGCCCAGGCATTGATCGCTCGCGTAGGACAGACGGGCAAAATTGCAGTCATGTCGTACGTGCCCGGCGCCGGATCGGAAGTTGGCCGGGTAGGCGGCTTCCGTAGATACATCGCGGCCCATTCGAAGCTGCAGATTGTCGGACCTTACTACTCGCAGTCGCAGATGGCGACAGCGCTGAACCAGACGACCGATGTGCTGTCCGCAAATCCGGATCTGAAGGGCATCTTCGGCGCGAACGAACCGACCGCGGTTGGCATGGGACGCGCGCTCAAGCAGGCAGGCAAGGCTGGCAAGCTGGTGGCGGTCGGTTTCGATGGCAATGAGGATCTGCAAGGCTTCGTTCGCGACGGCACCATCCAGGCGATTGCCGTTCAGGGGTCGTGGCAGATGGGGAGCAAGGGAATCCAGACGGTGGTCGGCGTCATCGAACACAAGCCTGTCGCGAAGCTGGTCGATACCGGTGTCGTCATGGTCGACAAACCGAACCTCGACTCTCAGGAAGCGAAGAACGTCCTCTACTGATGGTGGCCGATCTGCGACGAAGCCATTTGGCCCGTCGCAGGGAGCCTTCACGGTATTCCCCTGACACCTGCCTCCCCGGTTTATGAACGCTTCCGAAAAACGCGCCTTACCGCGCAGCGGCCTCGAACTGACCAGGCTTGGCCTTGGCTGCTCCCAGCTTGGCGGGCTCTACCGTGCCATGTCGGCCACCGATGCCTGCGCATTGGTCGACGCCGCCTGGTCCGCAGGCCTGCGCTACTTCGATACCGCGCCGTATTACGGCTATACACTCTCCGAACGGCGCGTCGGGCAGGCACTCGCGGCGCGTCAGCGCTACGCTTTCACATTGAGCACGAAAGTGGGCCGTTTGATGCGCCCCGATGTCGGTGTCGAGCCCGGTGAGGATGGCTGGGCCGAACCGCTGCCGTTTCGCCCCGTGTTTGACTACAGCTACGAGGGCATCATGCGCTCGTACGAAGATAGCCAGCAACGCCTCGGCCTCGCGCAAATCGATATCCTGTATGTCCATGACATCGGCAGTCTGACTCACGGCGATCGACATACGCACTACTGGAGCCAACTTACGGCCGGCGGTGGGTTTCGCGCGCTCGAGGAGCTGCGCGCAGGCGGCGAAGTCCGCGCAGTCGGCCTTGGCGTCAACGAGTGGGAAGTCGCCGTTGATGCTTTGAACGAAGCGCCGCTCGACGTCATTCTGCTGGCCGGCCGGTACACCCTGCTCGAACAGGGCGCGCTGGAGCCGCTGCTCGATCGCTGCACCCGCGTAGGCACAGGCGTCGTCGTGGGCGGGGTATTCAATTCCGGCGTACTCGCTGGCAACGGCAAGTTCAACTATTCGGATGCGCCAGCCGAAGTCGTCGGGAAGGTGCGTCGCCTTTCCGCTCTATGTGAGCGCTTCAATGTTCCACTTCCTGCGGCGGCGCTGCAGTTTCCATTCGCGCATGACGCTGTCGTTTCCTGCGTGATCGGTGCGCGTAGTGTTTCGCAGCTGCAGCAGAACATCACGTGGCTCGAACAACCCGTGCCAGCGGACTTCTGGGGCGCGCTTGGCCAGGAAGGGCTGATCGTCCCAGATGCGCCGGTTCCCGGGAGTCGTCAATGACGCCGCGCGTCGACGCACACCAGCGCGACGGGTGCAACGAAGCACGTGCCGGCCACTGGCCTCCACGCGACCTGGATGCGATCTATCGGTGCACACCGAGCCACCATACCTGACCTGATCGTGAGGATATCAACATGCTTAGCGTGATCTGCGAATCACCCGGGGTACTGCGCGCCGAGGAGCGTGATCTGCCCGCGCGGGGTGACGGCGAAGTACTGATGCGGGTCAGCCGTGTCGGGATTTGCGGTACCGATCTGCATATTTTTACCGGCAGTCAACCCTACCTCCAATACCCGCGCGTAATGGGTCATGAGCTGTCCGCAGTGGTCGTCGAGGCGGAACCTGACTCGGGGTTCGCGGCTGGCGACGGCGTCTACGTCATGCCCTATCTGTCGTGTGGACACTGCGTCGCATGCCGTCAAGGCAAGACGAACTGCTGCGTCAACATCCAGGTGCTGGGTGTGCATCGCGATGGCGCACTGACCGAGTATCTCAGCGTGCCTGCGCAGTTCGTGCACAAGGCGCAAGGGGTGTCGCTCGATCAGGCGGCCATGCTCGAATTTCTTGCCATCGGCGCACATGCCGTGCGGCGTGCCGATGTGTCGCCCGGTCAACGGGTGCTGGTGGTCGGGGCTGGCCCGATTGGCATGGCGGCGATGATCTTTGCCAGGCTGCGCGGTGCCACGGTCGTTTGTCTGGACACGCGCGCGGACCGCCTTGAATTCTGCACGTCGCATCTGGGCGTCGATGCAACGGTCGCGGTGGGCCCGGACGACGTGGCGCAACTCGCATCGCTCACGCATGGCGAGTTTTTTGATGTGGTCTTTGACGCGACCGGCAACATCGACGCGATGAACCGCGGCTTCGCCTTCGTCGCGCATGGCGGGAAATACACCCTCATCTCGATCGTGCCGGGTCAGGTGACATTCTCCGACCCGGAATTTCATAAGCGCGAGACCACGTTGCTTGCAAGCCGCAACGCTACCGCCACCGACTTCGAAACCGTGCTGGAGGCGATGCGTGCGGGCCGCATTCCTGACCAGGCGTTGAATACGCACCGGATGCGCCTTGACGAGGTGCCCGACGCATTTCCGCGATTGCTGGAACCCGGGCAGACCGTTGTCAAGGCGTTGGTCGAATGTTGAATTGCACGGCGAAACAATCAGGACAGGCAGCATGAGCACACCCATTCTTCAGTTTGGCACCAGCCGGTTTTTGCTGGCCCATGTCGCCTTTTTCGTATCGCAGGCCCTTGAGCGCGGCGACGCGATTGGCGCAATCGCCGTTGTGCAGACCACGGGCAATCCGTCGAGCCGAGCGCGAGTTGCCGCACTTGCGCATACACGCAGTTATCCCGTCCGCATTCGGGGCAGGGAAGGCAGTGTGGCGGTCGATCGCGTCGTCGATTGCCACGCCGTCCAGAAGGCGTGGGTCGCCGATCTTGACTGGGCAGACATTCGTCGCGTCATGATCGAGGAGGTGCGGGTCATTGTCTCGAACACGGGCGATGCCGGTTACCGGCTTGACGACCGGGATTCGGCGGACATGCTTGTTGGCGACGAACAGGTGCCGCACAGCTTTCCGGTGAAGCTGATGGTTCTCCTGCATGCACGTTGGCAGGTGCGTCCCGATGATGGTGTGTCGATCTTTCCCTGCGAACTTGTCGAGAACAATGGCAACACGCTTCGCGATATCGTGCTCGGCGTGGCACGGCGATGGGGAATGCCGGCGACGTTTATCGGGTATCTGCAGCATATCTGCGTCTGGGTAAACTCACTGGTCGACCGGATCGTGTCCGAGCCGATCGACCCGGTCGGCGCGATCGCGGAACCGTATGCGCTATGGGCCATCGAGCGGCGTACAGGCATGGAGTTGCCATGTGTGCACGAGCAGATTGTCGTGACAGACGACCTGCGTACCCATGAGCGTCTGAAGCTCTTCTTTCTCAATCTCGGCCACAGCTGGCTCGCCGATCGGTGGATCAACGAGCGCCGCCCGTCGAATGAAACGGTGCTGGTGGCGATGAGCGATCCCCGACTTCGGGACGGTATCGAAGGAGTCTGGCACGAGGAGGTCCTGCCGGTGTTCGACGCATTGGGCCTGCACAGTGCCGCGGCGCGCTACATCGAAAATGTGCGCGACCGGCTGCTCAATCCCTGGTTGGCTCATCGTATCGCGGACATTGCGACCAATCACGGAGAAAAGGTCAGACGGCGAATAAAGCCGTTGATCGAACTCGCGGATTCGTTGTCGCTTACGTCTACACAGCCGCGCTTGCGAAGCATGCTGGCCGCGCAGAACCGCCTGGACGCTATAGAAGGGAGGCACGCATCATGAACGCGGAGACGTTTCTGGTGCTTCACCGTGAAGACAACGTTGCAGTTGCGCTTCGCGCACTGGATGCAGGCACGCAGATCGATACGAATGGGCAGCAGGTTCAGGTCTTGACGCCCGTGCCAGCCGGTCACAAGGTGGCGATACGGCACATCGCCCGCGGCGCGTCCGTGACAAAGTATCAGCAGACGATTGGCGTTGCGCTATGCGACATCGCTGCGGGCGAACACGTTCACGTACACAACGTCGCCATGCCTGAACGTCATGGGAGTGGGCAGTCGGGCCACGAGACGGCGCTTCGGGCTGCAGAGATCGACCGCTCCGACACGTTTCAGGGATTCGTGCGGCCGGACGGTCAGGTAGGAACGCGCAATTACATCGGCGTTATCGCGAGCGTCAACTGCTCGGCCAGTGTTTGTCATGCGATAGCGGATGCGTTCCGGGGGGCAGCCATGGAAGCCTTCGGAAACGTGGACGGTGTTGTCGCGATTACGCACCAGAGCGGATGCGGGATGTCGGCCTCCGGTGACGGAATCGCGATATTGCGTCGGACACTGGCCGGTTATGCGCGCAATCCCAATTTTGCGGCCGTGCTGTTTGTCGGACTGGGTTGTGAGGTCAATCAGGTCGAGGATCTCGCGGCATCGTTGCGAGCGGGCCATGACGGGTCGATCAGAACGCTCGTCATCCAGGACGCAGGCGGTGTCCGTGAGGCGGTGACGCGGGGAGCCGCGATCGTACACGAACTGCTCGAATTGGCAGATCGGGCCGTGCGCACAACAGTACCTGTGGCGCGGCTAAAAATCGGGCTGCAGTGCGGCGGTTCGGACGGGTACTCGGGAATCACCGCCAATCCCGCGCTCGGCGTGGCGGTCGACCTGATCGCACGCAATGGCGGCACCGCGATCCTGTCGGAGACGCCGGAGATTTACGGGGCAGAACATCTGCTGACGGCACGGGCAGCGTCGGATGACGTCGCCGCGCGTCTGCTCGCGAAATTGCGGTGGTGGGAACGCTACGCGGCAGAAAATGGCGGCGAAATGAACAACAACCCGTCGCCCGGCAACAAGGCAGGTGGCATCACAACGATTCTTGAAAAGTCACTGGGAGCAGTCTCGAAAGCAGGCGGCACCGTACTGAACGCGGTCTACGACTACGCAGAGCCGGTATCTGAAAGCGGCCTCGTATTCATGGACACGCCGGGCTACGACCCGGTGTCGGCTACGGGGCAGATAGCGGGAGGGGCGAACCTGATCTGCTTTACGACTGGACGCGGCTCGGTCTTCGGTTCCAGGCCGGCTCCCACCATCAAGATCGCAACCACTACGCATCTGTTCGAGCGAATGCGCCCGGACATGGACTTCAACAGCGGCGACATCGTCGACGCTCGTCTGAGCGTCGAGGAAGCAGGGATGCAACTGTTCCAGTTCATTCTGGAGGTCGCATCGGGAAGGCGAACGCGCAGCGAGGAAAACGGAATCGGTGATCGCGAGTTCGTTCCCTGGCTGCGGGGAGCGATCATGTAACGGACGATGCCCGGGTATGGTATGCGGGGAGCGGTGATGGACTTCACCTCTTACGGCGATTCGGCGCTAGCGGTTAGCAATGCGACTGTGAGAGATGAGGTTAGCGATTCACTTGACGGCATGCATGGAACGCCATACGGCAGCAAGCCACGCAAGGCGTGATCCCAGACTGAATGACTGCGGCACTTAAAACAGGAGTGATCGTGCGTTACTGCTTCGCCCTGGACCTGAAAGAAGATCCTGAGCTTATTACCCGTTATGAAGAACTTCACCGCCAGGTTTGGCCTGAAGTGATCCGGCACATACGAGACCAAGGTGTTCTGGACATGGAGATTTACCGTCTGGGAACCCGATTGCTCATGGTGATGGAAACAGACGACGCAATATATGACGCTGCCAGGATGGCGACTGCTGCTCAAAATAACCCCGTGGTCCAGCGGTGGGAGACGTTGATGTGGCAGTTTCAGGCGCCCACACCGTGGACGCCGTCCGGACAGAAGTGGATGGCGATGAGCCGGATATTCGACCTGGCACAGCAATAGAATCGCCGGAGAACGTGGCGCGGCGAAGGAATAAGAAGGAATAAATCAGGCTCATCGAGGACAGTGAACATGCCGTGGACAAACGGTGAGGCGCGTACGACGGGGGAACGGTATGTTCAAAGGCTTGACTTTCCGATCCAGCGTTACGCATGTGCGTGCCGCGTTCTTTGCGATTCCACATGCTACCGCGTCAGCCGACCTCTCTTACCTGTGCTGATTCAGATGTGGATCGGAGAGGTCTGGCTGCACCGTCAATGTTGCCTGTAATTCCAACCTCATGCAGGCCTTGGGAACGATGCGTCGACTGACCTCAGTCCAGTGTGCGAAACACAAACGTTTTGGAGCGCATCCAAACGCAGTAAGGCCGTGCCACGCGGCCCCGTGGATTATCGATTGCCCGACGGCCGGACGTCGTGACGCCTCGCTTGTTTGTGCTTCGTGTTCCGACAGTGTCAACGCTTTTCTCGAATTCTCGTTGATTGAGTACGGGTTCAGCCTTCGCAACAAAGCGGGGGTAGCCATTCATTCAAGACTTGAGCTTCCTCTGCTGATGTCCAGAAAATCGATACTCATCGCATCAATCGGCGCCATGAACATCCTCGCGGCCTGCGTCTCTCAACCGGTTAACCACGACGCTAGCGGAGACGCGAAGCACACTGTGGTGGCCGTGCAAACAACGACTGGTATCGAGACGAAGCCGTTCGCACATCCGGGCCTGCTGCACAGTGAACAGGACTTTCAGCGCATGCGAGTCAACGTGGCGCAGGGAAAGCAGCCATGGCTGCAAGGTTGGCAGCGCTTGATCGCCAATCGTCACGCGTCGCTGGACTGGAAGGCAAGTCCCCAGGATGCGATCTATCGCGGCGAGGATCCCGAGCATGCGCAGAATTATTCGTCTTTGTTCAACGATGCAGCAGCGGCCTATGCGCTCGCGCTGCGCTGGAAAGTCTCGGGCGACGATGCCTATGCCGGCAAGGCCATCGCCATCCTGAATGCCTGGTCGCATAGCCTGAGGAAGATCGAGGGGAGTTCGGACAAGTTCCTCGCCTCCGGGATCTACGGCTACGAACTGGCTAACGCCGCGGAAATCCTGCGCACGTCGCCGCAATGGCAAGCGGCAGATTTTCATCGCTTCCAGTCGATGATGATTACTGTGTTCTATCCGATGAACCAGGACTTCCTGACCCGTCACAACGGCACGAAGGTCGATCACTACTGGGCGAACTGGGATCTTGCCAACATGACATCGATGCTGGCGATCGGCGTGCTCACCGACCGTCGGGACATTTATTCCGAAGCGGTCGAGTATTTCAAGCACGGCGCAGGCAACGGTTCCATCGAACACCTCGTCTGGAAGTTGTATCCGAACGGGCTCGGTCAGGTTCAGGAAAGCGGCCGCGACCAGGGACACACCATGCTCGACATCGCATTGGCGGGCGCGTTCTGTCAGATGGCCTGGAATCAGGGAGACGATCTGTTCGGATACGACCACGATCGTCTGCTGAAGGGAGCCGAATACGCTGCCCAATACAACCTGGGACATGAAGTGCCTTACACCCTGTATTCCGACAGTCTCGCGACACAGCTCGTGATTTCGCCTGCATCGAGAGGCAATACGCGGCCAATCTGGGAGTTGCTCTACAACCACTACGTGGTGTTGAAGAAACTCAAGGCGCCGGGCGTTGCCGAACACGCGCGGCGGGTGCGTCCGGAAGGCGGCGGTGGCGACTACGGCTCGACCAGCGGCGGCTTCGACCAACTTGGGTACGGCACGTTGACGTACACCCTCAAGTAAGTGATCCGCTTGCGTTTCCCGGATCAGATCTAGCGTGAATTTTCCGGGTTTGTCCCACTTGGGTGTGCCCAAAGATTAGTCCAGGTGATGGCTAGGGCCTCCAATTGCGTATTGGCATCAATAGCGGACCCGTGGTCGCCGGTGTCATCGGCAGGCGAAAGTTCATCTATGACTAGTGGGGCGCTGCAGTCATCAATCCGGCATTTAGCCGATCTCACGTCTTCTGCGGTCGATCTTCGTACGTGGGTTTATATAGCCCGCCTCGCGGGTAGCAGCGGCCAATTCACTCGAGGTACTGCGTTGCATACCAGCCGGACCCCGCCGGCGGTGCACCATCGAGGAAGCTCGTGAAGCCGAGGTTGACGTTGGGCAGGTCGCCCGCTATTGCCGATCCTGTGCTCAGGACTCCAGAAAGAGCGAAGCAGAGCAGCATGCGGGACGTGGGGTGCTTCATGGCGGCAAACCTTATAAATATGTAATGCTAAATAATATGATTAAATTAATGTCGGATTATTGGTTACCGCCCCGTACTGCCCGGAATGGAAGACCAGCGGCGCGTGGCCCTCTGCTTCGAAATGCTCGATCTGCCCGATAAAGATCAGGTGATCGCCGCCTTCGTGCTGCGCCAGGTTGCGACACACGAAGTGCGCGCTGCAGCCGTCGAGCACCACGGTGCCACCAAGGCTTTCACGGCAGGCGACGCCGACGTACTTGTCGGGCGACGGTTTCGAAAAGCGGCGCGACAGGTCGGTCTGGTCTTCGGCAAGCACGTTGATCGCGAAGTAGCCGGCATGGACGAAATCCGCGCAACTGGGTGAAGTCTTGCCGAAACTCCAGATCACGAGTGGTGGATCGAGCGACAGTGACGCGAACGAGTTTGCGGTCAGACCAATCTTGCGGCCATCCCGTGCCTCGCAAGCCGGAAGTCCAGGCCCCGAGTCCTACAAGCGTTCGTGGCGAGCGCGCAGTGGGATAGCTATCCAGACCGACGACAATTTGGCACTCGCGGCTCAGAACAGCCCCCATAGAAATTGGCGAGAAAACGAGCCCGCTGTGAGCGCGCAGTATTCTGGGCAGGCAGGCGCGTCATTCGTTCGCAAAGGCCGCGGTCGCGCGTCAAGTGGGCCGGTGCTGCTCGATGTGCTCTGCTGCGACTCTGTGGAAGAAACGTCGGGAGTGCGCTGTGCGGGCGCAAGACGGCACACCGGTTCGCAGGCACGGAACGCGCCTTGCTGCCGACTTCGTATCCGACCGGCCGGCACAGACAGCGATGACTTACGGAACCTTCCCATCTTGGCTTGACACGCTTTCACTCGCCTGGATCATTTTGGGCGCTATTTGTGCTGTTGCTATCGTGGTCGACGAAGTTCGACACCCCCAGAAGATGTGGATCATGAATGTCGTCTGGCCCCTAACGGCGTTATTCGGCAGCGTCCTATGGATTGCCGCCTACTACGCGTGGGGACGGAGTGTTGGCGACGCTCGACGCAGGAGCGACGCCCAGCCGTTCTCCGCGACGGTGATGAAAGGAACGAGTCACTGCGGCGCCGGCTGTGCACTCGGCGACATCATCGTCGAATGGACCGCATTTGCCTTTCCCGCATTGGCAGTCTGGTTCGGATGGCACACAGTGTTCGACGACAAGACGTTTGCGGTCTGGATCCCGGACTTCCTCGTCGCCTTTCTGCTCGGCATCGTGTTTCAATATTTCACGATCAAAACCATGCGCGGGCTGTCGGCAACCGAAGGCGTGGTCGCGGCAGTCAAAGCGGATATCGCGTCGATTACGGCGTGGCAGGTCGGCATGTATGGACTTATGGCCATCATCCAGTTCCTTTGGTTCAAGCCGGCCTACGGGATGGTCGCGAACGTTGGGACTGCTGAGTTCTGGTTCGCCATGCAGCTCGCGATGCTCGCAGGATTCGCAACCAGCTACCCTATCAACGTGTGGCTGATCCGTTCTGGGGTGAAGGAAAAGATGTAATTCTGCATTGGATCTGCGGCGGGCCTCGCCCGGCCGGTGCAGATATATTGCAATCAACGCGTCCTGATGTTTTCCAGCAGTCGGGAAGCTTCCACCGCGTCAAGACCAGGCACGTAGCGCGTTCTGATATCCTCGCCTCTCATTCTGGCTGTCCAGGAGTAGCGACATGCGTTGGATAGTGACCGTTGTGTTAGCAATCGTATGTACGTGTTCCGCGCTGGCCGATCCGGCTACTTTTAACGCAGGGGTAATCCGTCTCACGGTGGTGGGCGATGCTGCTCCTTTCGACACCGTTGTCTTTTACCCTACGCATGAGCGCGAGGTTCCATGGCAAGCGGGTCCATTTACTGTCGAGGCGACACTCAATGCTCCGCCTGCACTGGATAGCCGGTTCCCGGTTGTATTGATTTCGCACGGACGAGGTGGAGGCCCGTTAAGCCATCGTGAATTGGCAACCGCTCTGGCTCGCGCCGGATTTATCGCGGTCTTGCCGACGCACGTAGGGGACGCTTCGGGCTTTCCCCGCGCGCCGTCCCAAGCCCAGATTCTGATCGACCGCCCCCGGCAGGCAGAGGCCGCGCTTAATGCAGTGCTCGCAGATCCACGGTTTTCGGCAAGCGCCGATGTCAACCGGATTGGCATGATTGGATACTCGGCTGGTGGCTACACCGCACTGATCCTGGCGGGAGCGAAACCCGATTTTGCCTATGCCAGTGCGTACTGCGCAAATCACGATGATCCGGGGTCATGTCCGCGTTCAGCAACCAGCAATCGTGCGCACGGCACTCAGGTTAAAGTAGCTGTACCTGCTGAACTGATAGCTTGGCAACCGCCCGTTGATCACCGCCTGAAGGCCCTGGTGCTGATGGATCCACTGGCCATGATGTTTGGGGCACCTGGCTTGTCCGCTGTGCGCGTACCGACCATGCTCTATCGCCCGCAGGATGACAGCTACCTTGGTTCTGCGAGCAACTCTCTTGCTGTCGTCTCAAGCTTGCCTACACCGCCTGCGGTTCACATCGTGCCAGGCAATCACTTCGTTTTCATCGATCCTTGCCCGGCCTCGGTCGCAACCAATGGGGCGCTGATCTGTCAGGACGCGCCCGGGATTGATCGCGTGGAGATCCATCGTCAGATCGACCATGAGGTCGTGGACTTCTTGCATGCAAATCTATAACGCATCAGGTCGACCCTGTGTTGCGGATCATGACACCGCGATAGGGTGTGCGGTCTTCAGTCCTGCTCCGACGCCCGCGTCGCTTCACGTCCCAGCTTTGCCTCTCGCCGGGACCTTTCATTGAGGATCTGATGGCGCCGGTGGTCCGTCATCTTTTTCCAGCCGCGGGCTTCCTCACGCGTCCGGTAGCAGCCCGTGCAGAACCCGGTCTTGCCATCGAACGCACACAGGTCGATGCAGGGCGATTTGGCAGCCATGGTTTACGTGGCGGCCCGAGGGGCGTTCACTTCGACCGTCACATGGGACAGCCCCTTAAAGCGCTTGAGCGCCGCGTGATAAAAGCCGGGGCTGCGTTGTGCTTCACTGGTGACGACTGACACCACCGCACTCATGTGGCCCGGACCGACCCGCCAGACATGGAGATCAAGCACGGCGTCACCGTTGTCTTCAATAATGTGACGAACGTTTTCGGCCATGCGCTTATCCAGATTCATGTCGAGCAGAATGCCTCCCGTATCGCGCATCAGGCCCCACGACCAGTTAGCAATCACCAGGGCGCCGATCACGCCTGCGAGCGGATCCATCCAGACCCAGCCGAACGCACGGGCCAGCAGGAGGCCGATGATCGCGAGCACGGAAACTGCCGCGTCTGCGATGACGTGAATGTAGGCCGAGCGGATGTTGTGGTCGCGGTTCGCGGCAGCATGTGCGTCTTCGTGACTGTGATCGTGCTCTTCGAATTCGATTGACTGCTCGCCATCGGGCGAACTGACAATCGCCCTGAATGCATGCGGCTCGGGAATCTCATCTTTCGACTCCAGATAGCTCCCACGGTCGGCAAACGCGAAGGTCTGACGCGAACCGTCGGGGCGGACCGTCGTGACTGATACCGCGTCGGCGGTCAGGTTCGAAGAAGCCGTCTCAGGCGTAATACGGAAGACGGGTGGCACGCCATCTTCGAAGATCGACACGGCGAAAACTCCAGCAGTACCGAAGATGCGATGCGCCTCTCCCTCATGACCGTGTTCGTCTTCATGTCCGTGCCCGTGGCCGTGGCTGTGCCCATGTCCATGACTGTGGCCGTGATGGTTGCCGCTGAGCAGCCAGACGCTTGCAAGATTCACCAGCAGGCCAAGAACGGCGATGGGGATCGCCTGGCCGAAGTGAATGGGCACGGGCGAGAGAAAGCGCGAAACCGCCTCGTACCCGATCAGCAGCGCGATCATGGCGAGCACAATGGCGCTGGTAAAGCCCGCGAGATCGCCCAGCTTCCCCGTACCGAATACGAAGCGGCTGTCGCTCGCATGCTTTCGCGCGTACGTATACGCGAGCGCAGCGATGAGCATCGCGCCGGCGTGTGTCGACATGTGCAGGCCGTCGGCAACGAGCGCAAGCGAGCCAAAAAGACTTCCGCCGACGATCTCGGTCACCATCATCGCGCTGCACAGCGCAATCACCATCCACGTCCTGCGCTCGTTTTCCTCGTGGGCAGCGCCCAGGAAGATATGGTCATGTCCCGCCCCGAAGGCGGCATCCTCGAACTTGCTCATGCTTGTCTCACTTGAAGTAGCTGTGGACTACTTCGATCAGTTGCTCTGTTCCGCTGCCATGCTCGTCGTCCGGTTCTGCATCGACGAGATGGGTGCGAATGTGGTCCTCGAGCACGACGGCGAGCAGCCCGTTCATGGCGCCACGACAGCTCGTGACCTGTTGCAGCACGGCCATGCAACCGCGTTCTTCTTCCAGTGCCCTTTCAATCGCTTCAACCTGCCCTTTAATCCGGCGAATGCGGTTAAGCAGCTTCTGCTTTTCGCGAATCGTATGGCTCATACCTGTTCTCCCGTTTGCGGGCGAAGTCTATCACCAATAGGGTAAGGGGGTATACTAAAAATCACTTGTGGATCGCGGCAGCATGCATTTGGGACAATCGCCGCGCGCTTCGGGGAGTAGCCGCTCCGGACGCGATGTTCGCTGCTGTCGAAGCACGACTGAGCGGCCTGGGAGAGCGGCCACAAGGCGAAAGTGTTTGCGCCTGGCAGACTCTCCGTATGGAGATAGCCGCCTTTCTCTTCCTTGAAGGGAATACCGAAGGCCCGACTGCAGCCCGCCCAACCGCTTACGCATTCGCAGTGGCAATGGCTGCTCTCAGGACCACAACTCCCCATCCAGGTATCGCCCGCTGAACCTGTTGCCATCTCCGAGGCACGGAATAAACCGGCTAGCGAACTGTTGTAATAAGCAACCCGTTCGCGACAGATGCTTTGAGTCCGACAACACTCGTGGAGACTTTCATGGCGAAAGAAAAGTGGAGCTTGTTTCGCTGGATTCCCAAGCAGCACGCAGCCGCCGCGGTGGAGAAAAAGCTCATGTCGCATAACGGGTCAGCGCTGTGGGTGTTTGACCTTGAGCAGTCCTATCGGCCAGGGCGGGCAATTTCCGGTAATGCCTGGTTAGTGGCCTACGATCTCGACCGAACTGCCGAATCCAATATCAAAACTCGCCAGCATATCGATTTCGAGTCGGCGGGCTTCCGTGGGGAGGCGGCTCATCCCGCAGACGTCATCATCAAGGAAAACGAGAAGGGCGCCTATGGTATCGGGCGAATGCGCCAGAGCACCACCAAATTTCACGTTACCGCCCGGTTCGCCACGAAGAACGAGGTCGCCAGCGCCCTCGGACTGGACAAGAAGGAAGTTACCGATGGTTATCGTCCGGGCAGGACCTGGCCGACGTGAGAAGTCGTTGAAGCCACCAGAGTGACACGCTGTCACGCCGGTACGGTTGATCACACAGGGGCTTGGCTGCGAGTGTCTGCGCTCTGGCCGATGACGGTCGGCGCGAAGTTCGGTAACGACATCCTTCCCTTCGGCTGTGAGTTAGCCCGCAAGCGGACGATGGCCATCGTCCGCTCCTGGGTCAGTGGGCGTCGCTCCAAGTCCGTTGAATGGCAACGCGGCCAGCAGCAGCTCTGCGCGCTGCGTCTGCGGTAGGGAGCGGGGGTCGCGCAAAGCCGATCAGCACTCGCCTTTTTTGGCGTGTCCCGGAGGGCAGTGCCATCCTTTGTCGTGATGGTGATGTTTTTCCCAGTCATCGCGATTCCAGTAGCGATGTCCATCCCAATATCGGTCGTCGTGCCATCCAGGCGTGACGACCACGGCAGCGGGTGGGGCAACCACGACAGGCGCGCCTACATTGATGCCGACATTGACATCAGTCGCGTGGACGGCACTGGTGAGGCTGACTGCAGCGGCGGCGAATGTCAGATGCGCGAGCGCGGGATTCTTCATGAACCAGTCCTCAAAATATGAACGCGTGCACGAGTCGGAACTTGCCCGATAACAGGAACAGGGCGTCTTCCGACGGAATGTTGCGCCTCGTTGCCCTGTTTCCGACAACGATTCTGCTCGTGTGCGGCATCATTTTCGCAGAATCCCTGCGATTCTGATCGCCGACGCCATGCAGTAGCCTTTGCGGGACCAGGACCGCGACACCATAAGGCAGCCTTAAGGCTGCCTCCCATACCATCGCCGATTCGAGTCATTCAAGTGATGCGACGCATCATCCACTGACCGTCTTCGGCCTGTCCCTGCTCACGCCGTGTCTCACGCTGCCATTGTCGACGTTCACCCTGAGAACTGCACGACGATTTGTTGCGTTGCGCATGAATTGGTTCAATCGCGTGCCACGGGAGCGATAGAGAACGTGCATATTACGACCCCAAACCGGTGGCTGCTTCTCGGCGTGCTGCTGCTTGGCGCTTCGCTCGGCCTTGTTGTTGCTGTGCTGCTGGGCATCCGGATCTGGCCATGAGGCGAGCCTTGCTTCAGGATGGACGTTGCGCAATGGAGCGCACAGCATCAAGGGGACTTTCGCGCACGCCCATTTCACGTGCGAGCGCCGCAACCTTTGCCGGTCCCTTCCGCTGCGTGGCCGATCTGATGCTCGCCAGGCGGTACGCTGCTCTCGGCGGCGACAACGCGCGGTAGTCGCAGGTAGCCGTGGGACGATGCTGCGCTGCGCGCCGTTTGCAACGCATCGGACCCGATGCCGAATCGGACCTCAGGTGCCGTTTCACCTGTCGCGCGCCGACTCAATGCGGTGGCGGGAGGCGTCTGAAACGATTCCATAGCTTCTTTAGCGTTTGATGATCTGCAGCGACGCGTGAAGAGAGATAGCCTCGGGCATAAGCCGCGCCTGGCGCTGCGTCCCTCGACCTGCGCGAAACGGTCCGCAGAAGCTGATCGGCGACCACCGCATCGTTACGCCAGCCGAGATCGTCCTGAAGTGCAGTCAGCGCTTTCACGTAGTGCTGCACGGCCCGTTTCGAGAACAACGACGCAAAGAACTCTGTCGCATACCGAACCTTCTTCGCCGCGATACGCGCGCGGTGCCGGCGGTGATCGTCGAGATCGGCGAGGCCCTTGCCACGCTTGATCAGCCTGCTGTGCCTGCGCCGCAGCACCTTGTCGGCGAACTGCCTCGCGGGGCTGTCAAGCGCTGCGCGTTGTTTGCCGGTCATATCGTCGCGCCATTTTTTGCAGGCCAGCCACAGCGCGAGTTCGAGCACCAGACGCGTGTAGCGAACCGACTCGACCGCGGCCGCCGCACGCTGCCGGTTGTCGACGGCGACCACCGTGCACGCCTGCCGCACCGGCATGAGTTCGTCTGCATTGCCGTCCGCGCCCGCCCGATCGAGTGTGGCCCCGGCAAGGACCTCCCAGTCACGCGCGGCGCCGAGTTCCGCCGCGATCCAGCGCAGTTCGTCGTCGAGCCCGGAATAGGGAGGAATCGCCTTGGCGAACAGGTCCAGCGCCGAGCGCAAACGTCGCAGTCCGACCCGCATCTGATGAACGCTTGACGGATCATGACCGGACACGACGCCGCGCTCGTTGGCATGCACCTGCGAGAGGCAGTTATGGACGATCGTACAGAACACGTCCTCAATCGAATTGTCTTTCGACAAGCGCACGGGTTCGGCCTTCACGGGCGCGGCGTGCTCGGCCACGAGCAATTCGTAGCCGATATCGGCCTTGCTGCGATGGTCGATGCTCAGCGGTACGGTCTTCAGAAGTTCGAGCGCCGTCGCATGGAGCGCCTCCGGCTTGCCCTGTTTCAGTTCGAGTTCGACAGCGGCGAGCGGCACCGAGCGCGTTTGCGCGTCGACAGTTCCCTCGTCGAGCGCTATTTCGAGTTCGTCTTCCGACGGCAGGTGCAGCGCGATTGCAGTGCGATGGATGCGTGTGACGAAAACAGGAGCGAGTTGCGCGGCGACGGCCTGATCACGGATCAGCCTGCCGCAATCGCTATCGGCCGATATGGCGTCATAGAGCAGCGCCAGATCGGGCGTGTCCCTTTTGATCGGCATTTCATATTCGGGCCTGTCGAACACACCGGCCTCCACAGCGCCCTCGAGCTTCAACGTCTGGATTCGCCGCTTTCCGACGGCGCGTACGCGCAGTGAGGCTTTGCAACGGTGGAGGGCCAGTTCCGGCGTGTCGAAGTACGTGCTGTTCAGGAATTCCGGTCGATCGGCAGTGGCCTGAGCGCGCGCCAGCAGCGGTGCGCCACGAAGCTTGCCGAGGTCCTCCGGGGCGATTCGTAGCTTTAACTCCCGTTCCATGATTGCCTCCATGCCGCGCGCCGCGTCATCACACAATCCCGGACGCGCAAGTTTCGGTCCGCATCGATTACGGGAAACCAGGCTGCCCGGTAGCCAAATCAGTCTTTGGTCGAGCGGCCGTAGATGGCCGCACTATGTCGCACGATCGCCTGTGGCGGTCATCACCGTGTTCGATAACACTGCCCCGCAGGCACGACAGGTGCGCTACTCGAATGGACCGGATCCGCACGACGTCCTGTGCAGCGGACCGCCCCTTTCGAAAATGGACCATGAAAAGAACACTTCTCACTTTTGCGATCGTTATGTCACTTCCAGTGATTTCACCGACGTCAGCGGTGGCGGCTGGCTGCATGAAAGGCGCTGCCGTGGGTGGCGTTGCGGGCCACGTCGCGGGTAAGCACGGCACGGCAGGCGCCGCGGCTGGGTGTGCCGTCGGACACCACGAGGCAGCGAAGAAGCAGAAGGCGGCGAGTGAAGCCGCGGCGAGCAAACCTGCGAGCCAATAGTTGGCGATCTCGGTAACCTCGCGGGGCCATCGAGGGTCGCCATGCTCGCGCGCCACGGCGCGGTACCGTGCTGCTCCGTTCCGCGCGCGAGGGTGCGCGTCGTGCCTGCGCCATTGGCGCAGGGCTCGGGCGGCAGACGCGTGCCGTCGATGAAACGCACGGCGCAGACTTCGGCGGCGCTTGCATCAGCAGAAAGAGCGAGGCAGGCGTGCGTTCACGCGCTCGTCCCCGCACTCTGCACGTGAGATTCGAGCGCGCCGACCACGTCGAACAGGTCGCCGACAAGCCCCACATCGGCCACCGAGAAGATCGGCGCGTCCGGGTCCTTGTTCACGGCAACGATGAACTTCGAGTCCTTCATGCCGGCGAGGTGCTGGATCGCGCCCGAGATGCCGAACGCCACATACACGTCGGGTGCCACGCTGCGGCCGGTCTGTCCGACCTGCGCGGCGTTCGGCGCATAGCCGGCATCCACGGCGGCGCGCGAGGCGCCGAGCGCCGCGCCGAGCTTGTCGGCGAGCTTGCCGAGACGCGCCATGTTCTCCTGCGAAGCGAGGCCGCGTCCACCCGCGATCACCACGCGCGCGCTGCCGAGGTCTTGGCCGCTCTGCCCGGCGGCGCGGCGCTCGATTAGCCGCGTGGCTGTGAACGGCGCACCAGGTGCGAGCGCAACGACCTGCGCCGCGCCACCTTCCGCCTCGACCGGTGCGAATGACGAAGTCCGCACGCTGGCATAAGTGCGCGCCGTGGCGCTCGTCACCGTCGCGATCACGCTGCCCGCATAGAGGCCGCGCACGAACTGCGTGCGCTCGCGAATGGCGATTACGTCGGCGATAAAGGCGTCTTCGGTGAGCGCCGCCGCGCGCGGCAATGCAGCGCGGCTGGAGGCGCGGTGCGCCGCGAGCACCGCCGAATACCCTTCAGCGAGGGCGTGCAATTGCGCCGCGATCGTTTCCGGTGTGAGCGCATCGGCTGCGCCAGCGGATGCGACCAGCACGCGCTCGACTCCACTCACATGCGCCGCCGTTGCCGCGCTCGACGCATCGAATACGAGCAGATCGACGGGTTGCCCCAGTTGCAGCGCCGCGCCTATCACGCGCAGCGTGACATCGGAAATCGATCCCACGTCGGCATCGGCCAGAACCAGCGTTCTCATAGTCAAACTCCCACGGATTCAAATACGCGTCGATCGGCGAGTGCTGCGAGCAGCGCGTCGACACTGTCCACCTTCACACCAGGCTCGCGTACGGGCGGATCGTTCAGTTTCAGCACGTGGCTGCGGGCGCTCGACACGCCGCCGAGCGCGTCCGCCTCTCGCGTGGCGAGCGGCTTTTGCTTCGCCTTGACGATGCTCGGCAGTGTCACGCGGCGCGGCTCGGCCAGGCGCAGATCGGCGCTGATCACGGCGGGGCCGTCGAGTTGCCACGTGGCGGTGCCCGCATCGTCGCCGCAGCTCGCGCGCCAGCCGCCGTCGATGGCGTCGAGCGCGCTCGCATTCAGCGCCTGCGGCCAGCCCAGCAGTGCGGCGAGCATGGCGGCCACGCCGCCCACGTCGCCGTCGATGGCCTGCTTGCCGCACAGCACGAGACCGTAGTCGACCTCGTTCATGTGTGCGGCCACGAGCCGCGCAACGGCGAGCGAATCGAGCGTGGCCGTGGCGGCCCCCGTGTCGATCAGCACCGCGTCGTCGGCGCCCATGGCGAGCGCGGTGCGCAGCACGTCCTGGTGTGCGGGCAGGCCGCAGGTCAGCACCGTGACGTGCGAGGCCACCCCGGCTTCCTTCAGTTGCAGCGCTTTCTCGAGCGCGCATTCGTCGAACGGATTGAGCGACATCTTGAGCCCTGCCGTTTCGATCGCGCCGGCGCTGCTCACGCGCACGCGCACGTTCGGGTCGACCACGCGCTTGACGGGTACGAGAATGCGGACAGTCATCTGTTTTCTCCTGTTTGCATGAGAAAGCACATTGCGCGCTGGTGTTACGACACCGCGCCGAGACCGTACTTGCCGGTCAGCAGCGCGCCGCTCGCAAAGCGTTCGAGTGCGTACGGTTCGAGAGAGACGTCGGTGGCCAGGCCGAGCGCGTGCTGGGCGAGCAGCTTGCCGATGCCCGGCGAGAGCTTGAAGCCGTGACCCGAGAAGCCGAAGCCCACCGTGAGGCCTTCCACGTCGGCAACGTTGCCGAGCACGGGGTTCCAGTCGGGTGTGACGTCGTACACGCCGGTCCACGACGAGGCGAGCCCCGCCGTTTCGTAGGCGGGAAAGTGTTCGGCCACCTGTGCGCCGACTTCGGCCACATAGTCGAGGGAGATCTCGCCCTGCTCGGTCTCGGGCGCATTGAGCGTTTCGCCCACCACACCTTCGGAGACCAGCATCTGGCTGCCGCCGTAGCTGCGGAAATAGAGCATGCCCGGCGAGCCGAGGTCCTTGAATGCGGGCATGGCGAACGTGTAGGGGGCGGCTTCGCATTCGAGCGCGAGCACGGTGTGGCGCTCGGGCTTGACCGGCAGCGGCACGCCGATCCATTCGGAGAGTTCAGGGGTCCAGATGTTTTGCGTGCTGACGAGCGTGCCGCAACCAAAGCGTCCCGCCGACGTTTGCACGCCCACCACGCGGCGGCCTTCGCGCACGAGGCCGGTCACGCGCACCCCTTCCATGATCTTTACGCCGCGGCGGCGCGCAGAGCGTGCGAAGCTGGTCGCGACGAGATAGGCGTCGGCGAAGCCGGCTTCTGGCTCGAAGCCGATCAGCGCGGCGTCGTCGAAGGTGGCGATCGGCAGGCGCGCCTGCGCCGTCTGGCGGTCGAGCAGTTGTACCTCGATGCCCATTTCCTGCTGGGCGCGCAGCGAGGCTGCCAGCGGGTCGAGCTTGTCGCCCTCGGGCGCGCTGATCATGTAGCCGCATTTGACGAGGCCGCAGGAGGCTTCGTCGTCCCCGAGATAGTCGGCGAAATTGTTGAAGGCCCACCAGGAAGCGCGGGCGAGTTGGACGTTCTGGCGCACCGAGTAATGCGTGCGCAGCAGCCCGGAAGACTGCGAGGTGGTGCCCGCCCCGATCGTCCCTTGATCGAGGACGAGAACGCTGTTCGCGCCGAGCGCGGCGAGATGGTGGGCGACGGACGTGCCGATGACGCCGGCGCCTATCACGACATAGTCAAAGTGGCTCATGGTGCCCTCGTGGGTGAACGATGGGCAAATTCTGCGTCCCGGCTGCCCGCCATTATTTTGTATTAGGCAAACTTATGGCTCATCGACGCATTTGCTCATCGTCCGTGTGTTGAGCCGTCCGGGCGGCACCATGTGGAAGACGACGCGGTAGCGTCATTTGCGCAGATTTTCGCGGAGCTCCTCATGAGACGTACCCAGGCGCCAATCGACCTCAACGCTTTGCAGGCTTTTCTCGCGGTGTGCGAGACCGGCTCGATGACCGGCGCGGCGAAGCAGCTCGGCGTGAGCCAGAGCGCGGTGAGCCAGGCCATCGCGGCGCTCGAGCGAGATCAGGGCGTGGTCCTGTTCGATCGCGAAAGCCGGCCTCCCCGGCCGAACGTCGCGGGCCGCGCGCTGCTCGAACTGGCAGGCCCGCTGCTCGAGCATGCGCAGATGGTCAGCGCGCGCATCGGCGACACATCGAACGCGGGCAGCTTGCCCGTGCGGCTTGGCTGCGTGGATTCGTTCGCGGCGACCGTGGGCCCGGAGCTGATTCGCGCGGTGTCGGGCTCGGCACGGCAGATTGCGTTGTGGTCCGGTTTGACCCCCGGCTTGAGCAAGCAGTTGCACGATCGCGAGCTCGATCTCGCGGTATGCACGCAGACGACGCTCAACGACGCGCGCATCGTCGAGGCGCCGCTCTTTTCGGAGGCGTTCGTCGTGGTCGTCTCGCGCGCCTTGATTGCCGAGCGCGGGAACATCGACTGGCGCACGCTTGCGCTCGAAATGCCGATGATCCGCTATACCCCTCGCTCGGTGATCGGACAGCAGATCGAGCGCTATGCGCGGCACCTCGGCATCAACAGTCCGCGCCGCTATGAATTCGACGCGACCGATCCGCTCCTGAGCCTCGTCGCGGCCCGGCTCGGCTTCTCGATTTCCACGCCGTTGTGTCTCTGGCAGGCGCGCCATTATTTGCCTGAGATCGCCGTGTTGCCGCTGCCGGCCGGACGGCTCGGGCGGCGCGACTTCTTCCTGCTGCATCGACAGGGCGAGTGGGACGCGTTTGCGCACGAGATCGTCTCACTGACGCGGCGCGTGCTTGACGCCTCCATCAGGCCGGCACTCGCGCGCGCACTGCCGCAACTGCCTGAAGACGCATTGATGTAGCGGATCCGCAATATTTTGTACGAGAGGCGGCGCTCGACGCGTTAAGGCGCTCGCACCGACGCTCGTGCGTACATAAGTATTTCTGATAATGGAGCGTAAGCCCGCGTCCCGATTCAGTGCAGCAGCGCACGGCAGACAGGAAAAACGCGCACCGTCAGCAGGCAAACGCCGGTGCAAGCGAATTGGGAAAGTAAGCGGGACAGGGCCGGCGTGCGTGCC
Organism: Paraburkholderia sp. BR10936; assembly: GCF_040965735.1. Lineage (NCBI taxonomy): Bacteria > Pseudomonadati > Pseudomonadota > Betaproteobacteria > Burkholderiales > Burkholderiaceae > Paraburkholderia > Paraburkholderia sp. BR10936. The sequence continues at coordinate 101,755 of NZ_JBFRCM010000017.1, forward strand.
AGATGTTTATCTGCAGGAATTTTTAGTTCATGAAGATAAACATGGCACGGACGTTGCATAAGAAGCAGCACAGGCGAGGCTGCAAGGCTTGCGCCTCAGTCGGCGGTTCCCGGCGGATAGATGAAGATCGACAGGAACTGGATGGGCGTCTTGATGAGGCGCTCGGGGCCGTGAGGAATATCGGCCTGGAAAGTAAGCGTGTCGCCGGGATGGAGGATGTAGGTTTGCTGGCCGTGGCGGTATTCGATCACCCCCTTGAGCATGTGGATGAATTCGGTGCCGGGGTGTTCGAAGGTCGGGAAGCGTTCTGCTTCGTCCTCCATGGTGATGAGGAAGGGCTCGAAGGCTTTGCGCGGGCCCTGGTCGTAGGCGAGCAGATGGTAGGTATGGCCGCGTTTGGTGCCCTTGCGAACGACTTCCATGCCCGCGCCTTTCTTGACGAGTTGCGCGTCGCCTTGCGGCACGTCGAAGTTGCGAAAGAGCGCGGAAAGAGAGACGCCGAGCGCCTGGGCGATGCGGTGCAGGACGTCGAGTCCCGTTGAGGTCTGCGCGTTCTCGATCTTCGAGAGCATGCCACGGCTGATGCCGGCCTGGTCGGCGACCTGGGCGATGGTCAGGTCGTGGCGCTGGCGCAAGTCGCGAATGGTGGCGCCCAGAAAGCGCTCGAGCGCAGTTTTGTTGTCGTCCCCAGCGTGCATGATCGGCCTCGGTAGAAATGCTTGACGCGTAGCTGGCCGGCACGCAGTGGCGCGCGCCGGCTGTTTCACGCCATGAAGCATTGTTGCATGGCAGGAAAAGAAGTTCCAGACGGAGCGCGTAACGAGAAGTGCAACGAGTGCGCAATGGCGGGTGCGCATGAGCGCCCTGAACGATGGCCAGCAAGTCCCCGGAACCGGCCCAGGCACGATGTGCCCAGCCTCTTTCAACCGCAAACGGAGTTGGTGCAAGGAGTGACGATGAATCTGAACGACGCGAGTAAGCTGCCGCTCAGCGAGCCCGGAAGCGTGCCCTGTTTCGACTCGGCAGAAAACGCGCAGGGCTGGCTTGCTCAGCAGGGCGTGAAATACGTTTTGGCGCAGTTCGTCGACATCCATGGCGTCGCAAAGGCCAAGTCGGTGCCGGTCGCGCATTTGAAGACGGTGCTCGAGGCGGGAGCCGGCTTCGCAGGGTTTGCGATCTGGGGTGTCGGCATCGAGCCGAACGGCCCCGATTTCATGGCCGTCGGCGATCTCGCGACGCTCACGCCCGTTCCCTGGCAGCCGGGCCTCGCACGCATCGTCTGCGAGGGGCACGTGAACGGCGAAGCGTGGCCGTTCGATTCACGCGTCACGCTCAAGCGCCAGGTAGCACGCCTGACCGAGCGCGACTGGACCCTTTTCACAGGACTCGAGCCGGAATTCTCGCTGCTGCGCCGCTCCGCTAGCGGAACCCTCGAACCGTGCGACCCCAGCGACACGCTGGCGAAGCCGTGCTACGACTATAAGGGGCTATCGCGCACGCGGGTGTTTCTCGAGCGGCTCACCGAAGCACTGCGCTCGGTCGGCATCGACGTCTATCAGATCGACCACGAGGACGCCAACGGCCAGTTCGAAATCAACTACACGTACACCGACTGCCTGACGTCGTGCGACCACTACGTGTTCTTCAAGATGGCCGCGTCGGAGATTGCCAACGAGCTAGGCATGATCTGCTCGTTCATGGCGAAGCCGTTCGCGAACCGGCCCGGCAACGGCATGCACATGCACATCTCGATCGGCGACGGCAAGCGCAATCTGTTCGCCGACGGCGGCGACCCGCTGGGCATGGGCCTGTCGACGCTTGGCTACCAGTTCACCGCCGGCATTCTTGCGCACGCCCCCGCGCTCACCGCGCTGTGCAATCCGACCGTCAACTCGTACAAGCGCCTCGTGGTGGGGCGCTCGCTCACCGGCGCGACGTGGGCGCCAGCCTATGTGAGTTATGGCGACAACAACCGCTCGACCATGGTGCGCATGCCCGGCGAGCGCATCGAACTGCGTCTGCCGGACGGCTCCTGCAACCCGTACCTCGCAACGGCCGCCGTGATTGCCGCGGGGCTCGACGGGATCGACCGGCAACTCGATCCGGGCGCGCCGGCAAACGAAAACCTTTACGAGTGGTCGTCGGAGCGACTTGCCGCGCACGGCATTGCGGTGTTGCCGCAAAACCTCGAGCAGGCGCTCGACGCGCTCGAGGCGGACACGCTGATCTGCGAAGCGCTCGGCCCCCTGGCCGGTGAGTTCCTCAAGCTCAAGCGCATGGAGTGGCTCGAATACATGCGGCACGTGTCCGACTGGGAACTCAAGAGCTACCTCGAATTTTTCTAAGGAGAACACACAATGTGTGGAATCGTAGGGTTGCTGGTGAAGACGCCGGCGCTACGCGAGCGGCTCGGCGAGCTGATGGTGCCGATGCTGATCGGCATGACCGAGCGCGGACCCGATTCGGCGGGGCTTGCGGTGTTCGGCAGCGAGGTGGATGCGAGCCAGCGCAAGCTGAGCCTCTACGCGGGCTTCACGGACGAGGGCGCGCAATTTCCCTGGGCCGCACTCGCCGACGCACTCAACCACGCCATGGACGTCACCGCGCGCTTCGACGTGAAGGGCAATCATGCAGTGCTCACGCTCCAGGGCGATGCGGAGCGCGTCAAGGTGTGGTTGCGCGAGCACTATCCGAAGCTCTATCTGCTTTCCACCGGACGCTCGATCGATCTCTACAAGGACATCGGCTCGCCGGCCGAAGTGGCCGCGCGCTATGACTTCGCGAACCTCAAAGGCTCGCACCTCGTCGGCCACACGCGCATGGCCACGGAATCGGCCGTCACGCCGGACCGCGCGCATCCGTTCACGGCGGGAGAGGACTTCTGCCTCGTGCACAACGGATCGCTTTCGAACCCATATGGCGTGCGGCGCAAGCTCGAGCCGCTCGGCATCCGCTTCGATACCGACAACGACACCGAAGCCGCTTGCCGATTCATCGAATGGCGTTTGCGCGAGGGCGATGCGCTGCCCGAGGCGCTGCAAAAAGGCTTCGAGGAGCTGGACGGCTTCTATACGTTCCTGATGGGCACGACGACCGAGCTCGCGCTGATCCGCGATCCGTTCGCGTGCAAGCCGGCCGTGGTCGCGGAGAACGACGACTACGTAGCGATTGCCTCTGAGTTTCGCTCGCTCGCGCATCTGCCCGATATCCGCAATGCGAAGGTCTTCGAACCCGCTCCCGAGGAGATGTACGTATGGAAAGCCTGAATTTCGACCTCGAGACGCAGACGGTCCGGGACCTGAACCAATACCTGCACGGCGACACCGCGGCGCTGGCGGGGCAGCGCATCGCCGTCACGTCGCCGAATGGGGCACACAACATCGCCGTGGGCGTAGATGCCGACCTGCATGTGACGATCAAGGGCCACGCGGGCTACTACGCCGGCGGGATGAACCAGCAGGCGACGATCGTGATCGAGGGGAGCGCCGGCACGGGCGTCGCCGAGAACATGATGAGCGGCAAGGTGCATGTGCGAGGCTTCGCCTCGAACGGCGCGGGCGCTTCTGCGCACGGCGGACTGCTCGTGATCGACGGCGACGCGGGTCTGCGCTGCGGAATCTCGCTCAAGGGCGGCGACATCGTGGTGGGCGGCTCCGTGGGCAGCTTCTCGGCCTTCATGGCACAGGCGGGCCGCATGGTGATATGCGGCGACGCGGGCGACGCGCTGGGCGATTCGCTCTATGAAGCGGTGCTCTACGTGCGCGGCGAAGTGAAATCGCTGGGGGCGGACGCGCAGTACGAACCGATGAGCGATGCCGATCTCGACGCAGTGCGCGTGTTGCTGGCGGCGGGCGGACTGGATCACGATCCAGCGTCCTTCAAGCGAATCGCGTCGGCACGCACGCTCTATCACTGGAACGCCGACGCCAACCAGGAATATTGAACACACGCTCTCTGAGAAGGTTCCCAATGGATGCCAAACCCGTTCAATTCGTTCGTTTGCAGCACGAAGAGTCGCACGGCTACGACCGCAAGACGATCGACTATATCCACTCGGCGGCACAGCGAGGTCTCTATGAGATCCGCGGTCTGGGCGCGAAGCGCCACGTGCCGCATTTCGACGACCTGCTGTTTCTCGGCGCGTCGCTGTCGCGCTATCCGCTCGAAGGGTACCGCGAGAAGTGCTCGACCCAGACCGTGCTGGGCACTCGCTTCGCAAAGAAACCTGTCGTGCTGGATATTCCGGTCACGATTGCGGGCATGAGCTTCGGCGCACTGTCCGCGAACGTCAAGGAGGCGCTAGGGCAGGCCGCGACGGCGATGGGCACGTCCACGACCACCGGCGACGGCGGCATGACCCAGGAGGAGCGCCGCGCTTCGAAGACGCTGGTCTATCAGTGCCTGCCGTCGCGCTACGGCTTCAATCCGGACGACGTGCGCCGTGCCGACGCGATCGAAATCGTGATTGGCCAGGGCGCAAAGCCGGGTGGTGGCGGGATGCTGCTCGGGCAGAAAGTCAATCCGCGCGTGGCGGCGATGCGTACCTTGCCAGCCGGCGTCGACCAGCGCTCGGCGAGCCGCCACCCGGACTGGACCGGTCCCGACGATCTGGCGATCAAGATCCAGGAACTGCGCGAAATTACTGACTGGAACACGCCCGTGTATGTGAAGGTCGGGGCAACCCGCACGTTCAACGACGTCAAGCTTGCGGTACATGCTGGCGCGGACGTGGTCGTGATCGACGGCATGCAGGGGGGCACCGCGGCCACCCAGACCTGCTTCATCGAGAACGTCGGGATTCCGACGCTGGCTGCGGTTCGCCAGGCGGTGGATGCTCTCGAAGACCTGAATATGAAAGGGCAGGTGCAGCTGATCGTGTCGGGCGGCATACGGACGGGAGCCGACGTAGCCAAGGCGCTGGCGCTTGGCGCAGACGCCGTCGCGATCGGGCAGGGCATGCTGATGGCGCTCGGCTGCAATAGTGACAGCTACTTCCAGAACGGCGCACTGCATTCGGCGGCTGCCGACTATGCAGCGCTTGGCACGTCGCCGGGCTTCTGCCACCACTGCCATACCGGCAAATGCCCCGTTGGCGTGACGACCCAGGACGCCGTTCTCGAGCAGCGCGTCCTGCCCGACGAAGGTTCGCGCCGTGTGCGCAACTACCTGAAGACGTTGAACATGGAGCTGACGACGATCGCGCGTGCCTGCGGGAAGCAGAACGTGCATCACCTCGAGCCCGAGGATCTGGTCGCCCTGACCGTGGAAGCCGCAGCGATGGCACGCGTGCCGCTCGCGGGCACTTCGTGGATTCCTGGCTGGAACAATTAAATTCAGTTGGCTGGAATTTTTGACTCTGGGAAATTAAAGCAAAGTCCGTTAAATCACCAATCTTTCAGGAGCCCTACATGAGTACGCAAAGCACCACACAAGCAGCGCCGGCATCGTCAACCGGCCTGCGTGCCGGTACTTTAGGTTTTGCCGAGGTGATTGGCCAATCTATCGCAAACGTTTCGCCAACCTTTACTCCTTCGATCAATGTGACCGCGATCGCGGCGCTGGCGGGCGCGGGGACCTGGCTGATTTATGGACTTTCGACGCTCGGGCTGCTGCTGGTCAGCATGAGCATCATCGCGCTCTCGAGCCGGATTGCAACCGCTGGATCATTCTTCATCTATATTTCGCGCGCGCTCGGGCCGATGGCAGGGGGCATGGCCGGCTGGGGGTTGATCGCGGCGTATGTGGGCACCGCGATGGGGGTAGGTGCCGCAGGTGTGGTTTTCGTGCAGAATGCCTTCTCTTCCTGGGGCATCAATATCCCGTCGTGGGCGGTCTACACCGTTTTCATTGCTCTCGCCTGGTTCTTCTCCGCACGCGACGTGAAGCTTTCCTCGCGCCTCTCACTGGCGATCGAGGCAACGTCGGTGGTGATCGTGGGCGGCGTGCTGATCTACGTGCTCGCCCTGCATCCTGACCATATCATCGACCATACGCAATTGAGCCTGCAGGGCGTGAGCGGGAAGGGTATGGCGCAAGGCATGGTGCTCGGCATCTTCTCGTACGTGGGCTTCGAAAGTGCTGCCTCGCTCGGCCAGGAGACCCGGGACCCGCTGCGCATCATTTCGCGCGCCGTGGTCTGGAGCGTGATCCTGTCGGGCCTTTTCTTCATGTTCGTCGCCTATTCGATGACGATCGCCTACCACGACGACACAGCCAAGCTCGGCGCCGATTCGGCCGTGCTCAACACCTTGCTTGCGAGCGTTGGCGCCTCGCCGCTCGGCCCGGTGTTTTACCTGATCGCTTCGGTCAGCGCGTTCTCGTGTGTCCTTGCGTGCATCAACTCGTCCAGCCGCCTGCTGTACTCCATGGGGCGCTACCAGTTCGTGCACCGCTCGATGGGAATGATTCACCGCACGCATCAGACGCCGTATCTCGCTGTGGCGTTTTCCTCGATCGTGACGCTCGTTGTGTGCATTGCGATGCTTGGCGCCGGTCCGCTCAATACCTTCGGCTACACGAGTACGTTCGCCACCTTTGGCTTTCTGGTGACCTATTTTCTCGTCGCGGTTTCCGCGCCTCTCTATCTGAAGAAGATGGGCGTGCTCAAGCCGGTCAACGTGCTGTGGAGCGTGCTTGGCGCGCTGGCGATGGTCGGCGCAGTGATCGGCAGCGTGTATCCGGTGCCGGATTATCCGTATAACATACTGCCGTATCTGTTCGTGGCGTACATGCTGGTCGGCACGGTCTGGTTGCTCATGCTGAAGAAGCGTTCGCCCCAGGTGCTCGAGAAGATCGAGCACGATCTGGAAACCAGCGACGTGATGACTCACGGCAAAAAGTAAATGACTGAACCGCGCTCCGTGGACCACCTTTCCGCACCGGCTGCGGACCGGAGGTCGGTCCATGCAGCCGGGACGGCCGTTGCAACTCGCGAAGCGGATTCCCAGGAAGTCGACCTGCAGTTGCGGCCCGAGCGCGGCGAATGCGCCGCGCTCGAGATCGGCTGCGTCTCCCGCCCCGCGCGTCTGCGTGGGCAAAATCGCGTCAACGAGGACTATTTCGGCGTGATGCTCGGCGACCTGGCCGCGCGCGCCGCGCGTGGCAGTGTGATCGCGCTGGCTGACGGAGTGAGCGGAAGCCAGGGTGGCCGGGTCGCGGCCGAGCTTTCGGTGCGTACCTTCATCGATGCGTATTACGGGCTACCCGAAACGCTCCAGCCCAGCGTGGCCGCTGCGCGTTCGCTACAGGCGCTGCACGGCTGGCTGCACCACATGGGCCGCGTCGATCCAAAGCTTAAACAGATGGCCGCGTCATTTGCGGCGCTGGTCATACGGCGCGCCACAGCGTATCTGGTCGCAGCCGGAGATGTCCGGCTCTATTTGCTGCGCGACGGGCAACTGGCACAAATCGGCGAAGACGACATTGTGCCGGTCGCTTTTGGTTCGTACGTGGCGCACGCCATTGGCATGAACCCGGCGCTCGTGACCCGCTTCGAAACGTTCGAACTGCGTGAGGATGATCGCCTGCTATTGTGCTCGGACGGTCTTTACCGTCATGTGCCAGTGCGTGAACTGCAGACGGTGCTCGCGACGCGCAATGGCGCGCTCGAAACTGCGCGCCGACTCGACGCGCTGGCACTGACGCGCGGTTCCCAGGACGACGTTACGAGCGCCGTGATTGACGTTGGCAGCCTGCCTTTGCTCGACGGCGGGTATCTGGAGCGAGTGGTCGGAATGCTGCCGATTCTCGCCGTGCCCGACGCCGGTGAGGTTATCGATGGATATCTGCTCAAGAGCGTGCTCAGCGATGGCTTTTATTCGCGGATCTTCGCCGGCTACGATCTGGCCGATCCGGACACGCCACTGGCGCTCAAGTTTCCCAAACCGCGCGTCGAGCAAGACGAGAACATACGCCAGTCGATCGTGCGTGAGCGCTGGCTCGCAGGCAAGGTTGGCGACGCCGGCGTGCTCGCGCCGCTGCCTGTTGACGCCAATCGGCAAACCCGGCTTTATGTGGTAATGCCGCTCGGCGCGGGAGTCACGCTCGAAAAGCTGCTTTCGGCGCCCGAGCCCATAGGGCTGCCGCGCGCGATCGGAATCGCACGGCAATTGGGCCGCTCGATCGACGCGCTGAATCGACGCAATATCTTCCATCGCGATATCAAGCCCGAGAACGTGCTGGTGATGCAGGACGACAGGACATGCCTGCTCGACCTGGGCTTTGGTTATATGCCCGGTATGGAGCTGCCGGGCTCAGCCTGCGCGCCTGGCTCGCCCGCGTACATGGCGCCTGAGTTGATGAGGGGTGCGCAAGGCGATGCGCGCTCGGAGGTATTTGCGTATGGCGTGACGCTGTACCGGCTATTCAGCGGCGGCAAACTGCCGTACGGCTTCAATGGTCGCGTGCCGCTCTACGAGTACCGGCTCGACGCGCCGCATTGGCTTGACCTCGTGCTGGAGAAAGCGCTGCAGTCCGATCCCGCACGCAGGTATCAGGACGTACTGGCGGTTTGCGCCGATCTCGAGCGCCTTTCGAGCGGCCAGGGTGCGATGGCTCCGGTTCGACGCAAGCCCTTGCTCGAGAGCGAACCAGTGCTGTTCTGGCAGGGGATCTCGATTCTATTGCTGGCGCTGCTGCTGTGGTCGCTGATACGGCGATGAGCTTTCGCGTTGACATGCTGGCACATTGAACCGCGAGACCGGGGCGCGGTGGGCTTTCGGATGGAAGGTTGCCTCGAAGTGCGATGTGCCACCCGTGTATCTGCGCGCACTTAGGCGCCGACTGAAGCGAGGTATCCACGGAACTTGCGTTGCGCCTGCGTGCTAACCGTGTGTGTCGACCCACGCCTTTGCCCAGGCGATTCCCGCGTCCTGCGCCTCCTCCTCCGAATCGAACAGATCGAGAACTCCGGAAGTGCAGATGAGCTTGTTCCCCTGGATGATGGTCCCGCCCCCCGCGTAGCGCTCTGGCGTCAGCAGCTCTGCCTGTTGCGCGATGGCATGACCCCACAAATCGTAGCCTTTGTAAGTCTCTCGTTCCATCTTTCTGGTGCCTGAAGGCGGGAGCCGTTGCTTATCTCGTTCTCATCTTAACTTCTCTCCTCGACGAGGGCATGCCGTCACGCGCCGAAGCGGCAGCCTGCGCTTTCTGATCGCGGCCCGGCAAGGCTTTCGTCCTGTCGGCATTGTTTAAGCTCGATTTAAGTGACGCTACGTACTCTTCGAAAGAATCCTTGAGCGGACAACGACTCGAGGCATCCATAGACGCAAAGAGGTTGAAATGGTGTACCTGATTACCGACCTGAAGATGATCGAAAGCTACGGCCGCATCAAGGCTGACAGCGGCAAGGATGCGCTGGAAGCGTTTGCGCTCAGCGAGGGCTTCCCCAACCTGATGGAGTTTGCTTCGGCCCAGCCCACGTTCGTCAACGACTTGATGGCTGTTCAACTGCAATAAGGAATACTGACGTGGCCATGACTTTGGGGCAGGCCCTCGTGCACGCTGAGCAGCTGGAAGCCTCCGGGGTGATTTCCAGAACGGCGCAGGCGCTCATCCGGCTGAAACAGGAGTACCGTGACGTCGTCGGCGCGGAAAAATACGAACAGATCATCGAGGAAGCGGGCCTGGCGCATCCGGACCCGCAGTGACCCTGGCGCCGCCGGTCGCTACTTTTGCGACTCGAGCATGTCCAGGTTGGCTTGCGCGGTCTCCTCGGGATGCATCGAGCAGTAAGCGTCGAAGAGGGTCGAGCATAGTTGCGCGAGTGCCGCGAGATTCACTGCCTGGCCCGCATGTTCAACTTCCCCGGCGTTGAGTATGTCGTCAACGACGGGGGCGAGACGGCGCAGTTGCCGGAAAGTCTCCGCATCGATTTCCATTGCACTTCTCGTGTTCAAGCGCCGGGGCGCACTCGACAAACCCTTACGGTAGCACTTCAACGACGCACCCGCAGAATGCGACTTCGGCAGAAGCTGAATACCCACGCTGATACTACCCTTTGGGGCGATGTTGATGCGTTGCACAATGAAAATCGAATGTCCGTCCGATTTGGCCGCAACGTTTGCATCGACCTGAATGTAAGACCACCCGATATGGCCCGATAACGGGCGCAAATTCGAATCCATGCACATTGCGTAGTTTATTGTGCAATGCACAGAAACAATGGCTTTTCAGCGGCCAACAAAGGGAATACCCTTAGAAAATTCCCTTATCGGAGGCTTGTGGTTGTGTCGACTCTTCTCGAGCAGGACGGGCTGGTAGCGACCTGGCGTCGGATGCACCCCAGCGCCGATTCCGGGGCGTGGGAATGCTGTGAACTCGATGGCCGCGGTGAAGTGGTGCCGCATCCTCAGCCCTCGGCACGGCGCCAGATTGTTCTCACCGACGTGTACTGCCAGATCGCCGAACAGATCGGTCACGTGGCAGCGATGTCGGTTGCCGTGGCGACACCGTCATTTGGCATCCGCGTACCCGACGTCGTCTGGATGCCGCCTGAAAAGTGGGAAGGGTTTGACCGGGACGATCCTGTTCCGTTTGTGCCGGATCTGTGCGTCGAGGTGCTCCTCGACCGCAAGTATGCGCACGACATCGGCGCGCGGGTCAGGGCGTACCTCGAGGGCGGCGCCCAGGAGGTCATCGTTGTCGGCCAGCGCGGAGAGCTGCAGTTCTGCGGCGCCAATGGGCTGCGGCAAACTTCGCAGTTCGGCATCATGCTCACACTCGAGCGGATGTACTTCGAAGCGTTCGCTCCGTCTTCGCACTGATCATAAGATGAGCGTCGGCCGACGCTCGCGACTCCACCAGCAGTACTGACTAGTCCAGCGCGAAATCCGCCGGGGCCTCCGGCTCCCTGGCGTAGCGGAACACGTTCAAATCATCGTGCTCGATAGCGGGCTTCCTGCCTGAAATCAGGTCGGCGAGAAGCTGCGCCGAACCGCACGACATGGTCCACCCAAGCGTGCCATGGCCCGTGTTCAGGAAGAGGTTGGGCACGGCAGTGCGGCCAACAATGGGCGTGCCGTCCGGCGTCATCGGCCGCAGCCCGGTCCAGAACGTCGCCTTCGATGTGTCGCCGCCACCCGGGAACAGATCGTTCACGCACATTTCGAGTGTCTCGCGCCGAGCCTCGCGCAGGCGCTTGTCGAACCCCACGATCTCGGCCATGCCGCCCACGCGAATTCGTTTATCGAAGCGCGTGATGGCGATCTTGTAGGTCTCGTCGAGGACAGTCGAGACAGGGGCGCGTGCCTCGTCCAGGATCGGCGCCGTGATGGAATACCCCTTGAGCGGGTAGACCGGAATCTTGACGAGGCCAGACAGGAAACTCGTCGAATAGGAACCAAACGCGACAACGAACGCGTCGGCATGGATGAGCCTCGTTCCGTGACGGACGCCAACGACCTTGCAGTCTTCGACGACGAGCGTATCGACGATCGTGTTGTAGCGGAACGTCACACCGGCCTCCTCGGCGAGCGCGGCAAGCCTGGTCGTGAACAGCTGGCAGTCGCCTGTCTCGTCGCCAGGCAAGCGAAGACCGCCGGTCAATTTTTGCGAGGTTGCGGCGAGGGCCGGCTCGACCCGCGAGAGTTCGCCTGCACTGAGCAACTCGTAGGGAACGTTCGCCTCTTTGAGGACGGCGATGTCCTTTGCCGCGCCGTCGAACTGCTGCTGTGTCCGGAAAACCTGCAGCGTCCCGCCGGTTCGTCCTTCGTACTGGATGCCCGTTTCCGCGCGCAGCGCCATCAGGCAATCGCGGCTGTATTGCGCAAGCCGCACCATGCGGTTCTTGTTGATGGCGTAGCGCTCCGCCGTGCAGTTCTGCAGCATCTGCCACATCCACTGCAGCTGGAACTGCTTGTCCGCGTCATCCGGGCGGATGGCGAGCGGGGCATGCTTCTGGAACATCCACTTAACGGCTTTGAGCGGAACACCAGGGGCCGCCCACGGCGCCGCGTATCCCGGAGAAATTTGCCCGGCGTTCGCGAAGCTCGTCTCGAGCGCAGGACCGTGCTCGCGGTCGATGACAGTGACTTCATGGCCGGCGCGCGCCAGATAGTACGCGCTCGTCACGCCGACGACCCCGCTGCCCAATACCAGAACTCGCATATCCGTAGTCTCCCCAGCCAGGCGGCCGCCAACATCTGATGAACGCTGCCGGTATTCGATCTGGCAGTCGATGAAGGAATGCTAGCGACATGCGAGCAGTTTTCAATAATGTTTAGCGGGTTATTTCTGGTTGAAATAGCCATGTCGCCTGGAGGAGGACGGATGTTTTCAAACCGGCTTCACGGCTGAAGGATTGTTTGCGAAATACGCGAACAGTATTGGAAGGAATCGGGATAAATTCATCGACGTGTGCATATACACTCTGGCTCATCGATGTCACGGCGAAGGAAGCTAACCCTGCGGCTTCGTCGCTGTCACGTCGGACAACCAGCAATCGACGCGCCTTCCCATCTTTCTTCGGGTAAATCATGTCCAAGCTCTTTTCTGAAGTCAAAGTCGGCCCTTACACGTTCTCGCACCGGGTCGTTCTTGCACCGCTCACCCGCATGCGCGCCGAAAGCGGCGCGATTCCCGGCGCACTCATGGCGGAGTATTACGCGCAACGCGCGTCGGCCGGCGGCTTTCTGATCGGCGAGGCCACCATCGCTGCGCCGAACGGCAACGGCTATCTCGGTGCGCCTGGCTTGTACGACGATAGTCAGATTGCGGGCTGGAAGCGCGTGACCGATGCCGTGCACGTGAAAGGCGCGAAGATTTTCCTTCAGCTCTACCACGCTGGGCGCCAGTCGAACTCGGAGCTGCAACCCGATGGCGGGCGGCCCGTGGGTCCCTCGGAAGTCCCTCACGGCGGCGTCGCCTACACGGACGCCGGCTGGGTTCCGAATACGCCGAATCGCGCCCTTGAGACGGATGAAATTGCGGGTATCGTCGAGAGCTTTCGCGCTGCGGCGGCACGCGGCGTCGCGGCGGGCTTCGACGGCGTGGAACTGCACGCCGCAAACGGCTATCTGTTCGACCAGTTCCTGCAGGACGGCAGCAACAAGCGGACGGACATCTATGGCGGTTCGTTCGAAAACCGCGCCCGCCTGTTGATGGAAGCCACACGGGCTGTGATTTCCGTGTGGGGAAGCGACAAGGTTGCCGTGCGCCTTGGGCCGAGCGGGTCGTGGGGCGATATGTCGGATAGCGATCCTGTCGGCTTGTTCGCGTATGTTGCGCAAGAACTCGCCAAGCTGAATCTCGCGTACCTGCACCTCATCGAGCCCCGCATTCTCGGCAATGTCGAAAACGAGGGCGCCGATCCCAATCCCGTTGCTGCCCAGCTCATTCGCAAGCACTATGCGGGCACCATCATCGCGGCCGGCGGCTTCGACGGCGAAAAGGCCGAGGCCATCCTGCAGGCGGGCGATGCCGATCTGGTTGCATTCGGTCGTCACTTCATTGCGAATCCCGATCTTCCGGAGCGGCTGCGTCGCAAGCTGTCGCTCAACCGGTACGACCGCCCCACGTTCTTTGGCGGCACACACGTCGGTTATACGGACTACCCGTTCTATCAGTCCGGGACGCAGGCAGTAGCCTGAGCAGGGCGGCCGCCCAATTGCGCGAATTCAGTGCGATATTGGGCTCGTTTCGGGCAATTGGTTCAGCGCGTCTACGCCTACACTGTCTTTCATGGAGCGAGACGTTGGCTCCATCCCAGGATTCCCCTCCTGCGGTCGAGTTGGACCATACCGTGTACCCGTTGCAGAACAGCAGTCCGGCAGTTGTAGTCGTATGTGGCAGAGTTGAGTGTCAATGTCGAAGCACCACGCTGTTGAATCAATGAGGAGTGCAGGGCAACTCGTTGTTGAAGTGCAGAGTACCGTGCAGTTGAAGAGCAGAGCATCGCGCAGTTGAATCACGCAGTTGAAGAGCAGAGCATCGCGCAGTTGAATCACGCAGTTGAAGTGCGGAGCAACACGCAGTTGAAGTACCGCTTCATCCAGGCAGTATGCGATTGCAAGTCCAGGCCGCTTACATCGGAACGGGTGTGAGCGGCCGCCGTTCGTCTGCCTGGGTCACGTGTACGAGTGCGTGTTCCCGGTCGAGCATTGATTCGCTCCGCCATTCGCGCTACCTTTACGTTTGTCCTGTTCGTCGAGTGCCGGTCAACGAGGGGAGAATCGTTTCGTGAAGAGAGCGTGGGTTTTCCCTTGCGTCGTCGCCTTGGGCGCGATCCTTGGCGGTTGCGGCAAGGAGAGTTCGCGAAACGTCACCGAGGCGTCGGGCGCATCTGCGAGCCAGGCGCCGGGTCAGCCCGCGCAGGGCGCAAGCGGCACACCTGCCGCATCAGGCGCGCAGGTTGCGGGCGCGCTGGGTACCGTCACCATGAAGCAGTTGCCGGGGGAAGCGACCGAGACACTGCGGCTGATCAAGGCGGGCGGCCCCTTTCCTTTTGCGGACGACGGCGTCCTGTTCCGTAACACGGCGCAATTACTGCCGCAGCATCCACGCGGCTACTACCACACATACACGGTGCGCACCCCGGGCATGACGGATCGTGGGCAGCGCCGGGTCGTATGTGGTGGACCGCGCAAGCAGACCAGCGACTGCTATTACACCGACGACTACTACGTCAGCTTCAAGCGCATTGCCGGGTAAAGGCGAATCCAGATTTCGTCGTACCTGAGCGCATGCTCGGGCGCTAAATCAATAGCTCCAGGGTTTTGAACAAGGCGAGGTCTTCTTTCTTCGCCGAGCGCGCGTGGCGGCGTATCACCTGCAGCAAACAGTCGATGAAAGCAACGGCCGCGCGGCTCAGTGTGCTGTTGCGGCGCGTGACGATGCCCAGTTGTCGGGGTTCGAACGCTTCGCGCAACGCGAGCGAGCGCAGGCGGCCTCCGAACGGCGGCACGTGGCTCAGGATCGTCGGGCTCCACGTGCACATGTCTGCCTGCTCCACCATGGTTTGCAGCGTCGCTACCGACTGCGCGCGCACAATGCGGCGTTCGTCGATCTGCGCGCCGTGGCGCGTGAACAGATAGTCGACCAGATCGCGTTTGCCGTCCGGCGCGAAATTCAGCACCCAGTCTTCATCGAGCAGTTCGCGGATCGAGCGCGCCCGCACTTTCCGGTGTCCTTCCCGCACCATCACCGACGATTCGTAAGTGAGCACAGCCTCGGATGCGAACTCCTGCTCACTCGCGCCGGGCTGCAACTGGCCGACGGCGAAATCCATGCTGCCGTCGCGCAGCAGCGGCTGGGCAACGGCCATCAATCCTTCGACCAGTTCCAGACGGATGTCGGGCATGCGCTCGCGAAACAGCCGTACGGCCTCGGCCAGAAAGGTCAGCGTAATCCACGGCGTGACGCCCACCGTGAGACTGCCTTCCACACGGCCTCTCAGTCGCTCGAGGTCGTTGTGTGCGTGTTCGAGTTGATTGAGCACGATGCGCGCGTGCGTGAGCAGCACCTTGCCGTGCTCGGTGAAGGTAATGCCTTCGGGCGCGCGGATCAGGAGCGGCAGGCGCTCGTTTGCCTCCAGTTCGCGCAGCGCGCGCGTGACTGCCGCCTGCGAAAGCCCAAGCGACCGGGCCGCGCCGCGAATACTGCCGGCGTCCGCGCTGGCGACCAGCGCTTCCAGTTGGTGCAGTTTCATGTCAGCGTGCGCGGCGAGAGAGGTGGGGTGACAACGGTGGGTTGTCATCATAACAAAACGCTGGCTGTTCCCCGGAATTTGCGCTGCATACGATTCGCTCCACGATGCACGAATGGACTGAGGAGGCGAATTGAGCAGACAGTGGGTTTTGCCCGAGGTGGCGGCAATCGAAGGCGACATGATTGCGTTGCGCCGCCAGTTGCATGCGCAGCCCGAACTGGGCTTCGAAGAACATGTGACGAGCGCGCTTGTCGCCGAAAAGCTCGAAGCATGGGGCTATCGCGTGACGCGGGGCGTGGGCGGCACGGGCGTGGTCGCCACGTTCGAGCGCGGCAGGGGGTTCAGGCTTGGGCTGCGCGCCGACATGGATGCGCTGCCCATACGCGAGGCGACGGGCCTTCCCTACGCCAGCGGCAACGAAGGCGTGATGCATGCCTGCGGCCATGACGGCCACACGGCGATACTGCTGGCAGCCGCTCGATGCCTCGCGCAAACCGCACAGTGGCGCGGCACGTTGCACCTGATTTTTCAGCCGGCCGAAGAAGGCCTGGGCGGCGCGCGCAAGATGATCGAGGATGGCCTCTTCGAGCGCTTTCCCTGCGACGCCGTGTTCGCGATGCATAACGTGCCTGGCTTCCCGGCAGGACGAATCGGCTTTCACAGCGGCGCATTCATGGCCAGTGCGGACGAGGTGACGATCCGCGTGATCGGCCGCGGCGGTCATGCGGCCGCGCCGCAGCAGACGATCGACCCCGTCGTGGTCGGCGCCTCGATCGTCATGGCGCTGCAAAGCGTGGTGGCGCGCAACGTGGCGCCGCACGATCAGGCCGTCGTCAGCGTCGGCGCGCTGCACGCGGGGAGCGCCTCGAACGTCATTGCATCGCACGCCGACCTGCACCTGAGCGTGCGCGCGCTTTCGGCGCCGGTGCGCGAACTGCTCGAGCGCCGCATCCGTGAAGTGGCGCACGGGCAGGCCGCGAGTTACGGCGCGCGCGTGGAGATCGACTATCGCCATGACTACCCGGTGCTCGTCAACCATAGCGACGAGACCGAGGTGGCGCGCCGCGTCGCGCTCGAATGGGGCGGCCCGGAGATGCTGCTCGACGGCCTGCGCCCACTCATGGCGAGCGAGGACTTCGCGTACATGCTGGAGCGCTGCCCCGGCAGCTACCTCTCGATCGGCAATGGTGACGGCGAGCAGCACTGCTCACTTCACAACCCCGGCTACGACTTCAACGACGCGAGCCTTGCCATTGGCGCGAGCTACTGGGTCAAGCTCGCAGAACACATTCTGCAATAGCACCACAGAAATCGCAGAAACCACCGAAGCAATTGAAACAACCGAAACGACACGAAGGAGACGGGCATATGAAGCAATGGACGATGGCGCTTTCACTGGCGCTCGCTGCGGCGGCAACGGCGGGACAGGCGCACGCGGTGGACCTGAAGGGCCGGGAGATCCGGCTCGCGGTCGATCCCACTTACCCGCCGCTCGAATACAAAACGCCGGACGGCAAGCTCACGGGCTTCGGCGTGGACATTGCCAATGCGTTGTGCGCGCAACTGAACGCGCATTGCGTATGGGTGGAAACGAGCTTCGACGGCATGATTCCAGGCCTCATCGCGCGCAAGTTCGATGTCATCTCTTCGTCGATGACGATCACGCCCAAGCGCGCGGAGCAGATCGCCTTCACGAACAAGATCTCGAATGCGCCCGCGCGGCTCGTCGTACGCCGCGGCTCGCCGCTCCTGCCCGATGCGGCTTCGCTCAAGGGCAAGCGCGTGGGCGTGGAGCAGGGCACGAGTCAGGAAGACTACGCGCGCGCGAAGTGGCAGCCCGCGGGCGTGGAGATCGTCCCCTATCAAAACCAGGACCAGGTCTATACCGATTTGACGTCGGGCCGCCTGGATGCCGCGTTTCAGGCGTCGATCGCCGCAAGCGACGGCTTTCTGAAGCGCCCTGAAGGCAAGGACTTCACGTTCGCGGGCCAGGCCATCGACGACCCGAAATTCTTTGGTCAGGGCGACGGTCTCGGCCTGCGCAAGCAGGACACCGAACTGCGCGAAGCCTTCAACGGCGCACTCGCCGACATTCTCGCAAACGGCACCTACGCGCGTATCAACAAGAAGTACTTCGACTTCGATATTTACGGCTCGAAATAACTCTGGACAGGTCGTGCAATTGACCAGGGCGGGCGCAAGGCATGCGATCCGCCCTGGTGACGAAAAGCGGGCTATGTATTCGCCTGATAATAAGTATGACTTATAAAAACGGAAGACATATGAGCAAGAGGAAGATCGTTTGCGTCATGGCGCTGTGCGGTGCGGCGGCGCCAGCCTTTGCGCAAAGCAGCGTGACCCTGTACGGTTTGATCGACGAGGGCATTGACTATACGAACAACGTCGGCGGTCACGCCGTCTACGAAATGACGAGCGGCTACGCCCAAGGCAGCCGCTGGGGTCTGAAGGGCACTGAAGACCTGGGCGGCGGCAACAGCGCGGTCTTTCAGATCGAAAGCGGCTTCAATGCGAGCAACGGGACGCTGGCACAAGGCGGCCGAGCCTTCGGACGCCAGGCGTACGTTGGTCTCGCCAATGAACGCTACGGCACGCTCACGTTCGGGCGTCAGTACGACGCCGTGGTGGACTATCTCGCGCAGACGACGGCGAACGGCAACTGGGGCGGCTACCTGTTTTCGCACCCCTACGACAACGACAATACCGACAATACCTTTCGCCTGAACAACACGATCAAATACGCGAGTCCGACGTTCGGCGGCTTCTCGTTCGGCGGCACGTATAGCTTCAGCAACGACACGAACTTCGCGAACAACCGCGCGGTGAGCGTGGGGGCGCAATACACGGTGGGCGAATGGCTCATCGCCGCGGCCTACCTGAACGCCAGCAACCCCGCGCTGACCTCGGGCGGCGCGATTGCGGGCGCGAGCAGTACGAACGGCGCGGACGGCAATTTCGCTTCGTCGCGTCTGCAGATTTTCGGCGCTGGCGTGAGCTACACAGCGGGCTCGGCAACGGTCGGCTTCGCGTACACCAATACGTACATCGGCCAACCTGTGGCGAACGTCGGGTATCTCACCGGTGACGAGACGATCCAGCCGGTGACGGGGCCGCTCGCCGGCGGCCGGGTGACGTCGCTCAGGTATCAGAACTTCGAGGTGAACGGCAAGTATCAGCTTACGCCGGCTTTCTACGTCGGAGCGGACTATGTCTACACGCTCGTACACTACGACGCGACGACAGGCAGCGTGAAGCCATCGATCCACTCCGTGGGCGTGATGGCCGACTACAACCTCTCGAAACGCACGGACGTGTATCTGCAGGGCGCATTCCAGCTCGTGGCGGGCGACAAGACCGGCTCGTCGCTCGACCAGGCTTATGTGCCCGGCGCGCAGGATCTCTCGTCCACTTCCCGCCAGGTCGTGGTGCGTGCCGCCATTCGTCACAGCTTCTGACGTCGCAGCCTGCACGCGGCGCTCTGCACGGTCTGAGCGCCGCCCATGGTGATTTTATGAAAGACTCAGGTTTCGAAAATTAATCGGATAACTAAGTATTGTGGCGCGTCGACGTATGCCGCATCGCGGGAACGAAACCGAATCGCCCCCGTTTTTTTCTCCAGCATTTTTGGGCCGTTCCCTTTAAAATTGGCTGATCCTGCAGTACCGGAGCACTACCATGGAACGAAAGAAAGCTGAACACATCCTGCTCGAAGCCGACGAGATCGCCGGCCTGGTTCTCAACGGCTTCGACATGACGATGGAAACCGACGCCGGGCGTGCGCTCTACGACCGCGCGTTTAACGCCTATATCCACAACGAAATCGGCGACTTGCCCGTTGGGGATCTGTACGACGCCTTGAACGGCTCGCCCGAAGCCTTTACCACAACCACGCCGCATTGAGCCGGCACCCCGCCGGATAACCACGAAGAGCCACGCTGCGAAAGCGCAAGAAATCGCAGCATGGCCTCATCTCGTCGTTACCCGTTCACTTCACATCGAACGAGTAATGTCCGGTCGTGCGATGCCCATCGGCGGCAACCGCGACCCACACCACCGAATACTTGCCGGGCGTCAGCGCGTTCAGCGCAACCGACATGCGCTTGCTGTTGCCCGCATCGACCTTGGCCTTCTCGCGAATGACGGATTTGCCCTGCGCGTCGGTCACGTCGATGGAGCTGAACGCGGGCTCGAGCCCATCGTCGAAGTCGATCACGACCGCGTTGAGCGTGGCCGGCGCGGTCGATCCCGCGGGCGGTTCCTGATGCTTCGGATAGGCGTGCGCCCATGCGAGGTGGGCGGCGAGCAGCGCGATCGAGGCAACAGCCGTGCGCAAAGTAGCGAGTTTCATGGCGATATTCCTGTGTGAATGTGCTGGCTTACTGGAACAGCGGCTTGCCGATCGTGCGCGGCGCGACATCGTCGAAGAAAATGTGCGCCTGCGCGAGGATGCCGACGTGCGAGCCGCTCGCCCGGTTGATCGGGATCTGTGCTTCGATGCCGAGCTGGCCGTAACGGTTCATCCAGATGAAGCCGGGGTTGACGGTCCCGGTCGTTTGTCCCTGGCTGCGCGAGAGGGGCACTTCGACCAGCGGGATGAGGTTGGAAAACGGCTGCGGCAAGCCGAGGTCGTGCACGTGCTGCTGCAGGTAGGGCAGGCTGTACTGGAACGTGAAGCCATAGTCGAACGAGTTCGGCTGCCCGCCTCCGGTCGTGAACGACGGTCCCGCTTCTCCGGTGATGGCGATGGGCCGCAGCCAGGCGAGCGAGTCGGGCAGATCGCCCATGCCCTTGCCGGCGAAGACCGTGGGCGAGATCGTCGAGAAGTCGTTGGCGATCGCCCGGCTGCCGGTGCCGCCGAGTTCGGCGTTCACGCCGACCGAGGTCATGAATTCATGCGCATCGTTCACGTAGAGCAGGTACTTGAGCCCCACGCCGAAGTTGTCGAAGCCGCGCGCGGTGGGGTTGTTCTGCATGACGTAGCCGCCGTCCACCGAGAACGCGAGCCGCGGCGTGATGAGCTTGTCGTACTCGAAGCGGAAGGTGTTGATGCTCTGGTCGCCGGCGTCAGCCGGCACGCGCTGGTGCCCGAATTCGAGGTTGGCTTCGTCGCCCACGCCCGGGTCGTCGACGGAGAGCGTGGAGGGGAAAACGCGGTCGCCTGCGATGGCGTGTGCATGGGCCACGCACGGTCCGAGCAGCAGCGCGCAGCCGACGAGTCGACCGAGTGTGCGAAGGTCGGCAAGAACGCCCGGCGCCATGCGGCTGGAAGGCGATTGGTCAGACATGAGTTGTCCTGTCGAGGAGCGAGGCACGCGCGCGAGCTTCGGCGGCGCGCGGGCAGACCCGGCGACACGCTGGGCGCGTCGGCCGGGATTGGCATGGTCGAGCCAGTCAGGACAGGGGTGGGGCGCGTGCGTGGATGTGGCCCGCGGGCGCGACGAGGCGAACGCTTTCGAACTGCGCCGCGATGCGCGCTTGCACGAGCCGGCCGACGACGAACAGCGCCACAGGTACGCCGGACACGACGGGCAGGTGCGCGAAGAAGCTGCAATAGCCGCAGTCCTGCATGTCGCCCGACGTTGCGTGCGTGCCCGCTGTGCCGCTCGCGCCGTGAACGTGATGCTCCATCGAAGGCATGCCGCAGGGCGCGCGTTCCACCGTGCCGGGCGCCATCTGCATGGCCTGGGCGGCAAGCAGATGCGAAACCACGGGCGCGAGCGTCGCCATGAGGAGCGCAAGCGTCCCCAGTAGACTGCCCAGCCTGAGATGGAATCGGCGCACGGCGTGAAGTGGCGGAAATAGTGCGGCGATTATGCCACGCGAGCCGCCATCCCCGCCGCGCGGCTGACGACGGCAGCGCCGCCCGTCAAAGCGATCGAGCCCGCGTGAAGCCGGCACGAAAGTGCCTTGAAGCGATCAGCCGCGCAGGCCGACTGTGTGACGCAATTCCTGGTAGCTGCGCAAGCCCGCGACGCCCAGTTCGCGACCGATCCCGCTCAGGCCGAAGCCGCCCCAGCACACTTGCGGGAAGATCAGTTGCGGGGTGTTCACCCAGACGAGCCCGGCGCGCAACTGCGCCTTGTAGCGTCGCGCGGCCTTTTCGTCGCGCGTCACGACCGTGGCGACCAGTCCGTAACGTGTATCGTTGGCGAGTGCGATTGCTTCGTCATCCGAACGGAAAGACTTCACGCACGCGACCGGTCCGAAAACTTCGTCGGTCCACAGCACGTTGTCCGCCGCGGGCTCCGCGATGACGACGGGCGCCATGAAGAAGCCATCGGCGCAGGCGGGATCGAGTTTCCCCGCGAACGCAATCTGTGCGCCCGCTTCGACGCCTTGCGCCACAAGGGCGGCCACGCGCGCGTGTTGGGCCGCGCTGATGAGCGGTCCCATTGCCGCGTCCGCACCTTGAGGCGGCGCGACCACGACGGCTCGCACCGCGGTCTCGAACGCGGCCATGAACTTGCGATACACGTTGTCGTGCACGAGGATACGCGCGGTGGCCGAGCACATCTGTCCGGCGTTGGTGAACGCGCCGCCTACCGCGAGCGAGACGGCCTGCGCCACGTCGGCGTCTTCGCGCACGATCAGCGCGGATTTGCCGCCCAGTTCGAGCGTGAGGCGCTTCATGTCCTGCGCGGCGGCCTGCATGACCTTGCGGCCCGAAGCCGTGCTGCCGGTGAACGAGATCTTGTCGACGAGCGGATGCGTCGTCAGCCACGCGCCGACGTCGCCGCCGCCGTTGACCACGTTCACGACGCCATCGGGCACGCCCGCTTCGCTCACGATTGCGGCGAGCATGTGCTCGGTGGGCGAGGTGAGTTCCGAAGGCTTGATGACGACCGTGCAGCCCGCGGCCAGCGCGGGTGCGAGTTTCCACGCCGTCGTGACCATCGGGAAATTCCACGGCACGATCAGCGCCGCGACGCCGACCGGTTCGTGCACGCGTTCGGCCAGCAGCGCATCGTCCGGCACCGCGACCGGTTCGGCGGCGAACGCCGAGGCGTCATCGCAGAGGCTGGCGTAGTAGTCGAACGTCGCGACGGCGTCGCTCACGTCGAGGTCTGCTTCGAACGGCGGCTTGCCGCTCACCTGCATCTGCATGGCAGCGAGGCGTGCGCGGTCGGCTTCCATCAGTTCGGCGATCTTGCGCAGCAGCTTGCCGCGCGCGGCCGGTGTGGTGTGCCGCCACGCGATGAGCGCATCGTGTGCGGCGTGCACGGCCCGATCGACCATCGCGGCCGTCGCGTGCTCCTGCCAGCCGATCGTTTCGCCCGTGGCCGCATTGCAGATGCGCGAGCACACTTCGCTGTCCGCGGCGCAAAAGGTTTCGCCCGCAATCACTGCGGCGGGCAGCACGAAGGCTTTGCCGTCGATCCGACGTTCGGTATTCGTAGCCATGAGGTGTCTCCTCGCGCCCTAGCGGTAAGCCACGCCGGGCATGATGCAAAGCATTTCGAAGGCGAGATTCGCGCCCACGAGCGCGGTCGTGCCGGCCTGGTCGTACGGCGGCGAGACTTCGACGAGATCGGCGCCCACTACGTTGAGCCCCTTCATGCCGCGCACGATTTCGAGGCCCTGGTGCACGGTGAGGCCGCCGATTTCGGGCGTGCCGGTGCCGGGCGCGAAGGCGGGATCGAGCCCGTCGATATCGAAGCTCAGGTACACGGGCGTGTCGCCCACGCGCTCGCGCACCTCTTCCATGAGCGGTGCGAGCGAGCGGTTCCAGCAGGCTTCGGCTTGCACGACGGTGAAACCCTGCTTGCGGCACCAGTCGAAGTCTTCGGCGTGATAGCCGGTGCCGCGCAGGCCGATTTGCGTGACCTTGTCGCATTGCAGGAGGCCATCCTCGACGGCGCGGCGAAACGGCGTGCCGTGCGCGATCTTTTCACCGAACATGGTGTCGTTCACATCGGCGTGAGCGTCGATGTGGACGACGGCGACCTTGCCGTATTTCTTGTGCAGCGCGCGCAGGATCGGCCACGCGATCGTGTGGTCGCCGCCGAGCGTGATTGGGCGGCAGCCTGTCTCGACGATGCGGTCGTAGGCCGCTTCGATCAGACGAATCGAATCCTTCAGGTCATACGGATTCGTTGCGACGTCACCGATATCGGCCACCTGCAGCGAATCGAACGGCGCCGCGCGCGTGGCCATGTTGTACGGGCGCAGCAGCACCGATTCCGAGCGGATCTGGCGCGGCCCGAAGCGCGTGCCGGAGCGATTCGAGGTGCCGATATCGAGCGGCACGCCCACGAAGCAGACGTCGAGGCCCTCGGTGGTCTCGGCCTGCGGCAGGCGCATCATCGTGGCGATGCCGCCGAACCGCGGCATCTCGTTGCCGCCCTGCGGTTGGTTGAACTGGCGTTCCATCTGGTGTGTCTCCGATCGTTAGAGTCAAATCGATCGGGCGATGGTAGGGGAGATCCCGCGCGGCCAAATATTGAAGTTGAGATGTTTACATCGATGGAAATCGATGTATGCGGGTCCTTAACAGGCCGACCAGCCTGACTAAACCGCGGCGTGGCCCCAGGCGATCAGTTCACGCTTGGTGCGCACGCCCAGTTTCGCGAAGGCGCGCTTCACGTACGACTCGGCGGTGGCCACCTGCACGCCCAGGATCTGCGCGGCTTCGGGCACGGTCTTGCCGGTGATGAGGTGCGCACAGGTCTCGTATTCGCGTTTGGACAGGCGCACGTTGTCGGCCGCAACGCGCGCGTCGAATTGCGCGAGCGGATGCATGAACGGAGCCGCATGGGCGATGCGCCGAGCCGCGCTCGTGGAGGCGTGCAGTTCGAGCAGCGGAAACAGAAACTCGCTCACGCTGCGAAAACGGTTCATTTCCACGAGCGTAAACGGCGGTTCGCGCAGCCCGCGTTCGAGCGCGATGGAGTCCTGCGCGTGGCGCGTGCCGCGAGCGAGCACGCATTCGTGGGCGATGCGCGCCTCGTCGAAGAGCCGCTGGCGGAATTCGCCCGGCGGCATCGCGCCGATGTCGCGCACCACCAGCATCGTGCCGAGCTTGCCGCGAATGCCCGCGAAGAGCGGATCGCTTTCGTAGAAGCGGTCGTAGTAGAGCGTCATCACGTCCGAGATCGCGCCCGAATCCATTCCGACCCCGCCACTGCCGATCCATTCGCAGCGATAGCCCGTGGGCATCGTGTTGTCCGCGCGCGAACGTTCGATATGCACGACATTGACCGGCACGACCTCGTTGAGCAGCAGCGTGAGACGCGGCACGAAATCGGGCGTGCCGACGGCCTCGATCACGTTGCCGAGGGTCTTGAACGAGAGCGGAAAGTTCGGTTGATCGCGGTTCAGCGGGGGGACGTTGAGCAGCATGGCACGCCCATTCATAATGGCTGATTGATTATAGCCGAACGCTATTGGCCGCCCAAAATGCCCAAATCACGCAGCAAAACACCGCTTGCCCCCCCTGAGGGGGGGCATACCGCAACCGCGCGAGTCGGTAACTTTGGCGTCACTCAATCAACTGGAAGCGACGCAAATGAGCAAACTGATTCAGGACATCGTGCCGCTGGGCGCTGGCATCGGCGAATTCACCAAACTGGAATACGGCATGGACGAAAGCGACTGGCGCGCCACGGTCGGCAAGAACAATCACTACGTGATCGGCTGGTGGGAAGGCAAGGTCGGCGCGGTGGACTTCCCGGCCACGACCGCCGACGAAGCGGTATGGCTCGTGGAAGGCAAGATCGCCCTGACCGACGCGAACGGCTCCCGCAAGGAATTTGCGGCCGGCCAGGGCTATCTGCTGCCCGCCGGCTTTGCAGGCCGCTGGGAAACCCTCGAAGACGCGAAGAAGTTCTACGTCGTGCTCGAACAGGCCTAAGGACCATGGCGAGCCGCCTTCAACGGGAGGCGGTTCTGTTTCTCTCGTTCCGCGCAGTGAAGCCAATCATGAGTACCCCTGCAGAAGTTGAAGTCGAATCGCGCCCGGGCGCCACGCTCAGCGTGCAAGAGGCGCTTTCGCGCACACGGTTCTTTCCGTACTGGCTCGACAACCCCGCCGAGCCGCCGACCGAGCCCAGGCTCACCGCCAACGTCGAGGCCGACCTGCTGATCGTCGGCGGCGGTTTCACGGGGCTATGGGCCGCCGTGCAGGCCAGGGAGCAGATGCCGCATCTGAACGTCGTGCTGATCGAGGCGGGTAAGGTCGCGCACGGCGCGTCGGGCCGCGCGGGCGGCATCATCTCGACTTCGGTGATGCATGGACTGCCCAATGCCGTACGGGTATTCCCCAACGATATTGCGCAGCTCGAAGAATTCGGTCATCACAACCTCGATGGCTTCGAGCAGACGCTCAAGCGCTACAACATCGACGCCGACATCGAATGGAACGGCGAAATGACGGTGGCGGTCGATCCGGAGCATATCGAGCACTTGCGCGGCGACTACGAGCTGCACAAGCGCTACGGGCACGATGTCGTTCTGCTCGACAGCAAAGCGACGCGCGAGCAACTCGATTCGCCGTTGTTCGCCGGCGCGCTGTGGTCGCGCAATCGCAGCGGCATAGTGCATCCGGCCAAGCTCGCGTGGGGCCTCAAACGCGCGGCGCTTTCGCTCGGCGTGAAGCTCTACGAGCACACGCCGCTCATCGATGTCATCGACGAAGGCCAAACTGTTTACGTGAAGACGCCCGAAGGCAGCGTGCGCGCGCCGCGCGTGGTGTTCGGCAGCGGTACGGCGAAGGTCGGCATTCCCGATATCAACCGGCGCGTGCTGCAGGTGCGCGACCACGTGCTCGCCACCGAAGCGCTCACCGAAGAACAGCTCGCGCGTATCGGCTGGAAGCATCGCCAGGGCATTTACGACACGCGCACGCAGCTCAATTACTTCCGCCTCACGAAGAACAACAACATCATCTTCGGCGGGCTCGTGAGCTATCACTTCGACGGCGATCCGAATCCCGCGCAGGACCAGAAGGCCGAGACCTACTATCGGCTCGCGCAGGCGTTCTACCGCACCTTCCCGCAGCTTGCGGACGTGCGCTTCTCGCATGCATGGGGCGGCCCGATCGACTACTGCTCGCGCGGCTCCGTATTCGCGAAGCGCTATCTGAACGACAAAGCTGTTTTCGTGGCGGGTTACACGGGCTTTGGCGTGGCGGCGAGCCGCTTCGGCGCCTTCATGGGCCTGAATATCCTGTTCGACCGCAACAGCCCCGAGCGCACGCTCGATATCGCCAACCAGAGCCCGACCTATATCCCGCCGGAGCCAGTGCGCTGGCTGGCCGCCAAGGTCACGTTCCATGCGTTCGACGGCGCCGACGCCGAAGGCGGCTGGAAGCGCGCGTGGATCAAGGGTATCAAGGCGATGGGCTTTCCGATGTGAGGGACTAGCGGCATGTTCTCCAATACCTCCGATCTCGACCTGCGGCTCATCCGCGTGTTTCTCGCCGTGGTGGACGCGCGCGGTATCACGGCAGCCGAAGCGACGCTAGGCGTGCGGCAGTCCACCATCAGCACGCAGCTCTCGGCGCTCGAGGCGCGCGTGGGCTTCAAGCTCTGCGAGCGCGGACGCGGCGGCTTTCGTCTCACGTCGAAGGGCGAACGTTTCGTGCCCTCGGCGCGCGCGCTCGTTGCGGCCACCACCGAGTTCGTCGCGCGGGTGCGCGATATCGACCGAAAACTCGTCGGCACGCTCGGCATCGGCCTGATTGGCCAGGCTTCGCACGTCGAGAACGCGCGGCTCGCGGAAGCGATAGGCGCATTCCGCAAACGCGATCAGGCCGTGCGTTTCACGATGAAGGTCGCGGCGCCGCAGGAACTCGAAGAAAGCCTCGTCAACAACCACCTCGACATTGCGATCGGCTACTTCTGGCATCGCGTGGCGGGCCTCGACTACACCGAGCTGTTCAGCGAGCGCCAGGTGCTGTGCTGCGGGCGCGGGCACGCGCTGTTCCATCATGCGCCGCACGTCAATGTCGATGATCTGCGCGAGCACGACTGGGTCTGGCGCAGCTATCCGATCCCCGAGGAGCTTGCCGGTATCGGCGACCGGCAGGTGACGGCGATTGCCGACAGCATCGACGCCGCCACGGTTCTGATCCTCTCGGGCAGCCATATCGGCTATCTGCCTGCGCATCACGCCGAGCCGTTCGAGCAACGCGGCCTCATCCGGGCGCTCGGACGCACCACGTTCGGCTTCGACGTGCCGATGCATCTGGCCGTCAAGCGCAGCGCGGCGGAAAAGCCCATCGTGCGCGCGTTCTGCGACGATCTGCTGGGCGTCTACGGGCAGCATGCCGCCGCGCCCGAAGCGCTGGTTGAATGAAAGAAGCGCTGCGCGCCATACATTGGCTGCGCAAGATGTAAACGTATGGAATGCAGAATAATTAGCCCGCTGCGATCGATTAAAGTGGGCGAGAGACGTTGATAGTGCGTTGGCCGGTTGTTGCAAAAGCAGCCAGATCAGCGCGGCAAGGAGTGAGACAATGAGCAATAACAGCATTACCCAGATCGAAACTTTCGGTTTCGAACGCATTCCCGATGCATCGCGCTACGCGCGGCCCATCGATCTTTTCCGGCTGCTGTTCGGCGGCTGCAATACCTTCTCCACTTCGGTGCTGGGCAGCTTTCCGGTGCTGGTCGGCCTCTCGTTCAAGGCGGGCGTGTGGTCCGTCGTGCTCGGCGTGCTCGCCGGCACCTGCATTCTCGCGCCCATGAGCCTGTTCGGTCCGCGCAACGGCACGAGCGATCCCGTTTCGTCGGGGGCGCACTTCGGCATCCATGGGCGGATCGTGGGCTCGTTCCTCGCGCTGCTCACATCGATCGCGTTCTTCGCGCTCGCCGTGTGGAGTTCGGGCGATGCACTCGTGGGCGGCGCACACGACATGGTCGGGGTGCCGGTCAACGCCTGGACACTCAGCTCGGCTTACATGGTGTTCGCCGTGCTCGTGGTGGTGGTGTGCATCTACGGCTTTCGCTTCATGCTGTGGGTGAACAAGATCGCCGTATGGGCGGCGAGCCTCATGTTCGTGGTGGGCGCCTTCGCGTTCGCGGGCGCATTCGATCCCAACTACGCCGGCACGCTGCGTGAGGGCGGCGCGGGTTTCTGGGTGGCCTTCGTGAGCGCCGTGCTCGTCGCATTGAGCAACCCGGTGTCGTTCGCCTCGACGCTCGGCGACTGGGCGCGCTACATTCCGCAGCACACACCGCGCCACCGCGTGATGGGCGCCGTATTCGCCGCGCAGATCGCCACTTTCGTGCCATTCTTCTTCGGCCTCGTCACGGCTACGCTCATCGCTACGAAGGCGCCGAGCTTTATTGCCTCGAACGACTATGTCGGCGGACTGCTGGCCGTGTCGCCGCGCTGGTTCCTGCTGCCTACGTGCCTCATTGCGATCATCGGCGGCATGTCCACGGGCACGACCGCGCTCTATGGAACCGGCCTCGACATGTCGAGCATGTTTCCGAGACTCCTGAATCGCGTGCGTGCGACCATGCTGATCGGCGCGCTGGCCATCGGCTTCATCTTCGTCGGCCGCTTCGCGTTCAATCTCGTGGAAAGCGTCTCGACGTTCTCCACGCTCATCTGCACGTTCAGCTGCCCGTGGATGGCGATCATGGTGATCGGGTTCGTTACGCGCCGCGGCCACTATCTCAACGATGACCTCCAGGTCTTCAATCGCGGCGGCCGTGGCGGCCACTACTGGTTCACGCACGGCTGGAATCTGCGCGCGATGGGTGCTTGGCTGCCGGCGGCGTTCTTCGGTCTTTCGTTCGTGAATCTGCCGGGGCAATTCGTCGGTCCGCTTGGCTCGCTGGCGGGTGGCCTCGATCTGAGCGTGCCGGTTTCGCTGGCGGTGGGCGGCATGATCTACGTCGTACTGCTGACGATCTTCCCCGAGCCGGATGCCGTGTACGGCCGGGAAGGGCGCCGCTTCGTGCGCGGCGGCGCGCGCGGGCAAACCGCTGGAGCGGTGCGTGAACTGCAACGCAGCCCGGAATACGCCGAGTAAGTCGGCAAGCACCAGGTCGCTTCGCCGGGAGCCGTTGCGCAGAGAGCGGGTAAGATCACGGCTTTGCGCAGCGCGTAAGGAGGCGATCTTGCTTCGTTCACTCGTAAGGGGCTGTGCCGGTGCCCTGCTCTTCGCCATCGCCATAAGCGGTCCCGGCTTTGCCGCCGAACCTGCCACCGGCAGCGACGCTCAAATACGCGAAGCCGCGCTCGCCTTCATGCGCGAGAACGGCATCCCCGGTCTCGCGATCGGGGTCGCCGTGAACGGCACGGAGCGCTTCTACAACTTCGGCGTCGCATCGAAGGAAACGGGCGAGCCGGTCACGAACGAAACGCTGTTCGAACTCGGCTCGATGAGCAAGACGTTCGCCGCCACCCTGGCCGGGTGGGCGCAGGTGAACGGCAAGCTCTCGCTCGATGCGCCGGTGAGCACCTATGTGCCCGAGATGCGCGGCACGCCGTTCGGCGCGCTCACGCTCGTCAATCTCGGTACGCACACGGGCGGCGGCTTCCCGCTGCAGGTGCCCGATGAAGTCACGAACGACGCGCAGCTGATGGCTTGGCTCAAGGCATGGCGGCCGCGTTATCCGGCTGGCACGCAGCGCACCTACGCGAACCCGAGCATCGGCATGTTCGCGCGCATCGCGGCGCAGCAGCTCGGCATGAGCTACCCGGATGCGGTGGAGACACTGCTCTTTCCGAAGCTCGGGCTCACGCACACGTTCATCCGCGTGCCGGCCGCGGAGCGCGCGGCCTATGCGCAGGGCTACAACAGCAAGAACGCGCCGGTGCGTCTGCATCCCGGCGTGCTAGCCGACGAAGCCTACGGCGTGAAATCGGATACGCGAGACATGCTGCGCTTTCTCGAAGCGAACCTGCGCCAGGTCGAAGTGGAACCAGAGATGCAGCGCGCGCTGGAGGCCACGCATGTGGGCTATTTCCGCACGGGGCCGTTCGTTCAGGACCTCGTATGGGAGCAGTACGCGCAGCCGGTGGGCCTGAACGATCTCGTGAAAGGCAACGCGAACGTGATGGTGCTGGAGGACAACCCGGCCACGGCGTTGATTCCGCCGCAGCCGCCGCAGCCCGACGTGTTGCTCGACAAGACGGGCGCGACCAATGGTTTTGGCGGCTATCTGGCGTTCGAGCCTTCGCGCAAAACGGCCATCGTCATTCTCGCCAACCGCAATCACCCCACCGAGTCGCGCGTGCGGTTCGCCTATCGCGTGCTGGAACGGGTGCAGGGCGTGCCTGCACCTTAGGCCGAATCGCTCGTCGCCCGCGCGGTTCGGCTGGCGGGCGCATTCATGTTAGCCGCCGGGCTGTCGTGCACAGGCAGCCCGCTCACCGCCGCCGTGAGACCGCGCCCGCCCGGGTTGTTGCGCAGCGTGAACGTCAGGCCATGACGCTGCGCGATGCGCGCCACGATCGAAAGACCGAGCCCGCTGCCTGTGCCCTGGGCATGATCGCCGCGAAAGAAGCGGTCGACCACGCGCTCGAGATCGGCTTCGGGAATCCCGGGCCCGTTATCGATGACTTCGAAGCCGAGCGTGTCCTGCGAACGCGTGAGCACGAGATCGATCTTGCCGCCTGAGGGCGTGTAGCGGATCGCGTTGTCGAGCAGGTTGTTCAGCAGGGTGTTCAGGCCGTGCGCGTCGGCGTTCACGTTGCAGATGCAATTGGGCGTGATGGGCGGCCGCGACTCGAGGCCGAGGTCGATGCCTTTCTCTTCCGCGAGCAGCGAGAAGTCGCCGATGGCCTGCTCTCCCAGCCGCCGCAGGCTCACGACAGTGGCGGGCGTGCTCGCTTGCGCATCTTCGCGCGCAAGCGTGAGCAATTGCTGCACGAGGCGGATCGTGCGGTTCAGGCGCGTTTGCATGCGCTCGAGCGTACGCGGCTCGCCGTTGAGCGTGCCGTCGTGCAGCGCCGCCTGCCATTGCAGCTTGAGCGCGGCGAGCGGCGAGCGCAGCTCGTGCGCCGCGTCGGCGATGAAGGTGCGCTGCGCCTGCGAAGCCGTATTCAGGCGGTCCAGCAGATCGTTGAGCGCGACGACGAGCGGGCGCAGTTCGACGGGCACCGAGCCGTCGAGGCGCAACGGCTCCAGCTCATGCGCCGAGCGCGAAGCGAGCAGCGCCGACAACGCGCCCACCGGCGCGAGCCCGCGCGTCACCACGAACAGCAGCAGCACGATGGCCACCGGCACGAGCAGTGCGAGCGGCCACAACGTATGCAGCGCGAGATGCAGCGCCAGCCCGTCGCGCACGGAAATGGGCTGCGCCACCTGAACGAAGCGATCCGGTTGCGCGATGCCGTACACGCGCCAATGCACCTCGTCGTGCTCGATCGTGCGAAAGCCCGTGGCCTGGCGCGGCAGCACGGGCGTTTCCTGCGAGCGGTAAACCAGCTTGCCGTCGTGGTCCCAGATCTGGATGAGAATACGGTCGTCGGCGATCTCGTCGAAGCCGGGGCCGGACTGCTCGACCTCGCGCGCCATCGCGGCGTTCGCGGGCATGGATTGCGCCACGGCATGCAGCTCGTAATCAAAGAGCTCGCCCGCTTCTTCACGCGCGCTGTGAAAAATGCCGAAGCCGGCCACGATGGAGGCGGCCGCGAATCCGCAGATGAGCCAGCCCAGCAGGCGGCGGCGGATGGAGTTCATTCCGATCTCTTGAGCCGGTAGCCCACGCCGCGCACAGTCACGATCTGGTCGGTGCCGATCTTGCGGCGCAAGCTGTGCACGTGCACCTCGATCGCGTTGCTGCCGACTTCCTCGCCCCAGCCGTACATGCGCTCTTCGAGTTCGGCCTTCGTGAAGACGCGCGCGGGCTGCTCGATGAGCACGCGCAGCAGCGCGAACTCGCGCGGCACGAGCGCGACGCTTTCGCCGTCTTTCGTCACCTCGTGCGCGGCGGGGTCGAGCGCAAGGCCGCTGTGCGTGTAGACGGGCTGTTTCTGGCCCGTGCGGCGGCGGAGCATGGCGCGCGTACGGGCGGCCAGTTCGTCGAGATCGAAGGGCTTGATGAGGTAATCGTCGGCGCCGGCGTCGAGCCCGGCGATGCGGTCCGTCACCGAGTCGCGCGCGGTCAGGATCAGCACGGCCGCTTCGCCGCCCTTGCGGCGGTAGCCGTTCAGCACTTCGATCCCGTCCTTCTTCGGCAGCCCGAGGTCGAGCAGCACGAGGTCGTACACGTCGTTGTCGAGCGAAAGCTCCGCTTCCCGCCCGTCGCGCGCCCAGTCGACGGCATGACCCTCGCGGCGCATCGAGTCGAGCACCGTTTCCGCAATCATTTCGTCGTCTTCCACCAGCAACAGGCGCATCGCTCGCTCCCCCAATTTCCAGCCTTACATTGTCGCTCATCCCGGCTTAACCGGTGCTTAAGCGGCACGCTCCCACGGTCAGCACGCCGGG
This sequence comes from Paraburkholderia sp. BR10936, assembly GCF_040965735.1. Lineage (NCBI taxonomy): Bacteria > Pseudomonadati > Pseudomonadota > Betaproteobacteria > Burkholderiales > Burkholderiaceae > Paraburkholderia > Paraburkholderia sp. BR10936. The sequence continues at coordinate 134,805 of NZ_JBFRCM010000017.1, forward strand.
CGCGATATCGCGCAGCGCGGGCTCGGCGCGCGCATCGGATATGCCTTGCGGCAGCACGTTGCGCGAGAGCGTGAAGACTTCGTCGAGCGTGAGGACGATGGTGGCGGACATGGCATCCCGTGTAAAAAAACAAACCGGGCCAACGTGGCCCGGTTTCGGCGATTCGAATGAAGATTGGGAGAGAGGCGCGTTGAATGCGTAGCGCTTACAGACCGACGTCCGGCAGGGCGGGGCGCGTGGCGAGCGCCTTCTCGACCACGGCCTTCACATGCGCGAGCGCTTCGCCTTCGAGCGGCAGGCGCGGCGGGCGCGTGACGGCGCTGCCGCGGCCCACCAGTTCCTCGCACAGCTTGATGCATTGCACGAGGTCGGGGCGCGCGTCGAGATGCAGCAGCGGCATGAACCAGTGGTAGAGCGCGAGCGCTTCGTCAAAGCGCTTTTGCTTCGCGAGGCGGAACAGCGTTTCGCCTTCCTTCGGGAACACGTTCGACATGCCCGAGACCCAGCCTTGCGCGCCCACAGCCACGCTTTCGACCAATACGTCGTCGAGGCCCGCGAACAGCACGAAGCGATCGCCCACGGCGTTGCGCAGATCGATGAAGCGGCGCGTGTCGCCCGACGAATCCTTGAAGCAGACGATATTTTCGCAATCCTGAAGAGCGATCAGGATGTCGGGTGTGACGTCGTTCTTGTAGATCGGCGGATTGTTGTAGACCATCACCGGCACGTCGGTGCTCGACGCCACGGCGCGGAAATGCGCGGCCGTTTCGTGCGGCTTCGAGGAATACACGAGCGCCGGCATGACCATCACGCCGTCCACACCGACGCTCGCCGCTTCCTTCACGGTTTGACGCGCGAACTCGGTGGTGAATTCGGCAATGCCCGCGATTACCGGCACCTTGCCGCCTGCCGCGTCGCGCGCGGCCTCGATCACCGCGATCTTTTCGCTCGTCGCGAGCGAGGTGTTCTCGCCGACGGTGCCGCACACCACGAGGCCCGACACGCCGTCCTTGACGAGATTGCTCACCACCCGGTGCGTGGCGTCGATATCGACCGAGAAGTCCGCCTTGAACTGCGTGCTGACGGCGGGAAACACCCCGCTCCACTGGATAGCGCTCACTGTGACTCACTCCTTGAATGCGTAGCGGCTCGCGCCGGTACCTGTTGAATATGAGTGAAGTATCGCTGTCCAGATCGTTTGACGCTTGAGGCCTTTCGCGCCTCAAAAAGACGAAATCTGCATAGTCCGCCGCTTGCTTCAGCGGCCCAGGGACAACCCTGGGCAAGCTGGCGCGAGGCTCAGGCGGCGGACGCCTGCGCGCTTTCGGGCGTTTGCAGCAGCGCGCGGTACTGGCTGGGCGTGACACCCACCGTGGCCTTGAATTGCCGCGTGAACGCGCTGTGATCGTTATAACCGCACTGCGTGGCGATGTCGGTGATGCTCAGGTCGCTCGCGAGCAGCACCGAGGCCGCATCCAGACGCGTTTTCAGCAGCATCTGGCGGGGCGTGAGGTGAAAGATCTTGTGGAAGTAACGCTCGATCTGCGCCACCGACATGTTGATGAGCTTCGCCAGGTGCGCGAGCTTGAGCGGTTGCGCATAGTTGTCCTGGATGTACTTCGCGGCGACCGCGAGCCGCTGGTAAGCGGGATGCGTGCCTTCGGCGGCCTGCAGGTCGCGCGAAATGCCCGCCACGCCCAGCACGCGGCCGCGCGCGTCGTGCAGCGGGACTTTCGAGGTGAGACACCAGCCCGGCTGCCGGCCCGGATACAGATGCAGTTCGAGCTGGTCGATGAGACTGCTGTCGAGCCGCACCACGGCCCGGTCCTGGGCGGTATAGCTGTGGCCGAAGCGCGAGGGAAAGACCTGCTCGGCCGTCTTGCCGAGCAGCGCGCGTTTCTCCTTGAAACCGCAGCGCGCGGCGAGCGTGGTGTTGGCGATCACGTAGCGCGCCTCGTGATCCTTCACGAAGAACACCACGTCGGGCATGGCGTCGAACAGCGGTTCGAGCATGGTGAAATGCGCGATCATCTGCGCAAACGTGGCGTTTTCGAGGGCGGCGGGCAGGACCGGTTCGGACATCGCGAGGCGCTTGGGGCGGTATCGGCGGAAAATACCATTGTGCCGATTTGCGCACGCGCGCGCATCTGCAACAAAAAGCGGGTGTGGCGCTATTGCGCCGCTTCTACGTGCAGCAAGGTGTCGATGCGCGCGGGCGAGAACGGAGGGCGCTGGCCATTTTGCGGCCAGCCGAAACAGAACGCCGCCGCCTCGCCGCAAATCTTGCCCTGACAGGGACCCATGCCGCAGCGCGTCTGCAGCTTGGCGTCGCGCCACGACGTATGGCGCGCGACGTCGCCATACGCGACGTCTTCGCAACGGCAAAACACAGTGTCGGGCTGCGGCAGCGCCCGCAACGCGGGGGCGAGTTCGAACGCCGCGTGCAGGCGCGTGGCGAAACGGCGGTAACGCTCGCGTTCGGCAAACAGGTGCCGGGCGTTCGCGTGGTCGCCGAGCGCAGCATACGCGGCGATGCGTCCTTCCACCGCCGCGAGTTCCATGCCGCCCACGCCTGTGCATTCGCCGGCCGCGTAAACCGCTTCGGCGGAGGTCTGCTGCCATTCGTTCACGGCGATGGCGGGAGAACCCGCATGGGTTTCGAGGCGGCAACCCAGCGCCGCGCCGATGCCCGTATTCGGCACGAGGCCATAGGCGCATGCGATCCGGTCGCAATCGACCAGCACGTCGTCGTTGCCGCGCCGCACGCGCGCCTGCGTCACGCGCGTCGTGCCGATGGCTTCGGCAACGTACGCATCGCACCAGTAGGGCGTCGCGCGCAGATCGAAGCGCATGCGCAGCGCCTGGGCGAGTTTCGCGGGCGTATGGACGAGGCCTGCCGCAAATCGGCGCACCGCCTGGGGCGGCGCCTGCTCGACGACGGCGGCGATCGTTGCGCCATGCTGGCGCGCGGTGACCGCGGCGGCCCAGAGCAACGGCCCGCTCCCCGCGATGACGATGCGTTCGCCGCGCACGGGCATCCCGCCCTTGATGAGCGCCTGCAAACCTCCCGCGCCTGTGATGCCCGGCAAGGTCCAGCCGGGATAAGGCAGGAAGCGTTCGCGCGCGCCCGAGGCGACGATGAGCTTGCCGTAAGCGAGCGCGAGCGCACGGTCGGGGCTCTCCGCGAGCAGTTGCCGCCCGGGCAGCGCCTGCACGATGCGGGTGGCGCCCAGCAGCGTGACGTTGGTGCGGGCCGCGAGGGCGTCTAGTACGGCGCGTGCGGGACCGGCGGCGCGATGCCCGGGACCCTGACGCCAGATCTGGCCGCCGGGCAGCGCATTGTCGTCGACGATGCCGACGCTTGCGCCCGCCTGTGCGGCGATGCGCGCGGCGTTCAATCCGGCCGGTCCGGCGCCGATGATCAGGATGTCGAACTTCATGGCGCTGCATTCCCGGTGACGACCTTCATGCCCGCGATGCAAACTGTCTGGCAGGCAAGGCGATGCGGCACGCCGTCGATGGTGACGCGGCATTCCTGGCAGATGCCCATTCCGCACAACGGCCCGCGCAGCGCGCCGCTCACCGAGCACCGCGTGACGGGCGCTGCGTGTTCTGCATGCGCGGCAATGGCGATGGCGGCTGCGACCGAGCTGCCCGGCGCGACGCCCACGTTGCGACCGTCGATCGTCAAGGTCGTATTGGCTTCAGGCATGCACGGCCCCCTGGTCAGCGAAGCGCGCGGGCAGATACGGCGTCGCGTCGATCTCGGCGGCGCGTCCGAGCATCTGCGCGGCAATCAGCTTCGCGGTGCCGAGCGCCGTGGTGACGCCGAGGCCCTCGTGCCCGGTGGCGAGCCACGTCGACGGATGGCTGTCGTCATCGGCGAACGCCGCCGCGGGGCCGATCAGCGGCATGCCGTCGCTCGATGCCGGGCGAAAGCCCGTCCATGCGCGGATCGCGTTGAGCGCGGGCAGTTGCGGCAGATAGTCGGCGGCGCGGCGCAGCATGCGCGCGAGAATCGCCGGCTCGACGGCGGGGTCCGTGCTGTCGAACTGGCGCGACGAGCCGATCAGCAATTGACCGGTCGGCCGCGGCTGCACGTTGAACGCCACCGAGGTGCCGCTCGCGTTGTGCGCGCTTTTGATGTAGCCGAGTTCGAGAATCTGATGACGAATCGCGCCGGGATAGCGATCGGTAATGAGGAGGTGTCCCTTCTTCGCCTGGAGCGGCAGGCGCGGTAGCAACTCGAGCGCCGCCAGGCCGTTCGCGATCAATACCGCGCCCGCGCCGACGACCTCGCCATCGGAGAGGTGTACGCCCACGCGGTCGATACGCACGACTTGCGTCTGCGTGCGGCAGGTCAAGCGGCCGCTAACGGGCTGCTCGAGCAGCCATGCGGCTACGGCAGGCGCGTAAACCACGGCGTCGTTGTCGACGATCATGCCGCCCACGAGGCCCTTGCGCAGCCCCGGTTCCGCTTTGCGCAACTGGCGCGCGTCGAGCATCGAACACGCCACGCCCTGGTGTTGCAACGCCTGCTGACGCGTCTGCGCGAGCGCCAGTTCTTCTTCGTCGGCGGCGACCCAGAGCGTGCCGCAGCGCAGGAACGCGTGGCGCTCGTCGAGACGCGGCGCCAGCGCGTGCCACAGCGCGAGCGACCACGCGCTCAGCGCGAATTCGGCGGGCGTGTCGTCCATCACGACGAGGTGGCCCATGCCCGCGGCCGTCACGCCGCCGCCTATGCCGGCGCGCTCGATGACGAGCACGTTCAGGCCCTGCGCCGCGAGTTCATGCGCGCAAGCCGCGCCCACGATGCCCGCGCCGATCACGACGACATCGTGTCGACGGCTCGAACCTTGCATCACGCGGGAATGCCCCACGCGAACGGATCATCGTCGGAGAAAATCAGTTTGGACTCCGCGCTAATATGCGCGCTGCCGCGAATGCTCGGGCGCACATGGCCCGCGGGGAGATCGGGCGTGGTTTCATAGCAGGCTTCGAACACGCTGCCGATGATGCTTTCCTGGCGCCACCGCGCGCCGGGCGCGAGCGTGCCGTCCGCGGCGAGGCACGCGACTTTCGCGCTCGTACCGGTGCCGCACGGCGAACGATCGTAGGCCTTGCCGGGACACAGCACGAAATTGCGGCTGTCGATGCCCGCGATGTCCGAATGCGCGAACAGTTCGATATGGTCGATCAGCGCGCCGTCCGCGCCGGTCATGCCATTCGCTTCGAGCGCCTGGCGCATGGCCCACGTGGCTTCGGTGAGCGCTTCGACGTTGCCCGCTTCGAGCGTCAGGTTGTGATCGGCGACGAGGAAGAACCAGTTGCCGCCCCAGGCGATGTCGCCGTGCACGCGGCCGTAGCCGGGCACGTCGAGCGGCACGGCCTGGCGGTAGCGATACGCGGGCACGTTGCGCACGGTGACGCTGCCGTCGGCGTGCAGTTCGGCTTCGACGTTGCCGACCGGCGTTTCGATGCGATGCACGCCTGGCGCGATGCGCCCGAGATGCGCGAGCGACGCGATGAGGCCGATGGTGCCGTGGCCGCACATGCCGAGAAAACCGACGTTGTTGAAGAAGATCACGCCGGCAGAGCAGGACGGATCATGCGGCTCGCAAAGCAGCGCGCCGACCATCACGTCCGAGCCACGCGGCTCGTTGACGACGCCTGCGCGCACGCGGTCGAAGTCGCGACGGAATACGGCGAGGCGTTCGGCGAGCGGGCCGCGGCCCAACTCGGGGCCGCCGTCGATCACGAGGCGCGTGGGCTCGCCGCCCGTGTGGGAGTCGATAACGGTCAGGGCTTTCATGCCGACAATCGTAGGTCGCGCCATTTTGGCCGTCTTGCTCGAACGACCCATGCGCGGTGACGATTTCGGCATAGTGCGCCGGGCGTGAATGCGCGGCGGTGAGGCGGAACCCTTGCGCGTGCTTTCGTCAGGCTTTCACGAGCGCCAGCTGCTCCAGCTGGCGCACCACTTCGGCGCGCAGGCGCGGCGGCATGTTCTGGTAGCCGAGCAGGTCGGAGATCCACAGGCCGTCCGCCGCGAGCCGGCAGATCATGAGGCGGGCGGCGGCTTCGAGCGGCAGCGGGTCGGGGCGCGTCCACTTGCGCATGGGCGCGGCGTAGCGCTCGCGAATCGCGGGATCGGTCATCATCGCGGCCACCAGCACGCGCAGCACGTTGGTGCTGGCGGCAGGGCTCGTTTCGTCGATGGTGGTGTGCAGGTAGGCGCGCGCGGCGGCGCCGTGTTTCGGCGTGCCTTGCGCCACGCCTTCGTCGATGCGCGTGTGCATCTGCTGCTCGAAGCGCGTTAGCGTCTGCTCGAAGAGGGCATCGAGCAAGCCCTGCTTGTTGGCGAAGTGATACTGCAGCGCGCCTTTGGTCACGCCCGCGCGTTCGGCCACGGCGTCGAGCGTGACGGCGGGCACGCCTTGATCGGTGGCGATATCGGAAGCCGCTTGCAGCAACTGCGCGCGCACCTGAGCCGGGGCTTTCTTGCGGCGCGTGCCGGCGGCAGGCGCCGCGTCCTTGCGTGGGGAACGGGGTTTCGGGGCCGGGGAGGCCGGCGGAGCCGAGGGGGCCGCTGCGTCAGCCGCCTTCGCGCTGCGCCTTGTCGCGCGCGCGGGCGCCTTGACGGAGGAGTCTTTCATGGCGGCGATCATACCATTCAGGCGCTGCTGCTAAACATTCCGTACGGATGGTATGATCCGCCGATGAAAAATTCCAACCCACCTTTTACCGCCTCTGCAGCCGCCGTGGCGGCGCTCGACGCCTCGATCGTTCGCGGCCGCGACGCGCTCGTGCGAGAGCAGGACGCCGATGGCAGCTGGTGCTTCGAGCTCGAATCGGACGCCACGATCACCGCCGAATACATCCTCATGATGCATTTCATGGGCAAGATCGATACGGTGCGCCAGGAGAAGATGGCGCGCTATCTACGCGCGATCCAGCGTTTGCAAACGCACGGCGCATGGGATCTCTACGTGGATGGCGCGCCCGATGTCTCGTGCAGCGTGAAGGCGTACTTCGCGCTGAAGGCGGCAGGGGATTCGGCGAACGCGCCGCACATGGTGCGCGCGCGGGAGACCATTCTGAAGCTCGGCGGCGCGGCAAAGTCCAACGTGTTCACGCGCATTCTGCTCGCCACCTTCGGTCAGGTGCCGTGGCGCGCCACGCCGTTCATGCCGATCGAATTCGTGCTGTTCCCGAAGTGGGTGCCCATTTCGATGTACAAGGTCGCCTACTGGGCGCGCACGACCATGGTGCCGCTGCTCGCGCTCTGTTCGCTGAAGGCGCGCGCGGCCAATCCGCATGACGTATCGATCGCCGAACTGTTCGTCACCCCGCCCGAGAAGGAGCGCGAATACTTTGCACGCGGCAAGGGCATCCGCCGGTTCTTTCTCGCGGCTGACCGGGCGCTGCGCCATATCGAGCCGCTGCTGCCGCGCGCGCTGCGCCAGCGCGCCATGAAATATGCCGAGGCCTGGTGCGCCGAGCGCATGAACGGCGAGGACGGCATGGGCGGCATCTTTCCGCCCATCGTCTACAGCTACCAGATGATGCAGGTGCTTGGGTATCCGGAGGATCATCCGTTGCGCCGCGATTGCGAGAACGCGCTGGAAAAGCTGCTCGTCGAGCGCCCGGACGGCAGCGTGTATTGCCAGCCATGTCTCTCGCCGGTGTGGGACACGGCCTGGAGCACGATGGCGCTCGAGCAGGCGTGCACAGTCGTGCCCGCCGATCCGGCGTCGGCCGCGATCAGCGACCAGGAACTGCAGCGGTGCATTGCGCGCGCGTACGACTGGCTCGCCGAGCGTCAGGTGGACGACGTGCGCGGCGACTGGATCGAGAACGCGCAGCCCGACACGCCGGTTGGCGGCTGGGCCTTTCAGTACGAGAACCCGTACTATCCCGACATCGACGATACCGCCGTGGTCGCTGCGATGCTCCATCGTCGCGGCCTTGGGCAGGCGCGCAAAACGGGCACCGACCCGTATGCGGCACGCGTCGCGCGCGCGCTCGACTGGATGCGCGGCCTGCAATCGCGCAACGGCGGCTTCGGGGCCTTCGACGCCGATTGCGACCGCCTCTATCTGAACGCGATCCCCTTCGCGGATCACGGCGCCTTGCTCGACCCGCCTACCGAAGACGTATCGGGCCGCGTGCTGCTGTGCTTCGGCGTGACGGGCCGCGAGGAGGACAAGGCGGCGCTTGCGCGCGCGGTCGAATATGTGAAGGCCACCCAGCGAGCCGACGGCAGCTGGTGGGGCCGCTGGGGCACCAACTACATCTACGGCACGTGGAGCGTGCTGGCGGGTCTCGCGCTCGCGGGCGAGGACCCGAAGCAGCCGTACATTGCACGCGCGCTGGCGTGGCTGCGCGCCCGTCAGCATGCCGATGGCGGCTGGGGCGAGACCAACGACAGCTATATCGACCCGCGCCTTGCCGGCACCAACGGCGGCGAAAGCGCGTCGAACTTCACCGCGTGGGCGCTGCTCGCGCAAATGGCGTTCGGTGACTGGGAATCCGAATCGGTGCGGCGCGGCGTGGCGTATCTGCTATCCGTGCAGCAGGAAGATGGATTCTGGTGGCACCGTTCGCACAATGCGCCGGGGTTCCCGCGCATTTACTACCTCAAGTATCACGGGTACACGGCCTATTTCCCGCTGTGGGCGCTGTCGCGCTACCGGCGGCTGGCGGCCGGTGCGGTCGCGGTGCGGGAAGTGGAAGAAGCTGTGCTCGCAGTCTGAATTCGAAGCGGGGCGCAAGCGCCCCGCGTGGCTCGCTTAGCGTGACTTCGCCAGCGTAATCGTTTCGAACAACTCATAATTGCCGGTCGGCGTTTGATCCGCACCGGGTGCGTGATAGTAGTTCATCGTGATCGTCGTCTTGCCGCCGTGCGCGCCGGGATCGACGTCGAACACCGCAATGCCATAGCCCGTGCCCGTATCGCGCTGCGCCGACCAGATCGCGTCTTCGAGCGCATCCGCCGTGGGGCGCGCGAACGTGCCCGCGGTCGTGCCCGCCACCGGGTGATTGGGCTTCGTGAACACCTGCGCCTGCGGGTTGCCGTTGCCGGCGTCCACGCCATACACGTCGAGCGGCGCGCTCGTGCCGCCGCCGCCCAGGATCAGGTGAATCGTGCCGTGGCTCGTGTCGAAGGTGTTGCCCGTGCCCTGAGCGTGCGTGACGGGGCGCGGCTGAAGCGTGTCGACGCTCGCGCCGGTCTTCGCATCGACGCCCGCGTGATGATTGCAGCCGCGCACCGGGTAGCTGCGCTCGTAGTCGTGATCGTGGCCGCACACCACGAGATCCACGCCATAACGGTCGAAGAGGGGCAGCCACGCTTCGCGTATGCCCTTGTCCGAGCCGTTGCCCGTCTTCGACGAGCTGAGCGCGTCCTGGTGCATCTGCACCACGATCCAGTCGATATCGTCGTCCTCTCTTGCCTGCTTCAAGGTTTGCTCGAGCCAGCGCGTCTGCACGCCGTTGCTGTAGCCGCGCACGTAGAACGACGTGCCCGGCTGAACCGGCGCGTTGCCCGTGCTCGCCGCGGGCACGAGCGGCGACGGGCCGGCCACGAACGCGGCGGCGTCCTGGTAGACCACGTCGTCGGCGTCGAGCGAGACGAACAGCACGTTGCTCACGCGGAAGCTGTACCACCGGCCCGAAAACTGCGTGCCGTTATGCGGCAGTGTATAGCGCGTGAGATACGAATTCAGACCCTGCGGGCCGTTGTAGAACTCGATCTCGTGATTGCCGGGGCACGGCATCCAAGGACGATTCGCGGACGACGTCTGATTGTTGTTGCCGAAGTCGCACCACACGTCGGTCTGGTGCGCGGGATTCAGGTTCGCATAGCAGAGGTCGCCATTGAGCAGATGAAAGAGCGGCTGGAAGCGCTCCACGGCCTCGACGGCGAAGCGGCTTTGCGGCGACGACAGCACCCAGCCCGTGTTCGGCGTGGCGAGGTCGCCGTAGCTCGTGAAGCGGAACTTTACGCGCCCGCGCGGCGCCGTGGTGAAGCTCGACGAAAACGGGCTGCTCGCGTGGCTGTCGTTATCGGCGGTGACTTCGTAGCGGTAGGTCGTGGCCGGGTCCAGCCCGCGCAGCCGCGCGTGATACGTGAAGACGACGACGCCGGTGAGCCCGTCGGTATAGGTGCGTTGAATGGCGTGCACCGTCTCGTGTTTGCCGCGATCGGCGCTGTAGATCACGCGCGGATTCGTGGAGGAGGCGAGCGATGCCCACGAAACGACGACTTCGCGTGTCGGATCTTCGCCCCAGGTGAGGTGGATCTGCTCGGGCGTGCCGTCGGCTGTGGCGGCGTCGGCTTTCGCACTGCCCGCGAAAGCGCTCGCCGCGCTAGCGAAGCCGGAAGCGCCGGCGAGCTTGAGGAAGCCGCGGCGCGAGACACTGGCGCCGCTTTCGGTGGATGCATTCTCGGGGATGTCTTTATTCGTCATGTCGTCTCGCCTCGGGAGCAGAAGGCGAAGCCTGCGCTGGCGGACTTGCATGACTGACGCGCGCGGGCGCAAGCATCGCAGGGTGAGTGTCTGCGCAACGATGGCGCGCTTGCATGACCTGGCGATGACACTGCCCTTATTTTACGCAGCACGACGGGCCGCGCTAGCATCGCGCGGCACGCGCTTGGCCGTTAAGCATGGGCCTGGAACTTCAGGCGCATGCCTGCCGCGACGACTGCTTGCGTGTTGCTCGGGAAGTTATTGAACGTCAGGTAGTCGGCGTCGAACGCATTGAGCGAGCCACCCCGGGCGGTCTGCGTGGGCTCGGCAACCATCGTGCGCGTGAACACGAGACCCACCTTTGCCTGCCCGATCGTCTAGCTGCCGCCCGCGCCGGGCGTCGTTCGCGCTTCGGTCAATCGACGATCTTCTTCGTAACCACGAGTGCGATCACGAGGAATACCACGCACAGCACCACAAAGATAAAGAACAGGATCTTCGCAATCGCGGCCGCGCCGGCCGCAATACCCGTGAAGCCAAACAGGGCCGCGATCACGGCGATCACGGCAAAGAACAGGGCCATTTTTAGCATGATCGGTTTCCTCCTCGCGTGAAGGCGCCGCCACATGGGCCGCGCTGCTTGATGGACTGACAGCGCACCTGCTCAGCAATCGATGTGCCCAGCACCGGGGCACGCAGCCAGGCGCCTAACCGGGCGGGAATGAAAAACGGCCCGGCGTGCGGAGGCACACGCCGGGCCAAAACGGCGCCGTACAGGGGAGCACGGCGCCGTCGAGGTCGAAAACGAACTTAACGTTCGCGGGACTGCAGGTGCGTTGCGCTTACAGGTAGGAGGTTCCGTCAATATAGGCCTTGCGCCAGCGAACGATCTTCACGCTCTCGAACAGCCCGACATGCGTGAACGGATCCTGCGCGATGAAGCGCTCGGCTTCCTCGCGCGTTTCGAGATCGACGATATAGATGCCGCCGCCTGCGCTGCTCCCGTCGTCGTTGAGCTTCGCGCCGCAGGCCAGCAACAGCGCCTTGTTTTGCGCGAGAAACGCCAGATGTGAATCGCGCTCGCGTGCGCGCACTTCGGCGTGACCGGGCTTGTCGAACGTTTCGATGAGAAAAGGCATGGCGCGTTCCTCTTAATTCGGCACGATGGCCGACGGATGCTGGGCGAGCGGCGTCACGCTGATCTTCAGGAACGGGAAGAGCGGCAGCGCGGTCAGCAGCGTATGGAGTTCGTCGTTCGATTCGACATCGAACACGCTGTAATTCGCATATTCCCCGGCCACGCGCCACAGGTGGCGCCATTTGCCTTCTCGTTGCAGCTTCTGCGAAAACGCTTTTTCCTCGGCCTTCAGGGCGTCGGCGAAGGCGGCGTCGGTGCCGTGCGGAAGCTGCACCTGCATGTGCACAAGAAACAGCATGAATAGTCTCCGGTGAGGATGGGGTTCAGAAAGGGGCGCCTATAAGGGAGAGCCAATCAGCCCCAGGCGAGAATCGCAACCGAATACACGATGCCGATCCAGAACATCATGATGACCGTGTAGCCCATGATGTCCTTGAGCTTGAGCTTCGAAAGCGCAAGCGCGGGCAAGATCCAGAACGGCTGCACGAGGTCGTTCCATGCGTTGCCGAGCATCACGGCCGTCGAGGTATGGCCCACGGAGGCGCCGATGGTCTTCGCCGCTTCGATCATGAACGGTCCCTGGATGACCCAGTGGCCGCCGCCCGAAGGCGCGAAGAAGTTGATCACGAACGAACTGATCAAGCCCCAGAACGGCAGCGTGCCCGGCGTCGCGACCTTCACGAACGCTTCGGAAAACGTATTGACCAGACCCGAAGACGCCATGATCGCCATGATGCCCGCGTAGAACGGGTACTGCAGAATGATGCCGCTGATCGTGCGAATGCCTTCGTTGAGCTTCTCCACATAGCGGATCGGCGTGCCGAGCAGCAGGATGCCGAGGAACAGAATGAAGAAGTTGATGAGGTTCAGGTCGATCGAGCCGCCCTGCACGAAGTGCAGCGCGACATAGCCCATGCCGATCAGGCCGATCACGTAGCTCAGAAGACGGCTGTTGTTCAGGCGGTTGGCGAGCGTGTTGCCTTCGTCGAGATCCACGCCGAGCGCGGCGGCCTTCTGCTGCTTTTCTTCCTGGGCGCGGTCGATTTCCTTGATCGGCTGACCCGGCTTCGGGTGCAGCCATGCGTTCAGCAGCGGCAGCGTGATGAGGGTCACGAGGCTCGTGATGAGCATGGTGGGCGAGAAAATCGTTTCGGAGAGCGGAATGACGCCCATCTGCGCCTCGAGCGGATGCCCCTTCGTGGAGATCAGCACGGGAATGCTGGCGGAAAGCCCGAGGCCGTAGAGCGTAAAGCCGCTATAGGCCGAAGCGATGATGAGCGGGTAGTGCACGCCTTTCACGCGCAGCGCGAGCTTGCGCGCGACGATCCCACCCACCACGAGGCCGAAGCCCCAGTTCAGATAGCTGCCGATGCCGCCCACCAGCGTCGCGACGATGATCGCCATGCGCGGATCGTTCACGCGCGCCACCAGGCGGTTCAGAAAGCGGTCGGTGAGCGGCGCGGTCGCGAGCACGTAGCCCATCGCGAGAATCACCGCCATTTGCGTGGTGAACGCGAGCAGCGCCCAGAAGCCCTTGCCCCAGCTCGTGGTGAGCGCCGTGACGGCTTGTCCTTGCACGATCACGGCAAGGGCCATCGTCAGCAGGGTGAGGCCGATCGCGAAGACGAACGGATCGGGCAAATACCGGCGCATCAGCTCGGTAAAGAAAGCGGTGACTTTCTGCATGGAAGTGTCTCTATCTGAAATGTAATAGTTGTCGGGTCTCTTCGGCTCTCGGCGCGTGTTCGATGCGCTTATGAGTCGTCGTGGCTTTGGGTCTTGCGATGGCGGGCGAGATGCATGAGCTGGCGGTCGCGCCAGCCCACGCGCTCGTCCCATTGATCGAGCGGCAATGCCGCGCGTCTCGCCGCCTCGACCTCGGCGACGAGTTCGGGCGTCCACGGGTCGTGCTGGCCGCGCTCGGCGCCCATGCGCGCGTACGAGGGACCCATCTTCTGCGCATGCGAGGCGATGCCGCCGCGCGTGTTCAGATCGACGGTCTCGAACGGGCCGATCACCGACCAGCGCGGGCCGAGGCCTTCACGCATCACGGTGTCGATGTCTTCCACCGACGCGACGCCGTCGCGCACGAGGCAATACGCTTCACGCAGCACGGCGCCTTGCAGGCGGTTGAAGATGAAGCCTTCCACTTCGTGCTTTACGCGCACGGGCTTCATGCCCGCTTCGGCGTAGAGCGCGATCGCGCGCGTGGTCGCCGCTTCGGACGTGAACGGTGCGGGCACGACCTCGATCACGGGTACGAGGTAGGGCGGGTTGCCGGGATGGGCGACGAGGCAGCGCGCGCGACCCGGCAGTGTAGCGTCGACGAATATCGAAGCCGCGAGAAACGACGAAGCGCTCGCGAGAATCGCTTCGGGCGGCGCGGCGCGGTCGAGCTGCGCGAAGATTTCGCGCTTGAGTTCGGCGCGCTCCGGTGCGCATTCCTGCACGAGATCGGCGTGCGCCACCGCGGCTTCGAGCGTGTCGACGATCGCGACGCGTGTGGCGATTTGCTGTGCGCTTTCATCGAGCAGCGCGTATTGCGTGAGAGCGTCGAGGCGCAGCGCAATCTCTTCAGGCGCGGCGGCGCGGCGTGCCGCGTCGGGATCGTAGAGGCGCACGCGCCAGCCGGCCCGCGCAAAGCAGATCGCGAACGCCACGCCGATGCTGCCCGCGCCGACGATGCCGGCGCGGCGCGGTTCGCATGGTTGTGCAGGCGTTTCGAGGGCCGCCATCGTCAGACTCCCGCGACGCCAACGGTCATGCCGCCGCACACGTAGAGCACCTGGCCGGTCACGAAACCGCTGCGCGCGTCGAGCAGATACGAGGCGGCGTGCGCGACATCGTCGGGGGTACCTACACGTTTGACCGGCACGGCGTTGATGATCGCCTCGGTGCGCGGCGCGCCGGGCGGATTGGCGCGGTCGAACAGCTCGGTGCGAATCGGGCCCGGCCCAATGGCGTTCGCGGTCACGCCGAATGCGCCGAGTTCGAGCGCCCATACACGCGTCATGCCGATCAACGCGGCCTTGGTGGCCGAATAGGCCGTACGCAGCTCTTTACCGAGCGCGGCGCGCGACGACATGTTGACGATGCGTCCGAAGCGCGCCGCCTTCATGCCGGGCAACAGCGCCTGCATGCACTGCTGCGCGCAGCGCACGTTGAGGGCCCATGCGCGTTCGAGTTCTTCGAGCGACTGGTGCTCGGCGTCATTGGGCACGACCACGCCCACGTTGTTGATGAGGCGCGTGATCGGGCCGCCTTCCAGCGCGCGGGCGAGTGCGGCTGCCGTTGCCTCGGTGTCGGAGAGATCGGCGATGATGCCGTCGCCCACGCGGTCGATCACGACGGCTTCGTAGCCATCGGCCGCGCAGCGCGCGGCGCACGCGGCGCCGATGCCGGCGGCGCCGCCGGTAATCAGGACTCTTTCTTTAGCCATGTTTTTCGGGAATGCGGATAAAACAGAGGATAGCGAAGCAGTTCCTCAAACCGTGGCGACCGGCGTGACGGGCGAGCCCATGGCCCCAGGCAGCCGCAGCGGCGGCGCGGTGAGCATGAAGCGCGAGCGCCGGTGCTCGCGCAGCCACAGGGCGAGATCGCGCAAATACCAAAGCTCGCCCAGCGGCAGGCCGAGCTTGAAGAGACAGTGGTGATGCAGCGGCATGAGCGGGTGATCGCCGGGTGTGGCGGGCGCACGCGCGGGGTAGCGTTCGACTGCGTAGTTGTCGGCAGCGAGCGCCGCGATGCCCGAATCGGTGATCCATTGCAGCAGGCGCTCGTCGCGGCCGTCGAGTGCGCTGCAGTGGCTCGACAGCACGGCTTCGTCGGGCTGGCGGTTCATTTCGAGCACCATCTCAGCAAACCCGGTGCGCAGCACGAGCATGTCGCCGCGCTCGACTTCCACGCCGTCGGCCTCGATCACGCGCATCAGGTCGTCGTAGCCCACGGTGCGAAACTCGCGGCCAAAATGCGCGGCGAAATCGATCAGCACGCCGCGCCCTTGCATGCCCTTCACGGCAAGATGCTCGATGCCGAGCACATCGGCATGGCTATGTTCGCCGCCGCACGCGTGAGGCGCGAAGTTGTCTTCCGCGCGATATTCCATCGGGCCGACCACGTCCACGTTCGCGCGATAGCCGTTGTAGTAGACGCTTTCGGCCACGCCGTCGCCGTTGGCATCGAAGCGTGCACCCACGTGCGCGAGCGAATCCCACTGCGTGGAGTATTGAAGCGAGAGCAGCACCTGATCGTCGCTCACCACGTCGGTCGCGCCCGCAACGTTCCGCGCGAACGGGAAGTTCACGTAGGGCAGGCCGTCGCGGAAGGTAGGGCGCAGCACCGGCGGATGGCGGCGCACGTTGAGCTTGCTGTCGCCCGGAAAGTCGAGCGGCAGCGAAAGGGTGAACGTGAGGCCCGCGCGAATTTCCTGCGCGCCCTTGAGCACCTGCTCGGCGCCGATGAGGTTGGGGCGCCCCAATTGATCGTCGGGACCGAAGTCGCCCCAGTTCGAGCCTTGCGGCCGGTTCTTCCAACGCATGCTTGACCCTCCACTTCAGGAATTTCGCGCTTCGCGCATCGCTGCAGTCAGTGCCCGAGACGTTTAACGTGCCTCAGGCTGCGAGCAGCGTGGGCGGGATTTGCGCGTACACCTCGAGCAGAGCCTTCACGGCGTGTTGCTCGTTCTTGAGAAGACGCGCCTTGGGCGCGCCGATGACGAGCGCAAACGCCTCGCCATGGATCAGGAAACCGCGCGCGAGGCCGGCTACGTCCTCCACGCTCTCGCCCGTCGAGCGATGCCAGCCGTCCGTCACGCCCTGCTCGACATCGCGCTCGAACGCGCCGCGCTCGATCACCGCCCCGTTGGCCGAGTGCAACGGCGGCTCGCAACTGTCGAGCAGTTTGCGGCGCACGGCCGGAGCGAGCGCGCCGAGCAGCGCCTTGCCCGCGGCGCTCGCAATGGTCATGAAGCCGCCCGGCTCGTCGCTGTAGCGGATCTTCTGGCGCGACTCCATCACGTCGAGATAGACCACGCGGTTGCCCGCAAGCGTGGCGAGCGCGGCGGTTTCGCCGGTTGCGTCGCGCAACGCGGAAAGCAGCGGCTGGAACATCAGCGTGAGCGGGTCCTCGCTGCAGATGTCGCGCGCCACATGCAGAAGACGCTGCGTGGGGTAGTAGCCCGCCTTCACGCCCGGCGCGTACAGATAGCCTTTGGCCACCATCGTCTGCAACAGCGCGTGGCAGCTCGACAGCGGGATCTCGGTTCGACGCGCAATCTCGCTGTAGATCATCGGTTGCCGGACTTCGGCAAAGAGGTTGATCACGTCGAAGACGCGCACTGCAGTTTTCACATCCATGAGAGCATTATCGACATACCGATAACCAGCTGACAATATGATTACGGGTAAACACCTAAAGCTGCACGTCGATCAAGTCCGCGCCCCGTTTGCATTCGAGCACTTGCCGCTTCGCGTTTTGTAACGTATCGTTTTGATACGTTACGATTCGAGCTATTAGGAGGCAGCATGCATTCACGCTTCGACCGTTTCAAGGCGACACCGCTCGCCAGCCAGCTGGAAGCCTTGATCGACGCGCCTGGGCGCTATGTGGAGTACGCAGTACTCTCACGCGTCGGCGTGGCGGCGATTGCCGCCGTGGCCGAGGAAATCGCGCAGAAGTTTCCGGAAATCGGCGAAGACACCACGGCGCGCCAATACTGCGGCGCGCTGGTTGCCGAGGTGATGCGCCGCCACGGCCACGAAGTCGCTCAGGCGCGGGGCCGCGTGAGCGGGGCGCTTTTCAGCTATGGTGCGGTGTTCAGCGCGCAGCCGGTGGTCCTGCCGTTCGAAGCGGTGATCGAAGCGCTCGCAACCATGCCGGAGCGCTTCGCGGCGCTCGTCGAGCGCGTGCCTATGGATCTATGGGCGCGCCGGCCAGGCGGCACGGGCTTCTCGTTGCTCGAGCACGCGTGCCATTTGCGCGATCTCGACGCCGTATTCGCCGAACGATTCAGTGTCGTGCGCAAGGCTCAACTGCCGGAAATCGCATCGGTGAACGGCATGGTGCTCGCGGAAGAACGCGAATACCTGAAGCAGGATTTCGTCGCCGCAATGGGCGAATTCAGCGAAGGGCGGCGCCGTCTTTGCGCCTCGCTCAAACGCCTCACGCCCGAGCAGCGCTTGCGCTGCGGGCTGCGCGACGGCGTCCGGCGCATGACGCTGGAAGAACTCGTGCGTGAACTGCTCGACCACGACCGTACGCACGGGCTGGAGCTGGAAGAGCTGGAAAGCGAGCTGCAGGAAGCGGCTTAACCCCGCGCCTTTTCAGCCTCCTGGTACAGCTCGCGCAGCGACTGCCCGAAGGTGGCGTCGACGTCGCGCAGCACGCCCGCGCGCGTGAACATCGCAACCGGCGGCAGCGTCCAGTCGAGCGTGTACGGCACGATCGCCACGCCCGCGAAGTGCACGAGTTCCTCGGCGATATCGGCGGGCACGATCGACACGGCGTTCTCGTTCGTGCTGATCATCTCGCCGATCAGCCGCGACGTGTAGCTCTCCACGATAGGCACGGGCGGCGCCACGCCCGCGTGCAGGAAGAGGTCGGAAATCTGCTCGCGGATGGGCGTGTGCGGCGCGCCCAGGATCCAGTCCAGTTCGACAAGCTTTTCCCAGTCGAGCTTGCCGCGCGCGAGCCGCGCCGCGAGCCGGCGGCTGGCGATGAGCCGCGGCTTTTGCTGATGCAGCACCTCGAAGCGCAACTGCGAGACGTCGACCGCCGAAGACGCGCGCCCGATCACGATATCGAGCGTATGGTCGCGCAGTTGCGGAAGGAGTGCGTCGCTCGTGCCTTCATGAATCGTCATGGTGACGCGTTGCGGCAGCCGCGACTGCGTGAGGCGAATGGCGGCGGCGAGCGTGCGCCCCGAGATGAACGGGATCACGCCCACGTGCACGCGCGTGGCATGGCCGGCCACCACGGCTTCGATGTCGCGCGCGAGGTGATCCAGGTCGTGCAGCATGGCCTGGGCACGTGCGAGCACCACGTTGCCGAGCGCCGTGGGCGTCATGCCGCGCGGCGTACGGTCGAAGAGCGGCGCGCCGAACATGCTCTCCATTTCAGCCAGCGCGTTGGTGACGGCGGGCTGGCTCGTCGCCATGTGTTCCGCCACGCGCGTGAGCGAGCCGTGCTGGCGGATTTGCAGGAGCAGGACCAGATGGCGCATTTTCAGGCGCGTATTCAACCGCCTCGTCACGTCGTCAATGCTGAAAGACACGATTCCCCAGGGTATTACCAAAAAATGATGGCCCCATACTAAATCAAAATGAGCAGGTTATGAGGTCTCTCTAGAATCGCCTCATTCGAACATGACCGCCGCGCCTTCCGTGCGTGCGGCACACCATCAGAGTGAGGAACATGAACAAGACCGATCGTCAGGCCGCCCTCGAATATCACGAATTCCCCACCCCGGGCAAGATTTCGGTGACGGCCAGCAAGCCGCTCGTCACCCAGCGCGACCTCGCGCTCGCCTATACGCCGGGTGTGGCCGTGGCCTGCGAGGAGATCGTCGACAATCCGCAGAACTCGTTCCGCTATACGGCGCGCGGCAATCTGGTGGGCGTGATCACGAACGGCACGGCCGTCCTCGGCCTCGGCAACATCGGCGCGCTGGCCTCGAAGCCGGTTATGGAAGGCAAGGCGGTGCTCTTCAAGAAGTTCGCCGGCATCGACGTGTTCGACATCGAAATCACCGAAAGCGATCCGGACAAGCTCGTGGACATCATCGCGAGCCTCGAAGCCACCTTCGGCGGCATCAATCTGGAAGACATCAAGGCCCCCGACTGCTTCACGGTCGAGCGCAAACTGCGCGAGCGCATGAAGATTCCGGTCTTCCACGACGATCAGCACGGCACCGCCATCACCGTTTCGGCCGCGTTCATGAACGGCCTGAAAGTGATCGGCAAGGACATTTCGAAGGTCAAGGTCGTGACCTCGGGCGCGGGCGCGGCGGCGCTGGCCTGTCTGGATCTCATGGTGGATCTGGGCCTGCCGCTCAAGAACATCTGGGTGACCGACATCGACGGCGTGGTCTACCAGGGCCGCACGACGCTCATGGACCCGGACAAGGAACGCTTCGCGCAGGACACCTCGGCGCGCTCGCTGTCCGACGTGATCGAAGGCGCGGACGTGTTCCTCGGCCTGTCGGCCGGCGGCGTGCTCAAGGCCGAAATGGTCAAGAAGATGGCGGACCAGCCGCTGATTCTCGCGCTTGCCAACCCCACGCCGGAAATCTTCCCCGAGGTCGCGCTCGAAGCGCGCCCGGACGCGGTGATCGCCACGGGCCGTTCGGACTTCCCGAACCAGGTCAACAACGTGCTGTGCTTCCCGTACATCTTCCGCGGCGCACTCGATGTCGGTGCAACGACCATCACGCGCAACATGGAAATCGCGGCGGTGCACGCGATCGCCAAGCTCGCGGAAGAAGAGCTGAACGATTCGGTGGCGGCCGCATACGGCGCCTATGACCTGCGCTTCGGCCCGAAGTACCTGATTCCGAAGCCGTTCGACTCGCGTCTGATCGTGCGTATTGCGCCGGCCGTTGCGAAGGCGGCGATGGAAGACGGCGTGGCCACGCGTCCGATCGACGACTTCGCCGCCTACACGAACGAGCTTCAGCAGTTCGTGTATCACTCGGGCGCGTTCATGAAGCCGATTTTCGCGGCCGCGAAGCAGTTCGTGCGTGACGGCGGCAAGTCGCGCATCGTGTTCGCCGAAGGCGAGGAGGAGCGCGTGCTGCGCGCGGTGCAGGTGATCGTCGACGAGAAGCTTGCGCGTCCGATCCTGATCGGCCGTCCGGAAGTGCTGCTCGCCCGCATCGAGAAGTTCGGCCTGCGGCTGAAGCTCGGCGAAGACGTGGAAGTCACGAACCCCGAGTACGACGAGCGCTTCCACCAGTACTGGACGACCTATTGGGAACTGCGTTGCCGCGACGGCATTTCGAAGGAGATGGCGCGCGTGGAAATGCGCCGCCGCCTCACGCTGATCGGCGCGATGATGGTGCGCCTGGGCGACGCGGACGGCATGGTGTGCGGCACGGTGGGCGCGTATCACGACCACCTGCGCTTCGTCGACGAGGTGATCGGCAAGCAGCGCAACGCGAATACGTATGCGGCGATGAACATCCTGCTGCTCGACAAGCGCACGGTCGCGATCGTCGACACGCACGTGAACGACAACCCGAACGCCGAGCAGATCGCCGAATTCACGCTGGCCGCGGCACGCCAGATGGAATGGCTGAACCTGCAGCCGAAGGTAGCGCTGCTCTCGCGTTCGAACTTCGGCTCGGGCAGTTCGGCTTCGGGCACGAAGATGCGCGAAGTGCTCAAGCTGGTGACGGAAAAAAATCCCGACCTGGAAATCGACGGGGAAATGCACGGCGACTGCGCGCTGGACGAAGCCCTGCGCCTGCGCATCCTGCCGCATTCGAAGCTCAAGGGCGCGGCGAACCTGCTCGTGTGCCCGAACGTGGACTCGGGCAACATCGCCTACAACCTGCTCAAGACGGGTGCGGGCAGCAACGTGGCGGTCGGCCCGTTCCTGCTGGGCGTGAATGCGCCGGTGAACGTGCTGACGTCGAGCTCGACGGTGCGACGCATCATCAACATGGCCGCTTTGACCGTGTTGCAGGCGAACCGCGACTAAACGCAGGCACAGGACGCACACAGTGCGTCCCGATGAAAAACGCGCGATGGCTTCCGGCTGTCGCGCGTTTTTTTGCTTGGGCAGGTCAGGGCGCCGTTGCGGCGAGCTGTTCGTCGATCAGGCGGCAGGCCGCGCTGTAGCCGCCCATCAAGGCGTCGATATCGGAGTGGAAGGGCAGCCCGGCGGCGTTGTCGATTCTCAGGGGCGAGGGGACGGCGCGCTCGTCGATTGCCGCGATGCTCACCACCGCTGCATAGCGAGGCCGTTCGATTTCCAGGCGCTCGAGCGGGAGCGTGCCATTTGCTTCGACGCCAACGCGGATTGCGTAGCCGCGATATTCATAAGTGCGATTCATGACTGCATTGCCGTGCGGATTACAACCTGCAAGGGTACGGCGCGCGAGCTTAAGTCAACCTTAGGTAAGCACTGAATGAACTGGAAGAGACCTTTCTGCGCTGCGCATCAATCGAGGCAAGACGAAAGGCGCTGAAAGGCGTTGGTCGGTAAGGTGCATAAACAATTATCGTCCGACGATAAAAGCGTAATCGCAGGCGCCTTTCCTTAAGGTTCTCATCAGCCTGGAGCAGGCACGATCCCTTCACGCTGCCCAGCTTCGCGCGTTGCCATGCGCCTGACATTCGCGAGGCGTAGGGTATAACCAGCCAGACTCGATATCGTTGTCCGCGCAACTTTCTGGAGTGCAACCCCATGAAGCCGCCGACCGATCGCCTGCACGCCTACCTGTTCGTCGCTTCGCTTTCGGCGATCCTCATTCAGGTCGCCGTGTTCATTTCCATTCTTCTGCTGCACGTGCCGGAACGCGCCTTCGAATCGTCGCCGTTTCGCGTGGCCGTGGTCGCCGCAATCGGCTGCGTGCTGCTCGTCGTGCGCAGGCAGGCGCGGCGCGCCACGCGCGAGGCCGAGTCCCGCAACCGCAGTCAGGCGAAGCGGCGTGCCACGCGCGCGGCGTGCGCCTCGAAGCGCGCGGCACGCGCGCCGCTGCGGGCGCGCCATCTCCGCAATGCCATGACGGCGGCTGCGGCCCGCCCGAGCGCACGTTGAGTCGCGAGGCGCGCGCTCGCCTCAGCCGTCCACCGGCGGGGCGGGCATCTCCAGATTGAGCTGGTAAAACGCGGCGTCGAGCCAGCGTCCGAACTTGAATCCCGCTTCCTTGATCGTGCCCGAGTGCGTGAAGCCCAGCTTGACGTGCAGCGCGATGCTGCCGGCATTGGCGGCGTCGATGCAGCCGACGATCACGTGAATCTGTTCCTCACGGGCGCGGCGGATCAACTCGAGCAGCAGGCGTTCGCCGAGGCCACGGCCGCGCTGGTCGCGGTGCACGTAGACGCTGTGCTCGACCGTGTACTTGTTGGCGGGAAACGCGCGAAACGTGCCCCAGCTCGCGAAGCCGAGCAGCGTGCCGGCCTCGTCTACGGCGCCCACCACCGGAAAACCGTTCGCGCGCTTGGTGCCGAACCACGTGACCATGGCCTCGGGCGGACGCGGCTTGTAGTCGTAGAGCGCGGTCGAATTGACGATCGCGTCGTTGAGGATCTCGAGAATCGCCGACGCGTGGTCCGTTTCGTTGCAATCGATGAAGCGCACGCCATCGCTGCGTGAGTTCGAATTCATGGGGAATCCTCTTTAAATGGATAGGGTGGAAGATCGAGGCGAATGACGCGGGTTCAGAGTCCGCTCGCGTCGCAAATCGCGACGACGTAACGCGCGGCCTGCGAACCGGGATTGCTGAAGATGAGCGGCTGATCGAGCCGCATGGCGAGGCAATCGCCCGCATGAAGCGCATGGCGTTCGGTGCCCAGTTCCACGTCGATCCGTCCTTCCATCACCCAGACCTGCTGGTGAATCACAGTCTCGCGGCTGCCCGTTTCGTAGGCTACGCGCGCGCCGGCCGGGAAATCCACTTCGACCAGCTGGATCGGCGAAGGCCAGTTGGGCGGCGACACGCTCCGGCGCGTATAGCCCGATTGCGGGTCGCGCCACTGTGCCTGCTGCGCACGGCGTACCAGCGGCTCGGCGGGCGTGCTCTCGCCGCTGGCGCCGAACAGGCTCGCCATCGAGACCGACAGCCCCGCCGCGAGCTTTTCGAGCACTACGGCCGTGGGGCTGGCGGCGCCGCGCTCGATCATCGAGATCATCGAACGGCTCACGCCGCTGCGCGCGGCCAGCGCGTCGAGCGTGAGGCCGCGCGTGGCGCGCAGGTCGCGCACGCAGCGGGCAATGCGCTCGTTGATGCCGGCGTCGGTCGGGGTATCCATGGGGTTCGTTTCCAAGATGATGGAGTCATTATCCAGTAAATTGGAAATTACGGTCAATAAAAAAGCGTGCGGCCCGGCATCAGGGCCACACGCTCGACGAGCGTTAAGCCTTTTCCGGCAGGAACCAGTTCATCACGAGCGCGCAAATGCCGCCCGTTGCGACGCCCGACTCCAGCACGTTCTTGAGCGCATGCGGGAGGCTGGTCAGAATCTCCGGCACCTGCGAGACGCCCAGGCCCAGTGCCAGCGACACGGCGATGATGAGCAGCGCGCGGCGGTCGAGGCGCGTGCCCGCGAGGATGTTGATGCCCGAAGCGGCCACCGCGCCGAACATCACCATGGCTGCGCCGCCCAGCACGGGTTCGGGTACGGCCTGCAGCAAGCCGGCCACGGGCGGGAAGAGGCCCAGCACGACGAGCATGCCCGCGATCCAGAGGCCAACGTGGCGGCTGGCAATGCCGGTGAGCTGGATGACGCCGTTGTTCTGCGCGAACACGGAGCTGGGAAACGTGTTGAAGAAGCCCGCGAGCAGCGAGTTGAAGCCGTTCACGAGCACGCCGCCCTTGATGCGCCGCATCCACACCGGGCCTTCCACCGGCTCCTTCGACACCTTGCTGGTGGCGGTGACGTCGCCGATCGCTTCGAGCGAGGTCACGAGGTAGATGATCAGCATCGGCACGAAGAGCGACCACGAGAAGCCCAGGCCGAAATGCAGCGGGGTCGGAATCTGGAACAGCGCGGCTTCGCGCGCGCCGGTGAAGTCGAGCCGACCCATTGCGCCCGCAACGATATAGCCGATGGCGAGTGCGATGACGAGCGCCGTGCTGCGCACCCAAACGACGGGCACGCGGTTGAGCACGATGATGGTGCCGAGCACGAGGCCCGAGAGCGTGAGGTTCTGGACGCTCGCGAAGTTGCCTTTGGCGATGGCGCCATAGCCGCCGCCCATGCTGATCAGGCCGACCTTGATGAGCGTGAGGCCGATCAGCAGCACGACGATGCCGGTGACGAGCGGGGTGATGAGCCGCTTGATGAAGGGCAGGATGCGCGACACCGCCATTTCGACGAACGAACCCGCAATGACGACGCCTAAGATGGCGGCCATCACGGTTTCGACGGCCGTGCCCTGCTTGACCATCAGGCTGCCGCCCGCGATGAGCGGGCCGACGAAGTTGAAGCTCGTGCCCTGCACGATGAGCAGGCCCGCGCCGAGCGGCCCGACGCGCTTGCATTGCAGGAACGTGGCGATGCCGGAAATCACCAGCGACATCGAGACGATCAGCGTGGTGTCGCGGCTGGAGACGCCCAGCGCCTGGCAGATCAGGAGCCCTGGCGTCACGATCGGCACGAGGATCGCGAGCAGATGCTGGAGCGCGGCCACGAAGGCGATGGTGGGCGCGGGGCGGTCGTTGGGGCCGTAGACGAGGTCGTGGGTGAGTTCGGTGTCGTTCGCTTCGCGGGCAGCGGCGGGCGAGGTCGATGGAGCGGAGTGCATCGGGCGCGGCGGGGGAATAGAGAAAGCGCAGCATTTTAACGGAAGCTTCGGAGCAACCCTGGGCGCGCCTGCTTCAGGGCGCGCCCGCGTTCCGCTACTTGCCGTTGCGCGCCCGCGCCTGCTCGGCGAGCGCCTTGTAGTCGTAGGTCGGATAAAACTCCGTGTGATAGCCGCCCCATGCGGTTTCCTCGATCGCGCGGTTCACCTCGCGCAGCCGGTCGGCCGGCACCCGCAGCGTCACGACCTGGCCGATCCCCATCATCACGTACCACGAGACCACTTCGATGCCGGGCGGCGGAAAGGCCTTGTAGAAGCCCTGTTCCGCGAGTTGCTGATTGATCTTCGGCAGCGGCTTCGACTCGTCGTGCTTCAGGAAGATCGTCAGGAGGAAGGTGCCGTCGCCGGCTGGCGTGGCGGAGGCGGCGGGCGCCGTCGCGCCGGGGTTCGTTTGCGCGGCGGCGGGAAGCGGGTTCAGCAGCGGGGCCCACAGCGGGGCCAGCATGGCGGCGACGGCGACGCCTGCTATCCATTTGCGTACGGCATGCATCGGCTTTCTCCTGATTCGGGTGGGCAAGCCCTTACAATAGGTCGGTCCTCACTTGCATGCCAAACGAGCCAATGACACGAGATCCTCGCCTCACCCTGAACGCGCGCCAGCAGGCAATGCTCGAATGGGTGCAACGCGACGGCTTCGTCACGGTCGACGATCTCGCCTCGCATTTCGACGTCACGCCGCAAACCATTCGCCGCGACGTGAACTGGCTCGCCGACATGAATCTGCTGCGCCGCTATCACGGCGGCGCGAGCCTGCCCACGAGTGCGGAGAACGTCTCGTACAGTGCACGGCAGCACATGTTCCACGAGGAGAAGCGCCGCATCGCGGCCCTGGCGGCCCAGCACATTCCCGATCAGGCCTCGCTCTTCATCAACCTCGGCACCACGACCGAGGAAGTCGCGCGCGCGCTCAATCATCATCAGGGACTGCGCGTCGTCACGAACAACCTCAACGTGGCGAGCGTGATGAGCGGCTATCCCGACTGCGAAGTGATGATCACGGGCGGCGTCGTGCGACCCTGGGACAAAGGCATCGTCGGCGAGCACACCATCGACTTCATCCGCCAGTTCAAGGTGGATTACGCGATCATCGGCACCTCGGCCATCGAGACCGACGGCACGCTGCGCGACTTCGACACGCGCGAAGTCCGCGTGGCGCAGGCCATCATCGAGCATGCGCGCACGGTCTACCTCGTGGCCGACCATTCGAAGGTCGGCCGCCCGGCGCTCGTGCGCCAGGGGCACCTGAGCCAGATCCACGCGCTCTTCACCGACCAGCCGCTGCCCGAGGAAATGAACGAGGCGGTTCTCGCCGCGGGCACGCAGGTTCACGTCGCCGCATAAGCCGCGGGGTTTTCGTACGCGTTTTTTCCGGGCGCGTCGTCTGCGCCTTTTCTCCATTTCCGATCTGCCATCCAACGCGCTTCGCGAGCGGGCGGGGTGCTGCCCATCGGGCGCGCAAGGCCCGTTTTCATTCGCGCCTGACGAACGTTCGATAATGTCCGATGTATGTTCGTTTACGCACTGCTTTCGGTCAAAAGCCCGAAAACCGAACCTTTACTTTTTCGTTCATGTTCGATAAATTTCGAATTCGAACATTTCGAGGTTCGTTTTTCTTTCAGGGACACAGCAGGGTGACTCAACAGAACCGGTACGATCTGCTCGTCGTGGGCGGCGGGATCAACGGCGCGGGCATCGCGCGCGACGCGGCCGGCCGCGGGTTGTCGGTGCTCCTTTGCGAGCAGGACGATCTCGCCTCGCATACCTCGTCGTGCAGCACCAAGCTGATTCACGGTGGGCTGCGCTATCTCGAGTACAGGGAATTCGGGCTCGTGCGCAAGGCGCTGCAGGAGCGCGAAACGCTGCTGCGCGCGGCGCCCCACATCATGTGGCCGCTGCGTTTCGTCATGCCGCACATGCCGAATCTGCGTCCCGCCTGGCTCATTCGCATGGGCCTCTTTCTCTACGACCATCTTGCGAAGCGCGAATTGCTGCCGGGTTCGCGCGGCATCGACATGCGCCGCCATGCGGCGGGTGAGCCGCTCATCGACTCGATCCAGCGCGGCTTCGTGTATTCGGACGGCTGGGTCGACGACGCGCGCCTCGTCGTGCTCAACGCGCTCGACGCGCAGGAGCGCGGCGCGCAAATCCTCACGCGCACGAAGCTCGTATCCGCCGTGCGCACGAACGCCACGAACGGCGCGCAAAGCGAATGGCAGGCGCTCCTGCGCCGCCCGGACGGCAGCACCTTCGACGTGCGCGCCCGCGCCATCGCCAACGCGGCCGGGCCGTGGGTGGGCGAGGTGCTCCACGGTGCGCTCGGGCGCGGCGCGCAGCACAGCGTGCGGCTCGTGAAGGGCAGTCATATCGTCACGAAGCGCCTGTTCGAGCACGACCACGCGTACATCTTCCAGAACCCGGACAAGCGCATCATCTTCGCGATTCCGTACGAGCACGACTTCACGCTCATCGGCACGACCGACGTGGAGTATCACCACGACCCCGCGAAGGTCTCGATCGACGGCGACGAAACGCGCTACCTGTGCGAGTCGATCAATCGCTATTTCAAGCGCAAGATCTCGCCGGCCGACGTGCGATGGACCTACTCGGGCGTGCGTCCGCTGCTCGAGGAAGAGGGCGCGGAGAATGCGTCCGCCGTCACGCGCGACTACAAGCTCGAACTCGACGAAACTGCCGGCGCGCCGCTGCTTTCGGTGTTCGGCGGCAAGATCACGACCTTCCGCAAGCTCGCGGAAGAGGCTTCGGACATGCTGTGTCGCGTGCTCGGCCACGCCGCGCCTTCGTGGACGGCCGGCGCGCCGCTGCCCGGCGGCGATATCGCGAACGCGCGTTTCGAGCCCTTTGCGCAGGACTTCGCGAGACGCCATGCGTGGCTGCCTGCACCGCTTGCGCGCCGCTACGCACGCGCATACGGCACGCGCGCCGAGCGGCTGCTCGACAACGCGCAATCGCTCGCGGGCCTCGGCTGCGAAGTCGCGCCGGGCATCTTCGAGGCCGAATTGCGCTACCTGCGCAACGCCGAATGGGCCACGCGCGCCGAAGACGTGTTGTGGCGCCGCTCGAAGCTGGGCCTGCATGTCGCGCCGGGCACGCTCAACGGCGTGGCCGCCGCAATCGATCACTGGTTTGCCGCAACAAGCGCGACGGCGACCGCGCAGCACTGAAGTTCGCCGGCATCACGCAAGGTAGGTCACGTACCCCCCACGCACTGTCCCCGCGGTGCGTCATCACAACTAGTACAGACGGAGATGAGAGACATGCAGGAACAGTACATTCTTGCGCTCGACCAGGGCACCACGAGTTCGCGCGCCATGCTTTTCGACCGCCAGGGCAACATCGTTTCGGTTGCCCAGAAAGAGTTCGAACAGATTTATCCGCAACCGGGCTGGGTCGAGCACGATCCGCAGGAAATCTGGTCGACCCAGGCGGGCGTCGCCGCCGAGGCCGTGACGCGCGCCGGCATGAACGGCACCAACATCGCCGCGATCGGCATTACGAACCAGCGCGAGACGACGATCGTCTGGGATCGGGAGACGGGCCATCCCGTCTATAACGCCATCGTTTGGCAGGACCGCCGCACGGCCGACTTCTGCGACTCGCTCAAGGCGCGCGGCCTCGAAGAGAAAGTGCGCGCGAAAACGGGTCTGCCGATCGATTCGTATTTCTCGGCAACCAAGATTCGCTGGATTCTCGACAACGTGCCCGGCGCACGCGAAAAAGCGCGTCAAGGCAAGCTCGCGTTCGGCACCGTGGACAGCTGGCTCGTGTGGAACTTCACGAAGCACGAACTGCACGTGACCGACGTGACGAATGCGTCGCGCACCATGCTCTTCAATATTCACACGCGCCAATGGGACGACGAGTTGCTCGACGCGCTCGAAATTCCGCGCAGCATGCTGCCCGAAGTCCGTTCGTCATCCGAAGTGTATGGTCCGACCAAGACCACGGTGTTCGCCTCGAAGATTCCGCTGGCCGGCATCGCGGGCGACCAGCAGGCCGCGATGTTCGGCCAGATGTGCACGAGCACGGGCATGGTGAAGAACACCTACGGCACGGGCTGCTTCCTGATGATGAACACGGGCACGAAGCCCATCGAGTCGAAGAACAACCTCGTCACGACGATCGCGTGGCAGATCGGCGACGAGGTCAACTATGCGCTCGAAGGCAGCATCTTCATCGCGGGCGCGGTGGTGCAGTGGCTGCGCGACGGTATGGGCATCATCAAGAGCGCGCCGGAAATCGAAGCGCTCGCCGCAAGCGTGCCGCATACGGACGGCGTGTACCTCGTGCCGGCGTTCGCGGGCCTCGGCGCGCCGCACTGGAACGCGCGCGCACGCGGGACGCTGTTCGGCGTGACGCGCGGCACGACCTCGGCGCATCTCGCGCGCGCGGCGCTCGATTCGATCGCCTACCAGTCGCTCGACGTGCTGGCGGCCATGGAAGCGGATTCGGGCATCAGCGTGGGCGAGCTGCGCGTGGACGGCGGCGCGAGCGCGAACAACCTGCTCATGCAGTTCCAGGCGGATCTGCTCGGCGTGGATGCGGTGCGCCCGAAGATCACCGAAACCACGGCGCTCGGCGCGGCCTACCTTGCAGGCCTCGCAACCGGCTACTGGCAGAACGTGGGCGAACTGCAGAGCCAGTGGAAGCTCGACCGCCGTTTCGCGCCGTCGATGCAGGGCGCGCAGGTCGACGCCTGTCGCGCAGGCTGGCAGCGTGCGGTGCGCGCGGCCAAGGCCTGGGCGGACGACTCGCACTGAGCCGCGAGTCAGCTTTACAACATACAAGCATAACTAATTAACATAACCCGCAGCGGGATCGCATGCGCTTCGTGCGCATGCACCGCGCGGGCAGAGAGAGACTACGACAATCATGTCACCCTATATTGCGGAATTCATCGGCACGGCCATTCTCGTGCTGCTCGGTAACGGCGCCGTAGCGAACGTGCTGCTGGCAAAAACGAAGGGCAAGGGCGCCGACCTCATCGTCATCGTGATGGGCTGGGCCATGGCCGTGTTCGTGGCGGTCTACGTGACTGCCTCGTTCAGCGGCGCGCACCTCAACCCGATCGTCACGATCAGCCTGGCGCTCGCGGGCAAGTTCGCGTGGTCGAAGGTCGGCGGTTATATCGCGGCGCAGATGCTCGGCGGCATGGCGGGCGCGCTGCTCGTATGGCTTGCCTATCGACAGCACTTCGCGAACGAAGCCGATCCGGATATCAAGCTCGCGGTGTTTTGCACGGCGCCCGCTATTCGCAGCAAGCGGCACAACGTGTTGACGGAAGCGATCTGCACCTTCGTGCTGATCCTGGGCGTGCTTTATCTGGCCTCGCCGCAGGTGGGTCTCGGCGCGCTCGACGCGCTGCCCGTCGGCCTGCTCGTGCTCGGCATCGGCATTTCGCTCGGCGGCCCGACCGGCTACGCGATGAGCCCGGCGCGCGATCTCTC
The DNA here is from genome assembly GCF_040965735.1 of Paraburkholderia sp. BR10936. Classification (NCBI taxonomy): domain Bacteria; kingdom Pseudomonadati; phylum Pseudomonadota; class Betaproteobacteria; order Burkholderiales; family Burkholderiaceae; genus Paraburkholderia; species Paraburkholderia sp. BR10936. Next base: position 165,404 of record NZ_JBFRCM010000017.1, read on the forward strand.
GCCGCGCATCATGCACGCGCTGCTGCCGATCCCGGGCAAGCGCGACAGCGACTGGCGCTATGCGTGGATTCCGGTGTTCGGGCCGCTTGCCGGCGGTGCTGCGGCGGCCGGTCTCTATCACTACCTGCACGCGATGCACTGACCATGCTGTGACTCATGCCGCGCCTGCGAGCCAGGCGCGTTGCAGTGCACAAAGCCCGCGTACGCCACGGCGTTCGCGGGCTTCTGTTTTTCTGCGTACCCACGACACATAAGGCGACAAAGGGCGCGATCCGCTTTCGCTATCGCCTCATGCGGCTTTCGGATTGTTCGGCTATCGCGGCACCCCTATATTGGCTGTCAACGATCCATTCCAATATCAGGAGACGCCGCATGAAGCTGGTCCGCTGGGGCAGTAAGGGGGCTGAAAAGCCGGGTGTGATCGATAACGAGGGGCGCGTGCGCGATCTCTCCGGCGTCACGCTGGACGTCGCCGGTAACGGCCTCGGCGCGGCCGCGCTGCGCCAGCTCGCCGGACACGATCTCGCCGCCTTGCCGCTCGTTCCCGCCGACACCCGCCTGGGTCCGTGCGTGGGCAGCGTCGGCAAGATCGTCTGCGTGGGCCTCAATTATTCCGACCACGCCGCCGAATCCAATATGCCCGTCCCCACAGAGCCCGTGCTCTTCCTCAAGGCAACGAGTTCGATCACCGGCTCCAACGACGACGTGCTGATTCCCCCGGGCGCGATGAAGGTCGACTGGGAAGTCGAGCTGGGTGTGGTGATCGGCGAAGCAGCGCGCAATGTGCCGCGCGAGCGCGCGCTCGATTATGTGGCCGGTTATTGCGTGGTCAACGATGTTTCCGAGCGCGCATGGCAGATCGAGCGCGGCGGCCAGTGGGACAAGGGCAAGGGCTACGACACCTTCGCGCCGCTCGGCCCCTGGCTCGTCACGCGCGACGAGATCGCCGACCCGCAGGCGCTCGACATGTGGCTCGAAGTCGACGGCAAGCGTTACCAGAACGGCAACACGCGCACGATGATCTTCGACGTGGCCACGCTCGTTTCCTATATCAGCCAGTTCATGAGCCTGCAGCCCGGCGACGTGATCTCGACCGGCACGCCGCCGGGCGTCGGCATGGGGCAGAAGCCGGAACCCATCTATTTGCGCGCGGGACAGACCATGCGGCTGGGCGTGAGCGGCCTGGGTGAACAACAGCAACGCCTCGTGGCGGAACAAGGAGAGCAGGCGCAATGAATCAACTGGATCTGAACAATCGCGTGATGGTCGTGACGGGCGGCGCGCGCGGTCTGGGTTATGCCGTGGCGCAGCGGGCATTGCGTTCGGGCGCGTCGGTCGCGCTCTGGGACATCGACGCGGAACGGCTCGAACGCGCGCGCGCCGAGTTGTCGGAGCTGGGCAAGGTTTCGGTGGTGACGGTCGAACTGACCGACGAAGCCTCGGTCGAGGCAGCCGCACAGCAAACCGTGAAAACGCACGGCGCGATTCACGCGCTCGTGAACAGCGCGGGTATTACGGGCGGCAATGGTCTCACGTGGGAACTACCCGTCGACGTGTGGCGCCGCGTGATCGAAGTGAACCTGATCGGCAGCTACCTCACCTGCCGCGCCGTGGTGCCGCGCATGATCGAGCAGGGCTATGGACGCATCGTCAATATCGCCTCCGTGGCCGGCAAGGAAGGCAATCCGAATGCTTCGCACTACAGCGCATCGAAGGCCGGCCTCATCGGACTGACGAAGTCGCTCGGCAAGGAGCTGGCCACGAAGGGCGTGCTCGTCAATGCCGTGACGCCGGCGGCGGCCAAGACCGAGATTTTCGATTCGATGTCGCAGCAGCATATCGACTACATGCTCGCGAAGATCCCGATGAACCGCTTCCTCATGCCGGACGAAGCGGCTTCGATGATCGTCTGGCTCACGACGGAAGACTGCGCGTTCAGTACCGGCTCGGTATTCGATCTTTCGGGCGGGCGCGCGACATACTGAGGCGGGAAGCAGGACCCGCGCGCACCGGCCGGACAACGCGCGGGATCACGATAACGGCGCGGTGGTAACAGAAGAGCGCCGACAGGAGACATCGATGTCGATCGAGGCACCTACCTTGGCACCTACGCTGGCGGAAGCCGCGGGCCGCAAGGCCATGCGCCGCCTTTTGCCCTTCCTGCTCTTGATGTACGTGCTCGCGTTTCTCGACCGCGCGAACATCGGCTTCGCGCAAAAGGCGCTGTTGCACGATACGGGCCTTTCGGACGCGGCATTCGCTTTCGGCGCGGGCGTGTTCTTCGTCGGCTACGCACTCTTCGAAGTGCCGAGCAATCTCGCGCTGCACCGTGTGGGCGCGCGGATCTGGATGTGCCGCATCATGGTCACGTGGGGCATGATTTCCGCAGCGATGGCGTGGGTGCAGTCGCCCACTTCGTTCTATGTGCTGCGATTCCTGCTGGGCGTGGCCGAAGCGGGTTTCTTCCCCGGCATCATCTATTACCTCACGCAGTGGTTTCCGCAGTCCTCGCGGGCGCGCGCCATCGGCGTGTTTTATTTCGGCGCGCCGCTGGCCTTCATCTTCGGCGGGCCGTTGTCAGGACTCCTGCTCGAGATGCACGGCACCTTCGGGCTCGCAGGCTGGAAGTGGCTCTTTCTCGTAGAAGGCGGGCTGGCCTCGGCCGTGGGCGTGTGGGCCTTCTGGTATCTCGTCGATAAGCCCGGGGACGCGCGCTGGCTCTCCCCCGACGAGCGCCGCGCGCTCACGAGCGCGATCCAGCTCGACGCGCGCGAAGCCGCCGCGCACGGCCCGCGCGATGCGCTCGCCGCGCTGTTCGACCGCCGCGTGCTCGCCTATGCCGGCATCTATGCGCTGATCCAGATGAGCGTGTACGGCGTGATCTTTTTTCTGCCGCAACAGGTGGCCTCGCTCGTGGGCGCCTCTGTGGGCCTCGAGGTAGGCCTGCTCGCGGCCGTGCCCTGGCTGTGCGCCGTGGCGCTCACGTGGATCGTGCCGCGCCGCGCGGACCGCCTCGGAGGGCATCGCGCTTGGGCCGCGCGCCTGCTCGTGATGTCGGGCATCGGCATCGCCGTCTCGGGCCTGGCGGCAGGCCTTGGCGGCACCGCGGGCGCGATCGTCGCGATGCTCGGCCTGTGCTGCGCGGCGAGCGGCTTCATCGCGGCGCAGCCGCTCTTCTGGACCTTCCCGGCGCGCGATCTCGCGGGCGCGGCCTCGGCCAGCGGCATCGCGCTCATCAATTCGCTCGGCGGCCTGGGCGGCTTCATCGCGCCGATGCTGCGCGCCGCCGCCGACCGAAACTTTGCTTCCCACGCGGCGGGCCTCGAACTGCTCGGGCTTGCAAGCATTGCCGCCGCGCTGCTCATTCTTGTCGTCGCGCCGCGCGCCGTTGCGCCGGCGGCTCGCTCATTCGAGCCGCCCGTGCGGCGCGCGCGCTAATCCTCTACCCAGGAGCTACGTAACATGGCCATGCCAACCATCAAACACGTGCGAGCCTTCACCGTGCGCGGCGGCGGCGCCGACTATCACGATCAACCCGACGGCCACTGGATCGACGACCATATTTCCACGCCGATGGCGCGCTATCCCGAGTATCGTCAGAGCCGCCGCTCGTTCGGCATCGACGTGCTCGGGACACTCGTCGTGGAAATCGAGGCGAGCGACGGCACTGTGGGATTTGCCGTGACCACGGGCGGCGAGATCGGCGCATTCATCGTCGAGAAGCATCTCGCGCGTTTTCTTGAAGGGCAGCGCGTGACCGACATCGAGAAGATGTGGGATCAGATGTACTACGCCACGCTCTACTACGGCCGCAAGGGTGTCGTGCTCAACACCATCTCGGGCGTCGATCTCGCACTGTGGGACCTGCTCGGGCAGATCCGCAAGGAACCCGTGTATCAGTTGCTCGGCGGCCCCGTGCGCGACGAGCTGATGTTCTACGCCACCGGCGCGCGCCCCGATCTCGCGAAGGAAATGGGCTTCATCGGCGGCAAGCTGCCGCTGCTGCACGGTCCGGCCGAAGGCGAGGAGGGCCTCAGAAAGAACCTCGAACTGCTCGCCACCATGCGCGAGCGTGTGGGCGACGACTTCTGGCTCATGTACGACTGCTGGATGAGCCTCGACGTGCGCTATGCCACGCGCCTCGCCCAGGCCGCCAAAGAGTACGACCTCAAGTGGATCGAGGAATGCCTGCCGCCCGACGACTACTGGGGCTATGCCGAACTGCGCCGCAATGTGCCGCGCGGCATGATGGTTTCCACCGGCGAGCACGAAGCCACGCGCTGGGGCTTTCGCATGCTGCTGGAAATGGGCTGCTGCGACCTGATCCAGCCCGACGTGAACTGGTGCGGCGGCATGACCGAACTCATCAAGATCTCGGCGCTCGCCGACGCGCACAACGTGCTGGTCGTACCGCACGGCTCCTCGGTGTACAGCTATCACTTCGTCGTGACGCGCCATAACTCGCCGTTCGCGGAATTCCTCATGATGGCGCCGAAGGCCGACAAGGTGGTGCCGATGTTTACACCGCTGCTGCTCGACGAACCGGTGCCGGTGCAAGGACGGCTCAAGGTGCCGGATGCGCCGGGCTTCGGTGTGCGGCTCAATCCGGACTGCAAACTTTCCCGGCCATACACGCACTGAGCGCGCCGAACGCGCACCAGGCGAGGCTCATCACAAGCTACGAGGAGAAACACGTGCTGCTCAAGGACAAGGTGGTGATCGTCACCGGCGGTTCGCGCGGCATTGGCCGCGCCATTGCGATTACGAGCGCCCGCGAGGGCGCCGATGTCGCGATCAACTACTGGGGTGACAACGACGCCTCGTACGGCCGTCGCTCGGCGATCGACGAGGTGCTGGGCGAAATCGAGCGGCTAGGACGCCGCGCGCTCGCGCTGGAAGGCAACGTGGCCGCGCCGCAAACGGGCGTGGATCTCGTGCGCCAGACGGTGGAGCGCTTCGGCAAGGTCGATGTGCTCGCCAGCAATGCGGGCATCTGCCCGTTCCACTCGTTTCTCGACATGCCGCCCGCCGTGCTCGAACGCACGATAGGCGTGAACCTGAACGGCGCGTTCTACGTGACCCAGGCCGTCGCGCGGCAAATGAAGGAGCAGGGCACGGGCGGCGCGATCGTGGCGACGAGTTCGATCAGCGCGCTCGTGGGCGGCGGCATGCAGACGCACTACACGCCGACCAAGGCCGGCGTGCATTCGCTCATGCAGTCGTGTGCGATCGCGCTCGGGCCCTATGGCATACGCTGCAATTCGGTGATGCCGGGCACCATCGCCACCGACCTGAACGCCGAAGACCTGAGCGACGAAGGCAAGCGTGCGTACTTCGAAAAGCGCATTCCGCTCGGGCGGCTGGGCGCGCCCGAGGACGTGGCCGAATGCGTGGTGTTTCTCGCCTCGGACCGCGCGCGCTATGTGACGGGCGCCGCGCTGCTCGTGGACGGCGGGCTATTCGTGAATCTGCAGTGAGCCCTGGGCCCACACGTATCAATGAGGAGCGAGCACGACCGCGTGCGAACCATCGTGAGCGATATCGTCCATCTTGAAGGGCTGCGAAAAGCGCCGCAGCAAGCCGACGAAATGCTCGGCGGGCTCGGCGAGCGGCTCGTTCTTGCGCGTGAGCACGCCGTAGCCCGGCAGGCTCTTGCCGATTTCGAGCGGCAGCACGACGAGCAGCTTGCCGCGCACATGGTCGCGCACGACCGGCTCGGGCAGCATGGCCACGGCGTCGAAACTTTCGAGCAGTTGCAGCGTGGCGAAGATCGAGGCCGACTCGGTGAGATTGGCGGGCGTGCCGAGACCGGCGCGCGCGAGTTCGCCTTCGAACAATTCACGCGCGGGACTCGTGATGGGCTGCGCAACCCACGGCCAGTCCATCAGTTCCGCGAGCGTGACCTGTTCGCGCCGCGCAAGCGGATGGCGCGCGCGCACCACGAGCACGAGCGTTTCCCGCGCGATCGGTTCGAAGCTGAAATCGTTGTGCTGCAGCGGCGTAGTGAGGCGCCCGAGCGCGAGATCGACTTCGCGGCGATGCAGCAGCTGCACGACCTGGTCGCTCGTTTCGCCGAGGATGCGCACGTGCAGCAGCGGCCGTTCGGTCTTGAGCGTGGCGACGGCTTGCGCGAGCAGGTCGGGCGCGGCGCCCATGATCGCGCCCACGGTGAGCTGGCCGTGCCCGCCGCGGCGCTTCACGTCGAGGTCTTCGGCAAAGCGCGTGAGTTCGGCAAGCGCGCGGCGCGCGTAGGCGAGCGTGACGACGCCGAGCGCGGTGGGCTGCATGCCGCGGGCGTTGCGCTCGAAGAGCCGGAAGCCGAACGCTTCCTCGATGTCGCTCAGCATGCGGCTCGCGCTGGGCTGCGCCACGTTGATGGCATCGGCGGCCTGATGAACGTTGCGCGCGTCGTCGAGCGCGACGAGCAGGGCAAGGTGCTTGAATCTGAGCCGGTTGACGAGTGCGACGACGGAAGTGTGATGGTTCATGGAGCGATCCGGTTTGTGCATCGCCCGATCCCAACATCGGATTGGTTGGCTATCGATGCGGGAATTATAGTCGGATCACAACGCAGCTAACCACGTAAAAACGCGTGCAACCGCGCACCGCGAAGCCAGGGCAAACACCGAGTCGACGCGTGCCCCTGCTTCGCATGAGCGGTACAAGCGCACGACGTATCAAGGCTGGACGGAGACACGATCATGGAGACAATTGCGTTTCGCATGCAGCTCGATCCCGGCAAGCGGCACGAATACGAGCGGCGTCACCGCGAAATCTGGCCCGAACTGGCGAGCGCGCTGCGCGATGCGGGCGTAAAAAATTACCGCATCTTTCTCGACGAAGCGACGCACCATCTCTTTGCCGTGCTCGAGCGCCGCGACGATCACACCATGGACGCGCTGCCCGAGCTGCCCGTCATGCGCAAATGGTGGGATTACATGGCCGACATCATGCAGACGGATGCCCACAACGTGCCGCTGCAACAGCCGCTCGTGCAGGTCTTTCATTTGCCTTGAGCACACGCGAGGAACATGCCATGCAGGTCGTCGATCCGCACGTCCACTTCTGGAACCTCGATACGCATCATTACCCGTGGCTCGCGAATCCGGGCACGTCGTTCGTCTGTGATGCGCGCGAACTCAAGCACAACTATCTGCCCGCCGACTTGTTGCGCGAGGCCGGCGACATCGACGTGCTCAAGGTCGTGCATGTCGAAGCGAATCACGACCCGGACGATCCGGTGGAAGAAACGCGCTGGCTGGAAGGGCTCGCGGATATTGCCAAGAATGCGGGGGAGCCACGTGCGTTGCCCGACGCGATCGTCGCGGCCTGCGATCTCAGTTCGCCCAATGCGCCTGCGCTGCTCGAGGCGCACGCGGCGTTTGCGCGTACGCGCGGCATTCGCCAGATTCTCAACGTTCACGAGAACCAGCTCTACGACTACGTGGGGCGGCATTACATGCGCGAGGCGGCGTGGCGCGAGAACTTCGCGCTGCTGGAGAAGCACGGTCTGTCGTTCGACCTGCAGCTATATCCCTCGCAGATGGAGGAGGCCGCCGCGCTCGCGCGTGCGCATCCCGGCATTCAGCTCGTGATCAACCACGCGGGCATGTTCGTCGACCGCAGCAGCGTGGCGGGCTACCGCGCGTGGCGCGACGGCCTGCGCCTGCTTGCGGCATGCCCGAACGTGGCCGTGAAGATCAGCGGACTGGCGATGTTCGACCATGCATGGAGCGTCGAAAGCCTGCGGCCTTATGTACTGGAAACGATCGACGCGTTCGGCGCGGATCGCGCGATGTTCGCCTCGAACTTTCCGGTCGACCGCCTGTTCGGCGGCTATTCGAAGCTTTGGCATGCGTATGCGTCGATCGTGAGCGGCGCCAGCGAGAGCGAACATACGGCGCTGTTTCGCGGCAACGCGGAACGTATCTACCGTATTTGAGTGTGCGCGCAACGACATGGAGACAGGCGTGGAAGCAAAAGCAAAAAGCAGGTCCGGCGACACTCCGCGGCTCGAACTGCGTAACGCGAGCAAGTCGTTCGGGCGCGTGCGCGCGCTCATCGACGGCAGCCTGAGCCTCATGCCCGGCGAGGTGCACGCGCTGCTCGGCGAAAACGGCGCGGGCAAGTCGACGCTCGTGAAGATCCTCGCGGGCGTGTATCAGCCCGATGGCGGCGCAATGCGCATCGACGGCGTGGAGCGCGCGTTCGCGACGCCCGCTCAGGCGCGCGACGCCGGTATCGCGGTAATTTATCAGGAACCCACACTGTTCTTTGATCTGTCGATCGCGGAGAACATCTACATGGGGCGTCAGCCCGTGGATCGCGTGGGCCGCATCGACTACGAAACGATGCATCGCGAGGTCGCGGCGCTGCTCCAGTCGCTCGGCGTCGAATTGAAGCCCGAACGGCTCGTGCGCGGACTTTCGATCGCGGACCAGCAGGTGATCGAAATTGCGAAGGCGCTTTCGCTCAACGCGAACGTACTCATCATGGACGAGCCCACGGCGGCGCTCTCGCTGCCCGAGGTCGAGCGGCTCTTTACGATCGCGCGCACGCTGCGCGACCGTGGCGTGGCGATTCTTTTCATCACGCACCGGCTCGAAGAAGTCTTCGCGCTCACGCAGCACGTGACCATCATGCGCGACGGCGCCAAGGTGTTCGACGCGCCCACGGCCACGCTCAAGACCCAGGACATCGTCGCGAAGATGGTGGGACGCGACCTTGCGACGTTCTACCCGAAGGCGGACGTGCAACCGGGCGAAGTGATGCTGCGCGTGCGCGGCCTCACGCGCCGCGGCGTCTTCAAGGACATTTCGTTCGACGTGCGCGCGGGCGAGATCGTCGCGCTCGCGGGGCTCGTGGGCGCGGGGCGCAGCGAAGTGGCGCGCGCGATATTCGGCATCGATCCGACCGACGCGGGGCAGGTGCAGATCGCGGGCAAGCCGCTGGCCTCCGGCATGCCCGCTGCCGCCGTGAAGGCCGGCCTCGCGCTCGTGCCCGAGGACCGGCGTCAGCAAGGTCTCGCGCTCGAACTGAGCATTGCGCGCAACGCCTCGCTCACGGTGCTCGGGCGGCTCGTGCGCTTCGGCCTCATCTCCACGGGGCGCGAAGTGGAGCTGGCCGGGCAATGGGGCAAGCGTCTGCGTCTGAAGGCGAGCGATCTGAACGCGCCGGTGGGCACGCTCTCCGGCGGCAACCAGCAGAAGGTGGTGCTCGGCAAGTGGCTCGCCACCGGGCCGAAGGTGCTCATCATCGACGAACCGACGCGCGGCATCGACGTGGGTGCGAAGGCCGAAGTCTACGGCGCGCTCGCGGAACTCGTGAAAGAGGGCATGGCCGTGCTGATGATTTCTAGCGAACTGCCCGAGGTGATCGGCATGGCCGACCGCGTGCTCGTCATGCACGAAGGCCGCATCACCGCCGATATCGCACGTGCCGATGCCAACGAAGAGCGCATCATGAGCGCCGCGCTCGGCGAAACCAACATTCATCTGGGGCACGCCGCATGATGCGCCATTCCACTTCTCCTCATCCCCTGCACGGCGGCGAGCCGCGCCCGCAGCGGCGCAACGCGGGTGCATTGGCCGAAGCGCTGGCGCGCAGCCGCGAGACCACGCTGTTCGTGGTGCTGATGCTGATCGTGGGCGGTACGGCGCTCGCCCGGCCGCAATTCCTCAACCTGCAGAATCTGCGCGACGTGCTGCTCAACGTCTCCATCGTGAGCTTGCTCACGGCGGGCATGACGATCGTGATCCTGATGCGCCATATCGATCTCTCGATCGGCTCGACGGTCGGCATCAGCGCCTATGGCGTGGGCAGTCTCTACGTCGCGTTCCCGCACATGCCTGTGCTCGTGGCGCTGGTCGCGGGGCTCGCCATCGGACTCGTGGCCGGCGCGATCAACGCGCTGCTCGTGGCCGTGGGGCGCGTGCCGTCGCTCGTCGCGACGCTCTCCACGCTCTACATCTTCCGCGGCGCCGATTACGCGTGGGTGCATGGCGGCCAGATCAACGCCACGAGCCTGCCCGACGCGTTTTCGCGGCTCGCCACGGGCTCGGTGCTCGGCGTTCCGGTGTTGGCGCTCATCGCGATCGTGCTGCTTGCTGCGCTCTCCGTGTATCTGAAGCAGTTCCGGCCGGGCCGCGAATACTACGCGATCGGCTCGAACCCGGAAGCGGCGCGCCTTGCCGGTATCAACGTGGAACGGCGCGTCGCGACGGGCTTCTTGATCAGCGGCGCGATAGCGGGCCTGGCCGGCGCGCTGTGGCTCGCCCGCTTCGGCACCGTGGACGCGAGCACCGCCAAGGGAATCGAGCTGCAGGTGGTGGCGGCCGCCGTGGTCGGCAGCGTGGCGATCACGGGCGGCGTGGGCACGATACTCGGCGCGACGCTCGGTGCGCTCGTGCTGGGCGTGATCAGCATCGCGCTCGTGGTGCTGCACGTCTCGCCGTTCTGGGAGCAGGCGATCCAGGGCGCGCTGATCGTGGCCGCCATCGCCGCCGATACGCTGCTCGCCCGCTCCGTGGCAAAACGCATGATGAGGAAACGCGACCATGGCTAAGAACGCCCCGAAACCCGACGCCGCGCTGCTCACGCGCAAGCCCGGCTTGCCGCTCAGTTGGGAAGCGCTGCTCGTCGTCATTCTCGTTGCATCGCTGGTGGTGGGGCGCGTGCTCTCGCCCGTGTTCCTCACGGGGGCGAATATCAGCAACGTGCTCGCGGACCTCACCGAAGTCGCGCTCATGGCCTTGCCGATGACGCTCATCATCGTCGCCGCCGAAATCGACCTTTCGGTGGCCTCCGTGCTCGGCGCCTCGAGCGCCTTGCTGGGTGTGCTCTGGCACATGGGCTTGCCGATGCCGGTCGCCATGGCGCTCGTGCTCGTGGCAGGCGGCCTCGCGGGTCTCTTCAACGGGCTCGTGATCGTGAAGCTCAATCTGCCTTCGCTCGCGGTGACGATCGGCACGCTCGCGCTGTTTCGCGGGCTGGCCTACGTGTTGCTCGGCGATCAGGCGATTGCCGACTTCCCGCCCGCTTATACGCTCTTTGGCATGAGCAACCTGGGCAACACGTTCATCCCGTTGCCGTTCCTGATCGTCGCGGCGTGCGCGATCGTGTTCACGATATGGCTGCAGGCCACGGCGTTCGGCCGCAGCCTCTTCGCGATCGGTGCGAACACCACGGCCGCGTCGTTCTCGGGCATCGACGTGCCGAAGATCAAGCTGCGCCTCTTCGTGCTCTCGGGCGTCATGAGCGCGCTCGCGGGCATCGTCTATACGTTGCGCTTCACGAGCGCGCGCGGCGACAACGGCGAAGGCTTCGAGCTTTCGGTGATCGCGGCGGTGCTGTTCGGCGGCGTGAGCATTTTCGGCGGGCGCGGGTCGATGTACGGCGTGCTGCTCTCGCTCCTGATCGTCGGTGTACTGAAGAATGCGCTCACGCTCGTCGATGTGTCGAGCGAAACGCTCACGGTCGTGACCGGGGCGCTGCTGCTGGCTTCGGTGCTGATCCCGAATCTCGCTGCGCGCTGGCGCACGATGCGTGACCGGCGCGCACTGGCGCGGGCGGCATGAACGAGGTGTGAAGAAGGGCAAGGAAGTCAAGAGGCAGTCAATCAGCCGGACGCGTCCGGTACCCATCGAGGAGACGATTCATGAGAAAGCCAGTACGTCACGTGTGCACGGCCCTGCTGTGCGCGATGCTAGTGGGAGGCGGTGTCGCGGCGCATGCGGCCGGCATCAAGGAAGGGTTGAAGATCGCGTTCGTGCCCAAGCAGATCAACAACCCCTACGAGGTAATCGCCGATAACGGCGGTCTGGACGCAATCAAGGAGTTCAAGGGCGAGGGTAAGGCGGTCGGACCTTCGGACGCGGGCGCGTCCTCGCAGGTTTCGTACATCAATACGCTGACCACGCAGCACCAGGACGCGATCGTCATCGCGGCCAACGATGCGAATGCGCTCGTGCCTTACTTGAAGCGCGCGATGGATCAAGGCATCAAGGTCGTGACTTTCGACTCGGACACGGCGCCCGAAGGGCGGCTGATCTTCGTGAACCAGGCGAACGCGGAGAGCATTGGCCGCGGCCAGATCCAGCTCGTTTCGAAGCTGATGGGCGGCGAAGGCGAGTTCGCGATTCTCTCGGCCACGCCTAACGCGACGAACCAGAATACCTGGATCAAGTGGATGCAGGAAGAGCTGAAGAAGCCCGAGTATTCGAAGATGAAGCTCGTGAAGATCGCCTACGGCAACGACGACGACCAGAAGTCCTTCGTCGAGACGCAAGGCTTGCTGCAGGCGTATCCGAACCTGAAGGCGATCGTTGCGCCCACCTCGGTCGGCATCGCCGCGGCGGCGCGCTATATTTCTTCGTCGCCGAGCAAGGGCAAGGTGGTGGTGACGGGCCTCGGCACGCCTAACCAGATGCGTGCGTTCGTGAAGAACGGCACCGTGAAGGCGTTCCAGCTTTGGGATCCGGGTGCACTCGGCTACCTCGCCGCGTATGCGGCCGCCAATCTTGCTTCGGGCACCATCACGGGTAAGGAAGGCGAGTCGTTTGAAGCAGGCAAGCTCGGCAAGCGTACGATCGGCAAGAGCGGCGAAGTGATTCTCGGGCCGCCCACGACGTTCGATGCTTCGAATATCGATAACTTCAATTTCTGATTTACGTTGCTGGTTTGATTGACGTGGAGTGCTAAACGACCCGGTTTGCCGGGTCGTTTTCCCGGGTCGTTTGCTATTGGCCGTTCGAATCGGGCTTCGGGCTCGCGCGCGGGGGCAGGGGCTGAGGCTCGGCCGCCATCCCCTCCACCGGATACAGATTGAGAAATGACCTCGCTTCGTCCATCGAACGGCTCGCCAGCCAGCTCTCATACTCGGAAGGCGGCACGATCACCACGGATCGTTTCTCGTCGCCGGGCTTGTGGAAACGCTTCATGAGCGGATGATCGCTCGCATTGACGGTGAGCATCGTGAACGAGTACGCCTTGCCGGCCTCGCCGTCGTCCCACTCGCGCCATAAGCCGGCAATGGCAAACGGCGCGCCGTCGGCGAGACCAATGCGCCAGCGCACCGCCTTGCCGGTTTCGTAGCTCGGCTCGAAAAACGCCTCGCATGGAATCAGGCACAGCTGCAGCTTCTTCCATGCGCCGCTGAAGCTGCGCCTCTCGCCCACCGATTCGGCGCGCGCGTTCATCGTGTCGAACACCTTCACGCCGGGCGCAATCTGTTTGCGCGGCACCATGCCGAACGTCGCGAGCAGGGCTTCGCGCGCATCGGGAGTCCCGGGCAGATCGTCCGTCGGGCTCGCCCGGCGGATGACCGGCGCGGCATAGTCCTTGAAGATCTCGTCGCGCCACGGGTCGTCGGGCGGCAGGACGCCGTAGTGCCTGAAGAGGTAGTCACGGCGTGCGGCGGCGTAGTTCGTGCACATGGTCGTCTCCGTCCCGTCCTTCAAGTCGGTATGGCTAATGGATGCACGCATTTGGAGGATCGGATTGACTGTAAGCAACTGTTTTATAAAGAAAAAATTAGATCATTTATCTACATTTAGATACGTTCTGTGGGTGATATGTCACATGAAGCCCCGTTTTCGACCGTTATCAAGGGACTAGAATACATTTTCGTGCGGCGGGCGTGCAGTCTTCCGAATGGAGGGGAATTGCATTGCCGATTACGAGGGTGAGCGCTGTGTTATTGACGAGCACTGTTGCCCGGGGCGGCGCGGCTGAACGCGGCGCCTACCTGGCGCGCGCGCCGTTTGTCGCTTCCGTGCGGGTAGGTTGAGGTCGTCGCAATCGACGCGTGCCGCAGGTTGTCGCGCGCGGCCACGAGTTCGACCCCGGCGCCCAGCGCATGCGAGGCGTGGGTGTGCCGCAGCCAGTGCGGGCTCGCCAGCCTCAGCTTCACGGCGAGCGGCGGATTTCGCGCTTCCACGCAGGCCGCCACCTCCTGGAAAAACTCACCTGTGATCCGCCGCAGCCGCGCGGCACTAATCCCCGTGTCCGTCGTGCCGCGGGCGTCATGCTCGCCCGCTTCATGTTTGACATCCAGCGCGCCCACCAGCGGCGTGGCGGCATCCCAGCCTCCTGCCGCTCTGGTGTCGTTACGGCCACTGACCAGAGTTCATCGATATATTGCACTTACGCATTCACGCTTGTCTCGCTGGGGCTCTCCTGCGGTTGGTCTTGATCTACAGGGAGGCGGCTTTGGGGCGCCCAACCCCAAATCCTGGCGGAGTCGTCCCATTTCCTCCAGAGGTTGTTCGCGTAGAGCTTCGGGCATGAGGAAGGCCATCTTCCGAATCCCTGAATCCCGTTGAAACCTTCGTGGGTGCCGCCACGCAAAGCGGCACGTCTGCGCGCGCGTCCCCCATGGGGTGCCCTCGTCCGCCCCTTCCTCTCTTCGCCTCACCCCCCTCGCTCCCCCGTTCAGGGGATGTTCCGCCCCCTTGTCTGAGCCGAAGATGACGTCATTCGGGATGTCACTGTCCACCAGTAGTACGACAAATCTGTGCCAGCCCGCCATCCACTTTCAGACTCAAGGAGAGATTGATGCAGGACGACGTGCAGAAAGCGGCGCCTTCGGCCCATGCCTATCCGCTGTTGATCAAGCAACTGCTGCATACGCCATTCGTTCAGGCGCCGGACCAGGAGATCGTCTACCGCGGGCAGCTGCGCATGACCTATTCGACGCTTCGTGAGCGCATCGCGCGCCTCGCCAGCGGCCTGAAGGGGCTCGGCGTGCAGCATGGCACCACGGTCGCTGTGATGGACTGGGACAGCCATCGCTATCTGGAGTGCTACTTCGCCGTGCCGATGATGGGCGCCGTGCTGCAGACGGTCAATGTGCGTCTTTCGCCCGATGAAATCGCGTACACGATCGACCATGCCGGCGCCGAGGTGCTGCTCGTGCACACCGACTTTCTGCCGGTCGTCGAATCGATCAAGGACAAGCTCGAGAACGTGCACACCTTCGTCTATATCGACGAGCCGGACAGTGTGGCCGCCGCACATTCGATCGACTTCGTGGCGGAATACGAAGCGATGCTGGCGCAGAGCGAAGCGCACTACGACTTTCCCGATTTCGACGAGAACACCCGCGCCACGACGTTCTACACGACGGGCACGACCGGCCTGCCGAAAGGCGTCTACTTTTCGCATCGTCAACTCGTGCTGCATACGCTCACGCTGATGGCGGCGCTGGCGAGTCCCGTGTCCGGTCAGCGCTTCCATCGCGGCGACGTGTACATGCCGCTCACGCCGATGTTCCATGTGCACGCGTGGGGCATGCCCTATATCGCGACGGTCATGGGCGTGAAGCAGGTTTATCCGGGCCGCTACATGCCGGACCGCCTGCTGCACCTGGTGCGCGACGAAGGCGTCACGTTCTCGCACTGCGTGAGCACGATTTTGCACATGCTGCTCAACAACGCCGAGTCCGAGTCGGTCGACTTGAGCAAGTGGAAGATCGTGATTGGCGGCGGAGCCTTGCCGCAGGGCCTTGCGCGCAGCGCGCTCGAACGCGGCATCGACATCTTTGCCGGCTACGGCATGTCCGAGACTGGCCCCGTGCTGAGCCTCGCACAACTGCCGATTGGCAGCGAGGCGGTCGATCTCGACGAACAGGTGCGCCTGCGCTGCAAGACGGGCTTCCCGGTTCCGCTCGTCGATCTGCGCGTCGTCGACGAGGAGATGAACGACCTCCCGCGCGACGGCAAGGCCAGTGGCGAAATCGTCGTGCGCACCCCCTGGCTCACGCAGGGCTACCTGAAGAATCCCGAGGCATCGGAGCAGCTCTGGGCGGGCGGCTATCTGCATACGCAAGACATCGCCAATATCGACCCGACCGGCAATCTGCAGATTACCGACCGCATCAAGGACGTGATCAAGTCGGGCGGCGAGTGGGTGTCGTCGCTCGAAATCGAAAGCCTGATTTCGCTGCATGCAGCCACGGCCGAAGTGGCGGTCATCGGCATCAAGGACGAGAAGTGGGGCGAGCGTCCCGTGGCGCTCGTGGTGCTCAAGCCCGGTGCCAAAGCGAGCGAGAGCGACATCAAGCAGCACGTCATGACGTTCGCCACGTCGGGCCGGATCTCGAAGTACGCCGTGCCGCAGATCGTCAAGTTCGTCGATGCACTGAAGAAGACGAGCGTCGGGAAAATCGACAAGAAGTGGCTGCGCGAGCAGTTCGCCTGATCGGTCATTCACAAGGTTAAAAGAGGAATACTCACTATGAGCATCAAGGGATACAGCATCGCCACGATCGACGACTTCGTGGGCCGCGAGCTGGGCGTATCGGAATGGGTCGTCGTCGATCAGGCACGCATTGACGCATTCGCGCACTGCACGGGCGACCGGCAATGGATTCACGTGGACGTCGAGCGCGCCAGACGCGAGAGTCCGTTTGGCGGCACGATCGCGCACGGCTATCTCACGCTTTCGCTGCTGGCCGCGCTCGCCATGGAGATCGGCATGATTCCGGAGGATGCGTCGGCGGGCCTGAACTATGGACTGGACAAGGTGCGCTTCATGACGCCGGTGAAGGCGGGCGCCCGGGTGCGCAACCGCGTGACCCTGGTGTCGGTGGAGAAGAAAGGCGGCGGGCGCATCATCGTCAAGACGATGAACGAACTGCAGATCGAAGGCGAAGACAAGCCCGCGCTGGTCGCCGAGACCCTCGCGATGCTCGTGGCGTAATTCGGGCGTTCAAGGACGCACAATGCGTCGAATAAGGAGCAGGAAAATGGCTGCAACCCCGAAAGACAATTCGCATAACGAACAGATCGACGATATCTCGGCGTCGGCAACGGAAGGCATGCTCGGCCCCAATCCGTTTGTCGGGCTGCGGCCTTGCGATATCCTGGCCACGGCGCAGCAGATCGGCGCGCAGGCCGTGCGGCAGCCCGCGCTGCTGGTCGAACAGGAAGCGGCGCTCGTGCGTAATCTGCTGGCCGTGCTGGGCGGCAATGCGAAAAGCACGCCGCCCGCAGGCGACAAGCGTTTCGCCGACCCTGCGTGGCAGGACAACACGTGGTATCGCATGGCGCTGCAGGGCTATCTGGTATGGCGCGACGCCCTGAGCGGTTTTGTCGACCGCTCGACACTGGACCCGAAGAGCAAAGAGCGCGCGCAATTCGTGATGTCGCTCTTCACCGATGCGCTTTCGCCCACGAACACGCTGCTTGGCAACCCGGCGGCGCTCAAGAAGGTCGTCGATTCGGGCGGCGCGAGCCTGATTGGCGGCCTGAAGAACGCCATGTTCGACATGCTGAAGAATCAGGGCATGCCCGCTCAGGTGGACAAGAGCGCCTTCGAGGTGGGCAAGAACCTCGGTACTTCGCCGGGCGCGGTGGTGTTTCGCAACGAAGTGCTGGAGCTGATTCAGTACAAGTCGGCCACGGAGCAGGTCTATGGCCGTCCGCAATTGATCGTGCCGCCGCAGATCAACAAGTTCTACGTGTTCGACCTCTCCGAAGGCAAGAGCATGGTCGACTACCTCGTGAAGAACGAGTTCCAGGTGTTCGCGGTGAGCTGGCGCAATCCCACGGCAGCCCAGAGCCACTGGGATATGGATACGTACGTCTCGGCGCTGCTGGAGGCCATCGAGGCGGTGCGCGACATCACTGGCAGCGACGATGTGAACCTGCACGGCGCATGCTCCGGCGCGATGACGATTTCGGCACTGCTCGGGCACCTCGCGAGCCGCGGCGACAAGACGGTCAACGCCACTACATTGATGGTCGCCGTGCTGGACAGCACCGCCGATTCGCAGCTCGGCCTCTTCTGCACGCCCGAAGCGATCGCGGCGGCCAAGCAGAACAGCCTTGCGCGCGGCGTGCTCGCGGGCGAGGAGATGGGGCGCGTGTTCGCGTGGATGCGGCCCAACGATCTGGTGTGGAATTACTGGGTCAACAATTACCTGCTGGGCAAGACGCCGCCCGCGTTCGACATCCTCTACTGGAACAACGATACGACCCGCTTGCCCGCGCGCTTTCACGGCCAGCTGCTCGACATTTTCACGGGCAACCTGTTCAGCAAGCGCCACGCGCTTACGGTGCTCGATACGCCGATCGATCTCTCCGAGGTCACATGCGACACCTACGTGGTGGCGGGCATGACGGATCACATCACGCCGTGGAAGGGTGTTTACAACACGGCGCGAACGTTCGGCGGCAAGACGCGCTTCGTGCTCAGCTCGAGCGGTCATATCCAGAGCCTGATCAACCCGCCGGGCAATCCGAAGGCGAAGTACTTCATGAACCCGGAACTGCCTGCGGATGCCGATGCGTGGCTCGCAAGCGCCACGCCCGAAAAGGACTCGTGGTGGGGCAACTGGCGCGAGTGGCTGGCCAGCCGCTCGGGTGAGCGCCGCAGCGCGCCGGCATCGCTCGGCAACGAGCGTCACGCTTCGCTCGCCGACGCACCGGGAACGTACGTGACCGAGGCCTGATATACGACCCGTCGTTCTTACGCTGTGCATTGTTTTTTCAACGTAGTACTAATGGAGCTTTAATCATGGAATCTACCAATCCGACTCATCTTTTCGCCGAATACACGAAGGTTCTCGGCCAGTTCAAACTGCCGGGTGTCGATGTGGCCGCTATTCTCGAATCGCGCCGCAAGGACATCGAGGCGCTGGCCCAGGCCAACAGCGCGGCGCTTGCGGGCGTGCAGTCCCTCGGTCTGAAACAGGCTGAAATCCTGCGCACGACCATGACCGAGCTGCAGTCGCTCGTGGCGAAGCTGGGCGCGCAAGGCGCGGCGCCGGGTGCGAATGCGGGCGAAGTCGTGCAGCAGGCGCTGCATAAGGCGCTCGTCGACATGCAGGAACTCGCGGATACGGCTTACCGAGCGCAGTCGGACAGCATCGCAGTCGTGACGAAGCGTGTGGCCGAGCACGTCGAGGAGCTGAAGGCGCTCCTGCAGCCGAAGAAGTAAGAGGGTACGGCGATGCAAAACGCCGATGTTTCCAATGACGCGTCCCGCAGCGAGACACCCGTGCAAGAGGTCGAGCAGATGAGAGCAGAGGCTTGCAGTCCCGATTCGAGCGGTGGCCCGGCCAGCATGCAGGTCCAGACCGTCGACATTGACGGTCAGGTCCTGCGCGTGGGCGTCCGTCACGGCAGCGACGCTTCCCCGCCGCTGCTCCTCTTCAACGGCATCGGCGCGAATCTCGAACTGGTGGAGCCGTTCGTCGAGGCGCTGGGGGACGTGGGCGTCGTCATCTTCGACGTGCCCGGTGTCGGCGGGTCGCCCGTGCCGCTCGTGCCGTACCGCTTCTCGACGCTTTCCGTGCTCGCGGACAAGCTCCTGACGCGGCTCGGCTACGACGGGCCGGTCGATGTGCTCGGGGTCTCGTGGGGTGGGGCGCTCGCGCAGCAGTTCGCGCGCCTCTACCCCACGCGTTGCCGCAGGCTCATTCTCGCGGCGACGTCGCCGGGCGTCATCATGGTGCCGGCGCGGCTCTCGGTGCTCGCGAAGATGATCGGACCGCGCCGCTACACCGACCGCAGCTATATGAAGCAGGTGGGCGCCGAGATTTATGGCGGTGCTTACCGGCGCGATCCCAGGTTGCTGGAGGAGCATAGCCGGCATATCCATCCGCCGCGCGGCCGCGGCTACCTCTATCAGCTGCTCGCTGCGTCCGGCTGGACCAGCCTGCCGTGGCTCAGTGCGCTGCGTCAGCCCACGCTCGTGATGCACGGCAACGACGACCCCATCGTGCCGCTGACCAACGCGAAAATCCTGGCGGCCCGCATCCGCAACTCGACGCTCTACGTGATCGACGACGGTCACCTGTTCCTGATCGCGCGTGCGAAGGAAGTCGCGCCCGTAGTGCGCCGTTTCCTGCGCGAGGAACTGGCGTGAACGAGTCAGTCAGCGAACAAGTCAGCGCGATGACCGACGGCGACGAAAGCCCGTTGAATGCGGCTGACCAGGCACTGGCAGCACGCAAGACGCGGCGTCTCAAACGCATGCAGCGCACCGCGACAAGTCTGCTCGCGGTCGTGTTCACGGTGCTGCTCGCATGCGTTTTCCTGCAGGCGAAATATCCTTGGCTGGCCGGACTTCCCTGGCTCAGGGCATTCGCGGAAGCCGGCACGGTGGGCGCGATCGCGGACTGGTATGCGGTGGTCGCGCTGTTCCGGCGGCCGTTCGGCCTGCCGGTTCCGCATAGCGCGATCATTCCACGAAATCAGCAGCGCATTGCGGTGAGCCTCGGCAAGTTCGTCGAGGCCAATTTCCTTGCGCCCGAGCTCATCATTGGCCGGCTGAGCGGGCATAACGCCGCGCAGGCGCTGGCCGTGTGGCTCGCCGAGCCGCGCAACAGCCGGGCCATCGGCGACGTGGTAGCCGACTCGCTGCCGCGCCTGCTGAACGGCATCGACGACGCGCACGTCGAGCAGTTCTTCGAGCGCGTGGCCACGCCGCAACTGCGCAAGCTCGACGTTTCCCGCGCCATGGGCGAAATCCTCGAAGTCCTGACCGAAGGCAATCATCATCAGCCGCTGCTGGACCGGGGGCTGGCAGGACTGGAGCAATGGCTCGCAGCTAACGTAGACCTCATCAAGGCCAAGTTCAGCGAAGCGTCGAGATACACGCCCGCGCCGCTCGATGCGTATATCGTGAGGAAGTTCGTCGAGGGCATCGTCGCGCTGCTGCATGAAGTGGCGGCGAGCCCGGAGCACGAGCTTCGACACCAGTTCGACGAAGCGGCGCAGGACCTGATCGTCCAGTTACAGCGTTCGCCCGTGTACCGGCGTTTTGGCCGGTCGCTGATGCGCGACTGTCTCCGCCATTTCAGAAACGAGGCCTATGCGCAGCGCTTGCTGGACCACGTGCGCGCGCGCGTGATCGCCGATGTCGAACGTGACGATTCCATCGTGCGCGGCGCGCTGGCAGGCGTGCTCGCAACGCTTGGCAGAAGCGTGAGCGAGGAGAGCGCGATCCAGCACAAGCTCAACGCGTGGTGGCTGGAACTGGCGCGCGAGCTGGTGGTGCGCTATCGCCATCGACTCTCGGCGCTGATCACCGACGTCGTGAAGGGCTGGAACGCGCAGGAGGTCAGCGGCAAGATCGAGGCGGAGATCGGCCATGATCTGCAATACGTGCGGATCAACGGCACGCTGGTGGGCGGGATGGTCGGCGTGCTGCTGCATGGGCTCGCGCTCGTGATCGTGAGGTGACGCCGGTGCGATTCAGACGGTCCCCACCAGTCCCAGCGATTGTGCCCGCGCCACCGCCTGCGCGCGCTTGTCCACCGAGAGCTTCACGAAGATGCTCTTCACGTGCGACTTGACGGTCTCCGGCGCGATGCCGAGCGTGCGCGCGATTTCCTTGTTCGACTGGCCGTGCGCAATCAGCCCGATGATGTCGCGCTCGCGTGCACTGAGCGCCTCGCGCTCCGCATTGCGCGCGCGCGTGTCGCCTGGCTGGTACAGTGCGCGGCTGCCGTCCAGCAGACGATCGACGTAGGCCAGCAGCGCCTTCGCCTGCGCCTCGCCGCGCAGCGCTTCACGCACGGCCTGTAGCAACGGCACGATCTGCGGCCCCTGATCGACGATGGACTGGTAGAGCCCCGCGGGCGCGGCGGCCTTCAAGACTTCGCGAAAGGTCTCGACGGCGCGCGCGCGCTCGCCTGCCGCCATCCAGACGAGCGCGAGCACCGTGCGCAGGCGCAGCGCGAGATAGCAGCCGTGCCGGCACTCGATGGCTTGCAGCGAGGCCGTCAATGTGTCGGCGGCGTCCTGCGTGCGGCCCTGTTCCATCGCGAGATACGCGCGCGCGAGCCCACGGTAGGTGGCGATCTCGGGAGCCGCGGACGTTGCGGCAGCGCTGGCCGCATCCGCAAGCCGGTCGAGCTGCGCCACGCTGGCCGCGGCTTCCACGATGCGGCCTTCGGCGAGGTTGAGCCGCGTGCGTTCGACGAGGGCGCCGGCGCTCAGGCGGTCCCATTTGCGCGCGTAGGCCAATGCCTGCGCCCGATCGATCAACGCATAGGCTTGCACGGTATCCGAACGCGCCCCGGCGGTGCGGATCAGCATCCGGTAGGCCATCAGGGCGCTGTCGAGCAGCACGGCCGCGTCGATCACGGGCATCAGGTCGCTCACCAGCGCCTCGGCTTCGTCCAGCCGGCCTTGCTCGTAGCGCAGCTGCCCGATCATCGGCGCGACCTGCGCGACGGCGATGGACTTCGGGCCGGCGTGCCGCTCCGCGAGCCGCATGGCTTCCTGAAAATAGCGCTCGGCCAGCGGGAAGTGCAGTTGCTGCATCTCCACGTGGCCCAGCAGCGTGAGCCGGTAGACCGACGCGAACACGTTGCGCGAGTCCTCTTCGATCGAATACGGAACCCACGGCACCGCGTAGAGCGCTTCCAGACTGCCCATTTTCCAGTGTGCGAAGCGCGCGACGTTTGAGGCCACGTTGGTGGTCCAGACGTCGGTCGATGGCCGCCTGAGGCAGCTTTCGGCAAGCGCGAGGCAGGCGTGCGCGTCGTCCTGAAGGGCGGCCACGACAGAGCGGATCGCCTGGCATTCCCAGTGAACTGAGTCGGGATCGGCGCTCGACGCGGCGTCTTTCTCGATCGTATCGAGCATGGCGAGCGCTTCGTCAAAGCGCATGGCGAGCGCCATTCCCCAGGCGATGGCGAGTGTGACCTTGATCTGCGAGCGCATCAGGTGCGCCGGGAACTGCCGCTGCCAGCCGAGCAGTGTGAGCAGGTCGCCTTTCGTGACCAGCGCCATTGCGCACCGGCCAATCAGCGAGACCGCCTCTTCGGCATCCCCCGCGGCGATGGCATGCCTGACCGCGTCTGTCCATTGCGCTTCCTGCGCGTACCACTGGCATGCGCGGCGATGCAGGTTGGCGACCTCGTCGCGGTGCTGTGTTTGCAGGCGCCGGTGCAGGTATTCGCCCATCAGATGATGGAAGCGGAACCAGGTGCCGTCGAGATCGAGCGGTTCGAGCAGCAACTGGCGCGCGGCGATCGACTCCAGCATGGCCTGGCTCGTCCTGACGCCGGTGAGCGCCTCGCACAGCGGCGCGCTCAGCCGCTCGAGTATCGAGGTGCGCAGCATGAACTCGACCATGCCGCCCGGCAGGCGCTTGACCATGTCCTCCAGATAGGCCGCAAAGGGGCGCGACGCGCCCGAGGCCGGCGCGACCTCCGCATCCGGTTTGTGTGCGGCGCGCGCCAGCACCGACGCGGAAATGCGCAATGCGGCGGCCCATCCCTCGGTGCGGGTAAAGAGCGACTTGATGCTGGATGCATGCAGCTTGCCCGGGCATTCGTGTTCGACAAAGCTGCGCGTTTCGTCGAAGTCGAAGCGCAACGTGGAGGCGTCGAGCTCCAGCAGGCTGTTGCCGGCTCGCAGGCGGCCGAGCGGCAGCGGCGGGTCGGTGCGCGTGCAGATCACCACGTGGACGTGCGACGGCGCGTTTTCGACCAGAAACGACACCGCGTCGTGGACGGCCGGCAGGCTGATCAGATGGAAGTCGTCGAGGAAGATGCAGACCTCGTCGGCGACCTCGACGAGCTCGTTGATGAGCGTCGAGACGATCGCCTGTGCCGGCACCAGCGACGCCGCTGTCGTGAGCCCGATGGCCGACGCGCCGACGTTGTCGCACGCCTGCTGCAGGGCCTGCGCGAGGTGATAGAGGAAGCGCGCGGGCTCGTCGTCTTCGCTGTCGAGCGACAGCCACGCCACCAGTACGCCCTCCCTGCGCAAGCGCTCGAGCCAGGTCAGCGCAAGCGAGGTCTTACCGAAGCCCGCCGGGGCCTTGATGACGGTGAGACGTTTGTTCTCGGCCTCCCCGGCGAGGCAGACCAGGCGCGGGCGGTCGATCAGGCCCGCGGGCAGCCGGGGCGGAAAGATCTTCGTCGCGAGCAAAACGGGAGGTCTGGCCGCGAATGCTCCTCCAGTCACCGCTCCTGACGCTTCGGTCACGTGCATGGGCTGCTCCGTGTCAGCGGGTTCGCCCCGGCTGCGTCCCCTTTTTTTTCGATCGGTCACCCCTGTATGGGGGATATTGCACCGCGTCAGCCTGAGAGACCATGGCATCTAACGAAGCGGACGGAAAAATGATAGCCCAACCGCTACGAAGCTGGTGCGGTTGAGCGCGACAAATTACGTTGCAGCGCACAAGGCCACAGCGTGGGAAGCACGGAGAACAGTTCGTTCTCCATACCATTGGGATGATCTAAAGGAGCGGAGCAGGCAATGAAAGTACTTGTACCAGTCAAGCGCGTCGTCGATGCAAACGTGAGAGTGCGCGTGAAAGCCGACGGTAGCGGTGCGGATGTCGCAAACGTGAAGTTCTCGATGAACCCCTTCGACGAGATCAGCGTGGAGGAGGCCGTTCGCCTGAAAGAGGCCGGCGCCGCGACGGAAGTGGTCGCCGTGTCCTGCGGCGTGCAGGGCTGCCAGGAAACGCTGCGTACGGCGATGGCGACGGGCGCCGACCGCGGCATCCTCGTCGAAACCGATGTGGAGCTGCAGCCGCTCGCCGTCGCGAGGCTTCTGAAGGCGCTGGTGGACAAGGAGCAGCCGCAGCTGGTGATGCTCGGCAAGCAGGCCATCGACGACGACGCGAACCAGGTCGGCCAGATGCTGGCTGCGCTGCTTGACTGGCCGCAGGCGACGTTCGCCTCGAAGGTGGAGATCGAAGGCGGCAAGGCGGTCGTGACCCGCGAGATCGACGGCGGCCTGGAGACGATCGAAGTCGACCTGCCCGCGGTCATTACCGCCGATCTCCGTCTGAACACGCCGCGCTACGCGAGCCTGCCCAACATCATGAAGGCGAAGAAGAAGCCGCTCGACGTGGTGAAGCCCGATGCGCTCGGCGTGGACGTCGCCCCGCGACTGCAAACACTGAAGGTCACCGAACCGCCGAAGCGCGAACCCGGCGTGCGCGTGGCCGACGCCGCGGAACTCGTGGCGAAGCTGCGCAGCGTGGCCCAAGTGATCTGATACGCCAAGGAAAAGGAAACAGAAATGACAGTCCTCATCATTGCAGAGCACGACAATCAGGTGCTCAAGGCAGCGACTCTGAACGCCGTGACCGCCGCCGCGCGTCTCTCGGACGACATCCATGTGCTCGTGGCCGGTTCGCGATGCGCGAACGTGGCCGAACAGGCGGCGCGCGTTGCCGGCGTGACCCGCGTACGCGTGGCCGATGCTGCCCATTATGGCCACGCGCTGGCCGAAAATCTCGCGGCGCTCGTCGTGAAGGTCGCGCCTGAATATAGCCACGTGCTCGCGCCGGCCACCACGACCGCAAAGAACGTGATGCCCCGCGTCGCCGCGCTGCTCGATGTCGCGCAAGTCTCGGACATCGTCGCCGTCGAATCCGCCGATACGTTCGTGCGCCCCATCTACGCGGGCAACATTCTCGCGACCGTGCGCAGCGCCGACCGCATCAAGGTCATTACCGTGCGTACGACGGCCTTCGACGCCGCGAGCACGCAAGGCGGCGGCGCTGCCGTCGAACCGCTGGAGCCGGCGCTTGAAATGCCCGGTGCCCGTTTCGTGAGCCAGCAACTGACACGCTCCGAGCGGCCGGAGCTGACCGCTGCGCGACGCGTGGTTTCAGGCGGACGCGGGATGGCGTCCGGAGAGAACTTTGCGCTGCTCGAAGATATCGCCGGCAAGCTTGGCGCAGCGGTGGGCGCTTCGCGCGCGGCGGTCGATGCGGGGTTCGTGCCCAACGACTATCAGGTGGGACAGACCGGCAAGGTGATCGCGCCGCAACTCTACGTCGCGGTGGGCATTTCGGGTGCGATCCAGCATCTGGCCGGCATGAAGGACTCGAAGGTGATCGTTGCGATCAACAAGGATGAGGAAGCGCCGATTTTCCAGGTCTGCGATTACTGGATCGTCGGCGACCTTTTCAAGGTGCTGCCCGAACTCTCACACGAACTGGACAAACTGCAGCAAGGCTGACGAAGGAGCCGACCATGACGACCTATATTGCCCCCCTGCGCGACATGCGCTTTGTGATGAACGAACTGGCTGGCCTCGAGGCGATCGCGGCATTGCCCGGTTTCGATGACGTCTCGCCGGAACTCGCCGATGCCGTGCTCGACGAGGCGGCGAAGTTTGCGACCGAAGTGCTCGATCCCCTCAACAAGCCCGGCGACGCGCAGGGTGCGCGCCTGACCGGGCATGGTGTGGCTGCCGCCGACGGATTCGCGCGTGCCTATGAGCAGTATGTTTCGGGCGGCTGGTGCGGCCTCGCCGGAGACCCGGAATTCGGCGGACAGGGCTTGCCTGAACTGATGCATGCAGCCGCGGTGGAGATGTGGAACTCATCGAACATGGCGTTCGCGCTGTGCCCGATGCTCACGGCGGGCGCAACGGAAGCGATCCGCCTGCACGGTTCGCAGACGCTGAAGGAGCGCTATTTGCCGAATCTCGTGAGCGGCGAATGGACCGGAACGATGAACCTGACCGAGCCACAAGCCGGCTCGGACCTCGCGGCGGTGCGAACGAAAGCCGTGCCTGAGGGGGAACACTATCGTATCCACGGCCAGAAGATTTTCATCACGTGGGGCGATCACGACATGACCGGCAACGTGATCCACCTCGTGCTCGCGCGCCTGCCGGACGCGCCCGAAGGCGTGCGCGGCATCTCGCTCTTCCTCGTACCCAAGTTCCTGCTGAACGACGACGGCACGCCCGGCGCCAACAACGACTTGCGCTGCATCTCTCTTGAGCACAAGCTCGGCATTCATGCGAGCCCGACTTGCGTGATGAGCTTCGGCGAAAACGGCGGCGCGATCGGTTACCTGGTCGGCCAGGAGAACAAGGGCCTGGCGCACATGTTCACGATGATGAACGAAGCGCGCCAGAAGGTGGGTATCCAGGGCCTCGCGATGGCGGAGCGCGCCTGGCAGCAGGCCCGCGAATACGCGAAGGAACGCGTGCAGGGGCGCCTCGCGAGCGGCAAGTCGCCCAACGCGGTGGCGATCGTGCATCACCCGGACGTGCGCCGCATGCTGATGACGATGAAGGCGCAGGTCGAAGCGATGCGGGCCTTTGCCTACGTGATGGCAAGCGACATGGATCGTGCGCACCGGCATCCCGACGGCGACGAGCGTGCGCGTCACCAGGCTCGCATCGATCTGCTGATTCCGGTGCTCAAGGGCTGGTGTACCGAACTGGGTGTCGAGATCGCGTCGATGGGCGTGCAGGTGCATGGCGGCATGGGCTACATCGAAGAAACGGGCGCCTGCCAGTTCCTGCGCGATGCGCGGATCGCGACGATCTACGAAGGCACGACCGGCATTCAGGCGGCAGATCTGGCCGGCCGCAAGCTGGCGGCCGATCGCGGCGCGGCAATGGCAGCGCTGATTGCACAGCTGCGCGAAGTCCTGCCCGCACTGGAGCGCAACGCCGATGCGCAAGTCGTATCGATCGGCACGCGTTTTGCCGCGGCCGTGCAGGCACTCGAAGACGCTACCGCCTGGATGCTGGGCGCGTTCGCCAAAGACGCCGATGAAGCACTCGGCAGTTCGGCGGATTACCTGATGCTCGTGGGCTATGTGTGCGGCGGCTGGCAGATGGCGCGCGCGGCGGCGGTGGCGTCGCAGAAGCTGGTGGCGCAGGAAGATCCGGAGTTCTATCAAGCCAAGCTCGCCACCGCACGGTTCTACGCGGAAAAGATCCTGCCCAAGGCGTCTGCGTTGCTGGAGGCGATCAAGGCCGGCACATCGGGCGCGGTCGTCATCGAACAGCTGTAAAGCAGTTGCACGGAATTTTCAGAAACCTCCGTTGAAGTCAATTCGGACTCCATATCAAAATGAAAGTGAAGAAATTCGTATGTCTCGCCCTGATACCCGGGGCGATATGCAGTAGCGCGATGGCCCAGAGTGCGGGCAGCCTCATCACCAGCGTGGGTGGG
The DNA here is from genome assembly GCF_040965735.1 of Paraburkholderia sp. BR10936. Taxonomy (NCBI): domain Bacteria; kingdom Pseudomonadati; phylum Pseudomonadota; class Betaproteobacteria; order Burkholderiales; family Burkholderiaceae; genus Paraburkholderia; species Paraburkholderia sp. BR10936. Next base: position 193,307 of record NZ_JBFRCM010000017.1, read on the forward strand.
GCGTGGCTCGACTTCGGGCAATCGTCGGCGACGCCCATGACAAGCACCACGGCGTTCGGCACCTATACTTCGCCGGGCACGGGCGGGCAGATCCACAATACGTTCACCGCCGAACTCTCGATGACGTATTTCGTCACGGACCACATCGCGCTCGATCTGGCGAGCGGCATACCGCCCAAGCTCAAGCTCTATGCGCAGGGCAGGGTGACGCCAGTCGGGCCGAGCGGTCCGGGGCTCGACCTGGGCAACCTGCAGCCGCTCGCCACCACGCGATCATGGCCGCCGATCCTCTTCGTGAAGTATTACCTTGGGGATGCGCAGTCGAAATTCCGGCCGTTCGCGGGCGTGGGCGTGAATTACACATGGTATTCCCATACCGAACTCAACTCGACTTTTAGCGGCGCATTGCAGCGGTTCGCCGGGCCGGGCAGCCATGTCGAAAGCTCCTTGAGTCCGTCCTGGAATCCAGCGTTCAATGCGGGCGCCTCGTACAATTTCAGCAAGAACTGGTACGCCACGGCGTCGGTCACCTATTTACCGCTCAAGACGAATGCGACAGTGACGGCCTATGCCGCCAATGGACAGCCTGCGCTCACGAACAAGACGCGAATCACTGCGAATCCATGGATTACGTTCGTGGGGGTTGGATACCGATTTTGATCAGACTGGGTGCGCGACTCGTTCGGCCCGGCGCTCGCGCCCCCTCCATCGACATGGATAAGTGGCTAACACCATTGTGCAATTGAGTTGCGGATCGCTTTGCGCTTAAGCTTCTATTGCTGGTCGAGCCGGCGAGCCGATCGTTCAAGGAGAAGATGCTCGTGAAAGTCTCTCATTTGCCTCGATGCGTCGCCCTCGGCGCAGCGTTCGTCTCGAATGCGATTTATGCACAGGAGATCGGCGCCAGCCTCGATTGCCATCTCGGTCCCCACACGTTCATCGAGCAACTGGTCGATGAAAAGGAGATCGATCCTGTACCAATGAAAGTGTCGGCCAACTCGGTCAACGCGTACCGGCTCAGGCCGAATCAGAACTTGACGGCACTCGGATTCAAGGTGCGAGCCGTCTTCGGCTTCTCCCCGAACGACGCCATGTTCACCCAGAAAATCAGCGAAGGTGAAACGCCCCATCGCGTCTATGGTGTCGTCGTCATGGCAGGGAAAGAGGCGGTCAGCGAACGCATTCGCGAAACGGGTAGCCCGGCGACGGTAAGGGAAGTCATGCCGCTCGTCATGACGGCGGTCGTTTGCGACAAATAGCCTTGCCCCCGAACACATCATACCCCGTGAATCATTCCCGCCGGCCGGTCAGAATGGCGGGTGACACTCGAAGGTCAACTCCGTTCCTTGTTGTTCCAGTTCGCGCCCGCTGCGTATGAAATCCAACCGGGTGCCGACCTGCATGCCGCGTTTGGTGCAGTAGTCACTGGCGCTGCTGACGGCCTTTCGATATGCGCTGACCCACGACAGTCGAGCGCCCCGCGTACTGGCGGTGACGGTAAACACATTCGGCTTGTCGGTAGCGGCGACATCCGAAGTGCTGGTGCAGGCCGCCAGTGATAGGACACAGGCGGCGAGCGACGAGCAGATGAGCGGATTTTGCAATCCGCTCAGGGCGATACCCAATAGCGCGAGGCTGCTCACAGCGACTGCCCGGATGCGACGGTCGCAGACGGTGCCTCGGCAATGGCCGCTGCGCGCTGCGCGAGAATCTTGACAATAAAGTCCCAGGCCATCAACAGGGCACCCATGGCGAACACGATGTCACCCGGCATGCGCATCCACTGCCAGAAGGTGGTGGTGCTGTAGAACTCGAGGCTTCGCGCATACGCATAGCCGTGCGTGTAAACCGCCAGCAGTTGCGGCCAGCCAACCGGGTAGAAGTTCATCGCGATCCACATTACGAGGCCGCCGTTGTAGAGCCAGAATGCCCATACGCCGCAGCGGTCGCTCCACGCGCGATGGCCGTTCAAATAGCGCAGGACCATGTAGATCAGACCAATGGCGAGCAACCCGAACGCGCCGAACATCGACGTATGCGCGTGGTTCAGCGTGAGGAAGGTGCCATGCTCGTAATAGTTGACCAGCGGCGCATTGAGCGTGCCGCCGCCGAACACCCCGGCGCCCACGAAGTTCCAGAATGCAGAGCCGAGAATGTAGAGATAGGCAAGTCGATACGGGAAATCCTTTTCGTGCTGGATGTGACGCTGCTGCTCGATGGCTTCCAGCACCAGCAGGAACAGCGGCAAGACCTCGAGGAACGAGAACATGCTGCCGAAACTCACCCAGAGGCTCGGTTCGCCTGCCCAGTACATATGATGGCCAGTGCCGAGCACCCCGCCGACCATAATGAGGATCCATTCGAACAGCACTGCGCGCTCAACCATCTGCCGCGACACCAGTTCCAGCGCCATGAGGAAGTAGCCGGTCACCGCTGCTGCGAACAACTCGAAGGCAAGCTCGACCCAGAGGTGCACGACCCACCAGCGCCAGAAATCGGTGATCGAGAACGACGGGTTGGGCGAGCCGAACGGAATCATGCCGAATACATAGAGCACCGTGACGCTCAGCGTGGCGGCCCAGAGAAGATGCTCGATGCGGAACAGGCCGTAGAGCGTTCCGCCGCTTTGCCTGAACAGCGCTTTGAGGGTGGGCCAGAATGCACGCAGCAAAACCAGACACCAGACGGCGAGGCCAACAAAGAAGAGGACCTGCCAGAAGCGGCCCAACTCGAGATACGACAGTCCCTGGTTACCGAACCAGAACCAGTGTGCGCGGATGATGCCCATCACACCGAGGTAGTCGCCGATCAGCGCCCCCGCCACGATGACCACCAGTACCCAGAAGATGAGGTTCACCATCGCACGCTGCCCGGCAGGTTCACGCTTGCCGATCAGAGGCGCGAGGAAGAGTCCTCCAGCGATCCAGCTCACGCCGATCCACACGATCGGCGCCTGCAGGTGGACGCTGCGCAGGGCGGCAAACGGCAGCCATTTGTCCACTTCGATGCCGTAAAAGCTGGTGCGATCGGTGTAGTAGTGCGCCATGATCGAACCCGCGAGAATCTGCACCAGCAGGACAGCGGCCACCACCAAAAAATACTTCCAGAGCGCACGCTGACTGGGCGTGGGTTCCTTGAAGTCTCGCAGCACCGGTTCGAAAGTTTCATTCGCGGCCTTGGGCTCGATCCAGAGGCGAAAGATCATCAGGATCGCGCCAATCGCGAAAAATATCATCGTGAACGAAATCCACGTCCACTGGAACGTGGCAGCAGTGGGGGAGTTGCCGACCAGCGGCTCGGGCGGCCAGTTGACTGTCCACGAATAGTCCTTGCCGGGGCGGCGGGCGACGGTCGTGAGCGACGAATACAGGATGAAGCTCGCGGTTTGCATTGCTGAGGACGCGTCGAGCGAACGTGCCCCCGTATACCCTTGCGCAAGGTTGTCGCTGAGCAGCGCTGTGCTGATGCGTGGCCGCAACGTCTGAATCGCCTGAGCCACGCTGTCCGGAAGCACAACCTGCTGCTGACTCAGATCGATGCCCTGAAGTTGTGCCTGCATGGTACGCGTGACGCTTGCCTGCTGATCGGCCGTCGCGGCGTCAAACGACTTGCCGTAGCGAGATAGCGCCAGATTGTTGCGCACCTCCTTCGCCAGCTCGACGAGGTACTTGGCGGTGAAATCCTCGCCAAAGTAGGACCCCATGCCATAAAGGCTGCCGAAATCCATCAGATCCGCTTGCTGAAATCCCGACTTGCCCGCGACGATGTCGGCGTAGCTCATCACCGGTGCGCGGTTGGGCGCGACCATCTGCTGTGGCAGTGGCGCTGCCTGCTGATAGGTGGCGCGCGTTGCCAGGATCATTCCCACCCAGCAGAGCGCGGTGACCACGATGAAAACCCAGATCAGGACCCGGCTCGTGCGATCTTGCGGACAACGATTGCCCGCGGTGAGCGGCGGCTTTGCATTCATGGTTCCATTCCTTCGCGAAATGCCCGTGCACAGTCTTCGGCGATCAAATACTCGTTTGCGATTCCGAGTATCAGTCCTTTGCGGCTGCCAAGTGGCGGATTGGATAGATCTGGAGTGTGATCGGTTTCAATTTCAACAAGTGATAAGGAGTCCAAATGCGGGTGATAGCAATTGACCTCCGGCGCCACGAGAGCCGTGCAGCACCCGGAGCGGATATCATCATGTCGCAATTGCGAAAACAAGAAAATCGTACCAACGGCTCGCGTAGCCCCCCAGAAGGGTAGTGGGATCATACATGTGTATGTTGGGAGTCGTTCCGGGTTAAAAAAACGCGTTGCACGTTTCAGCCCGGTTGCGCCGGTGCGATCCGGATGGCTATGAATTCATTGCGGGGGACTTGTCATTGCGTGGCGGCGCGCCATGCCGAGCCACCACGATTCACTCAGCGTTGGCGCTTGCTTCAATCACGGGCAATCGACATTGAAACGTTCCACCGTGCCCGGCGTTGTTGAATGCCAATTTGGTTCCGCAATGTGCATCGATGATCGAACGGCACATCGCGAGACCTATCCCCTTGCCACCGCGTGTCGTCGTGAAAAAAGCGTCGAACAACCGATAGGCATGCTCCGGCGCGATTCCGATGCCGGTATCGCGCACGCTGACGGTCGAACTGACCGTCGCCGCGATCATCGACAACTGGGTCTCTGGCAGGGGGCGAGACGGCCATACCAGACGCAGTCTCTCGATGAAGCGCAAGCCGCGGTAGGCGCATCGCCGTGCCGGACCGCCTGTCTGCGGGAGGCTCACGCCACCTGCAAATCACTCGAGTTGTAGAGAACCAGTTGAACGTTCTTGCTGGATTCAGCAAAACTGCCTTTCAGATGTTCAACCCACGTTCTCACCTTTGCGTCGAGAAACATCTTCGACGCAAAGAGTGCGTAGATGCCAACGTGTTCAAACTGGCAGGCAGGCAGTATGTGCACGAGGCGTCCATCGCGGAACGCATCAACGGCTGCATGCAGCGGCAGTAAGCCCACTCCCATCCCAAGTTCGAGGGCATTGGCAAGCGAAGATTGTGAACTGATGCACAGCCCGGGTTGAACGGAAACCGTTTCGCAGCCGTTTGCCCCTTGCGACGTCAATTCGACGTTGTCCGACCAGGAGGGGGCGAGACAAACGAGACTATGGTTCGAAAGGTCAGCGAGCCTGTTGATCATCGGATGCACGTCGAGATAGTTTGGAGACGCGCACATCACGCTGTAGGAGCTGCCAAGACGCGTACCGATAAGCGAAGAGTCGCGCAGCACCTCGGTCGCCACGACGGCCATGTCGAATTCACCGGCGAGAAGGTTGACCGGAGAGTCCGATAGCGTCAGCCCAACCTGCACGGACGGATGCCGCTCCCGATAGGATCTCACTGCGGGAACCAAATAGTGTTGCGCAAGCGATTGGGAGGCGTGAACCCTAAGGCAGCCTGTGGGACTGATGTGAATCGATTTGGCTTCAGCTTCTGCCTCGTCCAGGGCTTCGAGAATCGAGTGGCAACGCGCCAGATAGCGCTTGCCCGCGGGCGTCAAGGCAATCCGCCGCGTCGTGCGATGCAGGAGTCGCGTGGCAAGATGCTGCTCGAGGTCGAAAATGAGCCGCGAGACTGAACCCGTACTCATGTTCAGCTCCCGAGCCGCCAACGTATAGCTTGCGCCGTCGGCCACACGCTCAAAAATCCGCATGCTCTTCAACAAATCCATAATCGTCTCTCCGCTCCGGAGTTCAGTCCGAACCTCGATGAAAACCCTTTCGAAGGTTCGAGCCATGCATGTCGATTCGTACTGGATAAAAGGTAACGTAGAGGCGTTCTGGTTACAAATGTGGGATCGGTTGTGGAGATCACGTGATAGGCCAAGAGAATCATACGTTCGTATAACCGTGCGGAATGAAGCTTCGCTGCTATGCAGCGATTTCCCGCCAAGCGAAACGAGACACCTTGCTATGGCGCGTGCAGACCGGATTTCCGACCATGAATGGCATGCTCAGACCATCCAGACCGTGCGGGCAGGGATATTCTCACGATACGGGACCGTTGTATTCACCAATACGGGGCGCGGCTGCGCCGGTAACGTGGAATCGGTTTGCCTGTGAGTGGAGGTGCAGAGCGTAGCGGTTCGCAAGTCAGGTGCGGGAGAACGAGATGCGTGCTGAGCCGGTTTCGGCCGTTACGAACATGAACCCTGCCGACGGTCTGGTCTCGATGGTATACGTGATCGACGACGACGAGGCGATGCGCATTGCGCTCGTTGACCTGTTGCATTCAATCGGGCTACGCGCCCAGGCGTTCCCGTCCTGCCGCGAATTTTCGGCATTCCATAAGGAGCACGTACCGAGTTGCCTGATTCTGGACGTCAGGTTGCACGGCGAGACTGGGCTCGCATTCCAGGATGAACTCGTGAAGAGCGGTATTCGGATGCCAATCATCTTCATGACCGGGTATGGCGACGTCGCCATGTCGGTGAAGGCGATGAAAGCCGGTGCAGTAGACTTTCTCCCTAAGCCTTTCCGCGACCAGGACATGCTGGATGCGGTCACCGATGCGTTGACATGCGATAGCGAGCGGCTCGCGGCCCACCGGGCGCTCGCCGCGCTACGCACTTGCTACGATTCCTTGAAGCCTCGGGAGCAGCAGGTGATGCTGTTCGTCGTGGACGGCTTGATGAACAAGGAAATCGCCAACGAGCTGAAGCTCAGCGAAATCACCGTCAAGATCTATCGCGCTCAGGTTATGAGAAAAATGGCCGCGCGCTCGGTGGCGGATCTCGTCAGAATGACTGCAGCGCTCGGGATAGAGACGCCAAAAGGCAAGCCTGCATGGGTTGCTTGGGACGCGCAGGATAACTATTGATCTCCATCGCTTTCAGCGGGATGTCGGGCGGCTGTGTCGCTCGAAACGGTGCCGCTGCGCATACGCAATTGCTGCGGTGTAACCCCCATCCTTCTGCGCACCACGCGGGTAAAGTGCGACGCATCCGCAAAGCCAGCGCGACGCCCTATTTCACCCACCGTTATCCGCGCGAATATCTTCGATTCGAGCATCCGCAGCGCGCAATTCATCCTCGCATCGAGCAGTTGATCGGCGAAGGTCTGCTGGCATCCCGTTAGCGCTCGATGTAGTGTGCGCACCGAGATGCCGAGCGAGTCGGCGACAGCTTCGGCGGTCAGGCCATGCTCGTGGCAGCGCTGGGCGAGGCAGTCGCTCACGCGATCCCGCAACGATCGCTCGGCAGGCTTGCTGTGCGGCTCCTGGCCGCTCATCTCATGGGCGATGAGCGCCAGCAGGGCGCCCACCTGGTCGGCGAGCACGCTGCGCGGGATGGGCGCGTTCGCAACCGCCTCAGGCAACAGTTGGACCAGGTAGGCGGCAAGGGCGGCACCCCAGTTGGAATTGCCCGGAATGCGCCTTCCGACAAGAAAACCAACGTCGGGAACCCAGCGCCTGAGCCACTCGACGGGAATGCCGATATTAAGAAATTCGTACCGGCGCATCAGATCAATGCCGCAAATGAGGTCCGAATCGACGAGTACGAGGTCACCGGGCGCGAGGCGCAGATCATTGCGATGCGAGACGTGATAGGTGTGGTTGAGGCTCATCATCAGGTGATACTGGCGCTGGCCGCTGCGCGCCAGTTCGCTGCGCCCCCGTCCGCAGGTGTGCGGGGTGCCCGACTGCAGCACTACTGTCAGCGGCCCGCAGGCCGCCACAGTCATGTTCGCTTCGAACTCGCGTGGATTGCTGGCCCGGACATACACGGGAATCATGGCCGAAGTCAGCACATCCGCCCAGACATCGAGACGGTGCGGGGCAGGCAGGTCGCGGGTCGACCGCCGCGCGACCTCTGCAATTCCAATGCCACTCATGAGCGAACCCCCGGGTTGGGTGGGAATGGGAAAAGGGCTGCCACGCCGCTGCAAGAAGTATAGGTGCTCGCCCAGACGAGGTTGTGCACAAGGCGGCGCGCCGTTGTAGCGAAATCCTTAATGAAGACTCGCAACGACAGACTAAGGCTGGCGTAAAGCATGATTCAACCACCGCTCCAGTTCGTCGGGATCCATTGGCTTTTCGAGCAAGGCAAACGCTCCCGTTGCCAGAACTTCGGCACGCAGAGAGGCAGTTGCAGCCGCGGTAACGAAAACGGCAGGAGGCGCGAGTCCCAGCTCCAGGAGGCGGCTGTACATTGCCAGCCCGGACATGCCCGGCATTTTGATATCCGAAATGAGGAATGCCGTGTTGTGAACGTCCTCTGAGTCCAGGAATCGCTCCGCGGAATCGAATGCCCGCACGATCCACCCGTATGCTTGCACGAGGCGCGCAGTCGCCGAGCGGAAAGGCTCGTTGTCATCGACGATGGAAACGACCTGGGGCGCACGCATGCAGCGATCCCTCGATTAGCTTTGCTCAGTGAACGCTACGCCATCGTGCATCGGTACCAGGCTGCGAGCCAAGCGATGAAGATTGTTCGTTGGTGTAATCGGCTTACACCAAAGTATGACTTGCCTGGCACTCGTATGGACATCGCTGGTACATACCATCGCGACTTCGCCCGCTGAATTGCAGTCCGTTCGATTTTCCCACCGTCGAGTTGATCACGGTACGGGAAAATCGGGCGGATTAGTGCGTAGATAGTGCGTGACCGGCAATCCCGGTGGTGGTGAAATCGTCCGTGAGTTGAACAGTTCGTGTGGAATCCACAGACTCATGGAACAGACACTTGCACATCAATCGTTCGAAACGATTGTCTATGAACAGCGGAACGCATCCGCGCTCATCATGCTGAATCGCCCAGAGGTCCTCAATGCGTTGAACCAGAAGGCCATCCGAGAATTGAAAGCGGCATTCGAATACGCGCGGGACGATGCGCGCATTGGCGGGGTCATCGTGACCGGCGCAGGCGATCATGCATTCATTGCGGGAGCGGACATCGGCGAACTGGCCGCCGCAACGGCTGTCGAGGCAGTGCATGCAGCACGCGCCGGACAGGCTTTGCTCGATCTCGTCGAAAACCTGGGCAAGCCCGTCATCGCGGCAGTCAATGGTCTCGCGCTCGGCGGCGGATGTGAAACGGCGTTGGCGTGCACGATCCGCCTGGCAACCCCTAACGCGAGATTCGGGCAGCCCGAGATCAAGCTCGGTCTCATTCCCGGCTTCGGCGGAACGCAGCGCCTTCCTCGCGTGGTTGGCAAGAGCGTTGCCCTGCAACTCATCCTCACGGGCGAAATGATTCCAGCGGAAGACGCACTGCGCATTGGGCTCGTGAGCGAAATTGTCGAGCCATCGAAATTGATCGACCGCGCGCAGGAAATGCTCGCGAAGATCAACGCCAATGCGCCGCTTTCGGTGCGCCATGCGATTGCGGCGGTCAATCGCGGTCTCGATGGCTCACTCTCCGAGGGGCTTGCGCTCGAAGCGGCCTTGTTTGGGGTATGTGCCTCCACCGATGACAAGACGGAAGGCACGAAAGCCTTCCTGGAAAAGCGGCCTCCGAAGTTCACAGGTCGATAAATCGCGGCTCTCGCCACTCCCTTCACGACCGTTTGCGCCGGGCGCGCAAGCGATCGGAAGCGGGCAGAACAAAATTATGGAGGTGACTCGATGAACGTCGGCAATCACATCTTCTCCGGGTTGAAGGTGCTCGACCTTGCGAGCTATATTGCGGGCCCTGCCGCGACGACGATCCTTGCGGACTTCGGCGCCGACGTGATCAAGGTCGAGCCGCCGGGCACCGGAGATGTCTACCGCTACTTTTCGGCGATGCCGCCAAACCCGACGAGTGACGTCAACTATGCGTGGCAACTGACGAACCGCAACAAGCGCGGCATCGCGATCGATCTGAAGAAGCCCGACGCCAAAGAAGTGCTGCATCGCCTCGTGCGCTGGGCCGACGTGGTCGTCGTGAACTTTCCTCCGCGTGTCAAGGCATCGCTCGGCTGCACCTACGAAGACTTCGTGCCGCTCAACGACAAGCTCATCTACGCCGACGTCACGGGATATGGCTCCGAAGGCCCGGAGGCCGACACGCCGGGATTCGATGTCACCGCATACTGGGCGCGCTCCGGCCTGATGGAAGTGACGCATGACGCCGGCAGTCCGCCGACGCTACCGATCCCGGGAATTGGCGACCATGCGACGGCCACGACGCTCTATGCAGCGATCGTGACCGCACTCTACGTGCGTGCTACGACCGGCAAGGGCAGCCATGTCTCGACCTCGCTGATCGCCAACGGTATCTGGGCCGCGGGCGCGTGGGTCGAGGGCGGCCTGAACGGCGGCCACTTCTTCGCTCAGCACGACCGCAAGTCGCCGCCCAATGCGCTGCTCAATCCTTACCAGACCGCCGACAAGCGCTGGATTCTGCTCGTTGCGGCGCAGCGCAAGGACTGGCCGGGCTTCTGCAAGGCGATCGGCAAGCCCGACCTGCTGGAGGACCCGCGCTTCGTCGACGAAAACCGCATCGCCAACTCCGCACAACTGGTCGAGATTCTCGACCCGATGTTCGCGAGCCGGCCGCTCGCGTACTGGAAGCAGGTGCTCGATGCCGGCCGCGTGATCTTCGGTGTCGTTCAGGTCGCGCGAGAAATCATCGACGACCCCCAATTGCCGGCCAACGGGATCGTCGTACCGCTCGCGCAGCCCGGCGGGAAAGTAGCCCGCACCGTCAGCAGCCCGTTTCAGGTGTTCGGCTCGCCGAAAGTGAAGCCCACGGCGGCCCCGCAACTCGGCGAACACGGTGCGCAAATCCTGCAGGAACTGGGGTTCGACGACGCCGAGGTCGCACGCCTGAACGATGCGGGTGCCGTCGCACGATTCAAGCGCGCGTCGTGAGCGAGGCCGTCGCGCCTTTCACCCCGCACGGCAACTATGGAGCATTCCATGACTGAAGACGAAGTGCGCGCATCGGCCTACGCGATGCCCTTGACGAGCCCCGCCTATCCCAAAGTGCCGTACCGGTTCGTCGATCGCGAGTTCGTGATCATCACCTATCGCACCGATCCAGAGGCGCTTGCGCGAGTGGTCCCGGCTCCGCTCATGCCTGGCGAGCCGATCGTCAAGTACGAGTTCATCAACATGCCCGATTCGAGCGGGCTGGGCTCGTACACCGAATCCGGCCAGGTGATTCCCGTTACGCTCAACGGCGTGGCCGGCGGCTTCACGCATGCGATGTATCTCGACAGCGAGGCGGGCATCGCCTCCGGCCGCGAACTGCTGGGTTTTCCCAAGGTGCTCGCGCAACCGAAGCTGGAGGTGCGCAACGACGCGCTCGTTGGCACGCTCGACTATAACGGCGTGCGCGTTGCCACGGCCACGATGGCCTACAAGTACAAGGCGCTCGATCTCGCCTCGGTCAGGAAGACTCTCGAGGCGCCAGGCTATCTGCTTAAGATCCTGCCGCACGTGGACTGCACGGCCCGGGTGTGCGAGATCGTCAGGTATTACATCGAGGATCTGACTGTAAAGGGCGCGTGGACAGGCCCTGCCTCACTGGAACTGCATCCGCACTGCTTCGCGCCCGTCGCCAAGCTGCCGGTGCTCGAGGTTCTGTCGGCCGTGCATCTGCTGACCGACCTGTCACTCGGCAACGCCGAAGTGGTCTACGACTATCTGTCCCATACGCAGTCCTGATCATCACCAACGAGACACGCCATGCCAGAAACAAAGCTTCCTCACGCGCTGCCAGCGCCCGATAGCGACTTCTACATGATCCACCAGGTCTTGAGCGACGATGAGCAGGCGCTCCTCAAGAAGGTGCGGAGCTTCATGGAAGGGACCGTGGCGCCCGTCATCAACCAGTACTGGGCCGACGACAAGTTCCCGTTCGAGCTGATCCCCGGCATTCAGGATCTGAATATCGTCGGCATTGGTTTCGAGGGCTATGGCTGCCCCGGCGGCAGCGTTCTGCTCGACGGCTTCATGGCCATGGAAATTGCGCGTGTCGACGCCTCGATCGCCACGTTCTACGGTGTGCACAGCGGCCTCGCCATGGGTTCCATTTACCTCGGCGGGTCGGAAGAGCAGAAGCAGAAGTGGCTGCCGCCCATGGCCCGTCTCGAGAAGGTGGGCTGCTTTGGCCTGACCGAGCCGCTGGTCGGCTCGGGCGCCGGCGGCGGCCTTCTCACGACCGCGAAGCGCGAAGGCGATACCTGGGTGCTCAACGGCCAGAAGCGCTGGATCGGCAATTCGCCATGGTGCGATCTTTCCATCATCTGGGCACGTGACGTCGACGACAACCAGGTGAAAGGATTCATCGTGGAAAACAAGACGACGCCGGGGTTCTCGGTTTCGAAGATCGAGCGCAAGGTCGCGCTGCGGGTTGTGCAAAACGGCGTCATCACGCTCGATAACTGCCGCGTGCCGGAAGAGAACCGCCTGCAGGGCGACTCGACCTTCCGCGACACGGCACGCGTGCTGCGCCTGACCCGCCAGTATGTGGCGTGGGAGTCGGTGGGATGCAGCATGGGCGCATATGAACACGCGCTGAAGTATGCTCAGACGCGCGAACAGTTCGGCAAGCCGATCGCATCGTTTCAGATGGTCCAGGACCTGCTCGCGAAGATGCTCGGCAATATCACGGCCTCGCAGTGCATGGTCGTGCGTCTCGCGCAGCTGCAGGACCAGGGCAAGCTAAAGGACGAGCATGCCTCGCTCGCCAAGGCATTCTGCACGGTACGCATGCGCGAGACGGTCGGCTGGGCCCGCGAAGTTCTGGGCGGCAATGGCATCGTGCTCGACTACAACGTCGCGCGCTTCATGGCCGACTCGGAAGCCCTCTATTCCTATGAAGGCACGCGCGAGATGAATTCGCTGATCGTCGGCAAGGCGGTTAGCGGGTTCAGTGCGTTCGTTTAACGCCACGGAGTGCTTACCATGAGCAAGACAATCGAGCGCGTGACGATCATCGGGACCGGGGTCATCGGAGCGAGCTGGGCGGCGCTGTTTCTCGCCAAAGGTCTGGATGTGGTCGCGACCGACATCGCCCCCGATGCAAAGCAGAAACTCGACGAATTCATCGCAGCCGCGTGGCCCGCGCTGGAGGAACTGGGGCTCACGCCCGGCGCGTCGCCTTCGAAGCTTCAATTCACGGCGAACTTCGAGGAAGCCATAGCCGGGAGCGATCTGGTTCAGGAGAACGGTCCGGAGCGCATCGACTTCAAGAAGGACCTCTACCGGCGGCTCGATGAAGCGTTGGCGCCGGAGGCGATCATCGCTTCGAGTTCGTCGGGCCTGACGATGAGCGAGATTCAATCCGCCTGCCCGAACCATCCCGAACGCTGCGTAATCGGTCATCCATTCAACCCGCCGCATCTGATACCGCTGGTCGAGATCGTGGGTGGCGCGAAGACCTCCGAAGAGACCATTGATCGCGTCAGCGCATTCTATCGCGGCCTCGGAAAGCGGACCATCCGCTTGCACAAGGAGGTTCCGGGCCACGTCGCCAATCGCCTGCAGGCGGCCCTCTTTCGCGAAGTGGTGTATCTGATTGCGGAGGGTGTCGTGAGCGTCGGCGATGCCGACGTGGCCGTTTCGTGGGGCCCGGGCCTGCGGTGGGGGATCATGGGGCCGAGTCTTCTCTACCATCTCGGCGGCGGGCAGGGCGGTATCGAACACTTCTTCGAGCAGTTCACCGGCCCGTTGACAGCCTGGTGGCACGTGCTCGGAACACCGGAACTCACGGCGGACGTGCGGGAGACCATCATCAAGGGCGTGCACGAAGAAGTCCAGTCGCGCTCGTTGCACGAGCTTGCAACGTATCGCGATGAGGTTCTGATGGGATTGCTTCGGTTGCGCAACAAGGAGTGACGCCTTTCACCGAAGGCGCGGATCTGTGAGGTGTGAAGATGAAAAGCCTGCAGCGTCTCATCGTAATTGCGCTTGTCTTCGTGGTGGCCGCTTGTGCCGGTTTGCCGCCACAGACGAACCAGCCACAGACTTTTGCGCTGCAACACACGGAAAGCACCCGGCTCGGCACACTCTTCGTTCCCGACGAGCAGAAGCATCCGGGCGACACGGCGTTTCACCTGCTGCAAGACCCGACCGATGCGATAGTGGCCCGCATTATGCTCGCCGGAAACGCCGACCGTTCGCTCGATCTGCAGTACTACATCTGGCACGACGATCTGGTTGGCCGTGAACTGGCGGCGGCGTTGCTCAAGGCCGCAGACCGGGGCGTACGCGTTCGTGTCCTGCTCGACGACCTGGGCACGAACGCGGACGACCGGGTGCTGCTCACGCTCAACTCGCACCCGAACCTGCAGATACGGCTATTCAATCCGGTCGCGAGCCGCAACTTCAAGTCGGTTGCGACTGCACTCGAATTCTCGCGTGTCGACCGGCGCATGCACAACAAGGCGATGATTGCGGACAACGAAGCCGCCATTCTTGGCGGGCGCAATATTGGCGACGAATACTTCGGGGCCTCGAGCGTGGTGGCCTTCGGGGATCTGGATGTACTGGTGCACGGTGCGGTTGTCCACCAGGTGTCTAACGCTTTCGATCAGTTCTGGAATTCCGAATCGAGTTATTCCATCGAGCAACTGATGGGACACGCGGCGGATCCGTCCGCGTTGGCCGCCTACCGCGCGAAACTGGACGACTACATCAATTCGGTGCACGACTCCGCTTATGTCGTGCAAGCGAGAGCGCGGATGGCCGCTGTGCTCGACCCCGGCAGCACCGACTTTGCGTGGGGGCAAGCCACGCTGCTGTACGACGACCCGGCCAAGGTCACGCGCGATCCGAACGATCCGAATGGCCACCTCATGACGAAGTTCGCGGCCCTGAACCTCAAACCCACGCGGGAGATGTTGATCATTTCGCCATACTTCGTGCCGGGCAAAGAGGGGGTGGCATGGATCAGCGATCTGACTGCTCGCGGCGTGCGCGTCACGGTGCTGACCAATTCGCTCGCTGCAACCGACGTCGTTGCGGTCAATGCCGGCTACGAGCACTATCGCGAAGATCTCCTCAAGGCCGGCGTACACCTGTATGAGCTGAAACCCGTTGGCTCCGTGCACGTGAAGTCGCAACGAAAGATCTTTGGCTCATCAAGGGCGTCGTTGCATGCGAAAACCTATGTGTTCGACCGGCAAAGCGTTTTCATCGGGTCGATGAATCTCGATCCGCGCTCGAGTCGCCTCAACACGGAGATCGGCGTACTCTGCAATAGCCCGGCAATTGCCGGCCAGGTGGTCGAAGACGTCGAACCGCATCTGGACGAGGTCGCGTGGCGAGTGGAGCTGCGCACCGACGCGAACGGCTCGAAACGGATCGTCTGGATCGACACCACCGAAAACGGCACGGTAACGGAACTGGACTCGGAGCCGGATGTCACTTTTGGACGGCGTACGAGCATCTGGTTCATGGGTCTGCTGCCGATCGAATCGGAGCTATGAGTGCTGGCGCGCTGTTTGCCGCCGGGCGTGAGGGGCATGTAACCGTACGAAGGTAGCCATGTGGATCTTCCGTGTCGATGAGCCGCGTCTTGGGCGTATCCGCATTCGGGAGTGGCGCCGCCGGGCGCGCCACACCGTGGGCCTGCTCCTGCTGTTGCTAGGCGGCGCGGCTACGGGTCTGGTCATGCTCGACAGTTCGAGTAATCCGTTTCCCAACAAGCTGTTCAACGCCATTTGGGATGGGGTCAATCTCGTCACGACAGTCGGCGACTTTGCCGAGTTCAACGAGAATCAGAAGATCTTCATGCTGCTGGCCATGCTCGCAACGCTGGTGATAGGCGGATTCGCGGTGTCGAAGCTAACCGGCATGCTATCCGGCGACGACGTCATGGCGTATCGGGAGAATAGAACCATGGAACACAAACTCGAACAGCTCGCCAATCACGTTGTCGTGGTTGGATATCATTCCCTCGGGACGCTGGTTGCCGATCGTTTGCGCGATGCGGGGCACACCGTGCTGATCCTCGTCGGTGATCAAGCGCAGGCCGAACGCGCGGCGGACCATGACCATCTGGTCGTGCTCGGCTCGCCCGATGCATTTGACGAAGTGCTCAAGCGCGCGCGGCTCGATAGCGCCAAGGCGCTCGTCGTCACGACACCCGACAGCAACAACAACCTGGCCATCACGTTGCTCGCGCATACGCTCAATCCCGCGCTGCCGATCGCCGTGCCGGGTGAAAATCCCCTGAGAAAAGGGCTGTTCGAGAACGCGGGCGCGTCCAATGTGATCATCCTCGATGTGATCATCGCGGATGCGCTGGTCGGCAAGCTCACAAACCGAGTGGAGGCGACAACATGAAATCTGCTGCTTCGATGGAACCGCGGCTGCATCGCATGCCCTTCTTGCAGGGCCTCTTGCCCATCAACTCCACACAGTTGCCGCACGATATCGTCGCTGGGATCACGCTGGCGGCGCTTGGCATTCCCGAGGTGATGGGGTACACGAAGATTGCCGGCACGCCCACGGTCACCGGCCTCTACACGATCCTGCTGCCGCTGGTCGCATTCGCCTTCTTTGGCGCGTCGCGTCAACTGGTGGTCGCCGCGGACTCCGCCACTGCCGCCATCCTTGCCGGCATGTTGACCGCCGTCGCCGCGCTGGGCAGCAAGGAATATATCGCGCTGACCAGCACCGTTGCGCTGGCGGTCGGGGTGATGCTCGTGATCGCGCGCGTCTTCCGGCTGGGTTTTCTCGCGGACTTTCTTTCCCGAAGCGCGCTGATCGGTTTCCTGACCGGCGTCGGCGTGCAGGTCGCGGCAGGCGAGTTCGCCGGACTGCTCGGGCTCGCGAAACAGGGGCATGGCCCGATCATGCAAATCGTGTCTGTGTTTCAGCGCGTCGGCGGTATCAATGTGCCGACTGCAGCGCTGGCGATCGCCGTGCTCGTGGTGATCGTAGGCTGCAAGCGGTTTGTGCCGCGTGCGCCTGGTGCGCTGATCGCCGTGATCGGCTCCATCGCGGCGAGCGCGGTGTTCAATTTCGCCTCGCGTGGCATCGCGGTCACGGGCGACGTGCCGGGCGGATTGCCTTCATTGTTCCTGCCGCCGGTGCATATGAATGAAATCAACCAGGTGCTCGCCACCGCGGCATCGTGCTTCATCGTCATCATTGCGCAGAGCGCAGCGACCGCGCGCGCATATGCCAACCGCTACAACGAGAAGGGCGACGACAACGCCGACATCATCGGTCTCGCCGCCGCAAACGCCGCGGCCGCGTTCACCGGCACTTTCGTTGTGAACGGTAGCCCGACCAAAACCGAGATGGTGGACGAAGCGGGCGGCCGCACGCAGATCGCCCATCTCACGACCGCTGCAATCGTGCTGATCGTGCTGCTGTTCCTCACGAAGCCGCTCAGCTTTCTGCCTGGCGCCGTGCTGTCGGCCATCGTCTTCATGATCGGCGTGAAGCTGATCGACATGAAGGGGATGGCTGAGCTGTATCGCATGCAGAAAGACGAGTTCGTCGTGGCGTTGCTTGCCGCCGGCGTGGTCGTGTTCGTCGATGTGATGCACGGCATCCTGGCGGCCGTCGTGCTGTCGCTGATTGCGCATGCGCGGCATAGCTACCGCCTGCGCACGCGTGTGCTCACGCGCGGCCCCGCAGACCGGTGGATCGCGCATCCTGTTACGCCCAATCTGCTCGCGGCGCCCGGTATTGTCGTTTACCGGTTCGAAGCGGACATGTTCTATGCGAACGCCGGCCGCTTCACTGAGGAAGTGCTCAAAGTCGTCAGCGAAGCGAGCCCAACACCGCGCTGGATTGTGGTCGATGCCACTGAGATGTACAACATCGATTACACGGCCGGCAAGACCTTGGTCCAGCTCGGCGAGGAACTCGACAAGCGGGGCGTGGGTATCGCCGCCGTCGCGCTTGCCACAGGCGTGCGGCATCAGATCGAACGATACAAGGCACTGCGTGCGCACGGTGCGCATCGCGAGATCTTTGCTACGGTGGACGCGGCCGTAGTGGCCCTGCGTGATCTGTCGCCATCGCCCCAGCCATCGGCACCGGGACCCGAATCTCCTTCGGACACGAAGCCGGATTGAGGCAGGGCATGTGGGAAGTAAGGTGTGAGAAGGCCGCCTTGACGGTCAATTGAAAGGAGGGCGAGATGCTCAATACCGTTGCCGCGAAGCAAAACGAGCCTGCCGCGGAACACGTCGATTCGAAGACCGTGGCGGCACCAGGCGATCCGTCCACGATGTTTGCGGGCCGCGGGTCGCTCGCCATGAGAGTCGAGCAGGGCAAGGCGGCGCGAAAGACGATGCCGCGCGAGAGGCTCGCCGACTGCAAGGTCGAGGATCGGGACCCGCTCGCGCTGCTCGAAGCGTCCAACGCGGGGCGCGTGACGGAACTCATTCCCATCCGCTACGGGCGCATGGTGCAGAGTCCGTTCGCGTTCTATCGCGGCGCTGCGCCGCTCATGGCCTTCGACCTGTCGAAGCTGCCTCACTCCAGTGTGAACGTGCAACTCGGCGGCGATGCGCATCTGGCCAATTTCGGGCTGTTCGCGAGCCCGGAGCGGCGCATTCTTTTTGGGCCGAACGACTTCGACGAAACGCTGCCTGGGCCCTTCGACTGGGACGTGCGCCGGCTGGCGGCTTCGTTTGTGATCGCAGCGCGCGAGCGCGGCTTCGCGACACGAGATCAGCGCGGCGTCGTGCACCGGTTGTGCGAGACGTTCCGGCAACGAATGACCGAGTTCAGCCGCATGGACACGCTCGACGTCTGGTACTACCAGTTCCAGGCCGAGAGCATGCTGGCTATCGCCGATACGGACCAGGAACGAAAAAAGGAACGGGCCGTGATTGACGCGGCCCGGCTGCAGTCGTCGCGCTCCGTGATGAATCATTCGACCGAGACGGTCAACGGCAAGCTGCGCATCAAGGACGTGCCTCCGCTCGTGTATCACGTCCCGCTGGAAAGTCCGCACGACCAGAAGCAGTACGATTCGATGGTGCGGCGTTTCTTCGCCGACTACCGGCTGACGCTTCCCGATGACAGGCGCGCGCTCTTCGATCGATATGAACTGGTGGATGTGGCCATTCGCGTCGTGGGGATCGGCTCGGTCGGCACGCGCTGTTATGAGGCGCTTTTCATGGCTGATGGCGAGTGTCCGCTGTTTCTGCAATTGAAGGAGGCGCGGGCTTCGGCGCTGGAGGGCTATTTGCCGCCGAGCCGGTATCCGAATCACGGACAGCGCGTGGTGAACGGGCAGCGCCTGTTGCAGTCGGCGAGCGATATTTTCCTCGGCTGGTCGAAGATGCAGCATACGGGCAACGACTTCTACGTGCGGCAACTCCGCGACATGAAGGGCGCATTCGACTTCACGACGTTCGATGTCGAAGACCTCAGCGAATATGCGGCGTCCTGCGCCCACGCACTGGCGCATTCCATGGCGAAAGCGGGCGATCCGGCGCTGCTCGCGGGATATGCCGGCAAGTCGGATGCATTCGACCAGGCCATCGAGCGCTTCGCCCTTGCGTATGCCGATCAGAATGAGAAGGACTGGTCTGTGCTGAAGGCGGCAGTCAAGGCTGGACGTATTCAGGTTCAAACGTGATTCATGTGGCTGCTGCCGGTCACGTCGCAGCCACGAACGCCGCGCCGCCGCTCAGCCGAAGGTATCTTCCGCGTCATCGCCCGCGTAATGACCCGGAAGCACGACTTGAAAAACGGTGCCGCCAGGCATGCTTGCGTCCGCCCACATCCGTCCCCGGTGGCCTTCCACGATCGACCGGCAGATCGACAGCCCCATGCCCATGCCGCCGGACTTCGTGGTGTAGAACGGTTCGAAGATTCGCTCGATATTCGCGGATGCGATGCCAGGCCCCGAATCGCGCACCGTGATGCGCACGCCACCCGGATCGTCCGGCGCGGTGCCAATGAGCAATTCCCGCGGCCCGGCACGGCTGCCTGTCATCGCTTCTACGGCGTTGAGTATCAGGTTGAGCATCACCTGCTGCAATTGAACGCGGTCTCCACGGACCAGCGGCAAGTTATCCGCCAATGCCAGTTCTACCCCTACTTCGTTCTTCGTCAGATCGCCCCGGATCAGTTCGACGACCTCGACGATGGCTTCGTTGATACGCAGAAGATCTTTGTGTTGGGGGGTCTTCGTGACGAGGTCGCGAATACGAGAGAGAACATCGCCCGCCCGCATGGCATCGGCGACTACACGATCGAGCGCCTGTTGGGCCTCTTTCAGCTTGGGCGGCTCGGCGCGCAGCCATCGCATGGCGGCCTGCGCATTGACGGCCGACGCGGCAATCGGCTGCTTGATTTCGTGTGCGATCGAGGCGGTGAGTTGACCGACGGTCGCGAGCCGGTTCGCATGCGCGAGCGAAGCCTGCATCTCGCGATAGCGTTGTTCGGCCTCGCGTGTTTCGGTCTCGGCGCGCTTTCGCTCGGTCAGATCCAGCACGAATGCCACGCCCTGATCGGATTGTTCGCCGAAAGCGGCTAAGCCGATCAGGATCGGCACGCGTTGCCCATCCTTGCGGGTATATTCCTTTTCGAAGGGCTGCACGATCCCGGCCGTCTTCAGTTCGATGACGGTGCGCAAATCGCGCTCGCGCCACTCGGGTGCGCTCAGGCCATCCCGTTTGACCCGGCCGGCGACGATGTCGTCGCGGTCGTAGCCCACCATCCGCAGAAAGGCATCGTTGGCCTCGACGATCTGGCCGTCGAGTCGCCAAATGAAGATCCCGATGATATTGGCCTCGACGAGGCGCCGGATCTTCACCTCGCGTTCCGCCAGGTCGAGATACAGCCGGGAGTTCTCTAACGAAATGGCGGCTTGTGATGCCAGCAGTTTCAGCATGGCGATGCGCGCCGAGGTAAATACGTGCGACGCGAGATTGTTTTCGAGGTAAAGCACGCCGACCAGTTTGGCTCCGTTGATCAGCGGCAGGCAAAGCATCGACCTCGGGCGAAACCGGGTGATATAGGGATCGGCAGAGAACAGGTTCTGGACCGATGCATCGCCGAGGATCACACTTTCGCGAGTTCGCGCGACGTAGTGAACGACCGATTCCGGCAATGCAGCGCCGGTCCCTGGCTGCGCGACGACCCTGTCGCAGCCGGCGAGGGCTTCGGCCTCGACCCGCAGGTCATCGTCCCGCGGCGTGATCAGGAGACCGCGCCCGGCGCCCGCATACTCGATCGCATGACGCAATAGCGTATCGATCAGGCGCTCAGGAACCACTTCGCCAAACACTGCCTGCGAGATCTTGATGACGGCAGTCAGATCCAGATACTCCGCAGGCGCGCCGATCGTGATTGCCGGGCGCGCGTCCGATTCATCCTCCAGGAGCTGTGGGAATAGCTCATCGAGTTGCTGCACCTTGGCGTCGGCGCCCCAGCGAAGATAGCCGCAACGCGCCTGGCGCATATGGAGGCGCGCGACGGCTTCGAACCCGCGCGCTGCGTAGAACCTTGCTGCCCGCTCGCAGGCGAGCGCCTCGTTGTGGACGAACCCGCTCTCGCGAGCCGAGCGTATCGCGAGTTCGTAAAGGCGCATGACTTCTTCGAGGTCCGCCCCTTGCAGACGGGCCATTTCCGCCGCCACCAACGCTCGTCGGTTCTCGAAATTCTCCGGACAGTTTTCGGCCCACGCCTGTAGTTTTTGGTGATCGATAGCCATCGCGTCCACATGCTGTCTGCGCTGAAGCGGTGATCCGGCCTCGCAGATTGCAGCGCGCGAAAGGGCGTCGAAAAAATAGAATTCCACTATCTCAAGCGATCCTAAATGTTTCGTCAGGACAGTTTGAGCCATCGATGAGGATTCGAGGGCGATCGCATAGTCGCCCGCAAGGAAGCGGGCCTGAAGCTTTCGAATCCAGTACCAGCATGCAACTGCCGCCAAAGCGGGTTTGCTCGAGAAGTTCAGCTCGAACTGGCGTTCGTCAAACTGATCATCGTCGAACGATCCGAATTTCCGCGTTGATCCGCGAAGCGTCCTGGCAAGCTGGAGCTGTGGCGTGATGAGATCCGCGGCGAATCCGAACCGAACCGACCGCGCGAATTCGAGGCCATGTTCGGCGCCACGTTGCACCTCGACAAGCGGATCGCCGGCCAGTAGAAGATTCGTGTTGAGGTGGGCACAGCTGTACGCCGCATAAGTGTAGTCGCCGATCGCACACGCAACGTCGAAGGCGCGATGCTGAGGTTCACGGGCCGTCCGGACGGGGTTCGTCCATGGCGCGACGAGACCGAACGTCTCATAGGTTCTTGCCTGAAAGCGCTTCATCGCGCGTTGTTCGACCAACTCATAGCCGAGCCGCGCGAACTGGAATCCGGCCGCATAGTCACCGAACTGGAAACCGGCTATCAGGCCAAGCCGTACGTAAGCGGCGCATGACGCATCGCAAATGCCCCGCTCGAGGCCAAGATTCACAGCTCGACAGATCACCAGAGAATAGAGATTGAGGTCGGTAAACAATGCAGCGGGAAAGACCTTGGTCAGCACGTCGAGAACGGCAAGGCATGCAAGGTCGCTCATGACAGGGATGTCGATGAGCGCTTCGATCGTGCGGTCGCCCAGCGTTGACCAGATTCGCTCGTATTCCTCTCGCGCCTGCTCCGCTGTGGGATGAGGAGACCAGTCGACACCCTCATGTCGCAGAAAATCGAGGCCGACCGCGACGGTGCGATCACTCTGACCAAGCATGACGTAGACATCGGCTTGCTGGCTCGCAACCATTGCCCGTTCGACGGTATCTTCGGCTCGCGTTGACAATATCGCCAGGCGGCTTTCGGCGGACTTGAGGTCCCCCGTCAGCATTTCGCATTCGGCGCGGTGAATGGCGAGGGAGAAGGCGAGTTGATGCTGGCACGCCCACCCGTCGTCCGTCAGGAACTCCGCGCCTGTCTTCAGGTAATTGAGCGCTGACGAGTAGGCCGCCGACATCATGGCGTGCTTGCCGGCAAGCAGGTTCAGCTGGGCAACCCGATGACGCTCCTCTGGCGTCACGATCAGTGCTTTCGCACGATCGAACTGGCTGACGATTTCGAAGACTGACTCCTCCCGTTGCGCCGGCGGAAGTCGGGCCGCGAGCAGCCGCCCGATTCGCAGGTGCATATCTGCCCGGCTGGTGGCCGGAATCAGGGAATAGGCTGCCTCGAGTATCCGGTCGTGAGTGAATCGGTAAGCGCCCTCCTGGCGGATGACCAACTGTTGACGGACCGCCTCCCACATATTGGCACCCACCGTTCGCTCCGAGGTCTCGCACACGGCAGCAAGCGTGGCGGCCTCGGCGATGGTGCCGAGGCATGCCAGCAACTGGAGGGTCTTCAGGGTTCTGGCCGGCAGGCGGCCCAGCTTCCCGACCATGAGTTCGACCACGTTGTCGGTGCAACCCCTGGCGTAGATCTGGCGAAGTTCCCACGACCATTGCCCCTTTGCGTGGTTGAAGCTGAGCAATCCCTCATCGGCGAGCACCGTCAGGAACTGGAGTGCGAAGAACGGGTTGCCGCTCGTCTTCCCTTGTAGCAATCGCGCAAGCGGTGCTGCGCGTTCCGGTTCGCAGCGCAACGAATCGGCGATCAACTGCCCGAGCACGTCAGGCACGAGCGGTTCAAGCTTGATCTCATGCACGACTACCCCCGCCTCGCGGATTGCGGCGAGCTTGCGGGTGAGTGGATGCGTCGCAGCGACCTCGTTATCGCGGTAGCTACCGATCAACAAGAAGTGGTGCAAGTCCGATCGCGTCAGCAAAAATTCGAGCAGGTCGAGCGTCGCCGCGTCGAGCCACTGGAGATCGTCGAGAAATAGCACGAGCGGGTGCTCAGGTGTGGCGAAGACGCTAATGAAGCGCCTGAACACGAGCTGAAAGCGGCGTTGTGCATCTTCGGGAGGAAGCTCAGGAACCGGCGGTTGTTCGCCGACGACGGTCGCGAGCGCCGGCACCAGGTTCACGATCAAGGCGCCGCCTGGGTCTAGCGCTGCGTCCAGTGTGGCACGCCAGCGGCTCAAATCGGCTTCCCTGCTACCGAGGAGTGGCCGGAGCAGGCTTTGCAGGGCCTGCGCCAGCGTCGCATGGGGGACGTCCCGCTTGTATTGATCGCACTTCCCAGCGGCGAAAAGGCCTCGCGAAGGGCCCAGCTCCTTATGCAGTTCGTGAACGAGGGCCGACTTGCCGATGCCCGATTGACCGGTGACGAGCACCAGTTCCACGTTGCCGCCGCCGCTCACGCGATCAAAGGCGCGGAGCAGCGTGTCGAGTTCGCGTGTCCGCCCATAGAGCTTCTCGGGAATCAAAAGCCGGTCGGGTGTGTCACGCGCGCCAAGCGGGAAATCGTCAATACGTCCCCCCGTTTCCCACTGTGCCAGGCAACAGCGCAAATCGTGCTCGACGCCGAACGCAGTCTGGTACCTGTCTTCGGCGCTCTTCTCGAGCAGTTTCATGACGATCGTCGAAACGGGGCCTGGTACCGACCGCTCGCGCTGCGCTGGAGGCACGGGCTGACGCGCGATATGGCAGTGCACCCATTCCATTGGATCGGACGCGCTGAACGGCAAGACGCCCGTCAACATCCTGTAATAGGTGACACCCAGGGCGTACAGGTCGCTACGCGAATCGACCGACCGGTTCATTCGTCCAGTCTGCTCAGGAGCCATGTAGGCGAGGGTTCCCTCGATGAACTCCGGGCGCCTTGGCGTTTGCCGCTCCCGTGGGATCTGCGTTGCGATGCCGAAGCCCGTCAACCTTGCCGCGCCGGCCGCGCAGTTCACGACGATGTGGGCCTGCTTGATGTCCTTGTGAACGAGACCTCGCGCATGCAGCTTGCCTAGCGCAGCGACAATTGCAATGGCGAGCCGAAGAAAGTTTTCCGTGTCGATTGGCGAGGCGAGCCGCTCGAGCGGCTCGCCGCCAGGATCCTCCAGCACGAGCGCCACGAGGCCATGTTCTCGCACCAGCAGGAGCGGCCGCACCGCCGCCGCTTCGTCGAGTTCGTTCGCCAGCGCGTACTCGTGCGCGAGGCGATCGACGACAGCCTGACTGGGATGGGCGTCCACAGGCCGCACGACCAGTACGGACTCGCGCATGCCATCCGCGCTGAGTCGCCATCCCCGATAGAACGCGCGCTCGCCATCTTCCCATACGAACTGAAAGGGATCGCTTGTATCGATATCAAATGAACTGAATGAAACACTCAACTCGCTCGCTCCCGTGTCGGGTGGTCTGTCCTCGCTTGAACCGGAAGGGTCTACCCAGGCCGCGCCGTCTGTCCTGGGTTCCTATGATCATTGGGCTGCGGATCAAAGACGACCGGCGCGTCGTCGTCAGTCACGTCAGTCATGCTGCAATCGTACTCCCGGCGAAAGCGTTGCTTTCGGATTTAGAACCTTTACGGCCGCCCGGCAGGTTTAAATATCGCATAACTGATTGTTCTAGCGCTCGCCCGTAACGGCGCCCCACTTTGCGCGCGGCTCTGTGAGCGTTGTTAAGCGACTAAGGAATTCATTGCCGCGCTGGAACCTGGTACCCGGCCCGGGCTATCCTTCAGTTTTTCGGACTGCACTATACTTAAGCGTTGCTGTAGCGAGCATTTATTGGATAAGATCCGGGGCGTTAAAGGAAAATTTCTCTACCAGACGACACAAGCTCGAACACGGTAGGACCACGGTGTCTGCCGATGTTGGTCGCTTTGGGGTGGCGCGGTATGGCATCCGGTTCGTTGTAGCGGACACACCAGGCAGCGTTCCCACATGGAGAAAGAGGATGAGTGCGATACCGGTTTCGACTTCGATCGCCGGGATGGGCGGGGGCGCACAATCGGTGGTCTATGTCATCGACGACGATGAGTCGATGCGCATCGCGATGACGAACCTGCTGGATTCCTTCGGCCTGCATGTCGAGACTTTTGCCTCGCCCAGGGAATTTCTCGCGTTCCCCAAGGCCGACATACCTTCCTGCCTGATTCTCGACGTCAGATTGCGTGGCGAAAGCGGCCTTGCCTTCCAGCAGGAAGGCGCAAAGAGCGACCTGCGCATGCCGGTTCTGTTCATGACGGGGTACGGCGATGTTCCGATGTCGGTCAGGGCAATGAAAGCTGGAGCGCTGGACTTTTTCACCAAGCCATTTCGTGAGCAGGACATGCTGGATGCCGTTGTCCAGGCACTGGCGCGCGACCATGAACGGCTCGTCGCGGAACAATCGGTGGCATCACTTCGCAAGGCTTACGAATTACTTTCGTTGCGCGAGCGAGAAGTCATGGGTTACGTCATAGCGGGTTTGCTGAACAAGCAGATCGCCTCCGAGATGGACGTCAGGGAAGTGACGGTGAAGATCCATCGGGCGCAGGTGATGAAAAAGATGGCGGCACGCTCCGTGGCGGAGCTTGTCAGGATGGCAGCGGCCTTGGGGGTCGAGCCAGAAGCCTGAGCGACGGTCTCTTCGGCCCGGGGTGCGTTCTACATGGTAGATCTCTCTACTTATCGGTTGACCACGCTGCGGACCAGCGAGTACACGCTGCGCCGTGGCACTCGCGACGGGCTGAACCCTATTTTGCTCGTCACGCCGGCTGAATCAGAGCGTGCGGAGCTGGTTAAACGGCTAGAGCATGAATATTCGCTCGAACCCGAGCTCAGCTCCGACTGGGCGGCGCGGCCTATCGCGCTGTTGCACTTCGAAGGCAGTACGACGCTTGTGCTCGAGGACCCGGGCGGGGAGCCGCTTGATTGTCTCGTCGGTCATCCGTTGGACATTCCAAGCTTTCTACGTGTCGGGATCGCGCTCGCACAGGCGCTTGACCGCATGCATGAGCGAGGGCTGATGCACCTCGACATCAGGCCCGCGAACGTCGTTGTGGACGTGGTCCGTGGCCACGCATGGCTGACCGGGTTCAGCATCGCTTTGCGGCATCCGCGTGAGCATCGGCTTCCTGACCGGCCCGAAATCATTGCTGGAACGCCCGCCTATATGGCACCCGAGCAGACGGGCCGGATGAACCGCTGCGTCGATTCCCGCAGCGATCTCTACGCGTTGGGCGTCACGCTGTATGAAATCCTGACCGGTGCGCTACCGTTCGCCACGAA
Source organism: Paraburkholderia sp. BR10936 (assembly GCF_040965735.1). NCBI lineage: Bacteria > Pseudomonadati > Pseudomonadota > Betaproteobacteria > Burkholderiales > Burkholderiaceae > Paraburkholderia > Paraburkholderia sp. BR10936. The sequence goes on from NZ_JBFRCM010000017.1 coordinate 220,316, forward strand.
GGATCCGATCGAACTGATCGATTGCCACGTCGCGCGCCAGCCCATTTCGCCCAGCGACGGTCCGACCGGGGCACCCCTGCAGATTTCGAGCGTATTGATGAAGCTTCTGGCAAAGACTGCCGAGGAGCGCTATCAAACGGCCGCTGGGGTGGCGGCCGACCTTGGAAAGTGCCTCGCAGCATGGGAGGCTGCCGCCCAGATCGAAACACTCGATTCTGGTCAGCGCGGCCCCGGTCTCGCGCTCGCTGCCCAGTTCGAAGAGCGGCACCCTGAATTGCGCGAGCGTGCGCCGGCCGCCTTGCTGCCGACAATCGAAGCCTCGACCGAGCAGATCGACCTTGGCACCGTCGTCAGAATGTCTCAAGCCATAGCCAGCGAGATCGTTAGCGACAAGCTGATCGAAACACTGATGGTGCTGGCCGTCGAGCACGCTGGAGCAGACTACGGGCTGCTGGTTTCCCCCCAGGAGGGGAAACTTCGCGTCGAAGCCGAAGCAAGTGTCGATCGCGGGGCCGTGCGGGTGCACATTGTGCCGGCGCCGGTCACGTCGGCGAAGGCGCCGGTATTCATCCTCAATCAGGTCGCGCGCAGCAAGCAGCCCGCGATTGTCGACGACGTGCGAACGCTCGGCGCCCAGCCTGCCGACGCGTACTTCAGTCACAAACCCGTGCGCTCCATCCTGTGCCTGCCGCTGATCAAGCAGGCCGAGCTGATCGGCATGCTGTACCTCGAGAACAGTCTCGCCTCGCATGCTTTTCAGCCCGCCCGGATCGCGGTGCTGGAACTCCTTTCGTCGCAGGCGGCGATCTCGCTGGAAAACGCGCGTCTCTACGCCGAGCTGGTTCACGAAAACGCGGATAGATGCGATGCCGAAGAGGCGCTCAGAGCGAGCGAGGCATCGCTCAACGAGGCACAGAAGATAAGCCACACCGGCAGCTGGCGGTGGCGGCCCGAAACCGGCGATGTTTCGTCTTCGGAAGAGCTGCGGCGCATCTTCGGGTTCGAAACGAAGGATCAGGCGTCGTATGAGTCGTTCTTGGGGCGCATCCGTCCTGAAGAGCGAACGTCGTTCGAGCGGGTGCTCGAAGGCGCCGTACGCGAAAGACGGCGATTCCGGCACGAGCATCACATCGAACTCCCGGGCGGAGCCGTCAGATATCTGCAGGTGGTGGGGCAGCCCGATATCACGGCATCCGGGGCACTGGAATTCATCGGCACCGTAATGGACATCACGGAGCGCAAGCGTGCGGAGGAGGCGCTCAGCGATGCGCAAACGGAACTCTCGCGCATCGCCCGCCTGACGACCATGGGCCAGTTGGTCGCTTCGATTGCCCACGAGATTAATCAGCCGCTGGGTGCGATCTCCGCTAACGGCACCGCATGCATGAACTGGCTCAACCGCGAGAATCCCGATCTCGATAGCATGCGCGGCGCGATGGCCCGCATCGTTCACGACGCGCACCGCGCGAGCGACGTGATCCGCGGATTGCGCGCGCTCGTATCGAAGTCGGGGCCGCAACTGACGAAGGTCGACATCAACGACGCCATCGCGGACGTGCTGGCACTGACCCGGGTCGAACTGCAGGAGCAGGGCGTGGCGCTTCGCACCGACCTGGCGGCAGACATCGGTTTCGTATTCGGCGACCCGGTGCAACTGCAGCAGGTGCTGCTTAACCTGATCATGAACGGGATCGAAGCGATGGCCGCAGCGACTCCCGATCCGAAAGCGCTCACGATCACGGCACAGGCCGCGGAAATGGGCGGTATCCGCGTTGCCGTTCAGGACACCGGCGCAGGGCTCGATCCGGCGACGTCCGACCGGCTGTTCGAGCCATTCTTTACGACGAAGCTAGTCGGTATGGGCATGGGACTATCGATATGCAAGTCGATCGTCGAAGCCCATGGCGGCCATCTATGGGCGAGGCCGAATGCGCCGCATGGCGCAGTCTTTCAGTTCGTGCTGCCGAACTGTGCCCCCTAGGGTCCGTTCACATTAATAACGGGTTCGTGCCGGCGCTTCGCCAGTCGTGGCGATGCGCCATGCGACCCTTCAATTTCCCCTTCCTGCTTGTCCATTCGCAGCCGTTCGGCCTCGGTGGGACGCGATTGTCGAAATGCATAAAGACTCTCGTTGCATTCTCCAATGTTTTGCGGTCGTGACATTGCTAGATTGAATTAACTTCTGCCTGAATACCCAGGCTGGGCGCCAGCATGGCGTGCGAGCGACATCGGGGTCCCTCGCGTTCGTGACGCTACGCATTGCGCATCTGACTATAAGGAATGTCTCAGTGACGAAGCAATTCAACCGTGTTGCGGTGATTGGCACGGGAGTGATCGGCGCGAGTTGGACCGCATTGTTTCTCGCGAAAGGACTCGACGTCGTCGCATTCGACCAGGGGCCGGACGCCGAGCAGCGCTTGAAGCAATATGTCGACGCGGCGTGGCCTGCGCTCGATGCGCTTGGCCTCGCGCCTCGAGCCTCGCGCTCCCGTCTCACCTTCACGCGCGACTTGCCGGGCGCCGTGGCGGACGTTGGCTTCGTCCAGGAGAATGGTCCCGAACGGATCGACTTGAAGCGCGCGATGTACGAAGGGCTGGACGTTCTACTTCCACCGGACGTACCCATCGCTTCGAGTTCCTCCGGCCTCACGATGAGCAACATCCAGGCGGGCTGCAAGTCGTATCCACAACGCTGCGTGATCGGGCATCCGTTCAACCTGCCGCATCTCATTCCGCTCGTCGAGGTCGTCGCAGGCGAAGAGACGTCAGAGGAGACCGTCAACAAGGTCACGGCCTTCTATACCTCGCTTGGCAAGCGCACCATCCGTGTTCGCAAGGAGGTGCCGGGTCTTGTGGCGAACCGGCTACAGGCAGCGTTGTGGCGGGAGATGGTGCATCTCGTGGCGGAGGGCGTGGTGAGCGTGTCGGATGCCGATACCGCAGTGTGTCATGGCCCCGGACTGCGATGGGGATTGATGGGGCCGACCATGCTGTTTCACCTCGGCGGCGGAAAAGGCGGCATCGAGAACTTCCTCGATCAGTTCACCGGACCGATGACCGCGTGGTGGAAATCGCTAGGGTCGCCCGAACTGACGCCGAATATGCAGCAGGCGATCATCGACGGTGCGCGGCGCGAGGCAGCGGGCCAGTCTGTTGGCGACCTCACGGCGCAATGCGAGCGCATGCTGCTTGACCTGCTGAAACTGCGCCAGGGTGCGGACTCTGAGGCAAGCACCTCCTGAAAAATGCGTGTGCCCGATAAGCGCTGTTTCCTCCGTTCGTTCGTGTTCCAGCCTGTGTGAAAACGTGTTAGTCGCCTAAACTGAATCAACGCACTGAGATCTGGGTGACTCATGAAGCGATTCGTTGAAGGCGATGACCGCAAACAGGTCGCACTACTTCCCGAATGTGTCGA
>NZ_JBFRCM010000018.1:0-190025 GCF_040965735.1 Paraburkholderia sp. BR10936
CACATTCGGGAAGTAGTGCGACCTGTTTGCGGTCATCGCCTTCAACGAATCGCTTCATGAGTCACCCAGATCTCAGTGCGTTGATTCAGTTTAGGCGACTAACACGTTTTCACACAGGCTGGACCCGAACCAGACAGTCATCCCGCTCCAAAGCAGTCGTTCAATCCGTTTCGTAAGCGATCAATCAATGACGCTCTGCGGCGTCGAGGCATATGCTCGCCATCCGGCAATTGCAAGAGCCATTCTGAGAAAGGGGTTAGCTATGACTGGACAAGGTTTGTGCGCAAATCGAATTCCAAACGACGGCGTCGAGCGGCATCACGGTTGACCAAACTATTCTCCCCGCGAGTGAAGGATGCGGGGCAAATCCGAAGAACTGGTCAACGGCTCGGGTTACTCCCTTGTCTTTCAACAAAGCAACACCCTCAGTCAGAAGGTGCTGCTCCTGCCAATCGCGGGAATTCACCAGCGCTGAGAAATCCCTGAAGCTGTCTGCAATAGGATGAAGTCCACCCTCCAACACATCAATTTTCTCAACCTTCCCTGATCGGCGCTCAAAGAATAGATCGCCGAAGACGGACGCCCCTATCGGCCTAACCGGACCATTGACCAAGCTTGGCCACTGCGCCAAGAGATTACCAAAATCAAGATGTGCCGCATCGACAAAAATATCGTCCCAAGACAGTTGTGAGCTCATTGACGCCGAATCGTAAGTTTGAGTTGAAATGTCCTTCGGCCTTCCATTAGGTTTTTGGGCCTACTCGGAGTGAATCACCTACCTGCCGTCTCAGGATTGTCAGCAATCTAGCAGCTTCTGTCGAGCGGCCGCATGTGGCCGTTCAGCGCCAGATGACCGAACGCGATGATCGTCTCGGGCGTGCGCGCGATACAAATGGCATAACCCGACCCGATATAGCGGACACTGGCGTGTCGCTATGGAAGCGTCAGTGTCACGAGCGACAATTGGTCGTCTGAGAACTCATAGTGAGTCCACACACCCTGCTGTTCAAATCGAATCCACGCAGCTCCATCCTTCGCTTGAGACGTCTTGATGCCAGCGCTCGTTGCGAAATGCATGGCTGCGGCATAGGCGTTGAAGCAGGGAACTCCAATGACGTCACTACTTATCGCGGAAAAGCCGGAGCGAGGTCGGATGTAGCACCAGATGACCGAGAGACGTTGCGTCTCGTCGAATCGGAATTCAAAGGCCGCCGATTTCGCAGACGAACTGAAGCTATCAGCAGTGTTTTCGTGTAGGCGGTCGAAATCATAGACAACGTCCATGTCAAAGTGCTCTAGTACCTCGATGACCGAGTCGCTCTTCAGATTTTTGCCGAGATAGCTTACGAGTTGCATCAGGGTGCCTCAGGTTTCTGTGGTGGAATTTTGACAAGCAGCGTTGCCATTGGCACGTTCTAGATTGTCGTTCATCTGGGAGCACTAGCCCAATGACCGCCCCTGGCCGACTGATGCTATATGAGCGGCGCCGGATATAGCGATCATGGCGGCGTCAAAACGCTCTCCAGACCTCGGAGCCAACGAATGCGTAGTGTTCCGGCCCGGAGGCTGGCCCAGGTAGAACTGCGGGCCATTCGATGCACGGATAGTAGATATACATGGGCAGGACAAAGTACAAGCTGCGTCTCACATCGACGATTGTCGTCAGCCTTTCGAACTTACGCTCCATCCAACTGAATGCTACGAAACCCGAGCAAGCGGACATCGAGAATATGCAGCCCCACGCGTAGCCGGGCAACTGGCGGCCGTCCACTATGGCGGTGTGGTACGAGTCACCATGCGGCGGTTCCCCTTCGTATTTCAGTGCTATCTCGTAGCTGCCGTCCGGCGGTAGTAGTACATATTCACCCATGCCAGCCCAGTGGCTAAGCTCTTTCTCCGTAAACTGGATTACGTGCGATTCCATCTAGGTTCTTCAACACCGCGGATAAAGAAGATATGCAGATTGTCGACGATTTCCGCGGCGGTGTCGAAGGACCGCTTGTGGCCGCACTGCGTCCCACGACCGGGCACGGCGCTCGCCCCCCGGCCAGCATCTCACGCAACGGCATAACCGACCCGTTACGGACGCTCGGACTTGCTGGAAGCGGCCGTTCGGCCGCGCCCCGGGGGCCGCAAATCGTCGGCGATCTTCGAGCCAGGTCGAATCAGACAATTGCCGGGAGTCGCTCGTCTTGCACGAATGGTGCTGTAAACAGTGCAGAACGTCGGCGCGACTTCGATGGACGATATTTATTCTGTGCCGTCGTGGCCAAAGTCAACGAGTACCTCACTGGGGCCGGCCACGTATAGCCTCTTACGTTTGCGCGGGTAATCGCAAACGTCGTGCTCCAACCTCTGACCGGCGATGATTAATACCAGAGGGATGCCGCCAGTGTTCGAAAGATTGTGGGCAGCGCCTTCCCGTGCGAACCCCAAGAAATCTCCCGCTCCGATTTCATACACCTGGCCGTCGATGGCTGCCTCCCCGGCCCCTGAAAGGACGTAGACACATTCCTCTTCATAGAGATGCCGATGATATTCGGCGGATTCGTGCCCGGGCATGAGTGTCACCAAATGAAAGCCGAATTGCGTGATCCCCGTGATGTCTCCGAGCGACTTCTTGAGGCGTATGGCCTTTTCGTTTAATGGATGGACAGAACGCTGCGGCGTCATCGCCTCGATATCGGCAGCCTTAAGCAACTCGCGCGGGTGTTTCGACATAATTGCCTCAACTTTTACAGGTAAATCGGTGGGAGTAAGGATTTTGTGCGGAGTCGCACGAGAAGCGGGCGCGGGCGCTCAAGGCGTTTTAGATTCCGCGCGCTGCTTGACCGCGGCATTCATTGCCTGAAAGTTTCGCCGAGTTTCCTCGATCACGTCCTTCGTCAACCATCCAACAAGCAATCCAGAGAAAGACTCCGTTTGCTCAAGATGGGTCCCATCGGCTACGGCTGTCAGGTGAATGCAATGTGTACCGTCGAAGACACCGCGAATCCATACACTGCCACGCCAGCAAAGGTCTTGTTCCGGACGAACGCGCACGATAGTCGGTTTGAATACCATCGAATCCGGTCCAGTGCCTAGCACAATGCGAATTGTTGCTCCTTCCCTGAACTCGCCGTCAACCCGAGTAATGAAGGGATTCCAATCGGGATACGCGGCGCTGTTTGATACGACTTTCCAGACATCGGCAGGCGGCCGATCGATAAGAACGTCAGCACGCGCGCGACTATCTTCGTGCAGGATGCAAAGGGCTCCAATTACGCCGACAACACTAGCGACGATGCCTTTCAGCAGCAATCTCCGTAAGCCCATATGCGCCCCGTAATCCGTTGTAGTGCTGCTGCTGCAGCCTTGAATTTACAGATTGTCGATGATCCAAACACCGATGTCGACCGGCCGAAAATGGCCGAACCCGGCAGTTCGCTGCTCGCGTGCGCGAAACAAGGGAAGACTCATGGACGAATGCATTCAGATCGGGGCTCACGCGCTGTTCGCGGCTGCAGTCCTGAGCCCCGAGTGGGGAGGTGAGTATCGGGAAGCAGACGACCGAGCTCGCTGCCAGAGAAGCGCGCAGAATGAGGGACGTCGCCGCAGGGGAGACGGAGCCGTCGAACTGAGGACGACGGACAGGCCCGAGTCAACAGCGACTGTTCACGCCCTGTTCGATTAGCGTTATATGTGCGGAAACGAACAGTCGCATGGAGATTGGTCGCGTAGAAGCGGACTTCGAGCCCGAAACGTCCGATCTGCGGCAAGACAAAGCCGTGTGTCAGCCCTAAGCGCGGTTGGCCGGACTTCGGCGATCCAATCTTCTACAAGGGACACCTTCATATGGGACGGCTGATGGTCGGAGCAGGGGAGATCGGCGTCATGCATCCCCGAACGCGCGCCGTGGTCACCGCATTGGCGACATTTGGGGCCTCGCCCTGCGTCATACTCGGCATCGTGAAGGGAACGACTCGAATATTGGCGCACATCCACCGTGCCAATGACCTTAAAGTGCTAAAAGGCCAACTGGCCGCAATTCTTCGTGACGCCCTGCCCGCGAACTCCCCCGCTTCAGCATTTATCGCGACGGAAAAGTACATCGGGGATACCGATGACGGCCCAGTTCAGGCCGTGATGATTGAAACTCTGAGAACGATATTGAGAGAGCTTCATGTGAGCCTTCAAGCGGAATGCATGAACAGAATGTCTGCCGTCCTCAGTTACGACGGTTACCACTTGCCCGACGAAAGTAACGGCTTTTACTTTGAGTTTGGCGAAGGCGAGATAGCAGCGCTGACAAAGTGGGCCGAAGCGTACGAAACGCGCTTCTGGGGCCGCAACGGCGTACTCCCAATGGCGATTCGTGACGGTATTAACAACGAAGACCCGATGGACGCCATTGCACGCTTGTACCGCAACGACTTCCCACCCCTTAGATGAAGGACAGCTAGTTCTTCTTCAGACACCCCGACCGGCCGAGGCTTTTTCAGATCGTTTTTGGGACATTCTACGGTGCTCGGCAGTACGGACCCGAATACGCCGGTCTGCGTCGCCGCAGATTCGGAGGCCAGCGAGGTCAACGACATCACCGTCACGAGCGGCCCGTTTCCGGAAGACCCGGCACTGACGATGCCCGCCTTCCCATTGCACGCTTGTACCGCAACGACTTCGAGAGGCGATTTGCTTTCGGCGGTCGCGAAACCACACATAACATGGAGTACCTTTGTGGGTAGGCCTGCCGAGCGAGGTGCGCCAAACCTGGAGCAAGGGCGCACACAAAAAATGAGCCGGTTAATCCGACTCTTGCTTCTTTGCGTTCTCGTAATTTGCAGTCCTACACAATTTTACCTAAGCTTTATTATAAAATGGGGGCGCATCCCGGTGCGATGCGGCGCGAGGCGATGGGTCCGGAGCCAATCACGGCCGGAAACGTATGGCGTTTTCATACATCCTAGTTTTCTACCAGCATCGATGTCTTATGATAAGAATACTTATCCGAATAGCAATGAAGCACCACACCTTTCACCCAATTCTTCGCACCCCGCGTTCAACGCCTCCACACGGCAGGTGCTAATTTCCGCCACGCTTGCAGCTATCGAGCGCGCACCCATTCTGGCGCGCCGCGCAACGGAGAACGCGACATGGGCAAGACATTCAAAATCGCCGCCATCGCCGGCGACGGTATCGGCCAGGAAGTGATGCCCGAGGGCGTGCGCGTGGTCGAGGCGGCGGCCGCGAAGTTCGGCCTGAAGCTCGAAATTAGCCATTTCGACTGGGCAAGCTGCGACTACTACCTGCAGCACGGCAAGATGATGCCCGACGACTGGTTCGCCACGCTCGAGGGTTTCGACGCGATCTATTTCGGCGCGGTCGGCTGGCCCGACAAGGTGCCCGATCACATTTCCCTGTGGGGTCGCTACTGAAGTTCCGCCGCGAGTTCGACCAGTACGTGAACGTGCGCCCGGTGCGTCTGCTGCCGGCGTGCCGTGCCCGCTCGCCAACCGCAAGCCCGGCGACATCGACTTTCTCGCACGACGCGATCATGCAGGCCATCGAGAAGGTGCTGGTGGAAGGCCCGCGCACGCCCGATATGGGCGGCACGGCGAACACCACGGAGATCGGCAGGGCAGTCGCCGCCGCGCTTTAAGCGCAAAGGCGTGGGATGTCCCCGCTGGACACCCCGGTACTGCTCACGCACTCAGTGCGGCGCGGCCCCCGTTGCCGCGTTTTCTTCCGCGCCCGGCTGTGCAGCCGCGGAGGCGCCTGCCGCCATATCGGCTGGCTGCGCGGCGCGGCACAGTGCCGTGAGCCATACGTCCTCGCCATGCGGTGCCACGCGCGCGTAGCCTTGCTCCACCACCAGCCGCCACGTATCGTCGGGCAGCGCCGCCCGATACAGCACGCGATAGTCGCCGCGGTGCGCGAGCGCTTCGTTCACGGCCGCTTCGCGCGCCGCGCGGTCATCCGGGTGAATGTGCCGCGAAAGCTCGACATAGTGGCGCGGCGCGTGCGCCGGATCGACGCCGAACAGGCGGCACCATTCGTCCGAAACGATCAGCTCGTCCTGCGCTCGCAGCCAGCGCCAGGCGCCGAAGCCCGCAATGCGCGCGGCATCGTTGAGCAGTTGCAGCCGCCGTTGCTCTGCGGATTCCACTTCCTTGCGCGCACTGATGTCGATGGTGGTGCCCACCACGCGCACCGGGCGCCCCGCGTCGTCCAGCAGCGTGGCGACGCGCGACTCGATCCAGCGGATCTGCCCGTCCGGCAAGATGATGCGGAAGTCCCAGACGCGCGGCGCCGTGCTCGCGACCAACTCTCTAAGCGTCTCGTCGTTCAGCCAGATCGAATCCTCGGGATGGAGGATTTCCCAGAATTCGGCGTTGCTGTGAATCTCTCGGCCATAAAGCTTCGCGCAGTTGCTCGAATAGATCAGCTCGTCGGTGACGAGATTCCATTCCCACGTGACGATGCCCGCCAGTTCCTGCGCCTGCTTCATGCGCGCCTCGTTCGACATGATCTCGGCGGTGTAGCGGCGGCGCAGATCGGTCATCGGCAGTTCGGTATTGCCCGCGATGCCGAGGTCTTTCACGGCATCGTCGCCATAGCGCAGCCAGACCCAGTTCACGTCGAGAAACGCTGCGAGGCGGCGCAGGTTCGAATAGTCGATCTCGCCGCCGCGCGTCCACTTGTGCACGGCGGGGCGTGAAATGCCGACGGCGTCGGCGACTTGCTGCAGGCTCAGCTTCTTGTGCTCGAGCAGCACTTTCAGACGGAACGCGAACGTATCCTCGGACATCCATTTCCCTCTGTGACGAATCTCGCGCGGTCGAAAGAATCAAGCGCAAAAGGGCGGCATACACCCCAAGGCCGCCGATCGGGGCCGGGAGTATGCCGCCTCTGATGAATGGGGCGCGCGGCCCCGACGTTTCGTCTGCTCCGTAATTCCCGCTAGTTTAACGGATCGGCAAGCGGGCCGTTCCGGACGGACGTCTCACGGTGTCCCGCCTACGCAGCCGGCCTAGAGGTCGATCACGAGGCGCGGCGTGCGCGCTCGCGACACGCACAGCAAAATAGTCTTCTGCGCGGCTTTCTCGTCGTCGTCCAGATATTGGTCGCGGTGATCCGCCTCGCCTTCGAGGATGGGGACTTCGCAGGTGCCGCACACGCCTTCGCGGCACAGCGACTCCACCGTCACGCCCGCGCGCTCGATAGCCTTGAGGATGGTCTCGTCTTCGCCCACCTCGAGTTCGATGCCGGACTTCGCCAGTACGACCGTGAACGCCTTGCCGCCCGTGTCCGTCGCGGCGAACTGCTCCGAGTGCAACTGCGCCTTCGGCCAGCCCAACAGCGCGGCGTTCGCGTAGACCGCGTCGTTGAGGCCTTGCGGGCCGCAGACGTAGACATGCGCGTCGCCGGGCAGATTGTGAAAGAGCTTGAAGAGATCGAGCTTCTGACCTTCGCTGTCGATATAGCAGTGCACGTTCGCCGCGTGGGGGCCGGTCTTCAACTCGTCGACGAAGGCGCCGTGCTCGGGACTGCGGTACGCGTAGTGCAGTTCCAGCTCGACATCCTCGGGGCGATGCTCGGCCAGTTGCGCGAGAAAGGGCGTAATGCCGATGCCTCCCGCGATGAACACATGCCGCTTGGGGCCGTGTGTGTTCGCGAGTTCGAACAGATTGGCGGGCGAGCCGATCGCGAGCCGCGTGCCTGCCTCGACCTTATCGTGCATGAAGGCTGAGCCGCCGCGCGAATCCTCTTCGCGGCGCACGGCGATCTGATACTGGCGCGTGTCGTGCGGCGAACTCAGGAGCGAATACGCATTGTGGTGCCACTGCTCGCCGTCCTGCATCGAGACGAGCACGTGGGCGCCGCCGCTGAATTCGGGCAGCGGGGCGCCATCGGGCAGCGCAAGCGTGAAGCGCTTGATGAGCGGAGTGAGTTGTTCGACGGCGACGACGTCGACAGTGATCGATTCGCGGGCGTTCATGTTGATTTCCTTGACTTCTGAATCCGGAAAAAGCAGCGGATGCGGCACGGTCCGCATCCGCGCGAAGCTGGGCGCCCGCCTTAGCGCGTGACACCCGCCATGCAGAGGTACTTGATCGACAGATAGTCTTCGATCCCGTACTTCGAGCCTTCGCGGCCGATGCCCGACTGCTTCACGCCGCCGAACGGCGCGACCTCGTTGGAGATCAGGCCCGTGTTGATACCGACGATGCCGTACTCCAGCTGGTCGGCCACGCGCCAGATGCGGCCGATGTCGCGGCTGTAGAAGTACGCGGCGAGGCCATAGATCGAATCGTTCGCGAGCTGCACGACTTCCGCGTCGCTCGAAAAGCGCACGATGGGGGCGACCGGCCCGAAGATTTCCTCGGCGAGCACGGCCATGCCGGGTTTCGCATCGGCGAGCACGGTGGGCGCGTAGAAGTTGCCGCCGCGTGCATGCGGCGCGCCGCCTGTGACTACGTGCGCGCCTTGCGCAACGGCGTCGCGCACGAGGCCGTCGACCTTGTCGCGTGCCGCTTCGGTAATGAGCGGGCCGATGTTCACGCCTTCGGCGAAACCGTCGTCGACCTTGAAGGCGCTCACGCGCTCGGCAAAGCGGCGGCAGAACTCGTCGTACAGGGCATCGTGCACGTAGAAGCGGTTCGCGCACACGCAGGTCTGGCCGGCGTTGCGGTACTTCGACAGCAGGGCGCCCTCGATGGCGGCGTCCAGATCCGCATCGTCGAACACGATGAACGGCGCGTTGCCGCCCAGCTCCAGCGAGACCTTCTTGACCGTGTCCGAGCACTGGCGCATCAGGAGGCGGCCCACTTCGGTCGAGCCCGTGAACGTGAGCTTCCTGACGAGCGGGCTCGACGTCATTTCGAGGCCGATCTCGCGCGACTTGCCCGTGACGATGTTGATCACGCCGGCCGGAATGCCGGCCTGTTCCGCCAGTGCCGCGAGTGCGAACGCGGAAAGCGGCGTCTCGTTGGCGGGCTTGATGACGATGGTGCAGCCGGCGGCAAGCGCCGGTGCGGCCTTGCGGGTGATCATCGCGGCCGGGAAATTCCACGGCGTGATGGCGGCGCACACGCCGATCGGCTCCTTCGTCACGACGAGGCGCTGGTCCGGGTTCGGGCTCGGGATCACGTCGCCGTCGATGCGCTTGCCCTGCTCAGCGAACCACTCGATGAACGAGGCCGCGTAGCCGATCTCGCCGCGTGCTTCCGCGAGCGGCTTGCCTTGCTCGCGCGTCATGATCTGGGCCAGCGCTTCCTGATTCGCCGTCACGAGCTCGAACCAGTTGCGCAACAGGCGCGCGCGCTCCTTCGCGGTGGTGGCGCGCCAGGCCGGGAAGGCGCGGTGCGCGGCTTCGATGGCCGTGCGTGCTTCCGGCGCGCCCATGTTCGGCACGTTCGCGATGCGCTCGCCGGTGGAGGGGTTGTGGACCTCGAGCGTGGCGCCGTCGTCGGCGCCGCGCCACTGGCCGTCGATATAGGCCTGCTCGCGCAGCAGGCCGTGATGTTGAAGTTTCGTCATGCCGGCCTCTTAGTCCTGATACTGCTGCGCGAGCAGATTGTGGAAGTGCGCGATGCCGTGCTCGCTGATGCCGCTGCGCTGCTTGTCGACCATGATGCGGCCCTGGCCGCGATAGCCACGCGACTTCAGGCCCTTCTGCACGCTTTCCACGAGGCGCAGGTCTTCCGGGCGGAACACGGTGCGATACCACTCGATCAGCTTTTGCTGCTCTTCCGTCGGTTCATCGTTCAGGAAGTAGATGTCGTAGTGCTGGAGCGTGACTTCGGCGCTCATCGGGAATTCATAGATGACCGTCATGAAGTCGCTGCCCGGCGGCACGTTGAACATCGTGCATGGCCACGCCCAGTAGCCGCTGAAGCTCGGGTCCTTCACGGACGGATCGAGCTTGAACGAGCGCTCCGACGATTGCGCATGACCGAATTGCACCGTCCAGTTGCCGTGCAGCGTGTGCGTGTACTGGTCGATCTTCACGGAGTCCGAGAAGCCGGGATGAGCCGGGCCGCAGTGGTAGCACTCCAGATAGTTATCGACGATCGACTTCCAGTTGGCCGGCGTTTCGGTCACGAAGCGGGCAGCCAGCTTGAGGTCGTCGATCACCGGGCAAGCCTTGCGCAGGCTGGCTTCGAGGCCCGGCAGCTGCGCTTCCACGCCTTGTGCGTCCGGGTTCAGGTTGATGAACACGAAGCCTGCGTATTCCTCCACGCGCACCGGCACGAGCGTGGAGTTCTCCTTGTCGAACGACTCCACGTGATCGCAGTTGTTGGCGTGCGCGAGCGCGCCGTCGAGCTTGAACGCCCAGGCGTGGTACGGGCAGGTGATGACGTTCTTCGCCTTGCCGCTGCCTTCGAGCAGTTGGTGGCCACGGTGCGGGCAGACGTTATAGAAGGCGCGCAGGACGCTGTCCTTGCCGCGCACGAGCAGAATGTTTTCGCCCACCACCTCGCGCGTCACATAGGCGTTCGTCTCGGCCAGCTCGCTGCGGTGCGCGACGCAGATCCACGCGTTCTCGAAGATCTTCTGTTCTTCCGACTTGTAAACCGCCTCGGAGGTGTAGTAGCTCGCCGGGATGGTCCAGGCGAGTTCCGGGTTGGCGCAGAAGTCGGCCGGGAGTTTCGGCTGTTCGGGTTTCTTGTGGAATTCGATCGGGAGGTAGGTCATGGGGTCCGCCGCACTGGGGTTGGTTAACTAACAGTTACGATGAAACTATAAGTTAACGAAAATATAAGTGAAATTTCGGCGGCAGTGGATCAGGGTTATCCCTTGACGTTGTCGGAGACGGCTCTTCCGTTGATGCACCGAGGCTATTCTTGTTCTTGTAAATCAATGTCCATTGACGTTTGGCAAAGCAAATCGATTTCTCCCCGGGCGTCAATAGGAGGATGCGATAGTGCGACGAACCTCTCTACGGTGCGTAACATTGTTAACTGATGGTTTTAGATTAACCGCAGGATAACCGCGCCGTGTCTGGAAACTGGAACCTCTGGTATCGGGGCCGGCGTGGGAAGCGCAGCCGCGTCATGCGGGGCCGCGCGAGCCACCCCACAACTGGAGGAGACATGTCCCAAGAGGCAATAGCCGAAGCGCTGGCCAACGAGCCGTCGCGCGCCAAATCCCGTATCGAATCACGCTCGATCGACTACGTGCCGCTCGCCGAACGCAAGGGCCGGGCGTGGCACCTGTGGCCGGTATGGTTCACGGGCGATGCCAATCTCGCGACCATCGCGGCCGGTGCGATCGGCATCAGCATGGGCGGCAACCTGTTGTGGAGTGCGATCGCCATCGTGCTCGGCAACGTGCTCGGCACTTTCTTCATGGCGTTCCATTCGAGCCAGGGCCCGCAGCTCGGGCTACCCCAGATGATCCAGTCGCGCCCGCAGTTCGGCTATATGGGCGCGTTGCTCGTGTGGGTGGTCGCGCTCGTCACCTATATCGGCTACAACTCGTTCAACCAGCTGATGGCGGGGCAGACCGCGCATCATCTGCTGGGCACGGAACCGCATCTGAGCTACATCGTCTTCACCGTGATTGCGGTCGCGCTCGCGGTATTCGGCTACGACCTGATCCACAAGGCGCAGCGCTGGCTCGCGTTCGCGCTGCTCGCCGCGCTCACGATCTTCAGCATCGGCATGTGCGTGAAAGTGCCGTTCCCCGCGGGCCAGCTGAGCTTCGCCGGCTTCAAGACCACGCCGTTCCTCGTCCAGCTCTTCTCGGCGGCGGCTTATCAGCTTTCGTGGTCGATCTACGTTTCGGACTACTCGCGGTACTTGCCGCCCAATACCGGTGTGCGTGCCACCTTCTGGTGGACCTTCCTTGGCGCGTTCATCGGCGGCGTCTGGATGATGCTGGTGGGCACCGCCGCGGCGGCGCTCAACGCGCAGATCGAGATTTCCGATGCGGTTCAGCGCGCGGGAGACATGATCTTTCCGGGCTTCGGCACGGTCACGCTGCTGCTTTCGCTGCTGGGGCTGCTCGCCATTACCGGCCTGAACTTCTACGGCGCGTCGCTCACGCTGCTCAGCATCACCGACTCGTTCAAGCCGCTCAAGTCGAACGCGACCAAGCGCGTGGTGAGCCTCATCGTGGTAGCGCTCACGGCGACATCGCTCGCGTTCGCGGCGTCGGACAACTTCATGGGCAAGTTCGGCGATTTCCTCGGCATTCTCGGCTACCTGTTCACGCCGTGGACCGCGATCAACCTGGTCGACTTCTTCATCGTGCGTCACTCGCATTACTCGGTGCGCGAGATCTTCAACCCGCGCGGCATTTACGGCCGCTGGAACTGGCGCGGCCTGACCGCCTACGCGGTGGGCTTCGTCGCGATGATCCCGTTCTTCAAGACGGAGCTTTACACCGGCCCGGTCGCCAATGCGCTTGGCGGCACCGACATCGCGATGCTCGTGGGCCTGCCCGTTGCCGCGCTGGTTTATCTGTGGACCTGCCGCTCGCTCGACATTGAAAAAGAACGCCAACTCGTGCGCGAAGCCGACCGCGGCCTGAACTGACTGCGCCACCACAGCGACTACAACATGAAATCGATGAATACAATGCGGCTTGCCGCACTGCATGTGGCTGCGCTCGCGCTCGCCGCGCTTCCGATGGCAGCCCGTGCACAAAGCAGCGTCACGCTCTACGGCGTGCTCGACGCGGGCGTCACCTACGTGAGCAACGCCGGCGGTTCGTATCAGGTGAAGTTCGACGACGGTGTTTCGTATGGAAACCGCTGGGGCCTGCGCGGAACCGAGGATCTGGGCGGCGGCCTGAAGGCCGTCTTCAAGCTGGAGAGCGGCTTTCACATTGGCAACGGGCAGCTCACGAACGGAGGATCGCTTTTTGGCCGCCAGGCTTATGTAGGTCTGCAAAACAACTGGGGTACGCTCACGTTCGGCAACCAGATCGACATGACCCAGGAGTTCGTCTACCTGTACAACGCCTCGTCATGGGCGAGTGGCTACGCCATCAACCAGGGCGACTTCGACCGCATGAACGGCGACCATCTGCCGAACGCCGTGAAGTTCATGTCGAACACGTTCGGCGGATTCCAGTTCGGCGGCATGTACTCGTTCAGCAATACCCCGGGGGACTTCCATACGGGCAGCGCGTGGAGCGTGGGCGCGCAGTATCAGCACGGCGCGTTTTCGATGGGCACGGCCTATACGCAGTTGAACAACCCGTCGGGCATCTACGCGTTCGACCCGTACAACATGATCGGCGTGCGCACGTTCTTCGGCAGGCCGACCGTGAGCGTCGATCCCGCCACGGGCGCCGTCAGCTCGCTCTATGCCAACACGCCGTTCCCCGTGGACAAGCAGGGCGCCTTCGGCGTCGGCGCGAGCTACGTAGTCGACAAGGTCACGCTGATGGGCGCGTTCACGTACACGCAGATCAAGGCGTTCGGCGAAAGCGAGCACATGCAGGTCGCCGAGGGCGGCGCGAACTGGCAGATCACGCCGGCGGCAAGTCTCGTGGGCGGCTATCAGTACACGCACTTCGACGGCCATCACTGGAACCAGCTCTCGGCGGCGATGCATTACCTGCTTTCGAAGAGCACGGACGTCTACATCTCGGGCGACTGGCTGAAGGCGTCGGAAGGCGTGGATGCGGTGATCGGCTATAGCTTCACGCCGTCTTCCACGACCACGCAGGCCGATGTGCGCATCGGCGTGCGCCATACGTTCTGATGAAGCCAGCTGCCAACCCGGAGCTGGACGACCTGCGAGTCTTCTGCACGGTCGCCCGCAAGTCGAGCTTCAGTGCGGCCGCCGACGCGCTCTCCGCGTCGGCGGCATATGTGAGCAAGCGCGTCGGGATACTCGAAGCTGTGGGTGCAGGCGAACGTCTCGTGGAATCCGACTAAAAAGGAGTGTTTGGCGTGATCGATTTTACCCATGTTCGTTCGTTGCTCGAGGCGAGGCGCGAAGGCTACAGCCTCGCAGGAGACTTCTATACGGACCCTGCGATGCACGAACTGGACATCGAGGCGGTCTTCTCGAACGAATGGCTGTTTGCGTGCAACGTGGCCGAAATTCCGCGCGAAGGCGACTACATCACGCTCGATATCGACAAGACCTCGGTGGTCGTGCTGCGCGGGAAGGGCGGGGACGTCGGCGCGTTCTTCAACACCTGCCGCCATCGCGGTTCGCTTCTGTGCACCGAGCCGGCGGGGCACGCGAAGCGGCTGGTCTGTCCGTATCATCAGTGGGTCTATGAGCTCGACGGCAGCTTGCTGAGCGCGCGCCAGATGCCCGCTGGTTTCGATCGCAGCGCGCATGGCCTGCGTCCGGTTCATGTCGAGGTCATCTGCGGGATGGTTTATGTCTGCATCTCCGACACGCCACCCGATATCTCTCGCTTCAAGGCGGCGGTCACGCCGTATATCGCGCCGCACCGGCCGGATCGCACCAAGGTCGCCTTTTCCATGACGCTCGTGGAGGAGGCGAACTGGAAACTCGTCATCGAGAACAATCGGGAGTGCTATCACTGCGTAGGAAGTCACCCGGAACTGCTCGCCACGCTGATTGAATTCGCGCTGCCGGACGACCCGCGCGCGAACCGCGATTTCCAGCTCCTGATGCAGGAAAAGACGGCACTCTGGGATCATCTCGACTTGCCGCATGTGCCCGCGGATGGTGGAACGGAATTTCGCTGCATCCGATTGCCGTTCCATCGCGGCGCGGTGTCGTTCACCGCAGACGGGCGCCCTGCATGCAAGAAGCTGCTGGGCGGCCTGACCGAGCCCGATATCGGATCGGTGCGGATGTTCAGGGTTCCGAACAACTGGAACCACTTCCTCTCGGACCACATCATTCATTTTCGCGTGCTGCCCTTGTCGGCCACGCAGACTGCGCTCAAGACGACCTGGCTCGTGCACGAGGATGCCGTAGAAGGCGTGGACTACGACATAGAGACGCTCACAGCGGTATGGCGCGCGACGAACGAGCAGGACGCCACGCTGGTGATGCACAATCAGCGCGGCGTGAATTCGAAGGCGTATGCGCCGGGGCCTTATGCGCCTGCGGAGTTCATGCTGACCAACTTCACCAACTGGTACGCGCGGAAGCTGGCGGAGTACGTAAAAGGAGCGCGGTGGGCGATTTCGCAGGCTTGATGAAAAAAGTGCATCAATTAGTTCTTAAATATCGTTTGTCGTCTGCGTTTCCCAATCCCTATACTCGGTCCGGCGTCGCGTGTGTGCTGTACACCGCAGGCGCATTCCCGGCCGCTTCGTTTCAGGCGTGCGGCCACCCCAAAAAAATGAAGACGGCACGTACGTCGGTCGGTCCCGTGCGTGAACCCCGCAAGAGGGCAGCAGAAAGGCCAGACGTGCTTCGCCTCTGAAAGTCGACATGGAGACAGCGCACGTCATGCGTTCACAATCCGGCAAGAATACTGAGAATCCATCCAGCTCGAGCCCCCGGAAGCCCAAACTCCATCGCAGCCTGCAAGCGCGCCACCTGCGCATGATCGCCATTGGCGGCTCCATTGGCACGGGCCTGTTCGTGGCCACGGGTGCATCGATATCGCAGGCAGGACCCGGAGGCGCGATCCTTTCGTACATGGTGATCGGCCTGATGGTCTACTTCCTGATGACGAGCCTCGGCGAGATGGCGGCGTTCATGCCTGTTTCGGGCTCGTTCGCCGCGTACGGTGCAAAGTTCGTCGATGAAGGCTTCGGTTTCGCCATCGGCTGGAACTACTGGTATAGCTGGGCCGTGACGATCGCCGTCGAACTGGTCGCGGCGCAGCTCGTGATGGGCTACTGGTTCCCGCACGTGCCGGGCATCTGGTGGAGCGCGCTCTTCCTGGCTGTGGTTTTCTCGTTCAACGCGTTGTCGGTTCGCGGCTTCGGCGAGGCCGAGTACTGGTTCGCGTTGATCAAGGTGCTGACCGTGCTTGCGTTCATCGCGATCGGCCTCCTGATGATTTTCGGCATCCTGCATGGCGGCCCCAGCAACGGCTGGGAAAACTTCACGATCAAGGATGCGCCGTTTGCCGGCGGCTGGAGCGCGATGCTCGGCGTTGCCATGATTGCGGGCTTTTCGTTCCAGGGCACGGAGATGATCGGCGTGGCGGCGGGTGAAGCAGAAAATCCGGGCTCGACGATTCCGCGTGCAGTCAAACAGATATTCTGGCGCATCCTGCTTTTCTACGTGCTCGCGATTTTCGTCATTGGCGTGCTCGTTCCCTACACGGATCCCAACCTGCTGAAGAGCGACGTGACAGATATCGGCGTGAGTCCATTTACGCTCGTCTTCCGGCGTGCGGGTCTTGCCTTCGCGGCCGGCGTGATGAATGCGGTCATCCTCTCCGCCGTGCTGTCCGCCGGCAATTCCGGCATGTACGCGTCGACCCGCATGCTGTACAACCTCGCCATGGAAGGCCGCGCGCCGCGGCTGTTCGCGAAGCTCTCGGCAGGCGGCGTGCCGCGCAACGCACTGTATGCGACGACTGCGGTCGGGGCACTGTGCTTCCTCTCGTCGCTCTATGGCGATAAGACGATGTACCTGTGGTTGCTGAACTTGTCGGGTATGGCGGGATTCATCACGTGGCTCGGCATTGCGGTCAGCCATTATCGATTCCGCAAGGGATTCCTGAAGCAGGGCTATCGCCTCGAGCAACTGCCGTATCGCGCGAAATGGTTCCCGTTCGGCCCGATTCTCGCCGCCGTGCTGTGTACCGTCGTCACGCTCGGCCAGAACTATCAGGCTTTCCTTGCCAATAAGATAGACTGGGTAGACGTGGCCGCGACCTATATCGGCCTGCCGCTCTTTCTCGTGGTCTGGTTGGGCTACTCGGTCGTGCGCAAAAGCCGGCTGGTTCGCTACGAAGACATGGAGATCGCGCCGTGGATCGAACGCCAGATGGCGGCTTCGTCCGACACTTCGTCGAGCGCCGGTTATCCTGGCAGCATCGCTATCCAGGCGAATCAGGTGAAGGCGGCTTCGGACGTTTGATCCATTACTGCGGCGTCGACTTTCTCCTGTCTTCCTTTCGCACATCGAAATTCTGTAATCGCATGAAAAATTACTACGAATCCACCGTCTCTCGCCCGTCCTACCCGCAACTGAGCGGCAAGACAGATACGCAAATCTGCATTGTCGGCGGCGGCCTCGCCGGCCTGAATACCGCGCTCGGGCTAGTCGAGCGCGGCGTGCGCGACGTCGTCGTGCTCGATGCCGAGCGTGTGGGCTTTGGCGCATCGGGCCGTAACGGCGGCTTCGTGTTCGGCGGTTACAGCCTCGACAATGCCGATCTGCTGCGCACGCTCGGGCACAGCCAGGCGCGCTCCCTGTACCGCCTCACGGTCGACGCCGTGGACCTGATCCGCACGCGCATCGCGCGCTACGGCATCGATTGCGAGATCGTCGATCGTGGCGTCATGCTTGCGAACTGGTTCGATGATCCGTCGCGGCTCGACGCCACGCGCACGCTGATGAAGCGCGATTTTGGCGTCGACTGGGAGCCGGTGACGAAGGACGCATTGCGCTCGCAGTTGAAGACCACGCGTTATCACGGCGGACTCTTCGAGCCCAACGCTTTTCATTTCCATCCGCTGAAGTACGTGCTCGGTGTGGCGAACGCCGCTGCGCAGGGCGGCGCCCGAATCTACGACCAATCGCCGGTGCGCGCGATCGAGCGGAACGGCGCGGGCTTCGTCGTGCGCACGCCACATGGCAGCGTGACGGCGAAGCATGTCGTGTTCGCCGGCGGCGGCTATGCGCGCGGCGTCGCACCGCGTATCGAGCGCGCGGTATTGCCGATCGCGACCTACGTGATCGCCACCGAGCCGCTCGGCGCGCGCCTGGCCGATGCGATCGACGCGCCCTACGCGGTCTACGACACGCGCTTCGCGTTCGACTATTACCGGCCGCTGAAGGACACGCGCATTCTTTGGGGTGGCCGGATCTCGGTGCTCGACCGCGGCCCGGAAGCCATCGCGCGATTGCTCAAGCGCGACCTCGCACGCGTGTATCCGCAACTGGCGGATGTGAAGATCGAACACGCGTGGGGTGGCTTGATGAGCTACGCGCGGCACAAGATGCCGCAAATCGGTCGAGACGCCGACGGCGTCTGGCATGCCATCGCGTTCGGCGGCCACGGCATGGCGCCCACCACGGTTGCGGGCGAGACGCTTGCCGACGCCTTGGCGCTGGGCGTGCCGGTGCCCGAAGGCTTTTCCGCATTCAGCCTGACGCGCACCTTCGGCCTCGCGGGCCTCGCGGCCGCACAATTGACGTACAGTGCTTTCCAGGCGCGCGATGCGCTGGCTGGATACCGCCACTGAGTCCCGCATTCACTTCGCGCAACCCGATGCCTGCTGCGAGGCCGGGTTGCCTGCGCGGGTTACGTATTCGACGGCGTCAGTGAATACAGGAGCCGATGCGCCGATTCGTGAAGAAGAATGAGCGCCCGTTTATTGGGCATTCTTCACGACTCAAGGCAGCATGCAGCCATGCAGCAATCCGCGCCCGAGATGAAACTGCGCGGCAACGCCTGCTGCATGCAACCGCTCGACGTAAAAATTGCCATCGTCACGCAAGGGATCGAATTCGGCCACGGCCACGAAAGCCGGCGGCATGCCGGCGAACGACGCTATGGCACTCCTGTATCAGGCTTTTGTCGAGGCGATAGCGCACTTCCTGGGCCCGCTGGAGCCGTACACTCAGCCGCTCCGCGCGCGGGGTGTGCCGCTGTGCTGGAATCCGCATGTTCGGTGCGGTTTGTTGTCAAGACGCGTCTATTTCGGCTCCCTATACTCGCCTGACATTGCCCGGCGCCACGCCACTCCCCCTTCTGGAGGCAAGCCATGTCGACGATTCCAGCACGCATAGAACGCATGCCGTATTCGAGCTTTCATCGGCGATTGTTGTGGCTGGGAGGGCTGGGCTATGTGTTCGATGCGATGGATGCCGCCGTGCTGGCCTTCATGCTGCCGGTGCTGCGCACGCAGTGGCATCTGAGCAGCGTACAGACCGGCGTGCTCGGCAGCGGCACCTTCATCGGGTATTTCTTCGGCGCCGCGCTCGCCGGCATCCTCGGCGACGTGATCGGGCGACGCACGGTCATGGTGTGGGCGCTGATCATCTACTGCATCGCTTCGCTCATTAGCGCCGGGGCGCAGGACTGGCCGTTCTTCATGGCGATGCGCATCGTAGCCGGTGTCGGCACCGGCGCCGAAAGCGCCATCGTCGCGCCGTTTCTCTCCGAGTTCGTGGCGCGCAAGTATCGCGGCACGTTCACCGGCAGTCTGGCGGCGTTCTTTTCATTCGGTTTCGTCGCCGCCGCGGTACTCGGATATCTGGTCATCCCGCTGGCACCCGATGCCTGGCGCGTCGTCTCGGTGATCACCGCGCTGCCGGTCGTCATGCTGCTGTGGTGGCGGCGTGCATTGCCGGAGTCGCCGCGCTGGCTCGATACGCGCGGCAGAACCGCCGAAGCCGCGGCGATCGTCGACAAAATGGAAGCGGAGGTGCGCGCCAACGGCTTGCAGCTCGAACCGCTGCAAGCGCACGAGCCAGCCGCGGCGGCGACCGCGGGGCGCGGCACGCCGCTCGGCAATCTCAAGGCGCTCTGGTCGCGCGAACTGGCGAGCATTACCGCGATGGCCTGGCTCATGTGGCTGTCGATCACGTTCAGCTACTACGCGTTCTTTACGTGGATTCCCGGTTTGCTGGTGCAAAGCGGCATGACCATCACGCGCAGCTTTTCGTATTCGCTCGTCATGTACCTCGCGCAAATCCCCGGTTATTTTTCGGGTGCGTGGCTCAATGAAAGGATCGGCCGTCAGGCCACCATCGCGAGCTACATGGCCCTGGGCGGCCTCTCCGCGCTGGGACTCGCGCTCACCCACGGCAATGCCGAAATCCTGACCGCGGGCTTCCTGCTGTCGTTCTTCATGAACGGCAC
Source organism: Paraburkholderia sp. BR10936 (assembly GCF_040965735.1). Taxonomy (NCBI): domain Bacteria; kingdom Pseudomonadati; phylum Pseudomonadota; class Betaproteobacteria; order Burkholderiales; family Burkholderiaceae; genus Paraburkholderia; species Paraburkholderia sp. BR10936. The sequence goes on from NZ_JBFRCM010000018.1 coordinate 19,924, forward strand.
GTATGCCGGTGTCTACGCTTTCACGCCCGAAGTGTTCCCGACCGACGTTCGTGCGACCGGCATGGGCGTCGCTTCGGCAATCGGGCGCCTGGGCGCGATCGCCGCGCCCATCCTCGTTGGCTATCTCTACCCGCGCCTCGGCTTTGGCGGGGTTTTTGGCGCCACGACGCTGGTGCTGATCATCGGCGCGCTCGCCGTTCTGATCATGGGCGTACCCACGCGCGGCCGCTCGCTCGAAGAAATTGCCGCCATGCGCATGAAGCTCCCGGAGTCGGCGCATGACACGCTCGCGCGAGGCAACCAAAGGAGGAACGTATGAACCGCATCCTGTTCAAGAACGGTGCTTTGCTCGATCCGCTGCAAGGCGCTTTGCAGCCGGGCCACAATCTGCTGGTGGAAGGCGACACGATCAAGGCAATGTCGACACAGCCGATTGACGTGCACGACGCGCAGATCTTCGATCTCGCAGGAAAGACCCTCATGCCGGGCCTGATCGACCTGCATGCGCATATGGTCGCGACGCAGTTCGACTTGCCGGCCCAGGCGAGGATGCCCAACGTATTCGTCACGCTCAAGGCGGTTCCGATCATGCGCGGCATCTTGCGGCGCGGATTCACGACCGTGCGCGATGCGGGGGGCGCCGGCTTCGCGCTGAAGCAATCGATCGAAATGGGCCTTGCGCAGGGGCCACGCCTGTTCGTTGCCGGGCGCGCGCTCAGCCAGACCGGCGGCCACGGCGACGTGCGCGCGCGCTCGGACTTCATCGTCGGCGACGCGCCGTGCAACTGCTGCGTGCGCGTCGGGGCCTTGAGCCGCGTGGTCGATGGCGTCGACGCGTTGCGCCGGGCCGTGCGGGAAGAACTGCAGATGGGCGCCGACCAGATCAAGATCATGGCCTCGGGCGGGGTCGCGTCGCCGACCGATCCGGTCGGCGCGCTCGGTTACTCGGAGGACGAGATCCGCGCGGTCGTCGCCGAAGCCCACGCGCGCGGCACTTACGTGATGGCGCATGCCTATACGCCCGAATCGATGCAGCGTGCGGTGCGCTGCGGTGTACGCACCATCGAGCACGGCAATCTGATCGACGCACCGACCGCCGCGCTGATGGCCGAGCACGGCGCGTACGCGGTGCCCACGCTGGTGGCCTACGAAGCGTTGCATCTGGAAGGGGAGCGCTACGGCTTGCCCCCCGAGAGCGCGGCCAAGATCGACATCGTGCGCGAGGCCGGCTTGCAGTCACTGGAAATATTCAAACGCGCCGGGGTCAAGATGGGCTTTGGCACCGATCTGCTCGGCCCATCGCATCGCATGCAAAGCGACGAGTTCACGATTCGCGCGCAAGTCCTGACGCCTGGGGAGATCATCAGCAGCGCCACCACCATCGGCGCCGAAATCCTCGGCATGACGGGCAAGCTGGGACGCCTGGCACCGGGCGCCTATGCCGACGTGCTGGTGGTCGATGGCGATCCGCTGCGCGACCTGGGCTGCCTCGGCGGCCAGGGCGATCACATTCCGCTGGTGATGAAGGGCGGACACGTCGAGTTCAACGAATTGCGTTGAAGCGGTCAAGGCAGGCTAGCCGAATTGGCAGACAGGCTGGCACTTGTGCGGACATCACTAGTGAACATTCCGGGTTGCAATCTCGCCGCTGGAAAGCACAACTCCATGCCGCTCACACGCAGTTTCACGCGTCGCATCAATTTCCTGCAGCGTGCGTGCCGAATCCCATCCTAGCGCCTGTGCTGCAATCGCGGAGACTTCCAGCAACAATGCGTTCGTCAGATGCCCTGAGATCGCAATGGTCGTGCGGCGGAACACCAGATCCGCGAGATGCGTCACCATATCTTGCTCGCACAGGTATCGGATTTCATGGGTCGTATACGCCGCCTCGCCCGTGAGCGAATGATCCGCGCGTCCGTCCTGCGCATGCGCGCAGTACGCGGCGACCGCCGCAGCCGCTGTGCCATAGCGGGCGAAAAGCGTCTCGGCCCGTGCGGCCGGAAGAGTGTGGCGTTGTGCGAGCGCGCCGATCCACGCGTCCCGTTTGCCTGCATCGTGCGGATAATCACGGCCGCCGCCGATCGGCTCGTGGCGCGTGCTGATCCTGCGTGAGCGTTCGAGGCGTCCGAGCACATCGTCGGCGACGGATTCCGCAAATCCGCGAAAGGTCGTCCATTTGCCGCCCACCAGCGACAGCACCGAGATCTGCGTACCCGGCAGGTGATCGACGTGCACCACATGATCGCGGCTCACATCGCCCGGATTCGCAGCGTCTGAATAAGGCAGTGGCCGCACGCCGCTATAGCGGAAGGCGATATCCGATTGCTTGAGATCCACACGGGGAAAGACTTCGCGCAAGACGCCGAGCATATAGGCGACCTCGTCGTCCTCGCAGCGCACGCCGTCCGGATCGTCGACCCGGATATCGGTCGAGCCGATGAGCAGCTTGTCCATAAACGGATAGATGAGCGAGATGCGACCGTCCTTCGAGCCGTAGTACACCATGCGGCCGCGCAGTTGCGCATGGAGCTCGGGATGGTCGACGATCAAATGCGACCCCTTCGCTCCGCCGATATATTTCCGCTCGATCCCGAGCGCAGCATTGACGCTGTCGATCCACGCGCCGCCCGCATTGACGACGATCGCGGGCTCCGTGGCAATGCGTTCTTGCGTCACGAGATCACGCAGCCATACGACGCCGCTCTCCACGTGATCGACACTCACGTAATTGGCTGCGGCAGCGTGCTCGCAGGCAGCGAGACCATCTGCGACGAGTTCGAAGTTCAGCCGTTCGGCTTGCGTCACTTTGGCGTCGTAATACGTGGCAGTCACCTTGATCGCAGGATCGAGCAGCGGCAGGCTTTGCAGCGACTGCTTTCTGAGCGCGAAACGGTGCCGCGGCATCGTGCGGTCATGCCGGCCGAGAAAGTCGTACATCGCCAGACCGATCTTCGAGATGACCGCGCCGCGATCGGCGAGCTTTGCCTTCATGCCGAAGAAGCGGCGCGCGGACGCGATCATGCCGCCGAAGTACGAGTGAATCGGCAATACGGTTTCGAGCGGCCGCACAAAGTGCGGCGCGTTTTTCAGCAGCAGGTTGCGCTCCAGCGTGGATTCGGCCACGAGGCGAAACTCGCCGGTTTCGAGGTACTTCACGCCGCCATGGATGAGCCGCGACGGCGCGCTGCTCGCCCCCGAAGCGAAATCGGTCTTGTCGATCAGCAGGCAGTCGACGCCTTGCAATGAGAGGTCGCGAAAGAGGCCCGCGCCGTTGATGCCGCCACCGACAATCAACACGCTGACCTTCGGCCGCTGCCTCACGCGGTCGAGAAAGAATTTGCGGTTTCGTTCTGTCATCGTTGCGCTCCCCTTTCAGTGCGCGATGGCCGCATGATCGAGCGCGGGCCACAAAGGCTGCATGGCTGCCGTTAGCCGCGACCAGAGCGCATACGCCTCGTCGAGTTGGCCATGTCGTTGGGTGTCCGGAACGTACGTGTGCGCGACCCGGCACGCGCGCGCGGTCGCTTCGGAAAGCGAGGCGAAAACGCCCACGCTGACACCGGCGCAGAGCGCAGCGCCAAGCGCGCTGGCCTCCCGACTCTCGGGAATATCGATCGCGACGCCGAGGACATCGGCGAATAGCTGGGCAAGCAGGGGACTCGACGAGCCTCCGCCAGTCAGCCCGGCCCGACGCGCAGGAAACGCGCTCGTCAATGCTTCGACGTGCCAACGGTGATTGAACACCATGCCTTCGAGCACGGCCCGCGCCAGATGCGCGCGACGATGCCACGAGCGTATGCCGAAGAACGACGCACTCGCCGGTTGCTCGAACGGCGAGCCGAACAGGAACGGATGAAACATGACCGAACTCGGCTCCGCGAAGGCCGCTTGCACTTCGTCGCCGATCAGGTCGAACAGCGAGCAGCCGCGCCGCGCGGCTTCCTGCGTTTCGTGCTGAAAGAGTTCGCGCAACGCCCAGTCGATGTTGCTCGATGAAGCAGGCGAGATGGACATGTTCATCCACTGGCCGGGGCGCGTGCCATTGCGGCATGACCAGCGCGGATCCCGTTGCGGTCGATCGGAGAGGATTTCGTTGATGCTGAACGTGCCCGCCGTAATCGAAACAACACCCGGCTCGATGTTGCCCATGCCGAGCGCGCTCGACGTGACATCGTGCAGCCCGCAGGCAACCGGCGTGCCTTCCTTCAGCCCGGTCTGCGCGGCGGCCCGCGCGGTGAGCTGGCCGGCGGGCGCTGCCGAAGCGATGATCTGCGGCCGCGCATGACCGATCGACGTCAGGCCGTAGAGCGCCAGGACTTCGTCGCTGTAAGTCTGCGTATCGACATCGGTGAAGGACGAACTCGCTTCGGTCGGATCGGTGGCCGGCACGCCGGTCAGGCATAGACGCAGCCAGTCCTTGCAAAAGAGCACGTGGCCGATCTTCGCAAAGCGCTCTTGCTCGTTGAACTGGATCCACTTCAGCAGGCTCACCGCGGCGTAGGGATAGGGCTGCTGTCCCGTCAGCGTCAGCGCTTTTTCGAGCACGCCTGCCTCACGCCAGCGCTCGGTTACCTCGAATGCGCGACTGTCGAGCGACAGGACACCCGGTCCGAGCGGCGCGCCGGCGCTGTCGACGAGATAGAGCCCGTCGCCGTGCCCGGTCACGCCCACGGCCGCAATCGAGTCCGGCGGAATCTCGTGCAACGCATCGCGGATGGCGCCGCAGGCCGCTGCCCAAACCTCTTGCATGTCCCGTTCGACGTGTCGCGCGCGCGGTTGGCGCTGCTCGACCCGCCGGCTTCCCACCGCGACGGTGCGTCCGGATGTGTCAAAGACGACGGCCTTGGTGGCGGTCGAACCGCTGTCGACGCCGAGTAAATAGCGCTCCATCGTGTCTCCATGCTGTTTTTTGATGCGTTGCAACAGCTTCCTTTCGGCCCATCGAGCAGGCGAAGACCACCCAGGGTTATCGCGGATGGCAGCCGGGGAAAGGAATGCTTACCTTGAGGTCACTGAAATAAATTTCAACACACGAAAAAAATATCACTTTTCGTGGGTGCATGGAGACAACATGACGAAAATCGCCGGAAAGCGTGATGCCGAGGACAGCCTTGCGATACGCGCGGCCTGGTTGCACTACGCAGCCGGGCAGACCCAGGCAGACGTCGCCTCCCGACTCGGCGTGAGCAGCGTCAAGGCGCACCGGTTGATCACGCGCGCCAATCAGAGCGGCGCGATCAAGTTCACGATCGACGGCGATGTCGCCGAGTGCGTCGTGCTCGAAGCCGAACTGGCCCAGCGCTATGGCCTGAGTTATTGCGAAGTGGTGCCGGATCTGCACGAAGGCGACTTGCCGTTGCGTGCGTTGGGGGTCGCGGGGGCGTACTTCCTGCAACGCGAGATCGCGGCGCGCCAGGACGGCGTGATCGGCATCGGACACGGGCGCACGCTCGCCGCCGTGGTCGCGAACATCCCGCGCATGGACGCAGGCACGGTGCGTTTCGTGTCGCTGCTCGGCGGCGTGACGCGCAAGTACACCGCGAATCCGTACGACGTCATCCACAAGCTCGCCGACCAGACGGGCGCGGTGTCGTACGTGCTGCCGCTGCCGTTTTTCGCCAATACCGCGGAGGATCGCGAGGTGCTGCTCTCGCAGCGTGGCGTGCGCGAAGTATTCGATCTCGCGGCGCATGCGGATTTGATGGTAGTCGGCATCGGCTCGGTGGACGAGGACGCGCAGCTTGTCGCTTCGCAGATGATCGAGCCGGCCGAAATCGAGGAAGTGCGCAGCAAGGGCGGCAAGGGCGAACTGCTCGGCCATTTTTTCAGCGACGCCGGCGAATCCGTCGAAACGTCGCTGGCGGCGCGCACGGTCGCGCCTCCGTTGGCCGATCTGACGAGCCGGCGCATCGTGGCCATTGCCGGAGGCGCGTCGAAGATCGCTGCCATCCGCGCCGTCCTGAAGAGCGGACTCCTTAGCGGCTTGATCACCGACGAGGCCACGGCGCTGGCGCTGAATGGCGACCCTGTCGCGACGGAAGCGCCGTGATGGACAAGGTCATGGGCACAGTCACGGGCAACGCGGCACGAGATCTCCTCGTCGGCATCGACGCGGGCACCTCGGTCATCAAGGCCGTGGCCTTCGATTTGTCGGGACGGCAGATTGCCGTGGCCTCGCTGCCCAATCGCTACACGACCAGCGCCGATGGCGCGGCGACCCAGTCGCTGGCGCAAACCTGGGCCGATTGCGCGCAGACCTTGCGCGATCTCGGCGAGCAGGTCGAGGGCCTCGCGCAGCGCACGCAGGCGCTGGCGGTCACGGGCCAGGGCGATGGCACGTGGCTCGTCGGTGCGGACAATCAACCCGCAAGCGACGCCTGGCTGTGGCTCGATGCGCGCGCCGCGAACACGGTGCGCGCCTTGCAGGAAGGCCCCGCAAGTCGCGCGCGCTTCGAGGCGACCGGCACCGGGCTCGCCGCATGCAGCCAGGGCGCGCAGATCGCGCATATGGCCGCGACGATGCCGGACGTGCTGGCGCGCGCCGAAGTCGCGCTGCATTGCAAGGATTGGCTGTATCTCAATCTCACCGGTGTGCGCGCGACCGATCCGTCGGAGGCCAGCTTCACCTACGGCAACTTTCGCACGCGCCGCTACGACGATGCGGTCATCGACGCACTCGGCCTGAGCGCGCGGCGCGGCCTGCTGCCCGAGATCATCGACGGGACCGAACTCACGCATCCCCTCTCTGCGCAGGCCGCAGCCGAGACGGGCCTGCTGGCCGGTACGCCCGTGTCTCTCGGCTTCGTCGATATCGTGCTGACGGCGCTGGGCGCGGGCATCCACACCGAAGGCGCGGCGGGCGCGAGTTGCTCGATCGTCGGCTCGACGGGCATGCACATGCGGGCCATGCGCAACGAGAACGTGCATCTGAACGCGGAAGGCACGGGCTATGTCATCGCGCTGCCGTTGCCGGGCATGTCGGCGCAGGTGCAGTCGAACATGGCGGCCACGCTGAACGTCGACTGGGTGCTCAATCTCGCCTGCGATCTGCTCACGCAGTTCGGCACGAGCCTCTCGCGCAGCGACCGGATCAAATGCATCGACGGCTGGCTGCAGGAAGGGCGGCCGGGCTCGCTGCTGTATCACCCGTATATCTCGGATGCGGGCGAACGCGGGCCGTTTGTCGAGCCCAACGCGCGTGCGGACTTCATTGGACTGACGAGCGAAAGCCGCTATCCGGACCTGGTCCGCGCCGTGGTCGAAGGGCTCGGAATGGCCGCACGCGACTGCTACACGTCGATGGGCATACCCATGCCTGACGAGCTACGCCTGACCGGCGGAGCGACGCGTTCGCGCGCGTTGCGCGGCGTGCTCGGCGCCGTGGTCGGCGCGCCCACGCGGATCTCCACCCGCGAGGAAGCGGGCGCGGCCGGTGCGGCCATGATGGCTGCGGTTGCGCTCGGCGTGTACCCGAACATGAATGCGTGCATCGCCGAATGGGTGACGCCGCTGCTGGGACGGCCCGAGTCGCCCGATGCGGAATTGACCCGCTTGTACGCGCAACTTTTTCCCGCGTATCGCAAGGCACGCGAGGCGCTGGTGCCGACGTGGGCGGAAACGGCCCGATTGCTGAAATCCCGGCATCGGCCAGTTTCCGCAAGCCTCAACTAACGTCGAACATGGAACGTGAGATGAGCGAGAAGGACATGGTGGACCTGTGTGTCATCGGCGGCGGCATCAACGGCGCGGGTATCGCGCGCGATGCGGCGGGCCGCGGGCTGTCGGTAATGCTGTGCGAGAAGGACGATCTCGCGCAGGGCACGTCGTCGCGTTCCGGCAAGCTGGTTCATGGCGGCCTGCGTTATCTGGAGTACTACGAATTCCGGCTCGTGCGCGAGGCGCTGATCGAGCGCGAGGTGCTGCTCAACGCCGCGCCGCACATCATCTGGCCGCTGCGTTTCGTGCTGCCGCACAGTCCCGGCGATCGTCCCGCCTGGCTCGTGCGCACCGGCCTGTTCCTGTACGACCATCTTGGCGGCCGCAAGAAGCTGCCGGGCACGCGCTCGCTCGATCTGTGGCGCAATCCCGAAGGCGCGCCGATCAAGGACGAGTACCGCAAAGGCTTCGAGTATTCCGACTGCTGGGTCGACGACGCGCGCCTCGTGGTGCTCAACGCCGTCGATGCCGCCCGGCGCGGCACCGAAGTGCTCACGCGCACCGCGTTCGTTTCGGCGCGGCGCGAGGGCGGGACGTGGCGCGTGGAACTGCGCGACGCGCGCAACGGCGCGACGCGGGTGGTGAGCGCGCGGGCGCTGGTCAACGCGGCCGGACCCTGGGTTTCCGAAGTGATCGGGCGCGCGGGCGCGCAGTCGACGCGCAAGGTGCGGCTCGTCAAGGGTAGCCATCTCGTCACGCCGAAGTTCTGGGAAGGTCCGCATTCCTACCTCGTGCAGAACCACGACAAGCGCGTGATTTTCATCAACGCGTACGAAGGCGACAAGGCGCTCATCGGGACGACCGACGTCGCCTGGGATGGCGCGCCGGAAACGGTGGCGATCACGAACGACGAGATCGACTATCTGCTCTCGGCGGTAAACCGCTATTTCAAGCATCCGTTGCGCAAGCAGGACATCGTGGAGACATTCTCGGGCGTGCGCCCGCTCTACGACGACGGCAAGGGCAATCCGTCGGCGGTCACGCGCGATTACGTGTTCGACCTCGACGTTGGCGGCGGTGCTCCGCTCCTGAACGTCTTCGGCGGCAAGATCACCACCTTCCGCAAGCTCGCCGAGCACGCGTTGCAAAAGCTGCAGCCGACCTTCCCGAAGATGGGCGCGGACTGGACCGTAGCCGCGACGCTGCCGGGTGGCGACATCGAAGGCGCCGACGTGCCGCGTTTCATGGCGAGACTTCAGGCGCAGTACGAATGGCTGCCGCGTGACCTGTTGCGCTATTACGTGCAGACGCACGGCACGCTGACGGCCCGGGTGATCAACGGCGCGACCTCGCTTGCCGGTCTGGGCCAGCAATTCGGGCCGAGCTTCTATGAGGCGGAGGCACGTTATTTGATGGCTAACGAATGGGCTGAGTCGGCCGACGACATGCTCACGCGGCGCACCAAGCACGGCTTGCACATGAGCGCCGCGCAAAAGGCCGCCTTCGGCGTCTGGCTCGACGGCCTCGTCAGGAAATCCGCGTAAGCAGGCGGGCCCCAATCCCGAGGCAACCCATAGGACACGAGACGAACATGGCATTCACACTCGCACTGAACACGAATCCGCTGGTGAACCGCTTCGCGGAGCCGGCCGACCTGATCGATGCCATTGCGCACGACATGAAGATCCGTGACGTGCAGTTGACTCACGAGTTCATCAATCCGTCGTGGCCGGCAGCAACGACACGCAGGCTGACGCGCGAGATGCGCGCGGCGATGACGCGTACCGGCGTGCGCATCACGTCGGGCATGACGGGGCCATACGGGCGGCTGAATCACTTCGGTCATCCGGATGCCGATGTGCGCCGCTATTACGTCGACTGGTTCAAGACCTTCGCGGATATCACCGCCGACCTGGGCGGCGATTCGATCGGCACGCAGTTCGCCATCTTCACCTACAAGGACTTCGACGACCGGGCGCGCCGCGACGCGCTGATTCAAACCGCGATCGATTGCTGGGCCGAAGTCGCCGAACATGCGAAGGCCGCGGGGCTGAAATACGTGTTCTGGGAACCCATGTCGATCGGCCGCGAGTTCGGCGAGACCATCGCCGCGTGCATGGCGCTGCAGGACAAGCTGAGCGTCGCGAACATGGCGATTCCCATGTGGATGATGGCCGATATCGACCACGGCGACGTCACGAGCCCCAATCCCGACGACTTCGATCCGTATGCGTGGGCGCGCGCCGTGCCGCGGGTGTCGCCGATCATTCACATCAAGCAGTCGCTGATGGACAAGGGCGGTCATCGTCCTTTCACCGCCGAGTTCAACGCGCGCGGCCGCATTCAGCCCGAACCGCTGATCAAGGCGCTGCGCGAAGGCGGTGGACGCGACAACGAGATCTGCCTCGAGCTGTCGTTCAAGGAGCGCGAGCCGACCGACCGCCAGGTCGTCGAGCAGATCGCCGAATCCGTGGCGTTCTGGGCGCCGCATTTCGATTCCGGCGTTGCCGATCTGAATATCTGAGGAGATCCGATGATGCACGGCACGAGGACACAGAAACTGGTCAACGACGGCGACGCCGCCGTCGACGAGATGCTGGAAGGCATCATGGCCGCCCACGGCGATCTGCTCACGCGCAACGACAGTGCGCCGCGCGCGATCGTCGCGCGCAACGGGCCGCGCGCCGGCAAGGTGGCGCTCGTGATCGGCGGCGGATCGGGCCATGAGCCGACGTTTCTGGGCTTCGTCGGCAAGGGGCTGGCCGACGCGGCGGTGATCGGCAACGTCTTCGCGTCGCCGCCGCCGCAACCTGCCGTGGATGCCGCGCTCGCCGCGCATGGCGGCGCGGGCGTGCTGTTCATGTACGGCAACTACGCCGGCGACGTGATGAATTTCGACATGGCCACCGAGATGCTCGAACTCGAGGGCGTCGAGGCGCGCACGGTGCTGACGACCGACGACATCGCCTCGGCGCCGCGCGAGAAGCGCGCAACGCGCCGCGGCGTGGCGGGCAACGTGTTCATCTTCAAGGCGGCGGGCGCCGCTGCCGATCTGATGATGCCGCTCGACGAGGTGGAGCGCGTGGCGCGTCATGCCAACGCGCGCACCTACACATTGGGGGTGGCGCTCGCGCCGTGCTCGCTGCCGCAAACGCGGCGTCCGAACTTCGAGATCGCGGCCGGTGAAATGGAAATCGGCATGGGCATTCACGGCGAGCCGGGCATGCGCCGCGAGACGCTGCGCACGGCCGACGCGATCACCGACGAAATCATGGATGCGATCCTCGCCGAGATGGACGCCGCAAAGGGCGATCGCGTTGCCGTACTCGTGAACTCGCTCGGTTCCACGCCGCTCATGGAACTGTACATCCTCAACCGCCGCGTGGCGCAGCGGCTCAAGGATGCGGGGCTGGTGGTGCATCGCACGCTGGTCGGGCCGCTTTGCACGTCGCTCGAAATGGCGGGCGCGTCGATCACCGTGATGCATCTGGACGATGAACTTCAGCGCCTCATCGATCACCCGTGCGAATGCGCGATGTTTCAGCAGAGGGCTGCATGACGCCCGCGCTGACGACCGCCGATATGGCGCGCCTGTTCCGCGAACTCGCGGACGCCATCGCGAAGGCGCGCGACGAGCTGTGCCGGCTCGATGGCGCGATCGGCGACGCGGACCACGGTATCGCCATGGAGCAGGGCTTCACTGCCGCCTCGAAAGCGATCGAGGTGCTGCCGGCGGACGCCACGCTCGCAGATCAGTTGAACGCGGCGGCCAAGGGTTTCCTGAACGCGGTGGGCGCTTCGTCGGGACCGCTTTATGCCACCGCGTTCATGCGTGCGGCCAAGCTTGCCGGTGCGCGGCAGGCACTGCCACTGAACGAGGCGCCAGGCCTGATCGTCGCGATGGCAGAAGGCATCCGCTCGCGCGGCCGGGCCGAAGTCGGCGAAAAGACCATGGTCGACGCCTGGGCGCCCGCTGCGGAGGCGATCGAACACGGCATGGAGGAGGGCTTGCCGGTGCGCGAGATCATGACGCGCGCGGGCGAGGCAGCAACGGCGGGCGCCGAATCGACGATCGCGATGGTCGCGACCAAGGGTCGGTCGTCGCGTCTCGGTGAACGCAGCATCGGGCACATGGACCCGGGCGCGGCGTCGGCCGCGATGGTGGTGAATGTGATCGTAGAAAACTGGAGGAGACATGGCACGGATTGAATGGGCAGGCGGCCGGCAAAGCCGCGGTACCGACGCAACGGAGGTGAGCCAATGAGCGCCATTGCTCCATCGACGAAGGGTCACGGCGGGCACAAGGCTCGCCTCGTGATCGAAGTGGTGTTGCTGGTGATCTTGCTGGTTGCGATGGCGATGAGCACGAAGGTCGTGAAGATCGGCTCCAGCGCGGACTCGCAGACCCAGGAATTCGAACCGGCCGCCTACGGCAAGAAGCAGTTTCCGAAAACTCAGGCCGCCATCGAAAAGCGCGCAGTCGATGCCGCCACGCTGGACGCGGCCATCGCCAAGGATCAGGACGCGGCGGGCAAGCAGTACGGTGTGGCCGGCGGCGGCGTGGGGCCCGAGATGTCGGTGAAATTCACCGGTGTAGCGGGCAAGGAAGATGCGGGCGTGTACGAAGTGAAGGTGCCGGGTTTGCCTGACTCGCTGGTCGTGCGCGTGCAAACAGGACCGGCAATCAACGGCACGGATCTGCGCGACGCCACCGGCGACATCAGCTTCGGGCAGTTCACCAACCAGATCGACTACCAGAACGCGGGCTACGCGATCAATGCGGAAATGAAGAAAGTGGTCCTGTCGAAAGTCGATACGACCAAACTGACCGGCAAGACCGTCTCGGTCGTCGGCGTATTCCAGCTGATCAATCCGAACGGCTGGCTCGTCACTCCTGTGAAGCTGGACGTCAAATGAGCACCGCGACCCCTATCACGACACCTGCCGCAACGAAGGACGGCGTCCTGCTGTCCGCGCGCAACATCGTCAAGTCTTACGGCGGCGTGCATGCCCTGAAGGGCGTGAATTTCGAGATCCATCGCGGCAAGGTCACGACGCTGTTCGGCGAGAACGGCGCAGGCAAGTCGACCCTGATGAAGATCCTGTCCGGCGTCGAAAAGCCCACGTCGGGTGAGATCGAACTTGACGGCGAGCGGGTCGCCTTCGCCTCGTCGAGCGATGCACGCGATCACGGCATTTCGATCATTCACCAGGAGTTGAGCCTCGCGCCCAATCTGAGCGTGCGCGACAACATCTTCATGGGCCGCGAGCTGCGCACGCCGACCGGCGTGGACTTCGCCGAAGAGGCGCGCCAGACGCAGGCACTGATGGTCGACCTCGAAGAAGAGATCGACCCGATGACGCTGGTCCACGACCTGCGCCTCGGCCAGCAGCAGGTGGTCGAGATCGCACGTGCGCTCTCGGTCGATTCGCGCATCCTCATCATGGACGAGCCGACTTCCGCGCTGAGTGCCTCCGAGGTCGAGGTGCTATTCAAGGTGATTCGCGACCTGACGAGCCGCGGCGTGTCGATCGTGTACATCTCGCACCATCTCGAAGAGGCGTTGCAGGTCACGGACTACGCCGTGGTCCTGCGCGACGGCAGGATCACCGCCACGGCGCAGCGCAAGGACATCGACCTCGGCTGGATCGTGCGCAACATGGTCGGCGAGAATTTCGATCTCGGCTCGCCGCCGACGGGTTACGCGTTCGGCGACGTCGCGCTCGACATCGACGACATCAGCGTCGCCGACGAATCGGGCACGGGCACCTCGGTGGTCGATCATCTGTCGCTCGAGGTGCGCGCGGGCGAGATCGTCTGCATCTACGGCTTGATGGGTGCGGGCCGCACGGAACTGCTCGAAGCGGTGGCCGGCCGCACGCACCTGCCTGTCACGGGCGGCAAGGTGCTGCTCGAAGGCGAGGACATGGCGTCGCTGAGCATTGGCGAGCGCATCGGGAAGGGCCTCGTGCTGGTGCCGGAGGACCGGCAGCGCGATGGCCTCGTGCCGACCATGAGCGTGGGCTCGAACATGTCGCTCGCGAGCATCCGCTCCTTTGTGAAGGGGTTCCTGATGTCGACTGGCGCCGAGCGCGAACTCGTGGGCGAATCGATCCGCAACGTGCACGTCAAGACCTCGGGAGCGGGGGCGTCGATCCGCTCGCTCTCGGGCGGCAATCAGCAAAAGGTGGTGATCGGCAAGATGCTGGCGACCGGGCCGAAAGTCATCCTGCTCGACGAACCCAGCCGCGGCATCGACATCGGCGCGAAAGCGGAGGTGTTTCGCCTGCTCGCGGAGAACGCGAAGCAAGGTCTGGCCGTGGTCTATTCGACTTCGGAAGTCGGGGAGTGTCTGAGCGTCGCGCACCGCATCATCGTCATGCGGCGCGGCAAGATATCGGCCGAATTCGGACCGGATGCCAACAAGGACGACATCATGGCCGCCTCGGGCGAAGCCGTGGTTGTCTGATCGAAGCAATGCCAGGAGACATTCAACATGAACCATGCCGCCAAAACACCGAGATCCAGTCGCTTCGGCGGAGAAGGGCTGGACTTCGGCAAGATCCTGCTCGAAGGACGTGCGTTTTTCGCGCTGATCGCCATCGTCATTATCTTTTCCTTTCTGTCACCAAATTATTTCGCACTAGAAAACTTCCTGACGATGGCCTCGCACGTGGCCATTTACGGGATCCTTGCGATCGGCATGCTGCTCGTGATCATCAACGGAGGGATCGACCTCTCGGTCGGCTCCACGCTCGGACTCTCCGGTGTCGTCGCGGGATTCTTCATGCAGGGCGTGACGCTGAACATGCTCGGCGTCGTGGTGTATCCGCCGGTCTGGGTGGTGGTCGTGCTGTGCTGCGCGCTCGGCGCGCTCATCGGCCTCGTCAACGGGGTTCTGATCGCGCGCTTCCGGGTGCCGGCCTTCGTCGCCACGCTCGGCGTCATGTATGTCGTGCGCGGGTTCGCACTGCTGATGACCAACGGGCTCACCTACAACAACCTCGGTGGACAGGCAGACCTGGGCAATACCGGTTTCGACTGGCTTGGTTTCGACCGGCTGTTCAACGTGCCGGTGGGCGTGCTGATTCTGGTGGCGATCGCAGTGCTCTGCAGCATCATGCTCAATCGCTCGGCATTCGGCCGCTGGCTCTACGCCTCGGGCGGCAATGCCCGCGCGGCGGAACTCTCCGGCGTGCCGGTAAAGCACGTGCAGATCAGCGTGTACATGCTCTCGGGCATCTGCGCGGCGATCGCCGGTCTGATTCTCTCCTCGCAGCTCACCTCCGCCGGTCCGACGGCGGGCACGAGCTACGAGCTGACGGCCATCGCGGCCGTGGTGATCGGAGGCGCGTCGCTGATGGGCGGCACCGGCAATATCCGCGGCACGCTGCTCGGCGCATTCGTGATCGGCTTTCTGTCCGACGGTCTCGTGATCATCGGCATTTCATCTTACTGGCAAACCGTATTCACCGGCGCGGTCATCGTCCTCGCGGTGTTACTGAACGCCATTCAATATCGCCGCCGTGTCAAGCGTCCCGCGCCGACCGGTGGACAACTGGCTTCTTCGCAAGGCGGCAAGGCCTGAGCCATACGGCCGGCAAGCGAGAAGTGAATTGACGCTTTTCACCATCATCCACTGAGGAGGAGACAACTCATGACCTTCAAGACAAAGACCACGATCCTTGCGGCCCTGGCCCTGGCCCTGGCCCTGGCCGCACCCTTGTTCGCCGGACAGGCTCAAGCCGCCGGCCTCATCAGCATCATCGTCAACGATCCTGCGAACCCGTACTGGCTGGCCGAAGGCAACATCGCTTCTGCCGAAGCCAAAAAGCTCGGCTACACCGCGAATGTTTCCGCGTCGAAGGGCGACACGAATACCGAGAGTCAGCAGATCGACACCGCCATCACCAACAAGTCGGTCGCGATCATTCTCGACCCGGCCAACGCGAGCGGTTCGGTTGGCGCCGTGAAGAAGGCGATCGCCGCGAAGATTCCGGTGTTCCTCGTCAATGCGGAAATCAATCAGCCGGGCCTCGCCAAGGCGCAGCTGGTTTCGAACAACGCTCAAGGCGCCGCCCTGGGCGCCCAGCAATGGGTCAAGGACGTCGGCTCGAAAGACAACTACGTCGAACTGCTCGGCGCGCCG
Source organism: Paraburkholderia sp. BR10936 (assembly GCF_040965735.1). NCBI lineage: Bacteria > Pseudomonadati > Pseudomonadota > Betaproteobacteria > Burkholderiales > Burkholderiaceae > Paraburkholderia > Paraburkholderia sp. BR10936. The sequence continues at coordinate 35,730 of NZ_JBFRCM010000018.1, forward strand.
TCCGACAACAACGCCGCGACGCGCTCGAACGGCTACAAATCGGTGCTGAGTCAGTATCCGGATCTGAAGATGGTGGGCTCGCAAGTGGCCAACTGGGATCGCACACAAGGTTTCAACGCCACGCAGAGCCTGATGCAGGCGCATCCGGACGTTATCGGTGTCATCAGCGGCAACGACGAAATGGCGCTCGGCGCGATCGCCGCGCTCAAGCAGGCAGGCAAGCTCAAGAGCGTGAAGGTCGGCGGCTTCGACGGTTCGCCCGCAGCAGTCGACGCGGTCAAGGCCGGCGAGTTGCAATACACCGTGCTGCAGCCGGTCGCCGAGTTCTCGGCCAAAGCGGTGCAGGAAGCAGATCAGTACCTGAAAACCGGCAAGACGGGCGCATCGAGCGAGAAGCAGCTGTTTGATTGCGTGCTGATCACCAAGGCGAACGCGTCGAAGTACACCGCGCCGTTCGTGCTGTCGAAGTGAGTTGACTGGCGTATTGATCACTGTGCCGGACTGGCGGGTCGAGCCGCTCCCGCCGGTTCCGGCGCGACATGCGCTGTGAGACGTGAGCGCATAGACGCAACAAGGTAACCATGACTGATTCCCTCTTTTGGGTCGGCACGAGCTGGAAGATGAACAAGACGCTGGCGGAAGCGATCGCTTTTGCCGAGCGCATGTTTGCCAGCCCCGACGACCCGCGAATTCAGTGCTTCGTGATTCCGCCTTTCACCGCGATTCGGGAAGTCAAATCCATTCTTGCGGAGACCGACATCAAGGTCGGCGCGCAAAACATGCATTGGGCCGAGCACGGCGCCTGGACCGGTGAGATAGCGCCGCCGATGCTGGTCGATTGCGGCATGGACCTCGTCGAACTCGGTCATTCCGAACGGCGCGAGCATTTCGGCGAAACTGACGACACCGTTGGCCTCAAGGTCGAGGCGGCCGTGCGCCATGGGCTGACGCCGTTGATCTGTGTTGGCGAGACGCTCGCCGACAAGCAAAGCGGCCGCGCTGCAGAAGTGCTGGCTGGCGAGGTCCGCGCTGCGCTGGCAAGACTCAGTACGGAACAGCGCGCAGCGCCGATTCTGCTCGCGTACGAGCCGGTGTGGGCCATTGGCGAACGTGGTGTTCCCGCCAGCCCCGAGTACGCCGATGCGCGACAGGCGGAAATCATTCAGGTCGCGCAGGCGATTCTCGGCCGCCGCATCCCGTGCCTGTACGGCGGCTCGGTCAACCCCGACAACTGCGCGGAGCTCACCGCCTGCCCGAATATCGACGGGCTCTTCATCGGCCGTTCGGCGTGGGATGTGAGCGGGTATCTGGACATATTGAAGCGCGTCGGGGCAGTGCTCTGACCTCGATGCGGGCTTGCCAACCCTTATTCTCAAGGAGATCGTCATGAAAGTGGCCATTGGAGGCGACAGTGCCGGAGTCGGATTGGCCCGGGTGCTGGCCGACTATCTGAAAGATCGTTTCGACGTTTTCGAAGTGTCGAGCAACGAAGCGAATCCGAACGAGTTTTACGCCAATCTCTCGGACCGCGTGGCGTCGGGCGTGATCAGCGGCGCATATGACCGCGCGATTCTCGTGTGCGGCACCGGCATCGGTGTCAGCATTTCGGCGAACAAGGTGCCGGGCATTCGCGCCGCGCTGTGCCACGACACCTATTCGGCGGAACGCGCGGCGCTCTCGAACAATGCGCAGATCATCACAATGGGTTCGCGCGTGATCGGGCCGGAGGTGGCCAAGGCCATTGCCGACGCGTTTCTGGACAACACGTTCGACGAAAACGGGCGTAGCGCGGGGAACGTCGCGGCGATCAACGAAGTGGATTCGAAATATCACCACCGGTAACTCGACGGATTTCCCAGCGCGGCTGGGTGTCGTCAGCGCTTGCGATCGACACGGCGCGCAAAATACTCGCCGACCAGCTGAATCACCGATACGAGCGCGACCAGAATAAAGATCACGACGATCATCACCTGGGTTTCGTAGCGTTCGTAGCCATAGCGAATCGCCATGTCGCCAAGGCCGCCGCCCCCGACGGCGCCAGCCATCGCCGACATGTCGATCATCGCGATTGCCGTTACCGTGACGCCGCCGAGAATGCCCGGCAGCGCTTCGGGCAACAGCACGTGGTGGACGATCTGGGAGCGTTTGCAGCCCATCGCGCGCGCGGCTTCGATGAGCCCTGGCTCCACACCCCCGAGATTGACCTGGACGATGCGCGCAAAGAACGGAATCAGGTTCGCGCTCAACGGCACGACGGCAGCCCACGCGCCCAGCGTCGTACCGACAATGAAGCGCGTGACCGGCAGCAGTGCAACCAGCAGGATGATGAAGGGGATCGCGCGGAACATGTTGATGGCGGTCGAGAGCGCCTTGTGCAGTAACGGTCGCGGATAAAGTCCGCCTGGTGCGCTCACTGTGAGCACGATCGCGAGCAGCATGCCAGCGACGATCGCGATCAGCATGGAGGCACCCACCATGAGCAGGGTCTGCAGCAGGGCCTGCACGTAGCGGTCAGCCAGGGTTGGCGACATAACGTTTCACCTCGATGGAAGCATGCGCAGGCATGCGCAATATCAGAATGCGGGAATCACCGACCCATTGAAGTGTGTCTGGATAAAGTGTCTGACTTCCTCTGACTGATACGCCTTGACGAGCTTCGGCACCCACGGCGCGTTGCGGTCCTGCTCGCGCACCGCGATGATGTTCACGTAGGGGTTGTGTTCCTTGTGCTCGACGGCGATGCCGTCGCGCGTGGCGTACAGTCCCGCCTCGGACGCCACGTTATTGACGATGGCCGCGGCATCCACGTCGGGCAGCGAGCGCGCCTGGACCAGCGGGTCCGCCTCGACGAAATTCAGCTTGCGGGGGTTGGCGCGCACATCCTGTAGCGAAGCGGTGCCGGTGTAGGGATCGAAGCCGTCGCGCAACGTGATGAGCTTGTGATCGCGCAGGATCACGAGGGCCCGGGTCTGGTTGCTCGGGTCGGCAGGAATGCTGACCGTTGCACCGACAGGAAGCGCCTCGAGCGACTTGTACTTCTTCGAATAGAAGCCGATGGGCGAAATATACGTGTCGCCAGCCGCCACGATCTTGTAGCCGCGCGACTTGACCTGATCGCGCAGATACGGAATGTGCTGGAAGGAATTGGCGTTCAGATCGCCGTTGTTCAGCGCCTCATTCGGGCTCGCGGTACCGCTGATGACGATGGCCTCCACGTCTAGCCCGTCCTTTTTTGCAACCTGCGTGACGACCTCCCAGATTTGCTCGTCTACGCCACCGGCCACGCCCACCTTGAGCGGCGTCGGCGCGCCGGCGGAGTAGGCGGGACCGCTGGCAAACGGCAGCACGAACGCGAGCGCGGCGAGAATGGGCAGAGTGCGTCGAATCATGAAGATGGCTCCGGGGTGAAAGGATGAGTTGATACGCCGGGCCATTATAGGAACGCGGATCTGCGTGGCACTACGAATGGATTGTCGAATGCTAATGACGCGCGGCGGTCCACCTATAGCCAGCAGGCCTGCTTAACGTGACGCGTTACGGTTGCCATGCGCCGCGATCGAAACGGGATGTAGACGAATTTTGGCTGATAGGCTTTTTAGTGGTTTGCTATATACTTTTCCAACTTTTCTTGTCCCGGGGCGACGACGCTGTGAAAAAAATCCTCCTCACCCTTGCCGCCTCGGTGGCAGCCTGTGCCATCTGGTCGGTCGCCGCGCACGCGGAAGACCGCGAGCTGGTTGTGGCATCGAGCGCGACCTATACACCGTTCGCGTTTGAAAACAAGGACAAGCAGATCGTAGGCTTTGACATCGACATCATCGACGCGATCGCGAGGCAGCAGCATATGAAACTGCGTATCGTGAACACGCCGTTCACGAGCATCTTCGCGTCGCTCAACAATGGCGACGTGGACCTGGTCATCTCCGGCGTCACGATCAACGATAAGCGTAAGCAGAGTTTTGACTTCTCGGCGCCGTATTTCGACGCACGCCAGTTGATCGCGGTGCCGAAGAACAGTCCCGTGAAGTCGTTGAAGGACCTGGATGGCAAGAAGGTCTCCGTGGTGAGCGGTTCCACGGCCGACGATGTCATGAGCCGTGAGGTGGGCAAGACCAACCCGAATATCCGACGTTTCGAGAGCACGCCGCTGATCATTTCCGAACTCGCCTCAGGTGGTGTAGACGCGGCAATTGGCGACAACGGTGTCATTGCGTACCGGGTATCGCAGAATCCTGGCCTCAAGACCGTGGAAGACGCGAATTTCCCCAAGGAATACTACGGAATCGTGGTCCGCAAAGGCGACAAGGCCCTGCTGGACAAGATTAACGCCGGGTTGGCTGCGATCCGCGCAGATGGCAGCTACAACGTGATCTACAAGAAGTGGTTCAACCAGGACTTCAAGCCGCAATAATGGCGTGATGCACCGGCGCGCGCCGGGCCCGCCCGCGCTTCAGCCTTTTATTGAAAGCGAGCATGGAAGACAGCAATCCGGTCATGTGGTTCGGCTGGTTCCGCCCGGACATCCTGGTGGAGTACAGGCAACTGTTCTGGGAGGGGGCGTTGGTCACCGTTGGCACAACGGTGACCTGCGTGCTGATGGGCTGCGCCTTGGGCCTCTTGTTGGCGCTCGCGCGGCTTGCCGACGCGAGGCATCAGCCGTGGCGGGCGGCGTGCAAATATGTGCTGCGCTGGCCGTCTACGGCTTATGTGAGTTTCTTTCGCGGCACGCCGTTGTTCGTGCAGATCTTGCTGATGCATTTCGCGGTGATGCCGGTGTTCATCCATCCGGTGCACGGGCTGTTGATCAGCGGCGATCTGGCTCGAACCTTGAAGCAGAATCACGGGGCGCTGATCTCCGGCGTAGCGGCGCTGACGCTGAATTCCAGCGCCTATATCTCCGAGGTGTTTCGCGCAGGCATCCAGTCGATTGCGATCGGCCAGAGGCAGGCGGGCCAATCGCTGGGCATGACGCACGGACAGATGATGCGTTATGTTGTGATCCCCCAAGCCTTCCGGCGCATGCTGCCTCCACTGGGCAACAACGTGATATCGCTGCTCAAGGACACGTCGTTGATCTCGGCAATCGGTCTCGGTGAGATGGCCTACGCTGCACGCACAGTGGCCGGCGCTTACGGCCGCTATTGGGAGCCTTACCTGGCGATTGCCGCAGCATACTGGCTGATGACGTTGGCGCTGACAATGGGCCTGCGCAGGCTGGAGGATCACCTGGCGCGAACCGATCACGTCGCACGGTAACGCGATAGCTAAAGACTGAAGGCGGCAGAGCGGGGTCGCCGCCAAGCTTCGCGATATCCCGAGTCACGCGCGGCGCTTCACACCCGGCAGTACGCAAAGCGCTTCATAAGCGAGATTGGCGGCAAGCAGGGCGGTGGTGCCGAACGGATCGTACGGCGGGGCGACTTCGACCACATCCGCGCCCACCAGGTCGAGCCCCCATGCGCCACGAATGATTTCGAGGGCTTGCGGGACCGTCAGTCCTGCGATCTCCGGCGTGCCGGTACCGGGCGCGTACGCCGGGTCGATGCCGTCGATATCGAAACTCAGATACACCGGCCCTCCGCCAACGCGCTCGCGCACCTCTGCCATCAGCGGTTCGAGCGAGCGGTTCCAGCACTCCTCGGCCTGCACTACGCGAAAACCCTGTTCGCGACACCAGTCGAAGTCTTCTGCGGCGTAGCCGGTGCCGCGCAGACCGATCTGCACCACACGCTGGCAGTCGAGCAGCCCTTCCTCGACCGCGCGGCGAAACGGTGTGCCGTGCGCGATCTTCTCGCCCATCATCGTGTCGTTGACATCCGCGTGCGCGTCGACGTGTATAAGGCCGACCTTGCCGTGCTTGCGATGAATGGCACGCAGGATCGGCAGCGTGATCGTATGGTCGCCGCCTAGCGTGACCGGCGTAGCGCCGTGGCTCAGGATGGCGTCGTAGGCCGTCTCGATCCGTGCGATCGAATCGGGGAGGTTGTACGGATTGATCGCGACATCGCCGATATCCGCGACGCGCAGCGAATCGAACGGCGCGGCGCGTGTCGCCATGTTGTACGGGCGCAGCAACACCGATTCGGTGCGAATCTGGCGCGGCCCGTAGCGCGCGCCGGTGCGATTCGATGTGCCCAGATCGAACGGCACGCCAACGAAGCAGGCATCGAGCCCTTCGGCGTTCTCCACGTTGGGCAGTCGCATCATCGTCGCGATCCCGGCGCAGCGCGGCATCGCGTTGCCGCCCAGGGGCTGGAAATATTCCATGTTCACGATTCGCTCCAGTTGCATTCAGTCGGATGCTTAAAAAGCATTCGGTGAATGCATTTTCTGCGCGAGGCGGGACACGAACAATCGAAATAATTTCATGCGACGCATGTCCTCCCGTCATGGATCGGCGTAAACCCTCGCACCTCGCCGTGCATAGGCGGGTTTTCCTCAGGTCATGCAAGAAGCTCATGCACCGCATGAAAACATATCGATTGTCCGCGCCGCGCGGCGCCGCCGAGAATGGTTTGGACAACGACGCAGATGCGTGTGCATAGGCCAATCGGGCCGGCATCTGTATCGGACGGTACCAACCAGGAATGCGACCATCCATGAACTATCCGGAATTCACCGCCAGCTTCGAGGAAGCCGGCGCGCGGCCAATGCAATGGCCCCATACAACGGGCCAAACCTGCGGCGAGGCACTCGTCACCCTGCTCGAAGGATACGGCGTCCAGTACGTGTTCGGCATTCCGGGCGTGCATACGGTCGAGCTTTATCGGGGTCTCGCCGCTTCGTCCATCCGCCACGTCACGCCGCGCCATGAACAGGGCGCGGGCTTCATGGCGGACGGCTATGCACGCGTGACCGGGAAACCGGGCGTGTGCTTCATCATCACGGGGCCTGGCATGACAAACATCGCGACCGCGATGGCGCAGGCGTATGCCGACTCCATTCCGATGCTGGTGATATCGAGCGTGAATGCACGCCGCGAACTGGGCAACGGAGACGGACGCCTGCACGAATTGCCATCGCAGCGCGACGTATTCACTGGGCTCACCGCGTTCTCGCACACGCTGCTCGATGCTGCGGAACTGCCCCAGGTGCTGGCCCGCGCATTCGCCGTTTTCGGCGGCGCGCGGCCGCGTCCGGTGCACATCGAGATTCCGCTGGACGTAATCGTCGCACCCGCTCGCGGCATGAACCTGATGCCGGTCGTCCTGCCAGCGAGGCCGGCGGGGTGCCCGGTGGCCCTCGCTGCGGCGGCAGACCTGCTTGCCACGGCGCGCCGTCCACTGATTCTTGCTGGCGGTGGCGCGCTGCACGCCGCGGCCGAACTGCAGGAACTCGCCGAGCGCCTGCAGGCGCCGGTTGCGCTGACGATCAACGCCAAGGGCTTGCTGCCGCCCGAGCATCCGCTGCTGCTGGGCTCGACGCAATCGCTGCCGCCAACGCGGGCGCTGGCCCGCGAAGCGGACGTCGTGCTCGCGGTCGGCACCGAGTTGGGCGAAACCGACTACGACGTGGTGTTCGACGGCGGCTTTTCGATCGAGGGCCGGCTGATCCGCATCGACATCGACGCGCAGCAACTGATGCGCAACTTCAGTCCCGACGTGGCCATCCCCGCCGACTCGCGGCAAGCGCTTGGCAGCCTGTCGACGCGGCTGCATGAACGCATCATGTCGGCGCGTCAGCGCGAGTGGGGCGCGCAGCGGGTCGCGCTCGCGCGGCAGGCCGTGGAGGCCGGCTACGACGCGCCGACACGCTCGCAGAAGCGCCTTGTCGACACGATCACTGCCGCGTTGCCACACGTCATCATCGCGGGCGACTCGACCAGTCCCGTGTATGCGGGCAACTTCGTGCACGACGCACCCCAGCCGCGTTCATGGTTCAACTCGTCGACTGGCTACGGCACGCTGGGCTACGGGCTTCCCGCGGCGATTGGCGCGAAGCTCGCGGCGCCCGATCGCCCCGTGGTTTGCCTGATCGGCGACGGCGGGCTGCAGTTCACGCTGCCGGAACTCGCCAGCGCCGTGGAAGCCAGGGTACCCGTGGTGGTTCTCTTGTGGAACAACTTCGGCTACGGCGAGATACGCCGCTACATGACGGCGCGCGATATCGTGCCGGTCGGCGTCGATATCCACACGCCGGATTTTCTCGCACTGGCGCGCGGTTTCGGCTGCGTGGCGGCTCGCGTGGATACGCCCGATGCACTTGCTGCCGAACTGCAGCAAGCCGTATCGCGCGACATCCCGACCGTGGTCGAAGTGAAGGAAGCCGACTGGTTTGCGCGGGTGCCGGCATGAAGCAGCATGAAGGGTTCGGGCCGGGAGTGACCCTGCGTACGCAGCTCTACATCGACGGCTTCTGGTGCGCGGGCGAGGGCCGGCGGCGTCTGACGGTCGTCAACCCATCGACCGAAGAAACGATTGCCCACGTCGAGGCTGGCAACGCCGCCGATGTCGATTGCGCGGTGCGTGCTGCCGCGCGGGCCTTCCGCACCTGGAAGAAGACAACCGGCGCGCAGCGAGCAACCTTGCTGCGTGCGATCGCGAGCGGCGTGAGCGACCGGCGCGAGCATCTGGCGGCGCTGCAGTCGCTCAACAACGGCAAACCGCTGGAGGAGGCGCGAATCGACGTGAGCGACGTGATTGCCACGTTCGAGTACTACGCGGGCCTCGCCGAGCAACTCGACGCAGTCGGCGAGTCCGTGGTTGCCATTCCCAGCGACGACTATCGGGCGAGCGTCCGGCGCGAGCCGGCGGGCGCGGTCGCGCTGATCGTGCCGTGGAATTTCCCGATGGTCACGACGGCGTGGAAACTCGCGCCTGCGCTTGCGGCCGGCTGCACGGTCATTCTCAAGCCATCCGAAATAACGCCCCTGCCTGAGCTGGAGCTTGCGGCAATCATCGCGGAGGCCGGCGTGCCGAGAGGCGTGGTCAACGTCGTGACGGGCACGGGCACCGAAGTCGGGGCGCCGTTGGCGTCACACCCGCTCGTCGCGAAGGTTTCCTTTACCGGCAGCACTGCGGTTGGGGCGCAGGTCATGAAAACCGCTGCGGATACGATCAAAGGCGTGAGTCTGGAACTGGGCGGAAAGTCCTCCATTATCGTGTTCGCCGATGCGGACCTCGATCTCGCCACCGACCTCGTTGCGGGCGGCGCGTTCTTCAATGCCGGCCAGATGTGCTCGGCCACTTCGCGCGTACTGGTCGAGCGACCGATAGCGGACGCACTCGCCGCACGTCTGGCCGACCGCGCAACGCGCACATTCGTCGGCGATCCTTTCCAGCCCGGCGTGCAGATGGGGCCACTCACCAACCGCGCGCAGTACGACCGCGTGCAGCGCTACATCGCGCACGGCAAGGCCGACGGCGCGCGTCTCGTGATCGAAGGCGAGGCGCCAGCCGGTCCCGGCTACTTTGTGAAACCGACGATGTTCGTCGATATCCCCCCCGAAAGCCCGCTGTGGCGCGAGGAAATCTTCGGCCCCGTGCTGTGCCTGCGCAGCTTCGATACCGAGGACGAGGCCATCGGGGCGGCCAACGATACGGAGTTCGGCCTGGTCGCCACGGTCGTCACGCGTGACGCCGGGCGGGGCAGGCGCGTGGCGGCCGAACTGGAAGCGGGCGTCGTCTGGATCAACGCGCCGCAGGTCATCTTTCCTCAGACCTCATGGGGCGGCTACAAGCGCAGCAGCATCGGGCGCGAGCTGGGTCCGTTCGGGCTCGCCGCCTTTCAGGAAATCAAGCAGGTGCTCATGCCTGCCGGGGCCGGCGCGGCTCCGGAAAACGTTCGCGGTGCATGAGCTTTTGTCATGGCGCGCATGCAGAGATTTCGTTTGTTGCGGGTTTTTGACGCACGTAGAGTCCATTCACGCAGCACGTTCGCGTGATTTTTGGTAATGGCAGCGCGCATCGGGCAGCGCCCATACGGTTCAATCAGGAGATGACCATGCAGGGGATCAAGCTGGGGAGAAGGCAGGCCATTCAGGCAATCGGCACGGCTCTGGCGGCATCGGCCTTGCCCATGCCATTCATCAGTACTGCCAGGGCACAGGAAAAGAGCTATGCGGGCAAGACCCTGCGGCTGCTCACCTGGTCCGACGACACCGGCGCAGCGGCCTTGCGCAACATCGCCGCCACGTTCAGCCAGAAGACCGGCGCGCAGGTCATCGCCGACCGCGCCGATGGCACCTCCGGCATGGTCGCGAAACTCAAGGCGGCCGGCGACCGGCCGACCTACGACGTGATCACGCTTGCCGGGGTCGGCGCCTCCGGTCTCGCCGATGCGGGCCTGCTGATGAAGCCGGATCTGAACAAGCTGCCCAACCTGAAAGACGTCGCGCCGCAATACCGCACGGGCGCCAATGGATTCGGCGTCGGCTACCTGCTGTGGTCGGACGGCCTCGTCTACAACACGTCCACCGTGAAGGCCGCCCCCTCGACGTACGAAGCCCTTTGGGATCCGAAGTATGCGGGACGCCTGTTCCTGCCGCCGCCCGAGTGGGCTGAAGCGGTCGATCTCGCGATCATCGCCGCGAAGATGGCGGGCGGTTCGCAGCAGAACATCGATCCGGGGTTCAAGAAGCTCGCCCAGTTGAAGGACCGCGTGCTGACGCTCGGCGAAAACCCGAACCAGGTCGCCGACCTGTTCCGCACCGGCTCGCTCGACATCGGCGGCATCTATGCACCGGCATTCTTCCCGGAGCAGATCCGCAAGCCCGAGTACAAGATGGCCGTGACCTACGGCATGAAAGAGGGCTTCGCAACCCAGCTGATGTTTACGGTGATTCCGAAGTCGCATCCCGGCGATGTCGATCTCATCCATGCCTTCATCAATCATTCGCTCGATGCCGGCGTGCAGGGCCGCATGGCCGCCGACGTGCTCAACGGTCCGGTGAACTCGCGCGCGGTCATTCCCGCCGAAAGCCGCGCCTTCGTGCCGTCGCCGCAGCAGATCGCCGAGAAGGCCGTGCTCCACGACGACAAGGCGCTCGCCGCGTTGCAGCCTGCGTGGATCAAGCGCTTCACCGAGATCTTTTCCGCGTAAGCGCCATGTCAGCCCTCTCTTCACATCGCGCTGGCACGCCGGCGCAGGCCGGCGAATCGACAGCCCAGCCCGGCACCGCAACGGCGCTGCCGCGCGTGCCGCCGTTGCTGCTGCTCGCGCCGATCCTCGCGTTTCTCGCCGTGCTGATCGCGGCGGCGCTCGCCGTGCTGCGCATGAGCTTTGGTGTGCCAGGCAACGAGTGGCATGCCTTCACGCTGCAGAATTACGTCGACCTCGGGGACGCCTACTTCCTGCGCTCGCTCTGGCTGACCTTGCGGCTGGCTTTCCAGAGCATGATCGTCGCCGTCGTGCTGGCGATTCCCGTGGCACTCGCGATGGCGCGTACGCAGTCGCGCACCGCGCGGCGCCTCCTGCTGGCCGGTGTGCTGCTGCCGCTGCTGGTCAATCTGCTGCTGCAGGGCTACGGGTGGCTCGTGATGCTGGGGCCGGCGGGCCTCGTCAATCACGTGCTCATCGCCACCGGCCTGATCGGGCGTCCGGTGTTGTGGCTGTATCGCGAGAACGGCGTGCTGCTCGGACTGATTCAAACGGCGTTCCCGCTCGCCGTGCTTCCCATCTCGAGCGCGATGCGTGCGGTGTCGCGCTCGTACGAAGAGGCGGCGGCTACCCTCGGCGCAAGCCGCTGGCAGACGATGCGCCACGTGATGCTGCCGCTGGCGATGCCTGGCATCGTCTCGGGCGCGCTGCTCGTGTTCGCCTATAACGCCAGCGCGTTCGCGGTGCCATTGCTGCTGGGCGGACGCCGCGTGCCGATGCTCGCCGTGCTCGTGCACGATCAGGTCGCGCCGTTGCTGAACTGGCCGGCCGCGTCTGCCTCGGGTGTCGTTCTGATGGCCGCGACGCTTGCGGTGATGGCCATCTCGCAACGACTGGTGCGCAACCTGCAACGCCACGCGGAGTCCCGCTCATGAATGCCTTGCGTATTCCCCTGACGATGCCCGGCCGCCTCAGCCGCGTGACCGGATGGTTCGCGACGATCGTGCTCTTTCTCGCCGCGCTGCCGATTCTGACGATGATCACGATGTCGTTCGGCAATTCGGACACGCTCGAATATCCGCCGCAGAGCTTCGGCCTGCACTGGTATCGGGCCGCATGGCACGCGTTCATGTCGCCCGATGCGAGCGACGTGCTGTCCATGGGCACGGCGCTCACGACGAGCCTCATCGTCGCGGTCTCGACGATGTTCATCGCCGCCGCCGTTTCCGTGCCCGCTGCCTACGCGCTCTCGCGCTACCGCTTTCGCGGCAAGGCCGTGATCGAGCAACTGGTCGCGCTGCCGCTCGTCTATCCGCTCGTGATGCTGGGGCTTTCGCTGCTACTCGTCTTCAATGTCCTGCCGGTGGAACTGGGCATGGGGCGGCTCGTCATTGCGCACGTCATCCTGGCGCTGCCGTTCACGGTGAAGAACTGCGCGGCATCGGTTGCGTCGATCGGACCGGAGTTCGAGGAAGCCGCCTGCGTGATGGGCGCGAGCCCGCGGCGTGCGCTCGTCGACGTCGTGCTGCCGCTCATGCGTCCCGGCATTCTCGCCGGCATGCTCTTCGCGTTCATCGTTTCGTTTAACGAATTCACGGTGACGTTCTTCCTCTATGGCATCAACACGATGACGCTGCCGGTCTGGCTCTACAGCCGCACCGTTTCGTCGCTCGACCCAACCGTGTTTTCGTTCGCGGTCTTCATCGTGCTGATCGACTTCGCCTTGATCTGGCTGCTCGAAAAGCTCGTCGGCGACGAAGGCGTGGCGCTCTGATCGCCGCCTCTCACGCGGTCCCGGGCACAAAGGAACTCTCATGACTCATCTGTCTTTGCAGGCCATCACCAAGCGCTTTCACAACGCATTCGCGGTCGACCACGTCGATCTCAACGTTCCGGACGGCAAGCTGGTGTGTTTTCTCGGGCCTTCGGGCTGCGGCAAGACAACCCTGCTGCGTATCATCGCGGGCCTGGAGACGCCGACTTCCGGATCGGTGATGTTCGCGGGGCGCGACCTCACGCAGGTGCCGGCCAACCGGCGCCACTTCGGCATGGTGTTTCAGTCGCTTGCGCTGTTCCCGCACATGACCGTTGCCGCCAATGTCGCCTATCCGCTGCGTTTGCGTGGCGTCGACAAGCGCGCACAGGCGAAGCGCGTGGCCGAACTGCTCGACCTGATCCAGCTTCCGCACATGGCGAACCGGCCCGTTACGCAGCTTTCCGGCGGACAGCGCCAGCGCGTGGCGATTGCGCGTGCGATTGCCTCGTCGCCGAAACTGCTGCTGCTCGACGAGCCGCTTTCGGCGCTCGATGCGAAGCTGCGTGAAGCGATGCAGGTCGAGATTCGCCTGCTGCAACAGCGGCTTGGCATCACGACGATCATGGTCACGCATGACCAGCGCGAAGCGATGACGATGGCCGACGAGATCGTCGTGATGCAGAAAGGGCGCATCGCCCAGGTCGGCAGGCCGCTCGACATCTACCGCGATCCCGTGAATGAATTCGTGGCGGACTTCATCGGCCTCGGCAACATCTTGCCCGTGACGCTCGAAGCCGACGCCGGCATCGCGCTGCCGGGCGGCCAGCGGATCGCCGTCAATGCCGCGATGCGCGCGCCGGAGCGCTCGGGCGACATCCGCCTGCTGATTCGTCCGGAAGACGTGTGTGTGCGGCCGATGACTGCGAATCCCGGTCCGAACGTCGTGGCCGGCAAGGTGACGTTTGTTCGCGACGTGGGCGCGCAGATCGAAGCGACGATCGATTGTGACGGCTTCACGCTCACTGCCGCTACCACCCCTCGCGAGACGCCGGACCTCGAAGTGGGGCGACCCGTGCTCGCCGAGATGCCGGCCCACGCGTGCAGGCTGATTCCGGCGCATACCACGCACTGAAATTTCGCCTCGAAATTTTTACCCCCAAAGAAGCAGTTGGAAGGAGACATCCGTCATGAACACCACTCACGTCACCACGAACCCCATGCAGCGCCTCGCGGCTCGCACCATCGCAGCCTTCGCGCTTGCCGGCATGGCCGGCCTCAGCGCGTTCGCGCCGCTCGCGCATGCGGACGCGCTCGACACGATTGCGAAATCGGGCGTCGTGCGTGTCGGCGTATTCGAGGACTATCCGCCGTTTGGATCGATCGGACCCGACATGAAGCCGCAGGGCTACGACATCGACGTGGCCAATCTGATCGGCAAGGCCCTGAATGCGAAGGTCGAACTCGTGCAGGTGACGGGCGACAACCGCATGGCCTATCTGGCGGATCACAAAGCGGACATGCTGCTTTCAGTTGGCCAGACGCCCGAGCGCGCGAAGGTCATCGACTTCTCGCAGCCGTATGCGCCGTACTATCTCGCGGTATTCGGGCCGAAATCGCTGGCGGTGAAGAATGCGGGCGATCTGGCCGGCAAGACGGTCGCCGTCGCGCGCGGCACGCTCGAAGATCTGAGCGTGTCCAAGGTGGCGCCGTCTTCCGCGGTCATCAAGCGCTTTGACGACCCGAACGGCGCGATTTCCGCATTCCTCTCCGGTCAGGCCCAACTGCTCGTGGTTGGCAATGACGTTGGCGCGACCATCATGGCCCGTCATCCCGCCAACGATCCGGAGCAGAAGTTCTCCTTGTTCAGCTCGCCAGATCACGTGGGCCTGAACAAGAACGAGCCGCGCCTGAAGCAGAAGGTCGACGACGCGATCGCGGCCGCAAAGAAGGACGGCTCGATGAACGCCATCTCGCTCAAGTGGCTGCGTGCTCCGCTGCCGGCCAGTCTTTGATGCGCTCCGACTCCCGCTTACCTGAACGACAGACGGCGCAGCGATGACTTACACATTCGACTTTAGTGACTTCGGTCTCTACGCGGGTATGCTCGCGCGCGGCGTGGAAGTGACGCTAGGCCTGACGGCGGTCTCGACCGTGTTGGGCGGCCTGCTCGGCATTGCCGGCGCGAGCGTTGCCGTTGCGGGCCCGAGGTGGGTGCGCACGCTGGTTGCGTCCTACGTCGAGCTGATTCGCAATACGCCTTTTCTCGTGCAGCTCTTCTTTGTGTTTTTCGGGCTGCCGGGTCTGGGCGTGCAGATCAACGAGATGCAGGCGGCGGTATTGGCGATGACCGTGAATCTGGGGGCCTATGCGACCGAGATCGTGCGCGCCGGCATCGACTCGGTCCCTCGCGGCCAGCGCCAGGCGGCCATGGCGCTCGGCTTGCAGGGGCGGCAGGTTTTCCGCCATGTCGTGCTGCCCCAGGCGCTCGCCAACGTCTTCCCGGCGCTGCTGGGCCAGGTGCTGATCGTGATGCTCGGCTCGGCCGTCGTCTCGCAGATTTCCGTGCCCGATCTGACGTACGCAGCCAACTTCATCCAGTCGCGCAACTTCCGCTCGTTCGAGAGCTACGTGATCGTCACGGTGATCTACCTTCTGCTGTCGATCGTCCTGCGGTTGCTCATCAACCGGCTCGGCAAGGGCCTCTTCGCCGGACGCACGGCACGCGGCGCCGGCGCCTCACGCACAACCCTGCGCGCGTGGTTTTCCGGTCGCGTCCGCATGGCTGCATCCGGCCTTTCGAAGGAGCGTTCGTAATGGTCGAGTTCACTCTCTGGGACATCGCGCGCAATCTGCTGCTGGCCGCGCGCTGGACCGTCCTGCTCTCGCTTTGTGCGTTCGTTGGAGGCGGCATCGCGGGCCTCGTGCTGCTGGCGATGCGCGTGTCGCCGTTGGCCTGGCTGCGTCGCATCGCCGTGCTGTACGTCGAACTGTTCCAGGGCACGCCACTGCTGATGCAGCTCTTTCTCGCGTTCTTCGGGCTGCCGCTCGTGGGAATCGAAGTGTCGCCGTGGCTCGCCGCAACGGTGACGCTCACGCTCTACACGAGCGCCTACCTGGCCGACATCTGGCGCGGCTGCGTCGAAGCCGTGCCACGAGGGCAGTGGAGCGCCGCGGCCAGCCTCGGCATGACATGGCCTCAGCAACTGCGTTACGTCGTCTGGCCGCAGGCATGGAAGATCGCCGTGCCGCCCACGGTCGGCTTTCTCGTGCAGGTGGTGAAGAGTACGGCGCTCACCTCGATCATCGGCCTGACCGAGCTGACCAAGACCGGGACCATGATCACGAACGCCGTGTTTCGTCCGTTCCCGATCTACGCGATGGTCGCGCTGCTGTACTTCGCGATGTGCTTTCCGCTCACGTGGTACGCACGTGTGCTCGAAGGCCGCTACCAGCGTGCCCGTCACCGCTGAACGCATGAACTTCAACGCTTTTCGGAAGCAGGTTTCCACATGATTACCATTAGCAACGTATCGAAGTGGTACGGTCAGTTCCAGGTGCTCACTGACTGCACGACGGAAGTGAAAAAAGGCGAAGTCGTCGTGGTGTGCGGGCCGTCGGGCTCAGGAAAATCGACGCTCATCAAGACGGTCAACGGCCTCGAACCGTTTCAGAACGGCGAGATCAGGATCAACGGCGAGTCGGTCGGCGACAGAAGGACCAATCTGTCGAAGCTGCGCTCGAAAGTGGGCATGGTTTTTCAGCATTTCGAACTCTTCCCGCATATGTCGATTACCGAAAACCTCACGCTCGCGCAGGTGAAGGTGCTTGGCCGGCACAAGGACGAGGCCGCGCAAAAGGCCCTGGGGCTGCTGCATCGCGTGGGCTTGCGCGCTCACGCGGACAAGTTTCCTGCCCAGCTCTCCGGCGGTCAGCAGCAGCGTGTCGCAATCGCCCGCGCGTTGTCGATGGACCCGATTGCGATGCTGTTCGACGAGCCAACCTCGGCACTCGATCCGGAGATGATCAACGAGGTGCTGGACGTGATGGTCGAACTCGCCCAGGAAGGCATGACGATGATGTGCGTCACGCACGAGATGGGCTTCGCGAAGAAGGTGGCGAATCGCGTGATCTTCATGGACCAGGGGTGTATCGTCGAAGACGATCTCAAGGAGGCGTTCTTTGCGCAGCCGAAGTCCAGTCGCGCGAAGGACTTCCTTTCAAAGATCCTTCACTAGCCTGCTTCCGTCAAACCGGAAACGCGAATCCCATGAGACGCCTTCCTCCACTCAACGCACTGCAGGTATTCGAAGTGGTCGCGCGCCACCGCAGCTTCACGTGTGCTGCAGAACACCTGTGTCTCACGCAGGGCGCGGTGAGCCGACAGATCCTCTCGCTGGAGGACTACTACAAGTTTCCGCTTTTCATCAGAGGAAAAAAGGGGCTCACGCTGACGACCGAAGGCGAGATGCTGCTGCCCGTCGTGAGGGAGGGCCTCGCGCGCATCGAGGAGACGTCGGCGCGCTTGACGCGGCAGCGCACCGATCTCGCCATGAAGGTGCCGACCTGCATCATGCGCTGGATGTTGCCAAGAATCATGCGGTTTCAGGGCGAGCACCCAGACTTGCTGGTGCAGATTACGGCAACCTGGCAGCATGACGTCGACTTCCAGGCCGAGCCGTTCGACGCCGCGATCATCTACGGTTCGTCCCCAGGCGCCGATGTTCACGCGGTGCCGCTCTTCGACGAGCAGATCACGCCGGTATGCGCGCCGGAACTGCTGAACAGCAAGCCGCTCGCACAGTTCGACGATCTCTCGC
The DNA here is from genome assembly GCF_040965735.1 of Paraburkholderia sp. BR10936. Lineage (NCBI taxonomy): Bacteria > Pseudomonadati > Pseudomonadota > Betaproteobacteria > Burkholderiales > Burkholderiaceae > Paraburkholderia > Paraburkholderia sp. BR10936. The sequence goes on from NZ_JBFRCM010000018.1 coordinate 53,340, forward strand.
AATTTACGCTGCTGCATCCGACGCGAGACCATCGTGACTGGAGACAGTGGCTCGATCAGGTTGGCGCGACCCAGGTGGACGCAAACATGGGTCCGAGTTTCGAAACGCTCGATCTGGCCACGAACGCGGCCATGCAAGGCTTCGGCATTGCGATCGGCGACCGCACGCTGGTCGATGACGACCTCGTGGCGAAGCGGCTTGTCATGCCGTTCGACACGGTGATCGAAACGGGCGCGCGCTATTACTTTGTCTATCCCGAGTGCGTGGCACATCAGCCGAAGGTGAAGCTCTTCAGCGAGTGGATGGCACGCAATCACCAACGACAACCGGCGATTGCGCCGGTATAGCAACCGCCAGGCGAGCGGCGCCCCCTCAAACCTGCGCCGCCGCTTCATCCGCTTTGTCGCGTTCCAGCAAAGGATAAGCGAGCGCGCAAATATGTGACTGGATGCGCACGAGATCGCGCAGCACGTCGAGATGCAGCGAACTCGAGGCCAGGCTGTCCGGCTGGCCGTCGCGCAACCGTTCGAGGTGGCGTTCGCGCGCCGATCGTTCGAGTTGCCTCAGGGCCTGCTTGTCGGCGATGAGCTGCGCGGCGGTTTGTGTGCGCCCCGACACGAGCAGGGCCTGGGCGCGGCGAAAGCTGTCGATCACCGAGTCATGCAGCATGCGCAGCTCTTCGGTGCCTTCCGCCGAAAAGCTCAGCTGCATCTTGATCTTCTTCTGTGCGATCTCGAGCAGATTCTTGTCGATGATGTCGCCGATATGCTCGAGATTGATCACGGCGGTCATGATGTCCGATGCCCAGCGCCGGTCCTCTTCGCTGAGCGGCTCGCGGGTCAGTTCGGTGACGTAGCGCTTGATCGCGTCGTGGAGCACGTCCACGGTGTCGTCACGGCTCGCGACATCGCTCACTGCGCGGCGGTCATTGGCAAGCAGCACCGGCACGCTCTCGCGCAGCATCGCCTCGACGATCTCGCTCATTCTGATCACTTCGCGCGCCGCGCACGCCAGCGCCAGCGGCGGAGACTGCAAGGCGCTTTCGTCGAGGTAGCGCGGCGAGCACGTATCGTCGCCCGCAGCGGGCGAGGGCATGATGCGCTCCAGCAGACGCGCTACCGGATCGAGCAGTCCGATGAACACGACTGCGATGGCGACGTTCAGGCCAGTGTGAAAATCGGCGATCGTGCGGCTGGCGTCGCCGGGCAGCGTGTCGAGCAGGCGCGCGAGCGGCGAGCACACGGCGAGCAGCAGCACGCACACGCCGCCGCGCAGCAGCAGGTTGCCGGCGGGCAGCCTGCGGCGGCTGAGATCGTGCCCCTTCGCCGCCTCGAAGTACGGATTGAGCGCGCTCCCGACGTTCGCGCCGAGCACCATGGCGATCGCGATGTCCAGAGGCACGGTATGCAGCTTCGCGAGCGACATCACGAACAACACGACCGGAATGCTCGAATGCGCGGCCCACGTGAGCACGCACGCCAGCGCGGCGTTGAGCACGGGCTCGCCGGACAGCGCGCCGAGTACCGTACGCAGCGCGGGCGCGGTTTCCGCGGGCTGCACCGTCGAGACGAGCAGCGTGAGCGCGAGCAGCATGAGTCCGAGCCCGATCGATGCCCGGCCGATATCGCGGTTGCGCGAGCCCTTGCCCCTTTCGAACAAAGCCATGCCGATGAGCAGGCACGCGGGCGAAATCCAGCTGAGGTCAAGCGAGAACGCCTGCACGATGAGCGTCGAGCCCACGTTCGCGCCGAGCATCACGGCGAGTCCCGTCACCGCTCCCATCAGGCCGCGCGCCGCGAAGGACGACGCGATCATGCCAGTTGCCGTACTGCTCTGCAGCGCGCCGGTGATCGCGAGTCCTGCACAGAATGCATTGAAGCGGTTGCCGAGGCTGCGCGCCATGAAGCGCCGCAGCGAGGCGCCGAACGCGCGCATGAGCCCGGACTCGACCATGTGCAGGCCCCACGTGAGCAGGGCGACACCGCCCGCGAGATGAAGCACGATCAGGATCATCCGGCGCCTCCTTTGTGTTGTTTTGGCTACACCGCCTGCACGCCTGCCTCGATCGCCTCCTCGAGTATCATCAGCGCACCGCCGCTTTGGTCGAGACGCGCGAGAGCGCGAGCAGCACGAGGAGCGTGCCGCCTCCCAGCACCATCGTGAGGGTCGACGCATCGAAGATCGCACCACGGTCGGACAGCGCGAAGATGCCCACGGGCAGCGTGACCCAGCCAGGTGGATAGATCATCAGCGTCGCGCCCAGTTCGCCCATCGACAACGCGAAGCTCAGGCTGAACGACGCGAGCAGATACGGTGCGATGAGCGGCAGTGTCACGCGGGTCAGCTGGTAGAACGGCCGCGCGCCGAGGCTTTCGGCGACCTCGCCGTACTCCGGCGCGAGCCGCGAGAGCCCCGCCGACACATTGCCGTACGTGAACGCCGAAATCAGCAGGAAATGGCCGAGAAGCACGATCGACGCCGTGCCGTTGAGCAGGACGGGCGGCTGGCTGAACGCGACGAGCAATCCAAGCCCGATGGAAACCGACGGCACCGCGCTCGGCACGAAGAAGACGACGTCGAGCACGCGTCTCGGCATGCCCTTCATGCCGCGCAGCGCGAGTGCCGCCCATGTGCCGCTCACGAGTGCCGCCGCACTGGCGAGCGCCCCGGTGAGCACGCTCACGCGCAACTGGTCGGCCGAATCCGTGTGGAACACCCGCGCGTAGTGCGCGAGCGTCAGGTGGCTCGGCAGAATGCCGTTCCACTGTCCGCTCACGCTGGCGAGCGCGATCATCGCGACCGGCAATCCATAGATCGCGGCGAATAGCAGCGCCGCCGCACTCCAGGTCGACACCTTTGCCCATTTAGCCCAAAGCAGCACGGCGACCTCCGCAAAGTGACACGACTGTCCGGTAGCAGGCGTAGAGCCCGAGCGACAGCGCGATGTTGATGACGGCAATCACGCAGGCCGTGGTGTAGTCGAACTCCTGAATCGCCTTGCCGTAGATGAGCAGCGGCAGGGTGATCACGTCTTTCGCGCCGATGAACAGCACGATGCCGAACTCGTTGACGGTCAGCAGCAGGCAGAGGCTGCCGCCCGCGAGCAGCGCGGGCAACGCGGCGGGCAGGATGATCTGCCGGAGGATGCGCAGCGGCTTCGCGCCGAGACTGCTCGCCACTTCGATCTGCGCGTTGTCGATCTGCGAGAAGCAGGCAAGCAGCGGGCGCATGATGAACGGCGTATAGACCGTCACCTCGGAGAGCACGACGCCCCACTGCGTGTACAGGAAGTCGACGGGCGGCAGGTTCAGGTGGAAGAACGTCATCAACGACTGGTTCAACAGACCCGCCGAGCCGTACACGAACGTGAAGGCGAGCGCGACGAGAAAGGTTGGCAGTGCGATGAAAGTATCGATCAGCCGACCGACGAAGCGCGCGCCGGGAAACGGCACGAATGCGATCACGAGCGAGAACACGAAGCCCAGCACGAGGCAGCCCACCGACGCGCTGACCGCGATGGCGATCGTGTGATAAAGCCCGCTCAGGAACTGTCGCGAATGCAGCACGGCGGCGAAGTTCGCGAGCGTGAGCGAGTGAGTGCTGGCCTCGGCCCCGCCGCCCAGGGCCTGCAGCGCGATGAGGCCGAACGGGTAGAAGAAGATTGCCGCCAGCACTACGAGCGGCGGCGCGATCCAGAGGCCGCGCCAGCTGGCCGGGGAGCGGCCGGCCGGCGCGGGCGGCGCAATGACGAGATCAGCCATGGCCTTCGACCTCCGGTACGAGCGTGACGTCCGCGGCGTCGAAGTGAACGGACATCGCCGTGCCGGGCTCCGGCGGGCTTTCGAGCGGCGCACGCGTAAGACGTAGCGCTTCGCCGCCGACATCGAGCACGACGCTGTGCAGTTCACCAAGCCATTGCACGCTCTGCACGACGCCCGTCACGCGATTGGACGCTTCCGTGCGCGGCCTGAAGTGCAGATCGTGCGGCCGCACGCATACGTAACACGCGCTGGCGGCGGGCAGGCCGTGATGATTGCGCCCGACGATCGAAAAATCCCCGCAGCGCACCCGCGCGTAGCCGTCGGTCGTGGGCACCAGCTGCTGCGCCGGCAACACGTTCGCACGCCCGAGGAATTCCGCCGCAAAACGGTTCGGCGGATGCCGGTAGAGCCCCTGGGTCTCGCCGTGGGCCACCAGCTTGCCGTCGCGCATGATGCCGATGTGGTTCGCGAGTGTGAGCGCCTCGGTCTGATCGTGCGTCACATAAAGCACGGTCAGCGAGGGCAGGCTGCGATGCAGCTTCGCCAGCTCGTCGAGCATCGAGCGCCGGATCTGCGCGTCGAGCGCGGAGAGTGGCTCGTCGAGCAGCAGCACCTGGGGCTGGATCGCGAGCGCACGCGCGATTGCCACGCGCTGCTGCTGGCCGCCGGAGAGCTCGCGCGGATAGCGCTTCGCATACTTCGACATGCCGACGAGGCCGAGGCACTCGGGCACCCGCGTGCGGATCGCGTCCGCGTCGGTGCCGCGTGCACGCAGGCCAAAGGCGACGTTGTCTTCCACGCGCATGTGCGGAAACAGCGCGTAGTTCTGCACGACCATGCCGATGTTGCGTGCATACGGTGGCAAACGCGTGACGTCGCGCGCGCCGATCACGATGCGTCCCGCGCTCGGCTGCACGAAGCCCGCGACGGCCCGCAGCGCGGTCGTCTTGCCGGAGCCCGAGGGGCCGATGAGCGCGACGATCTCGCCGGGCTTCACGGTGAGCGTGAGCGAGTCGAGAATTGTCTGGCCGCCGTACGTCACCGAGACATTCTCGAAGCCGATTCCGCTGGCGCCGTGCGCGACCGCCGCCGGCACCGCGGGGGCCTGCGGCGCAGGCCCGCGTTCCATGGTGAAGGTATTGGCCATTAGTTGCTCGAGATCGCCTGGTTGTAAGTTGCCACGTCGGACTTCAGGTCGTGCATGACCTGGTTCCAGTCGGGCTCCCAGATTTCGACGCCCTGCAGCATCGCGCTGAGCGTCTTGAAGTTGGCGTCGGTGGGATGCACGTCGGTGCGCACGGGCATGCCATAGGCGGACTTGCTCACGTCCTGCTGGGCCTCGGCGCTCAGCAGGAAGTCGATCAGCTTCTTGCCGTTGTCCGTATGCGGCGCGCCGGCGACGAGACCGATGTAGTAGGGCAGCGAGAACGTGGCGCGGCGCCCGCTCGGGCCGGCGGGGAAGAAGACCGAAATGTTCGGGTTGTCGCGCATCTGCGAGAGGTTCATCTGCAGATCGCCATTGGCGACGTAGAGTTCGCCCTTGTTCACGAGCGCCGTGAGCTTGCCCGTGGACGCCGACGGCCCGAGGTTGTTCACCTGGAGCTTGCGCAGATACGCGAAGCCGCCGTCCTTGCCGTCGAACGCGTGGAAGGTCTGCAACATCAGCGCGGTACCGTCACCGGCCTGGCCCGGCGTCGAGTACTGCACCTTCTGCTTGAACTGCGGAGCGAGCAGGTCCGTATAGGCCTTGGGCGCACTCTTGAGCACTGCGGAGTTGTAGATGAACGTGGGGTAGTTGTCGACCATGGCGACGTACAGCCCCCTGGCATCCTTGTCGCGCGCGGCGATCTTGTCGGCGCCAGCCGGAGAGTAGGGTTGCAGCAGGCCGTCGGCCGCGGCCTTCTGCATAAACGGCGGCAACGTCACGAGCACGTCGGCCTGAATATTCGACTTCTCCTTGCCGAGACGATCCACCACGCCGCTCGACCCGGCCTCGATATATTGCACCTTGATGCCCGTTGCCTTCGTGAAGGCTTCGAACTGGTTGCCGAACCAGCTGGGCGTGCCGTCGTGAAGACCGTCCGCGCTGTAGAGGGTCACGACGCCGGATTGTGCATGCACGGAGCCCGCTGCGAAAGCGAAGGCACAGGTCACCGCGGCGATCAGTTGAGTTTTCATATTCAACCTTCCTTGAGTTCGGATGCTGAAAAAAACCTCGTAGGGCCGCGCGCTGGCGGCTTGCATCGCAATCCTGCCGGATGCTGCAGTCACTCCCAGGGCATGGACCAGGTCCTGACGTTGGTGTAGCTCTTCATCGCCTCGACCATGCCTTCCTTGTAGCCGTTGCCGGAGTCCTTGATGCCGCCGAACGGCGACATCTCCGTGCGGTAACCCGGGACTTCCCAGACGTTCACGGTGCCGACCTCCAGCTCGTTGACGAACTTCGTGGTGTAGTCGAGCCGATTCGTGCAGACGCCCGAGGAAAGACCGTAGGCGGTCGAGTTCGAGATGCGGATGATTTCGTCCATCTGGTTTGGAACCCGAATGATCGGAATCACCGGGCCGAAAGTCTCCTCGCGCACGAGTTCGCAGTCGTAGGGCACGTGATCGACGACGGTGGGGGCGAACAGCGCGCCCTGGCGTGGGGCGCCGTAGAGCACGCGTGCGCCGTGCGCTTCGGCGTCGGCCACGCGGCGCTCGAACAGTTGCGCGGCCGCTTCGTTGATGACCGTCCCCACGTCGACACTGGGGTCCATCGGGTCGCCGCACTTGAGCTTCTTCGCGTGCACGAGCACTCGCTCGACGAAGGCATCCGCCACGCTTTCCACCACGAGAATGCGCTTGACCGCCGTGCAGCGCTGGCCGGAATTCTTGGTCGCGCCCGTCACCGCAAGCAGTGCGGCACGGTCGAGGTCGGCGTCTTCCATGACGATGAGCGGGTCGTTGCCGCCCAGTTCCAGCACGGTCCGGCGGTAGCCTGCGTGCTGTGCGATGTACTTGCCCACGCGTACCGAGCCGGTGAACGTGACCAGGTCGCAATGCGGGTCCGTGATCATGCTGTCACCCATCGTGCGCGGATTGCCGGTGACGACGCTCAGCATCTCGGGGGGCAGGCCCGCTTCGTAGAGCACGTCGGCGAGCGCGAGCGCGGTGAGCGGCGTGAGTTCGGTGGGCTTGAGCACCACCCGGTTGTTCGTTGCGATGGCCGGCGCGAGCTTGTGGCTCACCATGTTCAGCGGATGGTTGAACGGCGTGATGGCGGAAATCACGCCGAGCAGCGGCAGACGCGTCGTGAAGATCTTGCGGTTCTTGCCGTTCGGGCTGATGTCGCACGAGTAGACTTCACCGTCGTCCTTGATCGTGAGTTGCGCGGCAAACGACCAGACATCGTAGGCGCGGCTTGCTTCGTAGAGCGAATCTTTCCAGCACAGACCCGACTCCGCTGTGATGAGGCGCGCGAAGTCCTCCTTGCGGTCGCGCAGCGCTTCGGCGGTGGTCTGGAGGATGCGCTGACGCTCGAAGCGCGTGAGGTGCGGGCGCGCGGCGTGCGCTTTGGCGAACGCTTCCTGCACGTGTTCGGGACGGCCCGCGGGCACGGTGCCGACCACTTCGTTCGTGTAGGGATTGAAGACTTCGATCACTTCGTCGGTCGAGACCTGCCGGCCGGCGATGCGCATGGACTCCTGCTTGAATGCGGGTTTGGTCATGACGTTCATCGCATACCTCGTTCTATGATCCGGTTGGGCGCGCCCCCCTCGCGAATGCGAGCGGCGGCGTGCGGGGGCCTTCGTGTTGATACGTGTGTCAAGCGGCGGCGGCTTGTGCGACGTGGTTCAGCGCGACATCGAAGATGTCGAAATTGCGCAGCGCGCGGCCCTGCGGCCAGTCGGTCTTGCGGTTGACAATGAGCGGCACGTCCTGCTCAGAGATCCCGCCATGCGAGCGCAACGGCTCGGTCAGGCCGGAAAAGTCGTGGCGCGCGGCGCTCGTGCCGAACACCTTGGCGCGCGTGCCGACCACGACGATGTCGCCGATCCGGTCGGGCGGCAGCTCGAAGCGCTCGCATGCGGCATCGCTCGTCAGCGCGAGTTCCACGCCCGCGGTGTGGCGCAGCTTGTCGAGCAGCGTCGCCGCGCCTGCGGCGTCGGTGCCCTCCGGGAGGTAGACGGTGGCGAACGAGCCGAGCGCGCCGTGGTGCGCGACGTAGGGATCGGTGATCGGCAGGATCACGCGCGCGCGACCCTTCCCGGTCCACTCGTCGAACAGATCCTGGAGATAGAGCACGTCGGGCTCGCCATTCGCGCGGTGCTTGTCGTTCATGCCGTGGTCCGCCGTGATCGCGAGTACGCAGCCTGCGGCGTCGAGTTCGCCCACGTAGCGGTCGAACATTGCGTAGAAGTCGTTGGCTTTCGGCGCTCCAGGTGCTGCCTTGTGCTGCACGTAGTCGGTCGTCGAGAGATACATCAGGTCGGGGCGAAACGTATCGAGAAGCTTCACGCCGGCGGCGAATACGAACTCGGAGAGATCGGCGGAGTAGACGTCGGGCAGCGGCTTGCCGACGAACGCGAGCACATCGCCGAGACCGTTCTGCTCGCGTGTCGCCTGATCGGCTTTTTCGGCCGAGAACGCGATGGCGCGGCCGCTCGCGAAGTCGAGCCCCTTGCCGAGCAGCGTGCGCAGTTTGTCCTTCGCGGTGACGACCGCCACTTTCGCGCCGGCGTCGTGGAATGCCGCGAAGATCGTGGGTGCGCGCAGGAAACGCGCGTCGTTCATCATCACTTCTTCGCCGCTCGCACGGTCGTAGAAGTAGTTGCCCGCAATACCATGCACTTTAGGCGGGCGGCCCGTGAGGATCGAGAGATTGTTCGGGTTGGTGAAGCTCGGAATCACGCACTGCGCAATGCGGCTCGTGCCGGTGCGCAGCAGCTTGGCCAGATGCGGCGCGCGGCCTGCCTTGATGGCCTCCTCGATATACGCCGGCTCGGAGCCGTCGAGGCAGATCACCACGACGGGCGCGGCGGGAAAGCGGTATTCGCGACCGTTCACGGCCACTGCGGTGTCATTCAGCGTGCTCATTGCATCTCCATTCAGGCTGTTTTTCGATCTGACCGACCATGCCCATTTCCTCGAGGACTTCGCCGATCGCGGCGAGTGCGGCGCGCATTTCCTTTTCGCCGATCCGGCCAATACAGCCGATGCGGAACGAGTCGGCCACGGTCAGCTTGCCCGGATAGATCACGAAGCCGCGCGCCTTCAAACTTTCGTAGAACTGCGCAAAGACGAAGAGTGGGTCCTCGGGCATATGGAACGTGACGATGATCGGCGCCTGCAGCGCGTCCGCGAGCAGCGGCCTGAAGCCGAGCGCGCGCATGCCGTCGAGCAGGATCCGGCAGTTGTTGCGATAGCGTCCCCCGCGACCGGCTACGCCGCCTTCGGCATCGAACTCATCGAGCGCCTGGTGGAAGGCAACGATCACGTGCGTGGGCGGCGTGAAGCGATACTGGCTCGTCTTCTCCATGTTGAGCCACTGGTCGTGCAGGTCGAGCACGAGCGTGGTGGCGTTGCCCTGTGTGCGCTTGAGCGCTTCGACGCGGCAGATCACGAAGCCGAGGCCCGGGACGCCTTCGATGCACTTGTTGGACGATGCGGCGACCGCGTCGATGTGCATGGCCTGCACGTCGATCGGCAACGCGCCGAAGGCGCTCATCGAATCGACGAGATAACCCTTGCCGTATCTGGCCGCCAGTGCGCCGATCTGCGCGATGGGGTTGAGGATGCCCGAGGTCGTCTCGCAGTGAACGGTGAACACGTGCGTGATGGACGGGTTGCTCGCCAGCAGCGCCTCGACCGCGGCGAGGTCCGGCGGCGTGTCCTCGGCCGTTTCGTGCACCACGGTCCTGCGCCCGGCGATATCGAGAATGCGCTTCGCCCGCTTGCCATAGGCGCCGTTGATCAGCACGAGGACCTCGCCGTCGGCGGGCACGAAGGTCGTGAGCATGGCCTCGACGGCGAAGGTGCCCGAACCTTGCATGGGCACCGTCGCCCAGTCGTCCGAACCGTTCGCTATCCTGACGAGTCGCGTGAGCACTGAGCGGTTGATTGCGATGAAGTTCGCATCGCGCGAGCCCCAGTCGTGAACCATTGCCGCTTTGACGGTGCGCGAGGTGGTGAGTGGACCGGGCGTAAGGAGCAGCGGATCGCCGGTTTCTGAAGCTGCAGGGGAGGAAGCCGTGGAAGATGCCGTCATGGGGTGTCTCCGTGAAGGTCTGTTCTGACTGTCTGACTGCGTGTTGAAGTCACTTTAGGCCGCGCAACAAAAACAGTCAATACGCCACTATTTGCCACAACACCAGGGGATACGCGGATGCGTTGCCAGCGATTGCGTCAGATGCGGCGCGGCAAGCGGCAGCGCGACCCGGCACTACGTGCGCGCAGAGGAACGATGTGGAGAGGGATGGGCAAGCGCCCGTGTGTGCGGCTCAGCGCTCGCCGCTAGCGACGATCACTCGCCACTGCTGCAGTTCGAACGCACGAGCGATACGCGGGGGCGGCGGCGCATCGACGACGACGCCTGCGATGTGCGGCACGGGCGTGATCCGCACGGGCGTGCCGTGCTCGAACTTGGTGTGGTCGGCGAGCACGTAGACCGCCTTGCCGGCGTTCATCATCAGATGCCGCTGCTCGGCGGCGAGCCGCGAGTAATCGGTGAATTCGCCCTCCGGCGAGATACCGCTCACGCCGAGAAAAACAAGGTCGACGCGATAGTGGGCGAGCGCGGTCATCGTCTCGATGCCGAATGCCGCTTCGTCGTTCGGCTCGATGTCGCCACCGAGCACGATCACTTTCACGCCGGGCGCGCGGCACAGGAGCAGGCCGATCGGCAGGCTGTTGGTGATGACGGTGAGGTCGCTGTGGTTCGTGAGCGCAGCGGCGAAGCCCAGCGTGGTGGAGCCCGAATCGAGCAGCACGACCATGCCGTCGGCGACGAGCTGCGCCGCAGCGGCGCCGATGGCCGCCTTGCCCGCAGCGTTCGCCGCTTCGCGCGTGGCAAGCGACGGTTCGTCAACCGCGCGCTTCGCCGCGCCGCCGTGGACGAGACTCAGGCGGCCCTGTTCCGCGAGCGCCTTGAGGTCACGACGGATCGTTTCGCGCGAGACGCCGAGCGTCATGCTCATGTCGGCGACACTCACTGAGCCGCTCGCATCGAGGCTTTGCAGAATGTAGTCGGTGCGTCCGACGGCGAGACGGCGGTTCAGCGGCGCGGGTGGAGCAAGGGGTGGGGCGGCGCGGTCATCTGGCATGGTGTTGCCTTTCAGGAAAGGAAATCGCGGCGGTGCCCGTGAACCGGATGCACGAGGATAAGCCACAAAATACCACAAATTGCCGAGCGATTCGTTCCTCTCGAAGAGGGGTGAATCGTCGTTGTATTTTGGCAGGTTCGTGATGCCAAGCCGCCCAGACCAAGCAAATATCCCCCATCAAGCGCACACGTCTTGTGGCAAATCGAGTTGTTTTGTGTGGCATCTTGTTGCATTATTTGGCTTGGTAGCTGTCCTCGCAACGCATTTCACTCCGCATCGAGGCCCACCCTATGCCTACCCCTGTCCCTGCGCATGCGCGCGTCGTGATCATCGGCGGCGGTATCGTCGGCTGCTCCGTGGCTTACCATCTCGCGAAACTCGGTTGGCGCGACATCGTCCTGCTCGAACAGGGCGTGCTCTCGTGCGGTACGACGTGGCACGCGGCGGGCCTGGTCGGCCAGTTGCGCGCGCAGCACAGCATGACGAAGCTCATTCGCTATTCCACGGCCCTTTATGCCGAACTCGAGGCCGAAACGGGGCTGGCCACCGGCTGGAAGCAATGCGGGTCGCTCTCGGTGGCGCGCACGCCGGAGCGGATGACCCAACTGAAACGCACGGCCGCGTCGGCGCGCGCCTATGGCGTGACCTGCGACGTCATCGGGCCGCGGGAGGCGGGCGAGTTGTGGCCGGTGATGCGCGCCGACGACCTGCTTGGCGCCGTCTGGCTCCCGGGTGACGGCAAGGCGAATCCGACTGACCTGACGCAATCGCTCGCGCGCGGCGCGCGCATGCGTGGCGCCCGCGTGGTCGAGAACACGCGAATCACCGCCGTGCACACGGCCGCCACGCGCGCGGGGCGAGTCGTCACCGGAGTCACGTGGCGCAACAAGGACGGCGACGAAGGCACGTTGCAGGCGGATCTCGTCGTGAACTGCGCGGGGCAGTGGGCGAAGGCGATCGGCCGGCTGGCCGGCGTCACGGTGCCCCTGCATTCGGCGGAGCACTATTACATCGTGACCGAGCGCATCGCGGGCGTGCATCCCGATTTGCCCGTCATGCGCGACCCCGACGGCTTCATCTACTTCAAGGAGGAAGTGGGCGGCCTCGTAATGGGCGGCTTCGAGCCGAATGCGAAGCCGTGGGGTATGAACGGGCTTCCGGAGAACTTCGAGTTTCAGCTGCTGCCCGACGACTGGGATCAGTTCGAAGTGCTGATGGAAAATGCATTGCAGCGTGTGCCGGCGCTTGAAACCGCGCAGGTTCGCCAGTTCTACAACGGGCCGGAATCGTTCACGCCGGACAACAATTTCATTCTCGGTGAGGCGCCCGAGTTGCGCGGCTTCTTCGTGGGCGCGGGTTTCAACTCGATGGGCATCGCCTCGGCGGGCGGCGCCGGCATGGCGCTAGCAGAGTGGATCGTGGCCGGCGAGCCGACCATGGATCTCTGGCCCGTGGACATACGCCGCTTTGCGCGCTTCAACGGCAACGACACCTGGCTGCACGACCGCGTCAAGGAAACACTAGGCCTGCACTATGCGATGCCCTGGCCAAATCGGGAACTCGACACGGCGCGGCCATTCCGTCGCTCGCCGCTCCATGCGCTGCTCGCCGCCGATGGCGCCTGCTTTGGCAGCAAAATGGGCTGGGAGCGCGCGAACTTCTTCGCGCCAAAGCCCATCGAGGCGCGCATCGAGTACGCGTTCGGCCAGCAGAACTGGCTGCCGTGGAGCGGCGCGGAGCACCGCGCCTGCCGCGAACGCGTCGCGCTGTTCGACATGACGTCGTTTGCCAAGCTGCTCGTCAAGGGGCGTGACGCGGAAGCTGTCCTGCAGGGCATCGTCGCCAATGACGTAGCCGTGCCGGTCGGCACCACGATCTATTCCGGTATCCTGAACGATCGCGGCGCTTACGAGTCGGACGTCACGCTCACGCGCCTGGCGGAAGACCAGTATCTCGTCGTCACAGGCTCCGCGCAGGCGACGCGTGACTTCGACTACATCGAGAAGGCGATTGGGCACGAGCGGCACTGCGTGCTCGTCGACGTCACCAGCCAGTACGCGGTGCTTGCCGTGATGGGGCCGCACTCGCGGGCACTGCTGCAAAGTGTTTCGAAAGCAGACTGGAGCCCCGCGGCGTTCCCGTTTGGTCAAAGCCGCGAGGTCGATATCGGTTACGCGACCGTGCGCGCAACGCGCGTGTCCTACGTCGGCGAACTGGGCTGGGAGCTATACGTTCCCGTCGAATTCGCCGTAGGCGTCTACGAGACGCTTCGTGCGGCGGGCGAAGCGTACGGCCTTGTGAATGCGGGCTACTACGCGATCGAGTCGTTGCGCCTCGAGAAGGGCTACCGCGCGTGGGGCCGCGAACTCTCGCCCGAGCACAATCCCTTCGAAGCCGGGCTCGCATTTGCATGCAAGCTCGACAAGGACATCGCCTTTCGCGGTCGCGACGTACTTCTGCGGCTGCGCGACCAGCCCTTGCAGCGTCGGCTCGCCGTCTTCAGCGCCGACGGCGCAAGCGATCGCATGCTATGGGGCGGCGAGGGCATTCTGCGCGACGGCAAGCCGGTCGGCTCGGTAACGTCGGCCGCCTTCGGCCACACGCTCGGCTGCCCGGTTGCCATGGGCTATCTCTCGCGCCTGGACGGGCCTGTCGATGCCGCGTGGCTCGCCCAGGGGCGCTATACGATCGACGTGGCGGGAGAGCCGATTCCGGCGACGCTGCATCTGCAAGCGCCATACGACCCGCGCTCGTTGCGCACGAAGAGTTGACTGAATCATTGCGGGCAACTGAAGGGCTGCACGCGAGCGGGTCAACGGCATCGTCCTCCCAAGGTGGCAACATGCATTACGCGCAATTGCGGGCATTTCATGCGGTGGCGGAGCAGGGCGGCTTTTCGAAGGCCGCCCGTGCGCTTGCGCTGACACAGCCGGCGATTTCCGATCACGTGCGGCGCCTCGAACAGGACTATGGCGTACGACTTTTCGAGCGCACCGCGCGGGGTGTCGAACCGACGGACCTCGGCCGGCGCCTCTACGCGGTGACGCGCCAGATGGTGGCCTGCGAGCGCGACGCCCGCCGCCTGCTCGAAGCCGCGGGCGAACTCGAGTCGGGCGAGCTTTCCCTCGTTGCCGATGCACCGGACCTGGCGATGAGGCTGATCGGCGCGTTCCGGATGCGCCATCCGGGGATCGTGGTGAAACTCTCGGTGGCCAACGCGACCGAGTGCATGCAGCGCGTGCTAGCCGGTGTTGTCGATGCCGCGATCTCTGCCGCGCGGGTCGTGCATGCCGGCCTGGAAACGCGGGTGCTGTGCGAGGCGCCGCTTGCCGCCGTCGTTCCTGCCAGCAGCGCGCTCGCCACACAGGCAGCGCTCAGCTACGAGGCGCTCGTGCGCGAACCGATGATCTTCCGCGAAACGCAATCCGTCACGCAGCAACTGCTCGAAGCGGAGCTGGTGCGCAAGGGCCTGCAAGTGCGTCCCGTGCTGTACGTGGAAAGTCGCGAAGCATTGCAAACCGCCATCGCGCAGGGCGTTGGCGTGGGTGTCATCGCGCGTACGGAGTTCGGTGGCTCGCCGGGCGTCCGCGCGATTGCGCTTGCCGACTGCCGGGTCCGCATGATCGAGTCGCTGGCGCGGCTCGCCGACCGTCCGGCGTCGAACCTCCTCGATGCACTGTTTAGTACCGACCCCGTATCGACCTGACTTCGGGCTCGATGCTTGCTACCCGAGGCGGAACAACGATCGACTCATACGAAACAGAGGGCCTCTATCATGAAACGCGAAGCATGAAAGAACGAGCAACTATCGTGTGCTGGCAGCAAGGACGGATTCTCCTCGTCGAACGGGGGCGATCGCGATGGTCGCTGCCCGGCGGCACGATCCGGCGCGCGGAGTCGCCGGCGGACGCTGCCGTACGTGAACTCAATGAAGAGACGACGCTCGAGGGCTGCGAGCTGGGATACCTGTTCCAGTTTGGCGGACTCAACAAGCGGCACCACGTCTTTTTCTCCGTGCTGCACGACGACGCGAGACCTATGCCGAATAACGAGATTCTAAGGTGCCGATGGTTTCGTCCCCAGAAGGTCTCGACACTGATTACCAGCGTGCCGACACGGGAAATCGTCGATCTCCTGTTCGGTCATGAAATCAAGCAAACCACGCTCGTGCGCGCGTAACGCGCTCTGCCGCCGAGCGGCCTCGCTGACCGCAGCGCTGTCCAGTCATCGAATCCAGACGCCAATCCCCGCGCGTCGCCCGCAACTATCGGGCGGGCTGATGAATGAGATCGCAAATTGCGAGTTTTTCTATTTGCCGCTCATTTATACGATATTCATTGTCCGCACAGTGTTTGTGCGGCCGCACCGCAAGCGCATCTGGAGGAGCGATGGAACATCAGCCCCGCACGCAGAACGAAAAGCTCGAGGTCAAGACCACGACATGCTACATGTGCGCGTGCCGCTGTGGCATACGCGTGCATCTTCGCGACGGCGAGGTTCGGTATATCGACGGCAATCCCGAGCATCCGCTTAATCAGGGCGTAATCTGCGCCAAAGGCTCGTCGGGCATCATGAAGCAGTATTCGCCGGCGCGCCTCACGCAGCCGCTGCTGCGCAAACCGGACGCCTTGCGCGGCACCGCCCAGTTCGAGCCCATCTCGTGGGAAGCGGCGTTCGACATGCTGGAAAAGCGCCTCGCGCATTTGCGCGCGACCGACCCGAGGCAATTCGCGCTCTTCACGGGCCGCGACCAGATGCAGGCCCTCACGGGCTTGTTCGCCAAACAGTTCGGCACCCCAAACTATGCGGCGCACGGCGGCTTCTGCTCGGCGAACATGGCGGCCGGCATGATCTATACGTTGGGCGGCTCGTTCTGGGAGTTCGGTGGGCCGGACCTCGACCGCGCGAGACTGTTCTTCATGATCGGCACGGCGGAGGACCATCACTCGAATCCGCTGAAGATTGCGATTTCGAAGTTCAAGCGCGCGGGCGGCCGCTTCATCGCCATCAATCCGATCCGCACGGGCTACGCGGCAATCGCCGATGAGTGGGTGCCGATCCGTCCCGGCACGGATGGTGCGCTGTTCATGGCGCTCATGCGTGAGCTGATCGAACAGAATGCGTATGACCGCGAGTTCGTCGAGCGCTATACGAATGCCGGTGAACTGCTCGATATGCGCGCCGACAGCGATACGTACGGCCTGTTCGTGCAGGACCCGGCGGTCGAAGTGCGCAATCCGCTGTTTCCGCAGAATCACCTGTGGTGGGACGCCGCGAGCCAGCGCGAAGTGCCGCATCATGCGCCGGGCGTGCGTCCCGCGCTGGAAGGGCGCTATACGCTCGCAGACGGCACGCCGGTCGCGCCATCGTTCGGGTTGCTGCGCGAGCAGGTTGCCGACTGCACGCCGGAGTGGGCGGCGCAGATCACCGGCATTCCCGCCGCCACGATCCGCCGGCTGGCTCAGGAAATGGCCGATGTCGCGCGCGATCAAAAGGTCACATTGCCGATTCAGTGGACCGACGCCTGGGGCGAGACGCACGAAACCGTGACGGGTGCGCCCATTGCCTTTCACGCCATGCGCGGGCTCGCCGCTCACTCGAACGGCTTTCAGTCGATACGCGGCCTCGCCGTGCTGATGTCGCTGCTCGGCACGATCGACCGGCCCGGCGGTTTCCGGCACAAGTCGCCTTACCCGCGCGCCGTGCCGCCTTCGGCGAAGCCGCCCAACAGCCCCGACGACGTGAAGCCGAACACGCCGCTCGCGAACGGTCCGCTGGGCTGGCCCGCCGCGCCGGAGGATCTGTTTATCGACGCCAAGGGCGAGCCCGTGCGCATCGACAAGGCGTTTTCGTGGGAGTATCCGCTCGCCGTGCATGGCTTGATGCATAGCGTCATTACGAACGCGTGGCGGGGCGATCCGTATCCCATCGATACGCTGTTGATCTTCATGGCCAACATGGCGTGGAATTCGTCGATGAACACGGTGGAAGTCCGCAAGATGCTCGCGGACAAGCACGAGAACGGTGAGTACAAGATTCCGTTCATCGTGGTGTGCGATGCGTTCCAGTCGGAGATGACGGCCTTCGCCGACCTGATTCTGCCCGACACGACCTACCTCGAACGCCACGACGCGATGTCGATGCTCGACCGGCCCATTTCCGAGTTCGACGGTCCGGTGGACTCCGTGCGCGTGCCGGTCGTCCCGCCGACGGGCGAATGCAAGCCGTTCCAGGAAGTGCTCGTCGAGCTGGCGAGCCGCCTGAAGCTGCCGGCTTTCACGACGCCCGAAGGCACGCGCAAATACCGCGACTATCCGGACTTCATCATCAATCACCAGACGGCGCCGGGCTCCGGCGTGGGCTTCCTGATCGGCTGGCGCGGCAAGGACGGCGAGAAGGCGCTGGTTGGCGAACCGAACCCGCGGCAGTGGCAGGAGTATGCGAAGCACAACTGCGTCTACCACTACACGCTGCCCGAGTCGCTGCAGTACATGCGCAACTGCAACGGGCCTTATCTGGACTTCGCTGTCGAAAAGGGCTTTCGCAAGTTCAACGAGCCGATCGTCATCGCGCTTTACTCGGACGTGATGCAGAAGTTCCGGCTCGCCGCCCAAGGCAAGACCAAGGGCCGGCAACCGCCCGAGCATTTGCGCGCGCGCATCGAGCAATACTTCGACCCGCTGCCGTTCTGGCATCCGCCGCTCGAGCACGACGCGACCGATCACGCGCAGTATCCGCTCGCGGCCGTCACGCAGCGTCCCATGGCGATGTACCACTCGTGGGACTCGCAGAACGCCTGGCTGCGGCAGATTCATGGCGAGAACTATCTGTACATGAATCCGCGCACGGCGGCGGCACAGGGCATCGAGGACGGCGGCTGGATCTACGTCGAATCGCAATGGGGCAAGGTGCGCTGCCTCGCGCGCTACAGCGAGGCGGTCGAGCCCGGCACGGTCTGGACATGGAACGCCATCGGCAAGTCGGCGGGCGCGTGGAATCTCGGACCCGACGCGAACGAATCGCAGCGCGGCTTCCTGCTGAACCACCTGATCGCCGACGAGATTCCCGTCAAGCGCGGCGGTCACACGCGCACGTCGAACTCCGATCCGATCACGGGGCAGGCCGCATGGTACGACGTGCGCGTGCGCATCTATCCGGCGGAGGCGCACGCCGACCACACGCTGCCGCAGTTCGCCCCCATGCCCGCGCTGCCCGGCTCCGTCGGCGCAGGGGCGGGGGCAGGGGGCATCATCCATCGCGTCGCGCAGGCGTATTTCGCCGGGCGCGGCGAGTTTGCCGCGCGGCTTGCGAAAGCCGCGCAACGCAAGTGAAACGGAGAGCATGCGATGACACAGATGGCGCTCGTGATCGATCTGAACGTCTGCGTGGGCTGCCACGCGTGCGTGACGAGCTGCAAGGAATGGAACACGTCGGGCGAGGCGGGCAGTCTCGCCGACTTTCGCCCGTATGACGCCGATCCATCGGGCACGTTCTTCAACCGGGTGCAGACGTTCGAAGCGGGCGAGTTTCCGCTTGCCGACACCGTTCATTTTCCCAAGTCCTGCCTGCACTGCGAGGACCCGCCGTGCGTGCCGGTCTGTCCGACCGGGGCAAGCTACAAGCGCAAGGAAGACGGCCTCGTGCTGGTCGACTACGACCGCTGCATCGGCTGCAAGTACTGCGCGTGGGCCTGCCCCTACGGCGCGCGCGAAATCGACGAAGCGCGCAAGGAAATGACCAAGTGCACGCTGTGCTCCGACCGCATCTACAACGAAGCGCTGCCGGAGCGCGACCGCAAGCCCGCGTGCGTGCTCGCGTGCCCGACCTCGGCGCGCCTCTTTGGCGACATTCACGATCCGGAGTCGGTCGTGTCGAAGGCGATCCGCGAACGGGGCGGCTATCAGCTGATGCCCGAGTGGGGAACCCGGCCGTCGAATCACTATTTACCGCGTCAACCGGTGACGTCCTGCGGTAGCGGCTCGTGTTCGTGCAAGACGCCGGGCGCGGGTGAGACCGATACGCTCGATGCGCAGGTCGAACACGGCGCGCTCAATCTCGCGTCGATCGCCACGCGCGTATGAGCACGTCAGCGCGCCCGCATGGCGCACCCCGAATCGTAGAGTGGAGAACGGTATGAATCCGGCATTTTCCGTGGTGTTTCTCACCACGCTGAGCGGTGCGGGCCAGGGCTTGCTGATCGCGCTCGTCGGCGTGGAGCTGGCGCAACGGCTCGGCTTCGGCGACGTGGCAGCGGTTCCGGCGATGTTCTATGTCGTTGGTGCGGCGCTTTCGTGCGCACTAGGCGCATTGGGGCTCGTGGCGTCGTTCTTCCATCTCGGCCATCCCGAGCGGGCTTGGCGGGCCATTGCGATGTGGCGTACCTCGTGGCTGTCGCGCGAATGCCTTTGTCTTCCCGCGTTTCTGGCCTGCACGTTCGCTTATGGTCTCGCGCACCTGCTTGGGGCCTCGTATTCGCTGGCAATCGGGGGCGTGGCTGTCGTCGCGAGCCTGCTGCTGTTCGTGTGCACCGCGATGATCTACGCGTGCCTGCGCTTTCTCCAGGAGTGGGCAACGCCGCTCACGCTGGTCAATTTCGTCTTGCTCGGCTGCGCGTCCGGCTTCACGCTCGCAACCGCGTGCGCCGCGAGATTCGCACCGGCCATGGCGGTGCCGCTCGCCGTCTGCGCATGCGTGTTGACGCTGGCGGGCTGCGCGTCGCGCACGGCCTCGCTGGTCCGCAATGCGCGTCTGCGTCCGAAATCGACTGTGCAAAGTGCGACCGGCATTCGCGCGGCACATGTCGAGCAGAAGTCGCGGGGATTTACGGCGGGCGCTTTCAATCTGCGCGAGTTCTTTCACGGCAAGACGCCAGGCGCGCTCAAACGCATCAAGTGGACGTTCCTGATCGCGGCGTTCCTCGCTCCTTTCTGCCTCGTGGCGATCGGCGGCGGCATTCGATCCGTTGGACCCTCGTTCGCGGTGTTTTGCCTGGCGACTGTGATCCAGTACGCGGGCCTGGTGGCGGAGCGCTGGTTTTTCTTTGCTGAAGCGCGGCATCCGCAGAATCTCTACTATCAGCGTTCATAATTCGCGCGCTCCACGTCCCTCTACTCGCGGAACGTTTTCGCGGTTTCCGTTGCGGCATGCCTCAGGTCGGGCACGAAGGCGAGCAGGTCGTCGAGCGCGACTCGCCCGACCGGCGCCTGGACGGCGATTGCCGCGCACGCACGGTTGCGGTCCAGCATCACGGGCACGGCGATCGCGATCAAGCCCTGTAAATGCTCCTGATTGTTGATCGCGAGCTGCCGCCGGCGCGTTACCGCCAGCTCTTTGCGCAACGCTTCGCGGTCGGTGATCGTTTGCTCCGAGTGGGCGCGCAGCGGCAGCGTATCGATCATGCGGTCGCGCCGCTCCTTGGGCAAAAAGCTCAGCAGCAGCTTGCCGCTTGCCGAACAGTGCAGCGGCACGTGCGAGCCCGGCTGCAGATGCATGCGCAGCGGCCATTCGGTCTCCACGCGGTCGACATAGACCACGTCGTTGCCGGCGAGCATGGTGAGATTGCAGGTCTCGCCAATCTTTTCGACGAGCTGCTCGAGCAGCAAGTGCCGCGCCGCCGCCGGCCCCGCGTGCATCAGCACGTTCACCGCCATCATTCTCACGCGTGCCGAACATTCGTAGAGCTTGTCGTTGGCGCCGCGTGTGACGAGCCACGCGTCGGTGAGCTGGGCCAGGATGCGGTGCACCGTCTGCTTGGGCAAGCCGAGCGCATCGACCAGATCCGTCATCGCCAAAGGACGGCCCGCCTGGGCTAGCGTTTCCAGCACGCGAAACGCGCGCACTGCCGCCGCATTCGATTGGTTCGAGGTGGACACGCTTGTCTCCTGCGTCGCTTGCCTTGTGCGATCGACGCTAGCTTCCCGTCATTGTGCATCTTCCAATGCGATTTTCGGGACTGGTGAAAGTCCCGAAAATCGCATATTCCGCGCCTTGATAGTCGTGCGTCTTTGATTGCGCGGGAATCGGGACTCGCATTCACGCGCCGATGAATAGATTGGCAGTACAGCCAATTATTTGATCGGAGCGCGCCGATGAATGTGAGAGAGACCGTCGCCAACGCCGCCGGTGCGGGCAAACCCGAGGCGCCCGCCCCGCAGATCGCCGCGCTCGTGGCGCGTGCGCGTGCGGCGCAGCAAGCGTTCGAGTTCGCCGGACAGGCAACCCTGGACACCGCTGCAGCAGCAGCCGCGTGGGCGATCATGGAGCCCGGCCGAAACCGCGAGCTAGCCGAGCTGGCGGTGCGCGACACGGGACTCGGGAACGCCGACGACAAGTTCCGCAAGAACTACCGCAAGACGCTCGGGCTGCTGCGCGACCTGCATGGGAAAAAGACCTGCGGCGTGATTGCTCGTGACGAGGCCACAGGCATCGTCGAAATCGCGCGCGCGGTGGGGGTGGTCGCGGCGATCACGCCCTCCACCAATCCGGCCGCGACGCCCGCCAACAAGATCGTCAACGCGCTCAAATGCGGCAATGCGGTGATCGTCGCGCCTTCGCCGAAGGGCTATGGCGCGTGCGAGGCGCTCATCGGCTTCATCCACGCCCAGTTCGCCAAGGCGGGGCTGGACCCGGCGCTCGTGCAGATGCTGCCCGCGCCCGTGGACAAGGCCGCCACCGCGGCCCTGATGCGCGAGGCCGACCTCGTCGTCGCGACGGGCTCTCAGGCCAATGTGCGCATGGCCTACGCCAGCGGCACGCCGGCCTTTGGCGTAGGGGCCGGCAACGTGGCGTCGATCGTGACGCGCACGGCGAACCTGCGCGATGCGGCGTACAAGATCGCCGCGTCGAAGACCTTCGACAACGCGACGAGCTGCTCGTCGGAGAACAGCGTCGTGATCGACGAGGCGGTTTACGACGCGATGCTGCACGAACTCGCCGCCTGTGGCGGCGTGCTGCTCGACGCGCAGCAAAAGGCGCAATTGCAGGCGGCGATGTGGACCGACGGCAAGCTCTCGTCGCGTTGCACCGCTAAATCCGCGGCGCAGATCGCGCGCGCCGCCGGCCTCGACGAGGTGGCAGAGGTCGCGGCGCACACAGGCGCGTTCCTGATGGTCGAGGAGAGCGGCTTCGGCGCGGCGCACCCGTTTTCGGGCGAAAAGCTCGCGCCGGTGCTCACGGTCTATCGCGCGCGCGATTTCGACGCTGCGGCGGATATCGTGCGCAGCCTCTACGCGTATATGGGAGCGGGTCACTCGGTCGGCCTGCATACCGACGATCCGGATCAAGCCGTGACGCTGGGTTCGACGCTGCCGGTGGCGCGCGTGATCGTCAACCAGGCGCATTGCTTCGCGACGGGCGGCAACTTCGACAACGGCCTGCCGTTCTCGCTCTCGATGGGCTGTGGGACCTGGGGGCGCAACAACTTCTCGGACAATCTCGGCTTTCGCCAGTACCTGAATGTCACGCGCGTGGCGTACCCCATCACGGAGCGCGTTCCCGAACTCGACACCTTGCTCGGCGACTATTTCCGGAGGTTCGGCCCATGAGCGCGCCCGCCACGATCCGCGCGCTGATCGAAACCCGCGCCGCACAGTATCCGGACAAGCCCTTCCTGCTGGCCGCGCCCGACGAAGGCGCCAGCGAAGACGCCGGCGCAGTCGCCGAGAGCGTCACGGCAGGCGCGACGTTGACCTTTGGCGCGCTGCTCGAGCGTTGCCGCACGCTCGAGAGCCGCTTTCGCGACGCCGGCCTCAAGCCGGGCGATGTCGTTTCGGTCCTGATGGGCAACGGCATCCAGACTGCCACGCTGCTGCTCGGCGCGATGTACAGCGGACTGATCGCGCATCCGCTCAACCTGCTTTGCCAGGCGTCCCAGCTCGCCTATATCGTCGAGCACTCGGATACGCGGATGATCTTCGCGAGCGCGCAGACCAGCGGCGCCCTCGAAGCGGCGCTCGCCGCGCTGCGCGAGCAGGGCATGTCGCGCCACATCGCGCTCGTGCGCACGCAGCCGGATGCCGTTGCGTTGCCGGTGCTGCCCGCACTCGAAACTGTGGCCGCCCATGAGGCGAGCGCTGTTCCGGCGGCGGCGAGCCTCGCGGGCCTCCCGGTCCTGGAATCCGCGCGCGTGGAAGAAGCCCGGTCCGGGCCCGATGCGGCCGACATCGCCCTGCTGATGTACACCTCGGGCACGACCGGCGCGCCCAAGGGCGTGCTGCTCAGCCACGCAAGCCTCCATGCGAACGCGCGCAACATCAGCCTCGAGCACCGGCTCGCCGACGACGACCGCGTGCTGGCATCGCTGCCGCTCTACCACATCAACGGGCTCGTCGTGACCTTGCTTGCGCCGCTCTGGCACGCGGGCTCGGTCGTGCTGACGCCGCGTTTCTCCGGGCGCACGTTCTGGCGCGACGCCGCCAGCTACGGCTGCACGTGGATCAACGTGGTGCCGACCATCGTCGCCTATCTCCTCAACGGCGACGAACCGAGCGGACTCGACCTCTCGGCGCTCAAGTTCTGCCGCAGCGCGTCGGCTGCGCTGCCCGCCGACCATCATCGCGCGTTCGAGGCGCGCTTCGGTATCGGCGTCATCGAAACGATGGGGATGACCGAGACCGCCGCGCCTGTCTTTAGCAATCCGTACGATGCATCGCGGCGCCGCATTGGCAGCATCGGCCTGCCATCGGGCGGCGAAGCGCGCGTGATCGACCGTGACGGCCGTGAATGCGGACCGAACGAGTGCGGCGAAATCGTGCTGCGCGGCGCCCAGGTCATGCGCGGCTACTACAAGCGCGGCGAGGACACGGCGAAGGCGTTCACCGCCGACGGCTGGCTGCGCACCGGCGACCTGGGCTATCGCGACGACGAAGGCTACTTCTATATCAATGGCCGCTCGAAGGAACTGATCATCAAGGGCGGCGAGAACATCGCGCCGCGCGAGATCGACGAGGCGCTGCTGCGCCATCCGGGCGTGCTCGACGCGGCGGCCGTCGGCGTGCCCGATCCCGCCTATGGGCAGGAGATCGTCGCGTTCGTGGTAGCGCGCGAGGCTCACTGGCAGGGCGCGCCCGACGCGGACGCTCTGCGCGAGCACTGCCTGCGCGAACTGGGCCGCTACAAAACACCAAAAGAATTCCGCTTCGTGAACGAACTGCCGCGCGGCCCCTCAGGGAAGGTCCAGCGGCTGAAGCTCGTGACGCCCTCGGGCTGAGACACGACTAGACGCATCCGACCCGGCGACACAAAAGAGAGACTCAGGAGACGACGACATGAAGCAGCACGCCCAGCGCGTCAAGACGCGCCATATCATTCTCGCGGTCATGTGCCTGATGTACTTTATTTCGTACATCGACCGCGTGAACATCGCGGTCGCGGGACCGCTGATCCGCCACGAAATGGGCCTGAGCGCGGTACAGCTCGGCCTGGTATTTTCCGCATTCGCCTACCCCTATGCCGTCATGCAGATCATCGGCGGCTGGCTTTCGGACAAGTTCGGTCCGAAGATCGTGCTCACTGTGCTTTCGTTGATCTGGGGCGCGGCGACGCTCGCCACGGGCTTTGCCGGCAGTGTCGCGATGCTGGTGGGGCTGCGCTTCGCGCTCGGCGTGGGCGAGGGCGGGGCGTTTCCCACGGCCACCCGCGCTTTCACATACTGGATGCCGGTGGGCGAACGCGGCTTCGCGCAGGGCATCACACACAGCTTCGCGCGCCTGGGCGGCGCGGTCACGCCGCCGCTCGTGCTCGCGGTGGTCGTGGCAGGGGGCTGGCGCGACGCGTTCATCCTGCTCGGCATCGCGAGCCTCATGTGGACGGTGCTCTATCTGTTCGTGTTCACGAATTCGCCGGAACAGAACCGGCGCGTCACGCCCGAAGAGACCGCCGAGATCGGCTATTGCAAGGGCGACTGCGACCGCGCGAAGCGCGCGGCGACACCGTGGCGCAAGCTCGTGCGGCGCATGTGGCTCGTCACGTTCGTCGACTTCTGCTATGGCTGGCTGTTGTGGGTCTATCTCACGTGGCTGCCGTCGTATCTGAAGGAGTCGCGCGGCTTCGACCTCAAGCAGCTCGCGCTCTTCACGGCGCTGCCGCTGCTCGCGGGCGTGGTGGGCGATACGCTCGGCGGCGTGGTCTCCGACCGGATCTACAAGTGGACGGGCCGGCTGCGCTTCGCGCGCTGCTCGGTGCTCGTGACGGGCATGGGCGGCTCGCTCATTTTCCTGCTGCCGATGGTGTCTGTCGCGAACCCGATAGTCGCGGTGCTCTACCTCTCCGCTTCGTTCTTCTTCCTGGAGATCACGAATCCGGTGCTGTGGACGCTGCCGCTCGATATCGCCGGCAAGTACGCGGGTACGGCGGGCGGCATGATGAACACGGGCTTCGGCATTGCGGGGATGGTGTCGCCGGTCGTGTTCGGCTACCTGATCCAGCACACCGGCAGCTACAACGTGCCGTTCATGATCTCGGCGGGATTGCTGGCGCTGGGCATCGTCGCGGCGCTCTTCATCGATACCTCACGCACGGTCGAGGCCGACGAGGAACGCGAGCGGCGCATGGGCCCGGAAGAGGCAGGGGCCTTCGCGTTCCTCGACAGCATGCCGGCGGTGCGGCTCGAACGGCACACGCTGCGGCGCCCGCTGCGCTGGTGGCGCTGAGCCACGCGGGGGGCGAGGCGTGAGGCAGGGCATGCGGCAGCCCTGAAGGCATCCAGCGGCTTCCGGTGCCTTGCGAGGGCCGCCGCCCAGGTACGTCTTATGCGCCGCCGTCGAGCTTGCGCAGACGCCAGATGAGGCTCGACGTGTCGAAGCGGCTGCCGCCCAGGCGCTGCACGTCGCCGTAGAACTGGTCGACTAGCGCCGTGACCGGCAGCGCCGCGCCGTTGCGCTTCGCTTCGTCGAGGCAGACGCCGAGGTCCTTGCGCATCCAGTCCACGGCGAAGCCGAAGTCGAACTTGTTGGCCATCATGGTCTTGCCGCGGTTGTCCATCTGCCAGCTCGCGGCGGCGCCCTTGCCGATCACGTCGAGCACGAGCGCCATGTCGAGCCCGGCGCGCTCGCCGAAGTTGATCGCCTCGGAAAGCCCCTGCACGAGGCCCGCGATGCAGATCTGATTGACCATCTTGGCGAGCTGGCCGGCGCCCGCCGCGCCCACCAGCGTCACGGCCGCCCCGTAGTGGGCGAGCGTGGGCTTCGCGCGCTCGAAGGCCGCGGCTTCGCCGCCGCACATGATCGTGAGCTTGCCGTTCTGGGCGCCCGCCTGGCCGCCCGACACGGGCGCGTCGATGAAATGCAGGCCATGTTCGGCGGCTTGGGCCGAAAGCTCGCGCGCCACGTTGGCGGAGGCGGTCGTGTGGTCGGCAAACACGGCGTCGCGCGCCATGCCGGCGAAGGCGCCGTCCGCGCCGAGCGTGATGCTGCGCAGGTCGTCGTCGTTGCCGACGCAGGCGAGCACCAGATCGGCGCCCTGGGCCGCTTCGCGCGGCGTGGCGGCCGCGCGGCCGCCGTATTCGGCGACCCATTGCGCGGCCTTTTCAGCGGTGCGGTTGTAGACCGTGACGTCGAGCCCGGCCTTGGCGAGATGACCGGCCATGGGATGGCCCATCACGCCAAGGCCCAGGAACGCGACACGGTGTACCGGATTGGGGGCGGACGAGGATACGGATTGGCTCACAGTGGCTCCTTGGGGTGGGGTTTGAGGCTGGGGCGCTCTCATTATCTCAGCTATCGGCGCGGCGCCTGGGCGGCGTCGGCACGAGGCGGCGCCGGCCTGGACTCAACCTGGACTCAAGGATAGGGCCCCTCTTCACCGCGCCCCGCTGATGGCGAGATGCCGCGTGTGATGGCGGCGACCCACCCAGGCGGCCGAGAGTGCGCTCACGAGACCCGCGAACATCGTGTAGAGGCAGATGAGCCACGGATCGCCGCCGTTGCGCTGCAAGAGCCAGGTCGCGATGATCGGGCTGATGCCGCTCGCGAAGATGCCGGAGAACTGATAGACGAACGAGATGCCGGAGTAGCGCACGTTGGCATCGAACAGCTCCGCGAAGAGCGCCGCCTCGGGCCCGTAGACCGAAGCGTAAATGACGCCCAGCGGAATGATCACGGCGATCCACACGAACACCGGCGAGCCGCCGCTGTGCTTCATGAGCCAGAAGCCGAAGAACGACGACAAGCCCGTGAAGAGCGAGCCCCAGAAGTAGATGCGCGTCCTGCCGACGCGGTCCGAAAGGCGGCCGAAAAACGGAATCGTGAAGATCATCGTGAAAGCGGCCGCCATCACGGCGAGCAGGGCGTCGGTGCGCGAGAGTTTGAGCGTCTGCGTGAGATAAGCGATCGTGAAAACGGCGAAGACGTTGAAGAACACACCATCGATGAAGCGTGCGCCCATGCCGGCGAGCACGTTGCCGGGATAGCGGCTGAGCACCTCGGCGATCGGCACGCGGACTTCGGCGCCCTGTTGCTTCACGCGTTCGAACTCCGGTGTTTCCAGCACACGCAGGCGGATATACATGCCGATCGCCACGAGCGCGAAGGAAAGGAAGAACGCCACGCGCCAGCCCCACGCGAGAAACTGCGCATTGCTGAGCACGGACGAAAGCAGGGCGACCACGCCCGACGCGAGGCAGAGCCCGATCGCGAGACCGATCTGCGGAATGCTCGCATAGAGGCCGCGCTTGCCTTCGGGCGCGTATTCGAACGACATTAGCACGGCGCCGCCCCATTCGCCGCCAAGGCCCAGGCCCTGCGCCACACGCAGGACGAGCAGCAGCGCGGGCGCCCACAGGCCGATCTGCGCATAGGTCGGCACGGTGCCGATCAACACGGTCGCGACGCCCATGATCGACAGCGTCAAGATCAGCATGCTTTTGCGGCCGAGCCGGTCGCCGAAGTGACCGAACACGATGCCGCCGAGCGGACGGCTCAGGAAGCCCACCGCGAAGGTGCCGTAGGCGAGCATCGTCGAGATGAGGGGATCGCCGCTCGGGAAATAGAGCTTGTTGAATACGATGCCGGCGACGACGCCGTAGAGGAAGAAGTCGTACCACTCGATGGTCGCGCCGATCAGGCTCGCGACGACCACGCGCCTCATCTGCCTGGCGTCGGTGCGGGGCAATGCGTTCATGGCTGTCTCCTTTTTGGGCGCACCTGGTGCGGTGCGGTTCCTTGAAAAGCAGGTTTTTTCGTCAGGTATCCTTTGTTTGCTGCGTGTCGTTTCGGTGCTGCATGGACTACTTGCCTGAGCCACTGCGTGTGGTGACTTCAGGGGTGGGCCTCGGCATGCTCCCGTTGCGGCTCGGTGAGGCTCGCGTGGTCCTCGAGAATCATATCGGCGGCTTTCTCCGCGATCATGATCACGGGGGCGTTGGTGTTGCCTGAGACGAGCTCGGGCATGATCGACGCATCGACGACGCGCAGCGCAGCGACGCCATGCACACGCAGGCGTTCGTCGACGACCGCGCTCGCGTCGCGGCCCATCTTGCAGGTGCCCGCGGGGTGATAGATGGACTGGCTGAACTGGCGCGCCGCATCGAGCAATTCGGCATCGCTTTGATACCGCTCGCCGGGCACGAACTCGGACACGATGTGCGGCGCAAGCGCCGGCGCGGCGGCGATGCGGCGCGCCACCCGAATGCCGCCAATCACGACGGGATGGTCGCGCGGATCGGACAGATAGTTGGCGCGGATGGCGGGGTACTGGAGCGGGTCGGTGGAGCGGATTTCGACGCTGCCGCGGCTATGGGGCCGCAACTGGCAGACGGACGCCGTGAACGCCGAAAAGGGATGCGCGCCCTGGCCGGGCTTGTCGGCACTCAGCGGCTGCATGTGGAACTGGATGTCGGGGCGCTCGACCGCAGGGCTCGATCGCGTGAAGATCGCCACCTGGCTGGCCGCCAGCGTGAGCGGCCCGGTGCGCCAGAGCGCGTATTGCAGGCCGATCCACGCCTTGCGCAACGGATGGTTGACCTCGTCGTTGAGCGTGCGTTCGCGCGTGCGGAACACGAGCCGCACCTGAAGATGGTCCTGCAGGTTCTGACCGACGCCCGGCAAATCGTGCAGCACGGCAACGCCCGCATTGCGCAAGACGTGCGCAGGGCCCACTCCGGAGTGCTGAAGAATTTGCGGCGAACCGATCGCACCCGAAGCAAGAATGACCTCGATGCGCGCCCGTGCGCGCTTTTTCACGCCGTCCTGCAGATACTCCACGCCGACCGCGCGGCGCCCTTCGAACAGGATCCGGGTCGTCTGCGCCCGCGTTTCCACGA
This sequence comes from Paraburkholderia sp. BR10936, assembly GCF_040965735.1. Classification (NCBI taxonomy): domain Bacteria; kingdom Pseudomonadati; phylum Pseudomonadota; class Betaproteobacteria; order Burkholderiales; family Burkholderiaceae; genus Paraburkholderia; species Paraburkholderia sp. BR10936. The sequence continues at coordinate 82,658 of NZ_JBFRCM010000018.1, forward strand.
TCAGATTGCTGCGTTTGCGTGCCGGTTTGAGAAAGCCCTTCGCGGTGCTCCAGCGAAAGCCGTTATAGGCCGTCTGCTGAAAGTAGCCGACCCCTTCCTGGAACTCGCCGTTGTAGTCCTGATTGAGCGGGATGCCGATTTCCTGTGCGGCGGCGATGAAATGATCGGCGATGGGGCGGCGCAAGCGCAGGTCGGAGACTTTCAGCGGTCCACCTACGCCGTGCCACGCGTTCGCGCCGCGCTCCTGGTCCTCGGACTTCCTGAAATACGGGAGAACGTCCGCATAACTCCAGCCGCGATTACCGAGCGCCGCCCAACGATCGTAGTCCTCACGCTGCCCGCGCACGTAGAGCAGGCCGTTGAGCGAACTCGATCCGCCGAGCACTTTGCCACGCGGCCAGTCGATCTGCCGGCCGGCCACGCCTTCGTCCGGCTCGGTGCGATAGCACCAGTCGAGCGTGGGGTTGTGCATGGTCTTGAAGTACCCGACCGGCACGTGGATCCACGGATTGTTGTCCTCGCCACCCGCTTCGAGCAGCAGCACGGCGTTGCGCGCGTCGGCACTGAGCCGGTGGGCAAGCACGCAACCGGCCGATCCGGCGCCGACGATCAGGTAGTCGACCTCATGGTCCATGAATCCCGTCTCCTCGAAATCCAGGGGCGGCATGACGCGCCGCGTTTTCGGATCAATGTCGGGGAAGGGGATGCCGACCGCAAGCGGCGATCGTGCGCACGGGCCGAAAGTGAAACGGAAACTGCCGAAACGGAATCAGAAAGCCACGGCGCTGCGCCGGGGCCCGCTCAGGCGAGCGAGAGCCCCTGGAGCAGCGGCGCGAGCCGGCTCGCCGTCTGCTTCATGCGGCCCACCGACTCCAGCAGTTCCTCGAGGGTCGCGCGCGCGGTCGGGGCATGCACGGCGAGCGCGGCGAGCACGCGTTTGCTGGCGGGGTCGCGCACGGGCACCGCGATCGCCACCATGCCGCGCACGAACTCTTCGTTGTCGATGCCGATGCCGCGCACCGCGAGCTGTTCAAGCTCGGCCGCGAGCGCCTTGGGGGCGGTCAGGGTGCGGTGCGTCATCTTCGTCAGCACGAGGCGTTCGAGCAGCGCGTTGCGCTCGAGCACGCTCATCTGCGAGAGAAAGAGCTTGCCGCTCGCGGTGCAGTGCAGCGGAACATGCATGCCCGGACGCATCTCCATGCGCAAGGGCTCCGTCGTCTCGACACGCTCGATATAAAGCACGCGGTCGCCGTCGAGCGCGGTGAGATTGCAGGTTTCGCCGAGCGATTCCACGAGGGTGCGCAGCAGCACGCGGCACGAACGCGTGAAGGTGTTGTTGGCGAGGGTGGCGAGCGCGAGCTGCGCCGCCCGCGGGCCCAGCGCGATGCTGCGGTCGTGCCCGCGCGAATCGGGCATGTGGATCACGTAGCCGCGCGCCTCGAGCGAATCGATGAGCCGCAGCAGCGTCGCCTTGGGAATGTGCAGCCGCGCGGACAACTGTGAAAGCGTGTACGGCTGGCCCGCGGACGCCAGTTGCTCCAGCACCACGAGCGCGCGCAGCACGCGGGCGTCGTCCGCCGACGTCTCTTCGCGCAGCGCGGGGGCGTGGTCTTGCGCCCTGATTTGCGGTGGGGTTTGCGTCGTCGCTCGCGCTGTGTCGCGCATCGGTCTCCTCCTGAAGAGCATGGAAATGAAACGAATTGTTCGAGTTTCCGGGCTTTTTTCAGTATGAGCGCAAAGTTCGCGGCGTTACGTAGCGGATTACCCCGATATGTCATGCAAATGATTCCCGCGCCGTATCAGGCCGCTGTACCAGGCGATACCGGTCCACTGGCTCTACCTGCGCAATTCTGGTCTGCCTAGAATTTTTCCCAACAGAGCGCCAAAGAACGACGACAGCTTTGCAAGGAGACAGGCATGACGAACAGGCAGTCGGCAGGAACCGCTCTCGCAGCGGAGCGTGCGAGCGTCTTCACGAAGCCTGTGGAGCATTGATCATGGGATACAGCACAGTCGATCCCACCGCCGCCGGCTTTGCCGCGAGCGATTGCGGCTCCACGAAGTACGACCCCAGGTACGATCCGCTCGTCTCGCCGGGCCCTGGCGTCGGCAAGGATTACGCGCCGACCTACTGGGTCGCGACGGCAGGCAGCCCGCCGCCCGACGACGGGCCCGTCACGAGGGATCTCGACGTGGACGTCGCGATCATCGGCGCGGGCTACACGGGGCTCGCCACGGCGCTCTGCCTCGCACGCGAGCATGGCATCAAGGCCGTGGTGCTGGAGGCGAACCGCACGAGCTGGGGCTGCAGCAGCCGCAATGGCGGACAGGGGCAGAACGCCTCGGGGCGCCTCTCGCGTTCGCAATGGATCGAGCGCTGGGGCAAGGATATCGCCCTGAAAATGCACGACGAGATCCAGCAGGGCTTCGATCATTTCAAGGAGCTCGTTGCCCAGATCGATTGCGATCCGCAGCCGGGCGGTCACTTCCTGATCGCCCACCGGCCGCGCATCATGGCGAAGCTCGCCGCCGAAGCGAAGGTCTGGAAGGACGTATTCGGCTACCCGTCTGAGCTATTGAGCGCGCAGACGTTTCGCCGCGAGTTCGTCGACGACCACGAGGCGGCCGGCGCGCTGCACGAGCCCGAAGGGATCGGCATTCACGCGCTGAAGCTGGCCTTCGGTTATCTGCGCCTCGCACGCGCTGCTGGCGCGAAGGTCCACACGAGCAGCCCGGTGATGGGATGGGAGACCATCAACGGCGTGCATCACTTGCGCACGCCGGGCGGCATCGTGCGGGCGCGGGCGGTTGGCATTGCGACCGGTGCATACACGGCGCAGACGCTGCATCCCACGCTGCGCAGCAAGGTCATGCCGATTCTCTCTAACTCGATGGTTACGCGTCCGCTTACCGAAGCCGAGATTGCCGCTTGCGGCTTTCGGACGACTCAGGTGCTTACGGATACGCGCACGTTGCGCTTTTACTATCGGTTCTTGCCCGATTTGCGATTGCAGATTGGCAGCCGTAGCGCGATTACCGGCGAGGATGCGCCTAATCCGCGGCATCTCGATTTGCTCAAGGAAGGCATGGCGCGCAAGTTTCCGGCGCTGCGTGGCGTGCAGATCGATTATTCGTGGTGGGGGTGGGTCGATGTGAGCCATGACATGATGCCTCGCGTATGTCAGCCCGATCCGCGGCAATCGGTGTTTTATGCACTTGGCTATGGGGGTAATGGCGTGTCTTATTCTCAGCAGGCGGGGAGGCGGCTTGCTGAGCGTATCGCGGGTAAGGGTGGACAGCTTACGCTGCCGATTTTTACTACGCCGTTGCCTGGGCATCCGTTTGCGCCGTTCCGGCGGATCGGGCAGAGGATGCTTTATTTGCAGTATTTCAGGCGGGATGAGAAGGCTTGAGGTTTGGGTTTTGGGTTTTCTTGTGTTCGCGTCGGTCTGCATGCGTTGCCCCTGTGCGGGGCGGCACCTACTTTCTTTGCGGCGGCAAAGAAAGTAGGCAAAGAAAGCCGCTCACACCGCCAGCGCCTGCCACAGTTCACATCTCGACGTACATGGTGAATGGCTCCGGAGCGTCTGTCACCTCTCGCCCCCAAACGGAGTGACAAGGCGCTCATCCTTCCGGCGGCGCTCCGCGCGCCGAAGGGCATAACCAAACACCAACGGGGCACGAGTTTTCGCGAATGCACATTCATGCCCCCCGTTTTCCCTTGCAGACCCAACCGCAGCGCGCGAAGCGAGCAGCGGGATGAATGAGCGCATTGTCACTGACATTGAAGGTGCGAGGCGACAGACGCTCCGGAGCCATTCACCATTTATGGCGAGATGTGAACTGTGGCAGGCATTGGCGGTTTGAGCGGCTTTCTTTGCCTACTTTCTTTGCCGCCGCAAAGAAAGTAGGTGCCGCCCCGCACAGGGGCAACCCAGGCAGACCGACGCGAAAACAAGAAAACCCACAAAACCCAAAACAAAAAAAAAGCGCCACCCAAAAAGGCGCCCCGAAAACCGAATCCGATATCTGTGGAGGTGACATGCAACCCCCGAAGGAAAACCAGGAACTGAAGTGCGGCCTAAAGCAGCGCCACATGACGATGATCGCGCTAGGCGGCGTGATAGGCGCCGGCCTCTTTGTCGGCAGCGGCGTCGTGATCCAGCAAACTGGACCAGCCGCCGTGCTCTCCTTCCTCATCACCGGCGGCCTCGTCGTGCTAGTCATGCGCATGCTCGGCGAAATGGCCTGCGCCATGCCCGCAGTCGGTTCGTTCTACGAATATGCACGCCTCGCATTCGCCACCTGGCGCGGACCGGGCAAGCTGGCAGGATTCCTCACCGGCTGGATGTACTGGTACTTCTGGGTCATCGTGGTCGCCGTCGAGGCGGTGGCAGGCGCCAAGCTCGTCCAGTTCTGGCTGCCCGACGCGCCCGCCTGGCTCATCAGCCTCGTATTGCTCGTGCTCCTGAGCGCAACGAACCTGATCTCGGTGGGCAGCTACGGCGAATTCGAATTCTGGTTCTCCTCGATCAAGGTCGCGGCGATCATCGTTTTCCTCTTTCTCGGCGGCCTCTATGTCCTTGGATTGTGGCCATCGTCGCTGCATACGACTGCCGTATTGCCGACGCTGCTAGGTCACGGCGGCCTCATGCCGAAGGGCATCGGCCCGGTGTTGAGCGGTGCCGTCGCGGCAACGGGCTTTTACTTCGGCGCGGAGATCGTCACGATCGCAGCGGCCGAGGCGCGCGAGCCCGCCAGGGCCGTCGCGAAGGCCACGAACTCGGTCATCACGCGCGTGCTCGTGTTCTACGTCGGTTCCGTGCTGCTCGTGGTCGCGCTCGTGCCGTGGAATTCGCCGGCCATGGCGACGCCCTATGTGAGCGCGCTCCAGGTGATGGGCTTGCCCGCCGCCGCGAACATCATGAACGCGATCGTGCTGACCGCCGTGCTCTCCGCGCTCAACTCGGGGCTCTATGCGGCCTCGCGCATGCTGTTCGCACTGACCCGCCACGGCGACGCCCCGGCGGCGCTCGCGAAAGTCAACCGTCGTGGCGTGCCGGTGCGCGCGATCCTGCTTGGCACCGTGTTCGGCTATGTGTCGGTCGTGATGTCGTACGTGTCGCCGGATACGGTGTTCGCGTTCCTCGTCAACTCGTATGGCACGGTCGCGATCTTCGTCTATCTGCTGATCGCCCTGTCGCAACTGCGCCTGCGCAAGCGCCTCGATCCGGCAGCCGTTGGCGAGCTGCGCGTGAAGATGTGGTGCTTTCCCTACCTCACGTGGGTGGCGATTGCCGGCATGGTGGGCATTCTCGTCGCGATGGCGTTCATCCCCGAGCAGCGCAAGCCGCTCTGGCTCGGCGTGGCGAGCCTCGCCGTGCTGCTCCTCACCTACACATGGCTGCAGCGCTGCGCGCGCATTCGTGAGCGTGCCCGCGACTACGCGCCGTCCTTCGCGACGTGGCCGTCCGCCGCAACTGAATCGGGCGCGGGCCGCTACGGCAAATGAAGCAGTCTGCATGCAGTCATGAACGTGACAAGGAGAACGCGATGACCACGGAACGCGCGATGGAGGGACCGGACCGCCTGGTGTCGGTGCGCGAGCGCTTCGGCTTCGATTCGAATCTCAGGGTGCCGGCCTTCGGAGGCGAGCGCGACGCCCACGTGCCGGACGTCGATGAGGCCTATCGCTTCAACCCCGAAGTCACGCTCGCGATACTCGCCGGCTTCACGCGCAACCGGCGCGTGATGGTGCAGGGGCTGCACGGCACGGGCAAGTCCACGCATATCGAACAGGTCGCCGCGCGCCTGAACTGGCCCTGCTTGCGCGTGAATCTCGACGGCCATATCAGCCGGCTCGATCTCGTCGGCAAGGACGCGATCGTGGTGCGCGACGGCCGCCAGGTCACGGAGTTCCAGGAAGGCATCGTGCCGTGGGCGCTGCAGCGTCCGGTCGCGCTGATCTTCGACGAATACGATGCGGGGCGCCCCGACGTGATGTTCGTGATCCAGCGCATTCTCGAGCGCGACGGCAGCTTCACGCTGCTCGACCAGAATCGCGTGATCCGCCCGCACGCCCACTTCCGCCTTTTCGCGACCACCAATACGATCGGCCTCGGCAATCTCAACGGCCTGTATCACGGCACGCAAATGCTGAATCACGCGCAGATGGACCGCTGGAACGTGGTCGCCACGCTCAACTACCTGCCGCGCGAGGAAGAGGCCGGCATCGTGCTCGCCCGCGTGCCGGAGATGACCGACGACGCGGGCCGCCAACTCGTCGATTCGATGATCAGCATGGCGGCAATGACGCGCAAAGGCTTCGCGACCGGCGATCTCTCCACGCTGATGTCGCCGCGCACCGTGATCGACTGGGCCGAAAACTGCCAGATTTTCCGCGATCCCGCGCTGGCGTTCCGGCTCACGTTCCTGAACAAGTGCGACGAGGCGGAGCGGCCGATCGTCGCCGAGTATTACCAGCGCTGCTTTGGCGTCGAGCTGGACCCAGCGTCCACAGCGAAGGGCGGGGAGGGCGGCGAACCGCGGGAGCCGCGCGCGTGAGCACCACGCCCACACCCGAGGCCGTGCGCACCGCGCTGCGGCGCGAGTCGCTATGCGCGGCCGCCGTGCGCGCGCTCACCGGCGACGCCGCGCTCCACTATCGCGGCGGCCGGCTTTGCCGCGAGTCGCAGCCCTTGCCGCTCTATGCGCCGCATCTGCGCAGCAACGTCTACGAGGACGAGTTCGCCTCGCTGCGCGGTGCCGCGGACGCCGCAGCGCAACGGCTTCGCCATTCCGACGCGGCATTGCACCGCCTGCTGGCTCCCGAGGCGCCGACCGAGCGTCTGCTGTTCGATCTGTTCGAGCAAGTGCGCTGTGAGGCGCAATTGCCGCCCGGCATGCCGGGACTCGCGCACAACCTGCGACATCGCTTCGAAACGTGGTCGCGCGCATATTGCCGGGCGGGCTTGACCGAAGGCCATCTCGGCATCCTGCTCTATACGGTGGCGCAGATCGTCTGGTCGCGCGTGAGCGGCTGGCCCGTGCTCGACGAGACCGAGGATCTGATCGAAGCGACGCGCGCCGGCATCGTGCCTGCAATCGGCGTGCAGCTTGCGGGGCTGCGTACGACTCGCGCAGATCAACGCGCCTATGCGGCGCATGCGCGCGAGCTGGCACGCCGCGTCGCGATGATGCTCGACGATGCGCGCGCGGCAAATGCAGGGGACGACGCCGAGGAAGCGCGCGCACCCGACGACGCCTTGACGTCGTTCTCGCTGTGGGTCGACTTCGACGAAACGAGTGTCGAGCTGCCCGCACTCGCGCCGACCGGCGTGAGCCGCGTGCTGGCCGAAGCGGCGAATGGCTATCGCGCATACACGACGCAGTACGACCGCGAGATCCGGCCCGCCACGCGCGTGCGCGAAGCGCTGCTGCGCGAGTATCGCGAGCGGCTCGATGAGCGCATCGCCGCGTGCGGCATCAACGTTGCGCGCCTGGCGCGCGCGCTGCAGACGGCGATTGCGGTGCCGCAGCGCGATGGCTGGCTTTTCGGCGAAGAGGACGGCCGCATCGACGGCAGACGCCTCGCGCAGGTCGTCAGCTCGCCCGCAGAGCGCCGCGTGTTCAGGCGCGAGCGATTCGAGCCGCGCAGCGATTGCGTAGTGGGCTTCCTGATCGATTGCTCGGGGTCGATGAAGGCGCATATCGAGCCCGTCGCGATGATGGTCGATCTGCTCGCCCGTGCATGCGAGCAGGCGGGAATCGCGACAGAGGTGCTCGGCTTCACGACGCTCGCCTGGAACGGCGGCCGCGCGCGTGCGGACTGGCTCGCGGGCGGGCGGCCGCCGCATCCGGGGCGCCTGAACGAGACCTGCCACATGGTGTTCAAGTCCGCCGACGAGAGCTGGCGGCGCGCTCGCCCGGCCATCGCCGCGCTGCTCAAGGCGGACCTGTTTCGCGAGGGCGTGGACGGGGAGGCCGTCGAATGGGCGTGCGCGCGGCTCGCTGGCCGCGCGGAGGCGCGGCGCATTCTCGTCGTGATTTCGGACGGCAGCCCGATGGACACGGCCACGGCGCAGACGAACGACGCGTTCTATCTCGACAATCACCTGAAGGAGGTGGTCGCGCGCCACGAGGCAATGCGCGACGTCGACGTGATCGGGCTCGGTGTCGGGCTGGACCTCAGTCCTTACTACCGGCATTGCGTTGCGCTCGACTCCGCTGAGCCTCTGGACATGAAGCGGCTGGTCGCTCTCGCGCAATGGATCGGTGCGCCGCGTTAGTGCGATGGAGGCACCCTGTGCACAGGTGTCGATTCCTGCACGGGCGATCCGCAGCTCACATCAAACCAACAGTTCCTTCACCGCACACAGCACGAGCGAGGCGCCGATGATCATCAGCACGCCGAACGCCAGCCTGCGCATCGCGAGGGAAGACAGCGGCGGCGGGTAGTGGCGCGCCGCGAGCGTCATCAGCATCACGACCGGCGCGGCGAGCGCGGCCTCGATGCAGATCGAAGCGGGAAGCTCGCCCTCCCAGGCGCTGAACATCACACGTACAAGCGACGTCACCGTGAAGAGCAGGATCAACGCGCAGCGAATCTCGATCAGCTTGAGCGGCTGGCGATAGAACTGGAAGATGAGCGGCGGCCCGGACACGCCGAACATGCCGCTCAGCAGGCCGCCGAATACGCCGCTCACGAAAAAGCTGCGGTTCCCCGAGCGTTGGGCGAGCGGCACGGGCCGCAGCGCGGCGCTCAAACCGCCATACAGCACGACGGCGCCGAGCAGCAATTGCAGCATGCCGGAGGCCGAGGCGCTCAGGTAGTCGAGCACCATCACGCCCACTACGACCGAAGGCAGCACGCCGAGCGTCGCGGCGCCCACGGCCCGCCAGTCGATATGGTGGAGCTTGCCGGGCAGTGCGGCCGCGCTGTTCGCGAGCGTAACGAGGCTCAGCAGGGTGGCGATGCTTGCGAGCGGCGCGAGGCTGAAGCCGCTCGTGGCGCCCATCACGATCATGCTGAGGCCGAAGCCCGGATCGTCTGAAAATAACTGGCTGCGCCGATCAAGGCGATCAGCACCAGGACCTTCTCATGCGTCATGCTGCGTGGGGTTCCTTCGAGTGAGTGACGTCGCGTTGGCGGGCCGTCTGCGCCTGGACCGCCGTGGTGGCGATCACGTAATAGATATCCTCGGGGCAGCAGCCGCGCGAAAGATCGTTGGCGGGCCGGTTCAGGCCCTGCATCAGCGGGCCGATGGCCTTCGCGCCGCCAAGACGCTCGGCGAGCTTGTAGCCGATATTGCCCGCATCGAGATTCGGGAAGACCAGCACGTTCGCGTGGCCGCCGCACTGCGAGTGCTCGATCTTGCGCTCGGCGATCTCCGCCACGAGCGCCGCGTCGAGCTGCACGTCGCCGTCCACGCAAAGGGCGGGGCGTTGCTCGTGCACGCGCCGCGTCGCCTCGATCACCTTGTCCACGTTCGCATGGTGGGCGCTGCCGCTCGTCGAGAACGACAGCATCGCGACGCGCGGCTCTTCCATCAGCAGGCTGCGCGCGCTGTCGGCGGCGGCCATGGCGATCTCGGCGAGCTGTGCGGCGTCGGGGTCCACCACGAGCGCGCAGTCGGAAAAGATCAGGCCGCCTTTGTAGCGATGAAACGGCTCGCACAGCATCATCAGGAAGAAGCTCGAGACGAGCCTGAACGACGGCTCGACGCCGATCAGCTGGATGGCCGAGCGCACCACGTCGGCGCTCGTGTGAACGGCGCCTGCCACCGAACCGTCCGCGTGGCCGAGACGCACCATCAGGTTGGCGAAGACGAGCGGCTTCGCGGCCTCGTCCCACGCGAGCGCGGGCGTCATGCCCTTGGCACCGCGCAGCGTGACCAGTTCGTCGGCGAAGGCCGTGCGCCATGCGCTTTTTTGCGGGTCGATCAGCATGATCTCGCCGAGATCGACCGACTCGCGCGCCGCGGCCACACGGATCGCGCCCGGTTCGCCCAAGAGCATGATGCGCGCAATGCCCTCCTGGTGCGCGCGCGCCGCTGCGGCGAGCACGCGTGGGTCATCGGCTTCGCACAGCACGATGCGCATGGGCGCGAGGCGGGCACTTTCGACGATACGGTTCAGGGCTTTCATGGTGTCATGGGCTCATGGACGCACAAACGGACGGACTCACGCCAGCAACTGGCGTGTCCAGACGAAAACCGGCCACAAGCGGATGCTCCGCCTGCGGCCGGCGATCGGAGGCAGCCCGCGCGCACCTGCCTGCAACGTACGGCGCGCGCGGGCTGCGGCTGGCCCTTCAGACGAAGTCCTTGTACTTGTCGAGCAGGCGCACGGGCTTAGAAAGCGCGTCGCGGCGGAACGGATCGCCGAGTTCGCGCGTGCACATGATCTCGACGATGGTCGTCTTGCCCTGGTTCATCTGCAGATCGATCGCGCGCTTGAGCGCCGGGCCCACGTCCTCGAGCTTGTCCACCACGATGCCCTCCGCGCCCATCGCCTTCGCAATGCCGGCGAAGCTCGGGCTGTCCAGCTCGCCCGCCACAAAGCGGCGATCGTAGAAGTCCACCTGGTTCTTCTTCTCGGCGCCCCATTGGCGGTTATGGAAAACAACGGCCGTCACCGGAATGTTGTGGCGCACGCAGGTGAGCGTTTCCATCAGGCTCATGCCCCAGGCGCCGTCGCCCGCATACGAGATCGCGGGGCGGTGGGGCGCGGCCACCTTCGCGCCGATGATGGTCGGGAACGCATAGCCGCAGTTGCCCCAACTCATCGCGGCGAAGAGGCTGCGCGGCTTGTTGAAGCGCAGATAGCTGTTCGCGACGGAGTTGATGTTGCCGATGTCGGTCGACACCATGACGTCCTCGGGCATCGCCTTCTCGAGTTCGCGCAGCACCTGGCGCGGATGCAGATACTCGCCGCCTGTCGGCGTGCGCTCGTGCTTCTGCTCTTCGATCATGTCGAGGCTGTAGGCGTCGCGCTCGTGCGTCCACGAGTCGAGTTCCTTTTCCCATGCGGCCTTTTCGGTGGCGATCTGGTCGGCGCGCTCGGCGCGGTTGGCGTCGCTCGCGAGGGTGCGGTTCGCGAGGCGCTCGGTCAGCGCCTGCGCCGAAGCCTTCGCGTCGCCGCAGATGCCCACCGAAATCTTCTTCACGAGACCGAGCATCTTGTGATCGGCGTCGATCTGGATGATCTTCGCGTCTTTTGGCCAGTAGTCCATACCATGTTGCGGCAGCGTGCCGAACGGTCCGAGGCGCGAGCCCAGCGCAATCACGACGTCCGCGCGCGAGATCAGCTTCATCGCGGCCTTCGATCCCTGGTAGCCGAGCGGGCCGCACCAGAGCGGATGATTCGCGGGGAACGAGTCGTTGTGCAAGTAGCTGTTCACGACGGGCGCACCGAGCCGTTCGGCGAGCGCCTTGCACTCCTCGATTGCATCGCCCATCACGACGCCGCCGCCCGAGATGATGACGGGGAACTTCGCGGCCGCGATCAGATCCGCCGCTTCGTTGAGACTTTCGTCGCCGCCGGGGCCGCGGTCGAGCCGGCGCGGCTGCGGAATCTCGGCCTTGATCTTGCCGTAGAAGTAGTCGCGCGGAATGTTCAGCTGGGTCGGGCCCATTTCGGACATGGCGCGGTCGAAGCAGCGCGCGGTGTACTCGGCCATGCGCGCGGGGTTCGTCACGTGGCCCTGGTACTTCGTGAACTCCTGGAACATCGGCAACTGATTCGCTTCCTGGAAGCCGCCGAGGCCGATGCCCATCGTGCCCGCCTCGGGCGTGACGATCACGACCGGGCTGTGGGCCCAGTACGCCGCCGCGATGGCCGTCACGCAGTTGCTGATGCCGGGACCGTTCTGGCCGATCACGACGCCGTGGCGGCCTGACACGCGCGAGTAGCCGTCGGCCATGTGCGCCGCGCCCTGCTCGTGAACCACAGGAATGAGGCGAATGCCGGCGGGCGCGAAGATGTCCATCGCATCCATGAACGCGGAGCCCATGATGCCGAACATGTCGGTCACGCCGTTGGCCGCGAGGGTTTCGACAAAGGCCTCGGACGGGGTCATGTCCTGCGGGCCGCTGGCCGTCTGGGTAGGGGTCTTTTCGCTCATCAACTGTCTCCGGGTTATCGTTTGACGGAATGCCGTGGTTTGAATGCTATTCGGCGCCCGATGAGGGTCAAGGGATTCCGTCCTTGAGGGGTGAATCTGAAATGGAATGGAACGATTCGTTTCAAAACACTGGCGACCGCTGCGCCGCTGTACGCGGGTCAGGCGGACTGCTTCGGCCGTTCCTTGCGGAACGCGCGCTTCACGGCGATCAGGCCGTCGCGGAACTCGAAGAGATCGCAGCCTTCGGCCTCGATCCGCCAGCCTTCGGCATGCGTGCCACTGAACAGCCATTCGGATACGCCGCGTTGGCCCGCGACGTAGTGGCGGCCCTTGCCCCAATGGGCGTCGGGGAACGTGCGGAAGACCGCTTCGAAAGCAGCGCGCACCGCCTCACGCCCGACGAAGCGGGTGCCATACACTTCGGGACCGCCGGCCGCATCGAACACGCAGTCTTCGGTCATGAACCGCATCAGCGCGTCGGCGTCATGACGGTTGAAGGCATCGGAAAAGGCGGCGAGCGTGTCGGCCGTGACGGCGGGTTGGGCGCTGAGCGTGTCTGCCATACGTGTCTCCAGTGGAAAAGCTGGTGCCGCGCGGTGCGCGAGGACTCGCGCGCGGCACGGTATAGCGACACGTTAGGGTTTGCGAGGCGAGGGCGGTAGCACCAGTGCGGAGCTTTCGCCTGGGCCAGCGCCCGGAGACTTCCTGAGAGACTCAAGCGGGCCGCTGCTTGCGCACAACCTCGGCGAGCGCGCGCACGCCGGGTTCGATTTTCTCGAGCTTGATGGCGGAGAAGCCCATGCGGAACCATGGGCTGTGTTCGGCCTCGTCGGCGAAGAACACGCCGCCGGGCTCGATCAGGATGCCGGCCTCGCGCGCATCGTCGGCAAGGCGTGCGGAGTCCAGCCACGCCGGCCCCTGGACCCAGCACGAGGCACCACCGCCGATCGGCACGTATCGCACCTCGGGCAGATGGGTGTCGAGCGCCGCCATCAACGCGCGGGCGCGCTCCTTGTAGGCATGCGCGAGCCGGCGCAGGAGCGCGTCGTGGTGTCCGAGCGCGAGGAACGTCGCGAACGCGCGCTGGATATAGGCCACCGGGTGGCGGACCATGAGGCGGCGCAGCGCGCGCAACTCGCGCACGAGTTCCTGCGGGCCGACCACGTAACCGAGACGCAGGCCCGGGGCGAACGTCTTCGAAAGGCTACCCACATAGATCACGCGATCGGCCGTGTCGAGGCTCTTCAAGGCGGGATGCGGCGTGCCGGAAAACGTGTTCTCGCTCTCGTAGTCGTCTTCGATGATCACGAAGTCGTGCTGCTGGGCGAGTTCGAGCAGCGCCTGACGGCGCGCGATGGGCATGGTGGCCGTGGTGGGGCACTGATGGCTCGGCGTGACGAACACGTAATCGCAACGGGCGAGCGAGTCGCGCAGGCGCACCGGGTCGATGCCTTCGCCGTCGATCGGCAATTCGAGCAGTTGCGCGTTGCGATTCACGAAAATATTGCGTGCATCGGGATATCCCGGATTCTCGAAGCCGACCGTCGTGTTCTTGCCGCAGAGCAGGTCGGCGACGAGATAGAGCGCCTGCTGGCAGCCATTCGTGATGATGATCTCCTCGGGCATGGCGAACACGCCGCGCCGCGGCAGCACACGCGTGCGGATCTGCTGGATCAGCGACTCGTCATCGCGTTCGATCAGGTCGGGCGCCCAGTTGCGGATCTCCATGATCGAGAGCGCTTTCAGGCAGCACTCGCGCCAGTCGTTGGTCGGAAAGAGCGATTGATCGAACTGCCCGTAGATGAAGGGATATGCGTAGTTCTGCCAATTGGCGGGTTTGACGATGTTGCGCTGGGCGGAGGGCGGGCGCACGATGCGCGAATTCCATGAGGGTGGGGCACGCAAGCCGGCGTCATGGGGCTCGACGACGTCGGGCTGCTGCACTCGTTGTTGCACGCGCTGTTGTACGGTTACGCCGTGCAGGCCCTCCAGCATCTCGGGGTTGACGAAGTGGCCGCTGCGTTCGCGCGACACGAGATAGCCTTCCTCCACGAGCATCTGGTAGGCGAGCACCACAGTGTTGCGCGCCACGCCGAGCTGCTCGGCCAGCTCGCGGCTCGAAGGCAACGCGGAGTCCGGCGGCAGTTGCCCGTCGAGGATGGAGGCCACCAGCATCTCGCGGATCTGGTGCTGCAGACTTGTCTTCGACTCCGATGACCGTCGGAATTGCTGTGCCCACAGGGCGGACGGGGTACGGGTCGGCATGCTGGCTCCTGTGATTGATGGCGGCGGCGAGACAACGTTTGAGCAACCGTATTGCAGCAAAATCGGCCAGTCAATCGACACACGATATTCAACACTGGCCGTCCAGGTCGATTAGGTAAATTTCGGAGCGACGGTTTGCGACAAGACGGTCAGCGCTGCGCTTTCGGAAAGTAACTCGAGATAGACGCGCACGCCAGGCCCTTGCTGCGGCGCAGCGCGACCGGCTGGCGGGCGTTGGGGCGGCGCGCGCGCGGAGTAAAAATAATCGGAAGAAATCGGCTGGACGGTGCTTGCGGCGCTTCGGCAAAGCGACAGACAGCGGTCATCCGCCACTGGCCCCATCGGAACTTCCTGCCTGGTACTACCCGCCGTTTTATTGATTGAGAATGCTTGACTAAACGGGCGAGTTCGCGAGTGCGAAATGAAAGAAGCCGAAATTCGCCCTGGTAGCCGCTGACTATACTTGAATTGAGACGGAACCCGAAGCGGACGTGGAACTTCGCGCTGGCGTGCGCATAGTTGTTCAACTTGAGGAGACGGCGGTGAGAGCCCTACCCAGACGAAAGACGATGAAGCATCACGCGGATTCGTCGATCGAGCCGGTCATCAAGATCCGCCACGGCCGCGGGAAAATGAATGCCTGGTGGCTAACCACTGCAGTGCTCGTGATGTGCGTCGTGCTCTGGCAGGCCGTATCGATGGCGCGCATCTTCCCGCCGTTCGCGCTGCCCTCGCCGGTGGCGGTATGGCAGGCCTTCGTCGAAATCGTCCACAACGGGTACGGCGGCCAGTCGCTCGTCAGCGACATCCTGATTAGTTGCTTTCGCATCGTTATTGGTTTTGTGGGCGCGATTGCGATCGGCGTACCGATCGGGCTGCTGATGTCACGCAACAAGATCGTGTTCGACATCATCGATCCGCTGCTGCAGTTCGTGCGGCCGGTTCCACCGCTTGCCTATATTCCGCTGCTGGTGGTGTGGTTCGGCATCGGCGAATTGCCCAAAGCCATTCTGATTCTGGTCGGCACCATTCCTGTAATCATCATCGGCACGATGTCGGGCGTGAAAAGCACGCCGCCGCTGCGCATCGAGGTTGCCCGCACACTCGGCGCGACCAACGCACAAATCTTCCGCAAGGTCGTGCTGCCCTCGGCCATGCCGGAGATCTTCACCGCGATGCGCGTGGGTATCGGCGTGGCGTGGACCTGTCTGGTCGCCGCGGAACTGATCGCGGCGAGCAGCGGCCTTGGCTGGCTCGTCCAGTTCGCCGGACAGGCCTTGCAGGTTGCCATCGTGATCGTCGGCATCGTGATCATCGGGTTGATCGGATATGCAATGGAGCTGGCGATTCGCAAGATCGAAAATATCGTCGTACCGTGGCGCGGACATAACTGATCGGGTGACTGGAGGAAACGACAATGAAAAAGAGGCAATGGGTCTATGGCATGAGCGCGGCTGTGCTGGCGAGCAGTTGTCTGGTTCCTGGCGCGGTGCATTCGCAGAGCAAGCCCGAGGTGATCATCGGCTACGAGGACAACGGCGCCGATCCGTACATGGTATCGATGGCCGAGCATCTGTTCGAAAAGCAGATGAACGCCGATGTCCAGTACAAGCTCTTCAGTTCGGGGCCGGCGGCGATGAGTGCATTGGCATCGAACAGTCTCACGTTCATGTGCGGACTGGGCGTGCCGCCGCTCGTCACGGCGATCGCACAGGGCTTGCCGATGACCATCGTATACAACCAGGAGCGCTATACGAATGCGGCCGGCATCGTGGTCAAGCCGGACAGCGGCATCCACGACGTCGCGGGGCTGCAAGGCAAGAAGATCGCGATCGTCGCCGGCTCGCAGGCCTCGTTCGAACTGGCGACCTTCCTGGCTGCTGCGCATGTGCCGTATGCGTCCGTCACGCAAATCAACATGGCGCCGCCGCAGATGCGCACCTCATGGGTGACCGGTGCGATCGATGCGGCGATCGTCTGGGATCCGGTATTCAGCGCGTTGCGTACGTCTGGCGGCAAGGCGATCAAGACGGACGGAGACTTGCCGCGTGAAGCCTCGAGCTACAACGTCTGTATCGCCAACTCTGACTGGGCGAAGGCGCATCCGGACCTGGTCCGCGGTTTCGTGGCGGCGCTCGACCAGGGCTATCAGGTGACGATGAAGGATCGCGACAAGGCGCTCGCCGAGATGGCGAAAGCAACGGGCGTGACGGTGCCGGTGGCGACGAGCGAACTCGCCGGTTATGAGCTGTTTTCCGGCGCCGATCAGACCACGCCGAAAGTGATGGGCCTCGACGCGGGCGTCAAAACGTCCGCCACGTACCTGACTCTGGTGAATACGGCCAAGGTGCTGAACTCGATTGGCCGCATTCCGAGCGTGCCGGCGAGTTTCGACAACAACGTCGCGCCGCAGTACTCGAAACATCTGGCGCATTGATCCATTGACTGTCTGACTGTCGAGCAGGAGACGAACTTGAACATCGTCATCGATTCTCTGTACAAGACGTTCGGCGCCACATCGGCACTGGAAAACATCAATCTGCAGTTCCGGGGCGGCGAATTCATCACCGTGCTCGGCGCCTCGGGCTGTGGAAAGACGACCTTGCTGCACCTGCTCGCCGGTCTGACTTCGCCCACGAAGGGCAACATCTATATCGATGGCGAGATCAAGGACCAGCCCGGGGCCGACCGAGTCGTCGTATTCCAGCAGGCCGGCTTGTTTCCGTGGCTCAGCGTGGCAGAAAACATCGAGTTCGGGCCGTCACTGCATGGGGTGCCCAAGGCGCAACGGCACAAGGAGTCGGCGGACATTCTGCGCATCATCGGTCTGGAGTCTTTCGCACGACACAAGCCCTATGAGCTGTCGGGCGGCATGCAGCAGCGCGTAGCAATCGCGCGGGCACTCGTGATGAAGCCGAAGGTGCTGCTGATGGACGAGCCCTTCGGCGCACTGGACGCGCAGACGCGCAGTTCCATGCAGACGTTCTTGACCGCGCTGTGGGAGCAACTCCACTGCACGGTGGTCTTCATCACCCATGACATCGACGAAGCGATCTTTCTCGGTACGCGTCTCGTTGTGCTTTCGGCGCGGCCGGGGCGGGTGGCACTCGACGTGCCCATCGAACTGGACAGACCGCGTACGCCAGAGGTCGCATTCGAACCGCACTTCCTGGATCTGAAGAAGCGCGCGATGGGCATTCTCGCGCACTGATCGCGCGCTCAGCGGCGAGCGGCCGTCGACGCCATCGCGGAAGGCGCAGCGGCGACGCGCGTCTGCGTGTCGATGCGGCGGAAGACCAGGGCGGAGATCAGCGTGATCGCGCCCACGCCGGCGAAGCTCATGCGAAAGCCGGGCGCAACCGATCCCCACTGTGCCTCGCCAAGGCTCACGAGCGCGCCGCCGATGGTGACGCCGAGTCCCATCGCGAGCATTTGCACCATCGAAAAAAGGCTGTTGCCGCTGCCGGCGTCTTCGTGCGAGAGGTCCTTGAGCGTGACGCTGTTCATCGCCGCGAACTGCATCGAGTTGGCCGCGCCGAAGATGGCCAGCACGACCATCTCCACCGCAACGGGCGTGCCGCGCGAGATCAGTGCGAACGCAACGATCGATGCGCCAACGATCAGCGTGTTGACCAGCAGGAACGTCTCGTAGCCGTAACGGCGGATCAGCGGCGCAATCCAGCGTTTGGCGACCGTCCCTGCGAGCGCGGCGGGGAGCATCATGAGGCCCGAGCGCAGCGGCGAGTAGCCGAGCTCGAGCTGCATGAGCAGCGGCACGAGAAACGGCACGGCACTCGAGCCGACGCGGCAGACGAGGTTGCCGATCAGGCCGACGCTGAAATTCGGCTCGCCGAACAAGCGCAGCTTGAAGAGCGGTTCGCGGTGGCCGCGTGCATAGGCCACGTAAGCGAAGGCCGCCGCGATGCCGACTGCGAAGAGGCCGGCAGACCACGCGGCGCGATGCGTCTGGACCGGCGTGTCGAAGGCCAGCGAGAACGCAATCATGCACAGCGACACGAGTGCACAGCCGGCGAGATCGAATGGAGGCGCCGCAGTGCTCGACGCGTTCGGCAGATAGCGGTGCACGGCGAACACGCCGGCGAGGCCGATCGGCACGTTGATCAGGAAGATCCAGTGCCACGAGATCGCCTGCACGAACCAGCCGCCGAGCGTCGGGCCGACGATCGGCCCCACCTGGCCCGCCACCGAAATGAGTGCGAGCGCCGAGACGTACTGCTCGCCGCTCACCGCACGCAGCACCGCGAGCCGGCCGATCGGCATCAGCATCGATCCACCGATGCCCTGCAGCACGCGCGCGACCACGAGTTGCGCGAGGGTGTGCGCACTCGCGCAGCATAGCGAGCCGAGCACGAAGATCAGAATCGCGACGAAGTAGACGCGGCGTGTGCCGAAGCGGTCGGCAAGCCAGCCCGAAGCGGGCGTGAGCATGGCCATGGTCAACGTGTACGCGACGATGACCGGCTGCATCACGAGCGGTCTTACGCCAAGACTGCGCGCAATCGAGGGGAGCGCGGTGTTGACGATCGTCGTGTCGAGCGTCTGCATGAAAAAGCCCGCGGCGACGATCCATAGCAGCGCCGTGTGGCTCGAATTTTTGTTCATCTGGAACTTCTCGGCGCGCCGCGTGAGGGGCGGGAACGGCTTTGCGGCGCAATTGTCATCAATGGCGTCATGATATTGTTACCGTCGCTCATCGGGAACCCCAGTAGAGACTTTGACTGTCATCGGCATTGCCGATAACCATCCGCCATGCTCAATCCCATCTGGCTCAGGACCTTCGAAGCGGTCGCGCGCTGCCACAGTTTCACCGAAGCGGCGCGCCAGCTCGGCCTCACGCAGTCGAGCGTGAGCGACCACGTGCGCCGGCTCGAAGAGTCGATTGGCCGCCGCCTGTTTATCCGCGACACACATTCGCTTGCCATCACGTCCGATGGCGAGGCGATGCTGGCGCATGCCGGCAGCATCCTGCAGGCGATCAACCGCGCCGAATCGCAGTTCCGCGCGCCGCGCCTGCGCGGGCGGGTGCGGCTCGGCTGCTCCGACGACGTTGCGCTCGGCCCGCTGCCCGCCGTGCTGACGGCGTTTCGCAACGCGCATCCCGACGTGGAGCTGGAAATCACGATCGGCATGACGGGCCGGCTTTACGAACTGCTCGATTCCGGCGCCATCGACCTGATGGTCGGCAAGCGGCGGCTGGGCGACAAACGCGGCACGGTGCTCTTCACCGGACGGCTCGAATGGCTCGCGCGCGCCGGCACGACGATGGATCTCGCGCAGCCGCTGCCGCTCATCCTCGTCGCCGAGCCGAGCGTGACGCGGGCCGTGGTGCTCGACGCGCTTGCGCAGACTGATTTCCGCTGGCAACTGGTATGCACGAGCAGCAGCCATTCGGGCTGCGTGGCGGCGGCGCGCGCCGGCCTCGGCGTCACTGTGCGGCCCCAATACCTCGCCGCGCGTGGACTGGCGCCGCCCGTGAACGTCGCGAGCCTGCCGGCGCTGCCCAACGTCGAATTCATCGTGCTCGCGGCAAAGCGGCTTTCCCGCCCGGCGCAAACGCTGCTGCAGCTCATGCATGACAGCGACTTGCGGGGCTCGTGGATTGGGGAGTGAGCGCGAGGCGGGAGGGGGGGAATGCGGGGTGGTGCGCGGATCAGGTGCCGCCGGATTCGAACGCGCTTTCCGCACGCAGCACTTCGACGAACGCTTGTTGGACGGCGGTGCCGAGCCAGTCGGTGCGCCGCTGAGTTTCGGCATCATGCGCGCGCTGCTTGTTTATCGGCGCAAGAGCCGGGGGTTGCGAGTTTGATGGGGCGTGGCTGCGTCTGGGTGGAGGTGTCCACAGCGCATTTTATGTTTTATTTAACATAATATAATTTATCGAATTTTTAATATGTTCGCAAACATCTAGAAACGTCATCACAGGTCGACAATGACCTTCAACGCATGCGTGCTGGCCGCCTGCGATCCGGCGCACGCTCAGGCTCAGCCGTTCAGCCGCCTGGCCTGATGAGGGCTGCGGGCCTGTGGATCCCGCGCCGGGAACGTCCGCCGCGGTTGCACCAGCCGCGTAACCGTCGTGCGTGTCTGGGTGAACTCATCCAGATCGACGGCAGCGATCATCGATGGTTCGAGGCGCGCGCTGCGGCCTGTACGCTGCTGGTGTTCATCGATGATGCGACCGGACGGCTGATGACGCTGCACTTCACGCAGACCGAATCGACCTTCCGCTATTTCGAGGCGCTGTCGAAGTATCTGGCCGTGCACGGCAAGCCGGTGGCGTTCTACAGCGACAAGGCCAGCGTCTTTTACGTGAAGCAGCGCTCGCAGACGGCGGGCAAAGGCGTTACGCAGTTCGGGCGGGCCCTGTATGAGCTGAACGCCGAGGCGTTCTGTGCGAACACGAGCCAGGCCAAGGGCCGCGTGGAGCGCGCCAACCTGATGCTGCAGGACCGGCTCGTGAAGGAACTCAGGCTGCGTGGCATCAGCACGTGCGAGGCGGCCAATGCCTGGGCGCCCTCCTTTATCGCCGGCTTCAATCGGCGCCTCGGCAAGCCACCCAGGAGCGACTACAACGCGTACCGGCCGGCGCCTGCCGATGAGGATCTGGAGCAGATCCTTGCCTGGCGGCTCCCGCGGCGCGTGACGAAATCGCTCACGGTGCAGTATGACCGGATGCCATGCAAGGCGCATCACATTCCAGCGCAACCCGTTCCACATGCCTCGAAGTACACGTCGCGGCTGCATTGCGGTCCATCGTTGTTCGACCTGCTCTTCATTCTTTGAACATTATGCGACTAAAGATTACGTCTTATATGCCGTTAATCCGGGCTCGTGTGCAGAGACCTGGTATTCAACCAGGGCTGGCGCTTGCTGGTCGGTCAGGTAGAGAGGCCTGCCCTTCGGATCCATATAAGGACTTGAATGACGATTCGCAGCCCCATCGTGCTGGGTGTGGTTTTGTGTCTTTCGGGTTGTGCCATCAACCCGCAAACCGGACAGCCAGAAGTCGCCCCTTCCGTTAAAACCCAGTTCAACAGCATTTTCAATAGCGAAGACCCCTGCTCGCACAACGACCGGAACATAGGAATTGCCGTCGGCGCAGTAGCAGGCGGCGTTATCGGGTATCTGGCCAATGGCGCAAAGGGTGCAGCCGCAGGTGTGGTACTTGGGGCTGGCGGTGGTTTCCTGGTAGGTCACGCTTTGGACGCGCGCCGCTGCGAGCTGTACAGGATTGCGCAGGCGAACGGTCTGAAACTAGCATCGGCCCCAATCACACAGGGCAAGCCAGGCGCGGCCAATTCCGCCGACAAGCCGGCCACAGTCGGGCTCGATGTCCAGCTTGAGAACAAATCGGACGAGTTTGTAGCAGGCAGCGCTGAATTGACGCCGCAGGCTCGCAAATACCTCGCGCAGATCGCGAACCAGTATTCACCCAAAACGCTGCTGGCAGCGCTGCCAGCTGACGCGACGCCCGAGCAGCGCGCGCAGGCAAGCGCACGGAAGGTCTTGATCGTCGGACATACCGACGAAAGCGATTCGTCGCTCGGCGCGGATCCTGCGGCACTATCCCAGCAACGGGCGAAAGCTGTCGCCAAAGTGTTCGTCGATCAGGGCGTCCCCGTGCAGAACATCTTCTACCAGGGTGCGGGCGATACGTTGCCGATCGCTCCGAATGCGACAGATCAGGGACGCGAGGAAAACCAGCGCGTGCAGATTGTGGACGTCCCGACGGAAGCAGACCTGCAACAGTTCCTGTCTAACCGCACGGCCGACCCCGCCAACTATCGTTTCGCCAGCGCGAGCATAGCCGCCCTGAAAGATGTGCCATCGGGCGAGCGCAAAAACGCGGTCAACGCTACCGCTTCGGATCTCGCCGCAACGGATAAACCGGCGGTCAAACCGCGATCGAAAGCGACATCGGTCACGAAAACAGCCAACGCGGGAAGCGACACGACTGAAGCAGGAACGAATCCGCCTGTCGTATCCGCTGCGACTGCGTTTGCTGCCCGGTCGCACAGCGCTCCGTCAGCAAGCGGATCGGGATCGGACTACAACTTTGGTGGCGCACCTACGGCAGGCGGTGGCATACCGGTGCGGCTCGGCTCAGCACCCGGAAAGTCGTCATTCAGTCTGATCAGTAACGCCAACGCCGGCTCGCCGATGACGCTCAACTCTTGCCTCGGCGACCGCCCTCACAGCGCGTCTGCCGTGCGCAATCTCGCGACTGACCAGGTGCTGAACGTTCGTGAGTATCTGCCCGGATTCTACGGCGCGCCCTGGGCAGCAGGACTTGGCGGCAATCTGGTCGCATTGCTCAACGTCCGCGTGCCGAGCGATGCCGGCAGTCCCGTCCCGGAGCCGGAACTGAAGATCTACAAGGACTATGCCGGCAATGCGAAGCAGAAACCTTCGTACTCGGCACGCGTTCCCGTGAACGTGTACCGCGGCAGCGACGCCACGCTCTACCGCGTCTTCGTGGGCGGACCGATGCAGTGCATGGATCTTGTCGTGCCCGTCAGCAAACCCCGCGCGACGGGCAACGTTTACTACACGAACCGGACGGTGGCATACACCGCATCGGGCGATTTCGCACTTCACTAAAACCAGCCAACAACTAACAATTCCGGGGCTCGAACGTGATAACCGATTTTCTCCAGGCTTTTGTCTCCACCATCGTGTGGTCGCTGCCGCTTCTGATTGCGGCCGTCGTGACGGTCTTTTTCGTGTGGAAGCGCTATACCGACGATCTCTGGTGGGCCGACTTCTGGGTCTGTGTGCCGCTCGTCGGCAAGATGCGTCGCTGGAAGCAGCAAACGCATGGCATTGAAAACGTCGCGACGTGGAGGGACGCTGGCCTGCCGCCCGCAGAAGAATCGCTGTGCTCCACCTATATCGACAAGCTTCCGAAGGTGGATCAGAAGGTGTTCGAGCGTGCAAGCGAATATCTGAAGATCACTCACCAGAACGGCCGCTCGCCGATGTCGGCTGTCATGTTTGGCGCATTGATCCTGTTGACGATCGCAGAAGCGGCGGGTACAGGGATGCTGATTGCGCCCTTCGTCGCGAGCGAAATTACGGGCAACCAGATGGTCTGGATCGGCTATGTGATCGCAACCGTGATGGCAGTCGGTTTGCTTGGACTGACGCACGCAGCGGGCGCGGCAGTGTACAAGCGCTCGGCTATCAAAAAGGCGCTCGGTTCAGTGAATGCGACGGTTGAGGGTTACACGGGTCACAAGATCAGTAGCGGCGACGACCAGCAGATCGACAAGGACGCGTCGCCAAAAGTGCGCTTCGGCAGCCGCGTGCTGGAGGGGGCGCATGATCGCGGCAGCCTCGTTGTGCCGATCGTCGCCATTACGTTGCTGGCAGTCCTGCTGGCCGGCATCACGTGGATGCGGATCAAGGGTCTGCAGATCGAGATGACCAGTCACGTCGCCGATCATGGTCAGCTGGCAGCGGATAGCGGCAGCAATCCCTTCCCTGCAGTGCCAGGCCTCGACGCCTCGACCCCGCTGCCGACTGACGTCGCTGACTCATCGCGCGCCGCGCAGCAGAACGTCGACCACGAACTGAGTAGCGAGATGTTCAGCCAGGGCATCGCTGGCGCGATCGTACTCGCGATCATCTACGTGATCACACAGGCACTCGGTTTCTTCCAGGCGTTCGGGAGCTCGTTTATCGGCGATGGCAAGAATGCGTATCGCCAGACGTACGGCCACACCAGCTTTCAGAGCTACCAGGCAAAACACATCAAGCCTGCCCTCGATCGCGGCAACATGCGATTAACGGAACTTCGCGCACATCTCGGCCGCGAGGTGCCGAAATACCGCGAGAACGTGTCGAAAATCAGTTGCAGAGATTACTATGACCGCAAGGTGCGGGAGGAAGCGCGCCCCGCGGCAGACGTAGACCAGGTTCAGCAATTCGAGGCACCCCGCGTGTCGTCGCCACCTGCGCAGCGAGCACAACAGACCATCACTCCGGAATCCGTCAATGTCGCACAGGCGGCTGAGGCACTCCCGCTCTTCATCGACGTTGCGCGAATTGCGGAACGCATCCTTGACGAGCCCGATCAGGAACGCCGCAAGGTGATTCTCGACATTGCCGCAGAGGGCTCGTCTGAGCGCCGCAGTTCGATTCTCACCGCCGTTCAGGCTCTCAAGGCACATCGCAAGGCGGCAGCCGAACAGGCACGCCTGGAAGACGACATCCTCGGAGATATCTGATGCGCCGATCGACTCAGGCCTTGCGCTCGCTTGCGTTCGGCGCCAGCTTCGCGTTTTCGGGTGTGCTACCCGCTCACGCCGGTCTTACGAACGACGTCCCCAGTTGCTATGCAGCGAACAAGATCGCTGCGCCACAGGTTCAGTACGACCAGCTCATATACGTGCTGGTCGACCAGACGGTCCAGCTCGATGCCACGTTGCAGAAGTCAGTGCTCGACAATGTCCAGGGGATGCTCAAGCCAGGTACGAAGTTCGTCATCGCTGAGTTTTCTGCGTTCTCGCAGGGCCACTATCTGAACGTCCTCCATACGGGCGTTATCGAACGTCCGATTCCTGCGAGCGAGGAAGGCAACGTCGTCATGAGCCGCCTGCGGGACTTCCACACCTGCATGCAGCAGCAACTGGTATATGGACAGAGGTTGGCGCTCGCAACGACCGCCCAGGTTTTGAAGTCGGGGACATCGACCTTGGACCAGTCGGACATCCTGATGGCACTGAAGAGCGTTTCATCCGCTGTTGCACAAGAGAAGGCCACACATAAGCTGGTCTTCGTTGTGACAGACGGACTGGAAAACTCCAGCGTCACGAGCTTCTATGCGCGTAACGCGGTGCGCCACATCAACCCCGCCGTCGAACTGAAGAAGGCGCAGGACAACAATCTCTTCGGCGACTTCGGTTCGGCACGCATTTACCTTCTCGGTGCCGGCGTCATGCAGCCGGCCGCCAATGGATCGACTGCCGAGCGTAACGGCTACCGGGATCCGAAGACGCTGATGGATCTGAAGCAGTTCTGGAGCGGGTATTTTTCGCGCTCGAACGCACAACTGGTCGAGTTTGGCGCACCAGCGCTCCTTGAGCCACTGTCCTGGTGAGCCACACGCGAATAGAACCAATTGGGGTAAGCGTCCGAATCGTGCAAAATCTGGCGCTTTCTCCGGAAAAGCGCCGACTGTTCAACGAATTGCTAGTTCGTCAGCAGCGCAAGATCCGCGAGCTCGCGCTGCCTTGCTACAAGCGGCTTTGCAGGCTATCACCGCCAGATTTTGCACGATTCGGACGATTACCCCAACACGAGAAGATCGGCAAACTGGCGGAGCTGCTGGCGGAAAACCGCGACCGCTTCTCGTACATGAACTGGGGAGAACA
Source organism: Paraburkholderia sp. BR10936 (assembly GCF_040965735.1). Classification (NCBI taxonomy): domain Bacteria; kingdom Pseudomonadati; phylum Pseudomonadota; class Betaproteobacteria; order Burkholderiales; family Burkholderiaceae; genus Paraburkholderia; species Paraburkholderia sp. BR10936. The sequence goes on from NZ_JBFRCM010000018.1 coordinate 108,443, forward strand.
GCGGCACTTCTGGGGCGCGTTCAAGATGGATGCGCCCGGCGACGCGAAAAATACGCGGCGGCTTTTCGGCTTCCTCGTGAACAAGTAAAGTAACGACGCCATTGTGTTCGGCGAGATGTATTCGGCCGAAGGCGGGTTCGCGAGCGGGGCCATCGCCTCGGCCACGAATGGCATGCAGAAACTGATCGTGCGGCACGACGGAACGCTGCCGCAAAACTCACCGTTCCACCAGGACCTGCTGTAGACCGGCGTGGCGCGTAAAAGCGGTGCGCGAAGAGGCGTTGCGGCGCGCCTTCGCGCATTGCGTGCGACGCAGTGGCAACGAGCCGGCGTATGGACCTTTATCGTCGCTCATGCCCAAGGGCTGGCAATGAACTTCAACGCCCCTTTGAACTTGATTCCGGCACCGCCTACGATCGCAATGCGTGCAACGAGCGGAGTGGGTGATCCCGCATTCAGCGGTTGCAGCGTGAGCGGCGTCTTCGTGGACGGCGCGCCCGTGGACGTCTGTTCGCTCTCCCACCAGTAAGACGCGGTCCAGGGCACGTGACTCGTGTCGAGTTCGACGATCACCGCATCCGCGTAAATGCTGCTGCCTTCGAAATGATCCACAGTGGCGTCTCGACCGTCGATCTGATAGTCAGGTGTACGTACGGCCAGTTGCACGCGGTACGCCACGGTAGGGTTCTGCGGGTCGAGCTTGCCCCAGTCCGCCATGAAGATTGTGGAAAGCGCCTTCTCCAGCGCAGGCGTCTTGCCCCGTTGCGCGCGCACGTCGCTGTGCTCGAGCACGGCTGACGAGTCTTCTTCCGCAACACGGCGCGTGAGGAACCAGCGCTTGTTGCGCAGCGAAATGAGCACGTCGACCGGATACTTCGCTTCGAGCGTGCCAGCGGCATCCGCATCGGCGAGATCACCGGCCGGCATGACGATGTCGTCCACTTCGAGCCATACGTCGACACGATAGTCGCCAAACAGGAAACGCTGGAGGTTCTGATAACCCTCCTCGCTGTTGACAATGCCAAAGTAGCCCGAGTGGCTGCGATACACAAAAGCCTTGGCGCACGGCCTTTCCACCTGAGTGCCATCCGCGGCAACGGTGAACCCTTTCAGATCGGCATTCTGAATGCGAACGAGCCCGTCGCTGCCCTTTCCGACGAACGTGCGCGACAGGCCCATGCCGACCTCGTAGTCGAGGCGGTTCGTGCCGATCAACGTGAAGATATTCGCGGGGTCGAGCGGCGTAGCGGGACAGCGGGCAACGTCGTCGGTCTGGGTTTGCCAGGTCGGAACGAGCCCAAAATACTTGCCCATCACAGGACGGCTGAACGTGTCGATTTGATGGCTCGTGAAGAAGCTCGGCACATTGAATCCGCCGAATTCGATGCCGTTGTGCGGAGTCGCATACGTGAAGAGTTTTTTCACGGTCGTACGAACGTTATTCGGATCGCACTGCGGATTTTGCAGGAAGGTCCGCGCGACGAGCCCGCCCATGGAATGCGCAACGAGAAAGCAGCGGAACTGCTCGGGCGTTGCGTAAGCACCTTCCGTCTTGAGCACCAATGTACGCAAACGGGCGAGGAGATCGCTCAGCTTTCTCGCGAAGTCCTGGATCGGTGGTACGACACCGTTGCCGAGAAGCGTCGACGCTGGATCGTAGTAATGGAAGATCACAATCGAGCGGCGCGGCATCGGCTCATCGAACGTCGGGCTTGAAAGATCCATCCCTTCGCTGATCACGTTCACATAGTCATGATTCGCCACGAGCCGCACGACGGGCGACTCGAACACGAAACGCGCTGCGTCCGTGGCGCCGGGACGCGCTCGATAGACAGTCGATCCCGAATTGAAGCCGCAAAATGGGTCTGCCGTGGTTTCGTCGATGTCCGACTTGTTCATCGCGAATCCACGAATGTAGATGATCGGGTGATACGACTCGGCATTGGCTGATGGCATGGGAGGCTCCGTCGGAGTTGGTCTTGCCTTCGATCGTTTGCAGACCAGCATCGGGAAAGAAAGCGACGATTCAAATCGCGCTGGCATCGGCATGCCGGCGGGCTCGATGCGAACAGGCGTTGCAGGTCATGCGCACAAGGGAAGACAGTTCGCGCGTTTCTGCTCTACGCGCTGAGGCAGGCCGTCATGCGACTGCGTATTTACATTTGCCATTCAGTTTTCATTCACTTTATCAATAGGCAAGCAAATTTAAAGGTCGATTTTTTCACCCTTGCGTTCGGTTCCGAACAGATGGATTACGCAAGACGGTAGTGCTGCCTGAGGGCAGACATGGGAACGCCCTGCCCGCGTGGCTTCGCAAACATCCAACATCCCGCTGCACGAATGATTGGGATCTTCCGGGCACGTGACGGTGGCAGCGTGTGGAACAAGACTTGAAATAAGATTGAAATGTTTCTATTGTGGAAATGAAACTATTCTGACGTGAAACCGATGCGTTCCGGGAATTCAATGGGATCCAATTAATCAGGATAACGAACGTATTTAAAACGACTGAGAGGCTGAATTGAACCGTCGTGACTTCATACTCGGCAGCGCGGGTTGGTGCGGCTGCTGTGCAGCAGCGTCCGCGCAAGGCGTAACGGGCGCGGGTCGCCAATTTAACACGGCCAGTGGCGTGAGGGAAATTGCTCCAGCGCGGCAGCCGCACATTCAGCGGGATTTATCGGTCCGTAGCGTTGCGCCTCCTTCCGGCCGAGTGCTCTGCGGCTCGACCGATCCGCGCCCGGGTCCTGGTGGCCTCGTCCCCAAAGCATATGGATTGAAGGGCGGCGACTGGGCGAGGAAGTCGGCGTTCAGCTGGTCGTTTTCAGGCAACGTGCCTGGTGTTGGCGGCAGCAACGTGGTGGTCCCGATTCTCAGAAGAGCCTTCGGCACGTGGTCAACGGCCACGCCGCTCTTGCGCTTTGCACAGGTCACAAACGGGGCCGACATTCGCATCAATGTGGGTCTGCTCGGCCCCAACATCGCGGGCCTTACCACACCCGACGGCAGACAGATCACCATTACCAACGGCTTCGCGTTTGCGCCTACGGCGGCCTCGGGCTCGCCTAGCTTGCTGAATGTCGTCACACATGAGATTGGCCACGCGCTCGGTCTGCTGCACGCCAATACGGGCAATTCCATCATGTTCCCGACGACCTCCGCGCAAGAAACGCTCAGTCGCGACGACTTCGACGGTATTCGGGCGCTGTATGGATGGCCGGGCCAAACGCCGCTCAACTTCACGACCGAACAGGCGCCCGCGCTCTGCGTATGCGGCGACACGCTCGCGATGGTGTGGCGCGGAGGCGGCGACAATCGCAATATCTGGATTGCGACTTCGGACGACGGTTTGCATTGGACTCAGCAGCGTGCATTCACCGATGTCGGCACGATAGGCGGCCCCGCTCTCGCGTGGGATGGCTCGCGCCTCTGGATGGTGTGGCGCGGCACCGGCAATGATCAAGGGCTCTATTTCAAAACGAGCCGCGACTTCTTCGTTCACGACAATCCCGCCCAGGCGCCGCTGTCTTTCGCGGGTTCGTCGCATGGTCCTCGAATCGCGATCGTCCGGGGTGTTCCCACGATGGTGTGGAAAGGCATCAACAACGATCACCAGATTTACTTCTCCGAATTCCGCTCGGGACGCTGGCAGGGTCAGCAGATTATTCCCGGAGTAGGTACGGCGGCCGCGCCCGCTATCTGCCAGGACATCAATGGCGGAATCCGCCTCCTGTGGCGAGGCGTGCCGAATGATCAGGCGCTTTACACGACTGCGGCGCCTCCAGGCAGTTACGCGTGGGCGCCGCAAAGCACGTTGACGTGGTATTTGCTCGGAAATGGCACAACGGTGCCCGTTAGCAGCGGCACTGCGGGTTCGTGGGGCGGTCCGAGTCTCACCGTCGAGACGTCACAGCCGAATTTCACCACTTCCGGCGAGTCCGTTATTCATGCCGCGTGGCGCGGGATAGATGGCGACCAGGGCCTCTATTTTTCCCAACTGGCGCGCGATCAAACAGGCGCCGCCGGCGAGTCGCTCAATTGGTCCAGTCAGGCGAAGATTCCGAACGTGGGCAGCTCGCAACCGCCTTCCATCGTCAGCTTCAAGCGCCAGTTGGTCCTAGCGTGGAAAGGCGTCGAGAACGATACGCGGGTCTACGCAATCTCTACGTGATGTAACGGCCGATATCCCCTCTTCGGCGCGCGCTCAGCCCTGCTTTCGCGGCGCGGACGTGAGCGCGAGCGCCGAGCGCTCGACGGCGTCGGCTATGGTGTGCCTTTGATTTTCGTGCAGGTTTCCGGTTAGACGTACCTAAGCCGGGCGGGGCTCTCCCTTGCGGCCCGTTATAAATTCCTTTTCGAATCAGGCATCTTCTGACTACCCTTTGCGGGGTAGCATGACGATAGGAGCCCGATTGTTCAATCGGTGATGTGCGCCGAAATTGCAGACGCCGCCTGCAATTTCGACTCAATGCTCGGGACTTCAGCTCAGGCCCGAGGACTGGCGGTCGAAACGTGCGGATCACTGTCGAGACTTGGAAGGATTCGGCGCGCGTACCGAGCCACCGGGAAATTGAACGTCCCGCGCAAATTGATTCCTTCCAGGTGGGTCGGCGCGATTCGCCTTAACTGTTCCGATTCCAGTGGCTTGCCCGTGGCAGCCTTAATTTCTTCAAGAGCGCGTTGCATGTGCGCCAGATTCCGCGCGAGCGCGTACGTGCCATGACTGGGCTGTCGAAGCCCTTGAATTCGAGCTGAAGCAGCAGGCGGTTCCGTAGACGAAAATGAAAGCGGCCCGGCTGTCGATGACAGGCGGGCCGTGTTGGCTCTGCTCACGTTTCCGTGACCAACTTACAGCTTCTCCGTCGCGAGCTTCGCACCTAACCCGATGAATAAAGCGCCCATTGCCTTCGTCAGCCAGGACGAGATGGTCTTGTTTCGCCGAAGCGCATGTGTCATTCGGGACGCAAGAAATACATAGGCGATACTCGTGCTGATCCCAACGGTGTTGCCGATCACGCCCAGCTCGAAGAGGTGTGCGACCGGTCGAGGATCATGCACGCTCATGAATTGAGGCAGTAGTGCAGTGTAGAACAGAGCGACCTTCGGGTTTAGCACGTCGCTGAGAAATCCCTGCCAGAAGACATGCCGTAGCGTACTCTTCCCACTGCTCTCCTGGAGCGCGAATCCGCCATTGGCGCGCAATGCGCCCCAACCGAGATATACGAGATAAGCCGCGCCGGCGAACTTCACGACAGTAAATGCCGTCGCCGACGCGAGAACCAGGGCAGACAATCCCGTCACCGCTGCCAGCAAATGAATGTAGGCACCAAGGTTGATGCCAAAAGCTGCGCATAACCCTGCAGCCCGCCCCTGCGCAATCGTGCGGCCCAACAGAAATATCATATCGGGGCCGGGCACGAGGCAGAGCACAAGACTCGCACCGATAAAAAGCATGTACGTATGCCAACTCATTCTGTAGTCCGCCATTTGAACAAGCTATGAAGATCCGGTCTCTGACAGACAGCGCTATCGCTGTCTTCACGTGCCTCGAAAACTACCATGAAATTCGGCACCGTCGCCGCGCCGTCAAAACTGTAGCTTCGCGAACGGATACCTCGGAACGTTACTGTTTCCGACCGCCGCGTCATCCAAGGCGCAGCCGCAAGGTATCCGAACGTCTGTCCGGGGGCCCAGGTTGTCGGCCATGCATGTGGTGCACTATGCTTTTTCTATGTGGAACTGTCCGGTCTGTCCACCAACGAGGGTAGCAAACGAGGCGCGCCGTCAGAAGTGACGAAATCGCTGCTCGAAAGCAGACCTCATGCGCGCCCACTTCCCAGTCACAGCGATTCAACTGGCGAATCCGATTCGCCACAAGCGATACACTCGAACAGGGTTTTAGATCGTACTTGCCACAAGCGTTATCCTCGAACAGGTGTCGAGACGGAGACACACGATGAGCCGATTTCTGTGGACGCAGAAACTAGACGTCGCTCCCATGGGCACCCGTGAGGGAGTTGCGATGTCCTTCGATAGCGAACGTTGTCGAACGGTCCTGTTTGGGGGCGTCACATTGGGAACCGGCGCGCTCTGGAAAGACCTTAACGATACGTGGGAATGGGACGGCTCGAACTGGACGCAGATGGCTGATTCGGGACCGGCAGCTCGCGCGTATTCGGCCATGGCGTACGACGCCGCAAGAAAACAGAGCGTCCTCTTCAGTGGAAATCTTGGAACCGTCGACACGTGGGGATGGGACGGACGGAACTGGACACAGTTGGCGGACTCAGGACCCGGCGCGAGCTCAAGCTCACCGATGGTGTATGAGGCTCAACGAAGGCAGATTTTGCTCTATAACGCCAACAGCGGTTCGCCCGAAACCTGGGGTTGGAATGGCGCCGTTTGGACCCAGCAGGCAGACACAGGGCCATCCGCCCGGGTTGAGCACGCAATGGCCTATGACACCCAGCGAGACCGTACTGTGCTCTTTGGTGGAAAAAGTGTTGATAGCGGCAAATATTTTGGCGACACCTGGGAATGGGATGGCGCGACGTGGACCCAGGTCAGCGAATTTGGTCCGCCGCCGTGTATTGGCGCCGCGCTGGCCTTCAAGGGAGACAACGTAGCTCTGTTTGGCGGTGCATCGTCCACACAGGACCTCGGAGCCACGTGGACGTGGGACGGGAAGCATTGGACGCTTCGACAGGATTTCGGACCGCAGCCGAGGCTCAATCATGGTCTGGTCTACGATACCAAGCGAGAGACGCTGGTCCTGTTCGGCGGGAGCGCTCAATACCACGCCATAGTTTTCGGGGATACCTGGGAGCACGCTGGGATCGAGTAGTTTGAGGCATATCGAGCATAACTATTTCGACATCCTAACGTAATTTGACATAATTTTTAAAACCCTTTCATTTGCTGTCACAGCTTTTTTGTAATGTCTGATTCTGGCTATTTACAGATGTCGTGTTTTTGAGCGCTGGCAAGCTGGCAGACTGCCGCAACCGCTGCGGGGCCTGCCATGAAGCCGGACACGACGCTGGTCGCACACTGGTGCGGCCTTCATGTCAGAGGGACTTAGAGCCGGGCACCGCCCGTCGCATCGATCACCTGCCCCGTCGTCCAGCGTGCCTCATTCGATGCGAGGAACGTGACGACATCAGCGACATCAACAGGTTGACCCACTCGTGAGAACACCGACATGGCCTCCGCGCCGGCACGTGCCTCCGGCACCTTGATCCACGCCGCATTCATGTCGGTCTCCGTGACGCCCGGCATGACCGCATTCACCGTGATGCCACGAGGACCGAACTCAGGGGCAAGCGCCAGCGTCAGCGTTTCAATCGCACCTTTCGAAGCGGCGTAGGCGGGATGCGTTGGAGCCGCGACACGCGTAAAGCCCGTCGAAACATTGATAATTCGCCCATTGTCGCGGATGTGATCTGCAATAGCCTGGATCAGGAAGAACGGTGCCTTGAAGTTGATCGTCAGGACCTCGTCGAATGCGGACTCACTCGTCTCAGACAGGCGGATGGCCGGTGCCACGCCAGCATTGTTGACGAGGATGTCTAGCCTCGGCTCGCCCGTGGCGTCGATGGCAGCGGCCTTGAACTGTTCCCAGATACTGTCCGTTGCTTCCTTTCCGCGACTTAGGTCCGCTTCGATCGCGACGGCTTTCGATCCGAGAGCTTCGATTTCACGGATGGTGGCGTTCGCCGCATCCCGATTGGCGCCGTAGTGCACGCCGATGAGCGCAGCCCCCTCTTTCGCAAATGCCAGGGCTACGGCATGGCCGATGCCACGCGAGCCTCCCGTAATCAGGGCCACCTTGTTTGAAAGCTTCGCAGACATCGACCACTCCTTCCTGACTGAATTAGTAGTGGTCACTATAATATTGACGTCGAAACACGCTTGTCAACGATTTTTATAGGACTCGATATAAAAATGAGCGAACCCGCCCGGAAACGCGGCAGGCCGAGGTTGCTGGACCGCGACGTGGGACTCGATGTCGCCGCTCGGCTGTTCTGGGAGCATGGATACGAGGGCACCTCGATCGCCGATCTGACCGAGGCCATGGGTATCCCGCCGCCGTCCCTCTACGCAACCTACGGCTCGAAGGAGGACCTTTACAGACAGGCGCTCGACCATGTCAGCGAGCGTGAAAACAAAGCCGTGCTGGAAGCGCTAAGCGGAAAGTTGCCGGCGCACGATGCGATAGCGTTCTATCTGCACGACGCTGCGGCACGCTTCACCGACCCGGGAAGGCCGCGCGGCTGCATGATTTCGACTGCTGTTCTCCAACACGCCGAAAAGAGCGAGTCGGTCGCCCAATTGGTCTCCGCGCGACGGGAGCTTGGGCTGCAGACCATCAAGGTACGCTTCGACCGTGCCGTCGCTGAGGGCGAACTTGCCCCGGATACCGACACCGAAGCGCTCGCACGCTTCTATGCCGCAGTGGTGCAAGGCATGTCCGCGCAAGCCTGTGATGGGGCATGCAGGGAAAGACTGAAGCGGCTGGCTGATATTGCGATGTCTGCATGGCCTTCGCCTCCAGTTCGCCGCCGGAAGCCGGTTTCATGAGAGAACCCGCTTTCACCAAACACGATCCAGCGCACTGATCGGTGTGCCATCATTCGTGATTGCCTTTGCCGTCTTCCCACGCTCGACCCTAAGGATTGCCGGCAGCGACACACGATTCTTCGCGGCCGTGACTTCTGCGAGAATCGATACCGCGATTTCGGGCGGCGTGCGGCTGCCGATATAGATCCCGGCCGGACCGCGCAACCGTGCAAGTTCTGCGTCGCTCAGATCGAACTCTTTAAGCCGCTCGCGCCGTGCAGCATTGTTGCGCCGCGAGCCAAGCGCACCGACATAAAACGCGGGTGTCTTCAGCGCTTCCATCAGCGCGAGATCATCGAGTTTAGGGTCATGCGTGAGTGTAATGATTGCACTGCGTTCGTCGGGTCTCATTTCCAGGACCGTATCGTCCGGCATCGTGCGCACGAGTTGCGTGCCGGGTACATTCCATGTCTGCACATACTCCTCGCGTGGATCGCACACCACCACCTGATAGTCGAGTCCTGTCGCGACCTGGCATAAGTAGCGCGATAGCTGTCCCGCGCCAATAACGAGCATACGGTAACGGGGCCCGTGAATCGTCGTCAGATGCATCCCGTTGAAGTGCACACCGTCAGTCGTGCCCGGTGGCCCAAGTGTGACGGCACCCGTTGTCATGTCTAACGTGCGCGCCACCAGTTCGCCACGACTGAGCGCTTCGTGCAGGGCCTGAATACGGCTTTGCCGCGTAATCGGCTCAAGCACGAGTCGCATCGTGCCACCGCAAGGCAACCCGAACCGATGCGCTTCCTCGGCACTAATGCCGTATTCGACCACCTTCGGCACCCCTTGCGCGACGCCGTACCGACGCACCTGGTCGATGAGATCATCTTCGATACAGCCGCCTGAAATGGAGCCCACCACACGACCGTCATCGCGCAGGACAAGCATCGCCCCCTCCGGGCGAGGCGACGAACCCCAAGTCTTCACGACCGTAACAAGCAGCATTCGGTGGCCCGCATCAAGCCAGTGCATCGTAGCTTCCAGCACCTCGAAATCGACACTGCTCATGCTCACATTCTCCTACGGTACGCAGTCGAGCCGCGTCATGCACGTGCGCCTACTGACTGCCGAACGGCGTTTTGACCGTCAGCCGGTTGGTCACGGACCTCACGCCGGGAACGCCCCGCGCGATCTCCGTCATCTCACCGATGTGTGAGGCATCAACCACCGTCCCGTCGAGCGTCACCGCGCCGCGCTTCACCACCACGCTGATGGCGCCCGCGTCGATCTCCTCGTGCTGTGCGATTGCCGCGTAGACCTTGCGGCGCAGCGCAAAATTGTCCTTCCGGCTACTCGTCTGCGTGACGCTGCCGGAGGCTTCGGTCGCTGTGCCTTTCGACACGGTGCGCGCTTCGCTCTCGCTGGCCTGCGCCCAGACGTGAATAGATGTTGATCCAACCAGCAACCCGACAGCGATTTTCAGTGCCCTGCTTGTCTTCATTCATTGCTCCAATCAGCCACGGTGGGATCAGAAGGTGTGCCGAATGCCAATCATCGCGGCGGTGCTGGAGGTACCCTCAGGAACCGGCGCGGCGTAGGCGATCGCCTGGCTCATCTTGCCCCGGTTATTGACATGGCCAATCTGTACATAGGCGATGGTGGTCCTGGACAAACTGTATTCGGCGCCCACCGCGTACGCATCCGATTGATTGGATGAAACGTTGCGGTCCTTGAGGTAATAAAAGCCAGAGGTGACCTTGAAAAACGGCGTGAACTTGTAGCCGAGCCCCGCGGAAATCATCTCGAAGTCGGCCTGACCGCTGTTCGCCGGATCCTTGCCGATGCTGTATGACGTCGATACTGACAGGTCGTGGAACGTGTACATCGCGCCGAAATAGTAAAAGCGATTGTTATCGCGCCCGGTGGACGGTGCCGTGATGATCGCGCCGATCGCTGTCGTCGTGAAGGGATTGCTGTCGTGGCCGTTGTAGTAAGCAGCCGAGAGATTGAGACCGTAGTTCGAATACCTGAGCACGGCAGACTCGCGCGTGCCACCCTGGGATTGACCGGCGACGCCGCCCGGCGCATATTCGAGTCCCAGCGATAGACCGTGAAATTTCGGCGACTGGTAAACGATCGCGTTAGAGTCGTACAGCGCACCTATCGCTCCGTTTGTACTGGTGCCCTGCCAGCCTGCAGCCTGATTCATGCCAAGCCATGCGGTGAGGATACTGCCGAAGAATTGCGCGCCCCGTACGTCGGTGTCGGCCATCGCAAATATTATCGGCACGAACTGACGGCCCGCATCGATCGAACCGAAAGGACCGGAGATGCCGATCGTCGCTTGCTGGTTGAAGATTGCGCTGACGCCCGGTGTGTCGGACAGTCCGAACTTCCCGTTGGTACTGGTGAATGCTCCCTGGAGCTTGAAGTTGACCTTGTAACCACCGCCAATGTCTTCAACGCCCTTGAGCCCCCAGAAACTGGTGAAAATACCCGCGTCCTTGAGTGCGTATAGGTGGCCGAGATTCATTTTCGACTGGAAATTCGGCGCATTCGCGCTTTGATACAGCAATCCCGTATCGAGCGCGCCATACAGCGTCACCGACGATTGCGCGTGTGCCGCGACCGTCCACACAAAGACCGTCGAGGCGACGATCACTTTCATTTTCATGCTGTCTCCAATGTCATATTTTTTGGTGGATGCGTGCCACGCTTCGAACTTCCACGTCGTCTTTTCAGCCCGTTTCCGGCCCGAAAAATATGGCGGCCAATCCCATTCCGAATACGGTTGCGAGAGTGATTCCCACCACACGGAATCCCAGATTCGCCGACGCAAACGACACGAGCAACGGTCCGAACGCGGTAAAGAGACGGGCCATATTCCAGGCGAAGCCTTGTCCTGTGGCGCGAACATGGAGCGGAAAAAGCTCAGTCAGGTACAGAGCGACGATCCCAAATCCGCCCATTGCGAAGAAACCGAATCCAAGCATTGAGAAATAGAACGTCCCCAGTGTTTTCGCCGCTCCAAAAAGGACAACGACTGCAATCCAGGCGCCAGCACAAAACACTGCGTAGACGATCCGTCGGGAGACACGCGGCATCAGACTGACGAGGAGCAGAATCGAGGCGTATCCAAGCACCGCACCGGCGTTGGTCGCCATGAAAGCGATGCCCGTCTGTCGCGTGAATTCCGCGCTGCCGGCGGATGGGAAGAACTCTCTCAGCAACGTGGGAAAGATGATGGATGCCCCCCAGCCACCGATCATCATTGCCGAGGCAATGAGCGTTCCGACAATGGTTCGACGGCGCAACGGGCTGCCAAATATCTCCGATATCGAACCCATTTTCGGACCTGCGTGACGCATTGCGGCCGCACGTGACTGCTCCCAACTCGCCGATTCCGGTGTGATGAACCGCAGGCCAAGGCTCGCGAGCGCCGGTGCCGCCCCCACGCCAAGCACCCAACGCCATCCAGCGCCTGAAAGCAGGATCGCGAGCGCGGAGGCGGCAACCAGCCCTGCCACATTGGCAACCTGCATCACCTGAACGGCCTTCGCCCTGTGTTTTTCTGGCCAGGTCTCCACGACAAGCGCGGCGCCGGCGGCCCACTCACCACCGATTCCAAAGCCCGCCAGCATCTGAAACAGGAGGAGTTGATACCAGTCTCGCGCGAAGGCACCGGCTGCCGTGAATACCGAATAAATCAGCATCGTGCCGAGCATCACTCGCGCTCGCCCGAACCGGTCTGCCACGATACCGGACAGAATCCCGCCGATGCCCCAGCAAAGCAGTTTCGCGCCGACAATGAGCCCTCCAATCCGCATGACGCTGCCCTGTGAAGCCCCGAGCAGGTCGTGAAGGGCCGGAACCATGATCATGGTGAACAGGTAGAGATCCATTGCATCGAACATCCACCCCACAAACGCGGACGCAAGTACTATCCAGGCGGCCTTGCCCACGACAGGAGCACCAACATTGCTCCCATGGTCTGTCGACTCGAAAGGAGTCGAGTTCGTTTCCATCTTCCCATCTCCTGCTTTGCACTACTTATGATTAGACAAAGAGTTCCGGACACTTCGATGGCATCGCGTGCTGGCATGACAGGGTTCAGTAGAAGCGGCTGCCGTTTGCCCGCCTGACCAAACTGATCAGAAACATGAACAAAGGGAACTATGACGAACGCGGTCTGGCAAACCACCGCCTGCACTTCAAAACCAGCATTTTCCACAACAAGCCGAGTACGGAAATCTCGTTCGTTGAGCGTGCTGAGTTGTCGCGGCGTGTTGCCGCCACGGGTTCTCTGTCTCCAAGTTTCTCCAGCAAATTCGCCGCGAATTGACGGACCATCTGTTCCGATACGGCATTGATGATTCCAACTCCGCGGCCATACTGCGCCACCTGCCCCGCCATCTGCACACTGGTGCGAACGTCAACCTGGGTGCCGGCGGCTTCATTGAGGCGTGATAGAGAAAACGTGGTCACCGTCTTGGCCGATCCGCGGTTTTTGGTCTCCTGCCATGTGGCCTCAACGGTCGCCGTATGCGCGTCACCCCGCGGGGCGCTCAAGGTGACATTGCCGGAGAACTCCATCGCGATTGGACCCAGCTTGACGCGAATCAGCCCCCTGTACGAGTCCTTGCCGAGTGTGTCCGTGAGCGTCGCACCGGGAAAGCAGGACACCACCAGCGGAACGTCGAGTAGTGCGTTCCAGGCGTTCTCGATAGTCGAGTCGACCGAAAAGCGATTTACGATCTCCATACTTCTCCACCTTCATCCGTGTATTGCTCAAACTGGCTTAATAAAACGTCCGCGTACGCATCGGGCGCGTCGACACATGCAAGGTGCCCGGCAGCGCGCAGCGTCCGTTCCTCCGCCCCATGGATTCCTTGCGTCAACTGCGCCGATACGGTTCTGGGTACACTTCCGTCGAGTTCGGCGTTGAGCACGAGTGTCGGGACCTCGATGTCGCACAGAAGACTGGAGACGTCATCCGTGGCAATGGCGTGCAATATCTCCAGGTAATCCTTTGAAGCGATGGCCGCAATCTGCTGGGCAAGTCGCTCCCGCTTCGGGTACGCAGTGTTTCTGTGGAGGGTCTGCTCCACGTACATGCGCGCAAAGAGATGCATTGGCAGCTTTTTCAACATCCCTTCGGTTGCTGCGAGCCGCCTGGCTACCGTCGGTCCGGAAACGCTTGCGTAAGCACTCGACAAGACCATGACAGCCACGCGTCGACCCAGCTTCGCGGCAACGCGGATTGCAGTGAGTCCCCCCATCGAGATACCCACCAGGCCAAAACGGTCGAGACCGATGGCCCCCGTCACCGCAACAACGTCGCTGGCAACCGCGTCTGCATTCCACGCGCTTCGCTTCGTCGAGTCGCCGTGACCGCGGGCATCTATTGCCACGACTCGATAATTCGCGGTGAGTGCGGGCAGAATATCGTCCCACAGCGCGCTCGATGTCCCGAGACTATGGAGCAAAACGACCGCGGGCCCGTTGCCGATGTCGATATAGGCAATGCGCTCGCCGTCGACGCTCAGAAACCGCTTGTCGTGGGACGGCGCGAACGGCGCTGTCACGTCGAGGCGAGCCGCAATCGATTCCGCCAGAACGTCGGCGGCAAGCTTTGACGAATCCGGGCCGGCCGATTCGCGCAGGAAGGTCTTGATTCCGAGTAATGCCTGCGGAGCCCGGCTGTTCATGAACGCGATGAAATCGTCCTGCGCGTTGTCCAGTTCCCAAGGAGCGACTATTTCGCCGATGAGCCCATACTCCAGAGCGGTCGTCGCGTCGATGGGCCGACCCGTCAAAACCAGACGCGAAATCGCCTTGACATGGACACGCGAGATGAGCACGGACATCAGCAGTGCAGGAGCAAACTGCTTCTCCAGTTCGTTGGCTTCGAACTGGCTGCGCACGTCGGCGACTGCGTAGTCGCTCGCTGCAACGATTGCGCAACCCATACCCGAAGCGAGCCCTTTGACGAAACACGCAACCGGCACCGCACTCGAACGGATTGCCTCATAGAGTGCGAGAATGGGCACCGCGCCCCGTTCCTTGATTGCAGGGCGTGGATCTTCCATTGGGGAAAGTGCCGGCGGTGGCGAAGAGGCCCGGCCTGCGCAGAAGTTCTCGCCTTCGCCGGACAACACGATTGCCACGGTGCTCTCGGGAGGGTCACTGATCACCTCTGTGAGCGCTCGAGTCATTGCGTCATCCAGCTCGTTCCTGCCGTCAGCACTGTTCAGGGCAATGTGCAAAACATGACCCTTCATCTTCAGCAGAAGATTTTCATGCATTCCGATCTCCACGTTCATCGCGATTTCACGCCGGGCGATGGCATGCCGGGTACAAACTGCCGAACAACCCCCTGGTTCTGAAGTGTCCTCAGTTCGTCAGTATCCAGCCCGACGTACTCTCCGAGCACGACGTTCGTATGCTCCCCCAGATGCGGTGGGTAACTCGCATCGACAGGCCCCGAGGTATCGAGCTTGATTGGATTGCCGGGCACGCGCACATGAGATCCCGCTCGGCTGCGAAGCTCGACGAGCATGTCTCTGTGCGCGACCTGGGAGGCGTTCAGTGCTTTATCCACCGTCTTGACCAGAGCGGCCGGAATCGAGGCCGAATTCAGCAGATCGAGCCAACTCTGCGCGGATTCGGACCGAAAGCGCGCCTCCAGTATTTCCCATAGCGCCGCCTTGTTTGCCAGGCGTTCGTCCGGATCCCTGAATCTCGGGTCGTGGACGAGGTGTGGCAAACCGACTACCTTGCACAGGTCCGCCCACATACGTTCGGTGTTGGCGGTCACAACCAGTGAAACGCCGTCGCCGCATTCGAACGAGCGGTAAGTCGGTATCGAATCGTGGCCTCGTCCCTGGGGTTCCGGCACTTCACCCGATAGCAGGTAATAGGCGCCTTGATAACAAAGCATCGCGATTTGCGCATCGAGCATCGACACATCGACGAACCGTCCTTCGCCGGTAGTCTGGCGCTCGACCAGCGCAGCGAGTACGCCCATTACGCCGTACATGCCGGCCGCCAGATCGCCGATCGGAATGCCAGCGCGAACGGGCGCTCGCCCAGGCTCCCCGGTCAGACTCATGCCCCCTGACATCGCCTGCACGATCATGTCGTAAGCGGGAAGATCCCTGTCCGGGCCGGTCTGTCCGAAGCCGCTGATACTGCAATAGACGAGCCGCGGACTGCGCGCGCGAAGCGCCGCTTGACCGAGCCCGAGCCGCTCCATCACACCGGGCCGATTGTTTTCGACAAGGACATCTGAATGTGCCGCCAGCTCCCGAACGAGTTCGGCTCCCCGCTCCGTCTTGAGGTCAATGACAACGCTCTTCTTGTTGCGATTGACCGCAAGATAATAGGCGCTGTCGCCCTCTACGAAATGCGGTGGCACGCCGCGTGAAAGTTCGCCCGCCGGCGGCTCGACCTTGATGATCTCAGCGCCGAGGTCACCGAGAATTTGCGTTCCGAAAGGGCCCGACAGGAACTGCGTGAGATCCAGAACCCTCACGCCGCTCAGCGGACCCGTTTTTCCAGATTCCATAGCGTTATCCTGCAAGTTCTTCGTTCGAGGTGTGTTGGGGAGCGGCGTCGCTGTAGGCGCCTGCGGCATGCAGCCGATCAGAGATCATTTCAGGCAGCACGGGAGTTTCGTCAAATCGGATAGACCAACGGCTCAGCGCATCCTCGATGGCACTGACGATCGCCGCGGAGGCAGGAATCGTCCCGCCCTCCCCGGCGCCTTTGACGCCAAGCGGGTTGTTCGGCGAGGGGGAAACGAGATGCGCCATCGAGATGTGGGATGGCATGTCGAGAGCGGTCGGCAGCAGAAACTCCGCGAAATTCGTCGCAAGCGGCTGGGCATTCTCGTCGTAGGCATGCCGCTCGAGCAGCGTATTTCCGATCCCATGGGAAATCGCGCCAATCACCTGCCCCTCGACGAGCATCGGATTGATCACATTCCCGCAATCGTGCGCAACGCCATAACGCAAGACCTTTACGTAGCCAGTCCCGAGATCCACCTCGACTTCCGCGAACGCCGTTCCGTTGGCGTAGACACTGGCTTTCGGGGAGAAATAATGCGTGACGGTCATGCCTGCATCCAGCCCGTCAGGAAGCGTGAACCCAGGTATCCCATAGGACATCTGAGCGATTTTCCCGAGCGGCAACGCCCTTTCCGGCTGACCTCGCGCGCATACGACGCCACGCGCGATCTCGATCTGATCCAGCGGAACTCGAAGGGCGTTCGCAGCCAGCGCCCTGATTTTTCCCGCGAGCTTGCCGCATGCAATGTGGACTGCATTTCCGGCGTTGACGGTGATCCGGCTCGCGAATGTCCCGACACCCATTGCAAGCTTGCCCGTATCGCCGACGACTACCGTGATGGCATCCATCTCGACACCGATCTGATCGGCTGCGATCTGGGCAAAGATGGTTTTCATGCCTTGCCCCTGCGCGCCGGCGCCACCGACGTCCAGGTGTATGCGTCCGTCGTTTTGCAACGTGACTTCCGCCCCTTCATAAGGACCTAGACCACAGCCTTCCACATAATTGGCAAAGCCAATGCCGAGATATCGTTGCCGCGTGCGCGCGTCCTCCTGGCGGGCGCGAAACGCGTCCAGACCGGCAAGCTCCTCTGCCTTTTTCTGGGTCTCCGGATAGTTGCCGGAGTCATACACCATCTGCGAACCGTCGCGGAATATCAGGCCAGTTTTGTACGGTAGCTGTTCCGGCTGCACGAAATTGCGACGTCGAATTTCCAGACGAGTGAGGCCGAGCTGGTCGGCTGCGGCATCGAGCATCCGCTCCATCGCGAATACCGCTTTAGGCCGCCCCGCACCACGCACCGGCGTGGTGGGTACCATGTTCGTGCACGCGACTTTCAGCTTCACCTGGAATGCCGGGACGACGTACGGACCCAGCGACGAGGTCACCGCGATGATCGGCACGACTATGCCCCAAGGCACGTACGCACCGTTATCGTGGACCACGGAACCGCGCACGCCGAGGATCTTTCCGTCCTGGTCGAGCGCCATCTCGAGATCCCACAGTTGATCGCGCTCCTGGGTAATACTCAGGAAGTGCTCGCGACGATCTTCGGTCCATTTGACCGGCACACCCAGCCTGAGTGCAGCCGAGGCCACGACGAACTCTTCCGGATAGGCGATACCCTTCGGACCGAACGCCCCCCCAACGTCCGGCATGATGACCCGGATCTTCGCTTCGTCGTAGCCGAGCGCTTGCGCGAGGAGACGTCTTTCGAGATGCGGCGCCTGGCCTGAATTCCAGACGGTCAGATCACCGGTGCCGCCATCGAGCCGCGCGAGGGTTGCGCGGCACTCCATCGGGTGCGCAGTTGCGCGATGATGGAATATCTCGCGCTTGACCACGTGCGCTGCGCTTGCAAAGGCCGAGTCGACTTCGCCGAAAGCAAACGGCATGTCGAGCAGGAGGTTTGTCGGAACGTCGCTGTGAGCCCGTGGCGCATCCGGGTCGAATATCTTCCTGATGTCGCCGGCAACAGGCAGTACCTCGTAGTCGATCTGCACCAGGTTCGCGGCGTCTTCCGCGATGTACCGGCTTTCGGCAAGGACAACGGCAACCGCCTCGCCGACGTAGCACACCTCGTCCGCAGCCAGCGGCGACCACATGCGCGGCTCAGTGAGCATGTGCGTGGGCGCCAGGACAGGCAATGGCCGCCGCAGCGCTTCGTCCAGGTCGGCGAACGTCCAGACATGGTGGACGCCCGGTATGGCCTTTGCCGCTTGCGTATCGACGTGCCTGATGCGGGCGTGCGCGTGCGACGATCGCACGAAACAGCAATGCAATGTTCCGTGAAGGTGGATATCGTCGACGAATTGCCCCTCGCCTTTGAGCAGCGCGGGGTCTTCGGTGCGCTTGACGGGTTTGCCGACATATCGCGCGCCCACGGCCGACTCCGAAGGGGCATCGCTGCTCTTCGAGTGTGCGGTAACCGGTCCGAAAACTGGATCGGGCTCGCCGCGCATTCTCGCTGCGGCGAGCAGCGCGGCTTCGACTATGGCCTGGTAGCCCGTGCAGCGGCAGATATTGCCGCTGATCGCATCACGAACTTGCGCCTCGGACGGGTCGGGGTTGGCCCGCAGAAACTCCGTGAGTGTGGTCAACATGCCCGGGGTGCAGTATCCGCACTGCAACGCATGGCGATCCTGAAACGCCTGCTGCAGGATGCCTAGCGAGCCGTCGGCATTCGCCAGCCCCTCTACGGTTGTGACCTTCCGCCCGTCGACCTGGCCACAGAGCTGAAGGCACGAGCGCATGGAACGTCCATCCACCAGCACCGTGCATGCCCCGCAAACACCATGCTCGCAGCCATAATGCGTGCCGGTCTTGCCAAGCTGGTGACGAAGAAAATCGCCGAGCGTCACTCTGGGGTCGATGTCGCAGGTCACAGCCTGTCCGTTCAGTTCGAAGGCAATCCTTGCCTGTTCCACGAATTCGATTCTCTGATCCATGATTCCCTCAGCTTGCGTTCAATGCGCGAGCGAACGCACGCCCAAGCGCACGCTCGGTTACGGTGCTCGCGAGGCGTTGCCGATAGGCGGCACTGGCACTCGTGTCGCCAAGGGCATCGATCGAGCTTGCTCTGCCGGCTGCTGCCTTTGCGAGACCGTCGCTGGGCTGCTGTCCCTGGAGGACGTCGTCGAGCTGCAGACGGCAAGGTTTGCTGCCCATGCCGCACAGGACCACGTCGGCACGGCCGATAGCGCGATTGGCGTCGACGGACACCATGGCCGCGGCCCCGACGATTGCGAAGTCCCCATGCCTGCGCGCGAATTCCTCGAACGCATAGCCGTGCGGCTCGTTCCAGATGCGCAGGCGAATTTGCGTCACCATTTCGTCCGGTTCGATCGAAGTCGTCATGAAGCCGCACGCGAACTCATGAAACGGGATGCGCCGCTCTCCGCGGGGTCCCACGGCGACGATGGTCGCATTGAAGATTTCGGCGAGTGCGGGCTGCTCCGAGGCCGGGTCGAGATTGCAAACGCTTCCGATAAAAGTGCCCCGATTTCGCGTCTGAATATGACCGACCAATCGATACGCCTCCACCATCAGCGGTGCGTATCGATGAATCAAAGGAGATTGCTCGATATCTCGCTGGCGAACCAGTGCGCCGATGCAGACCTCGCCGCCTTCCAACGCTATCCCGTCGAGGCCGGGTATCGCGTTCACGTCGATCAGATGGTCCACATACGCGTAACGCATGGCCAGCATCGGCATCAGCGTCTGCCCGCCAGCGATGAGGCGTGCGTTGTCCAGCGTGGCAAGCAGCTCGACGGCACGCGCCACGCTTTCCGGGCGGTGCCAGGTAAAGGGTGCTGATTTCACTTCTCACCTTCCAAGAATGTGTATTGCGCAGGCACCGTGATCGAAGCCGTAGGTGCCTCCACCGGTGATGTGCGCCAGCCCGATTCGCGGACCGCGCGGCTTGTCTTTCGCGACCTGCCGTGCGCCGCAGCGGCCCTGCAACTGGCGGGTTATTTCGACGATCTGCGCGATTCCCGACGCGCCAAGCGGATGGCCCCTGCAGAGCAGACCGCCGGACGGGTTGAACGGAATCCGTCCGTTCAGCGACGTTTGACCTTCCCTGATCAAGGCCGCCCCTTCTCCGTGGCGGGCAAAACCCAGTGCTTCGTAGTACAGCAATTCGGCGATGGTGAAGGCGTCGTGACACTCGACGAGATCGATGTCGGAAGGGCCGATGCCGCAGGATTCGTAGGTCTCGTTCGCACAACGCATCGTGACCTCGGGAGTCGTCATATCCCTGCCTCCCTGCATGTAACGGCCCGACGTCAGATGCGACGCAAGAATCTTCACGGCGCCTTGCCGATTCGCAATGGGAAAGTCGGAGGCCGCAAGCACGACCGCCGATGCGCCATCGCCCAGCGGGCAGCACTGATGCAACGTCAGCGGCGAGGCCACCTGCCGACTAGCGAGCACCTCATCCACCGACATGGTGCTGCGGATCTGTGCATACGCGTTGAGCGCGCCATTCGCCCTGGCCTTGACCGCGATCTGCGCGAGATCGCGAGGCGACAAATCGAATTCGTGCATGTACCGCTGTGCGCGCATTGCGTACAGCGCCGGCATCGTCAAACCGTTCGCCGCCTCGACATCCTCATCGCCCAGATCAAGTGGGCCGCTGCCGAGACGGGTCAATTGCTCCGCTCCGACCACCACGGCACAATCCACCGCCCCCGCGGCAATCGCGAGCCAGGCGTGCCGGAATGCGCTCGCCGACGACGAGCAGGCATTTTCGAAATTCGCCGCTTCGATGCCGGTCAGCCCCGTCTCCCGTGCGATACGTTGAGCAGCCAATGGACCACCGGATACCGTTCCGCAATAAATAGCGCCGATGCGCGGTCGATCGATTCCAGCTTCATCAAGTGCCTCGATGACCGCGGGCGCGGCGAGCTGCGCAAGACTCACTTCCGGGAAACGCCCAAAGCGAACCATACCTGTGCCAGCGACGCTCACGCTCCTCAAACCGTTCGTCGCGCTCATGAACTTACCTGCCGGGGAACTTCGCCGGGTGCGGCAAAGAAGTAGATGAACTGGCTCGCTCGTTTGTTTGCTGCTTTCACTCGCAATTCGAGTTGTTGCCCCGTCTGGACAGCGCCAGCCTCCATTTCGATGCGCCCGAAGACCCTCAGACCCTCACTAAAGTCCACGTAGCCGACGGTATAGGGCGTGTCGACGCCCCTTGGTCCCATATGCACCACGCTGTGGCAGTAGAGGGTGCCGATTGTCGGCAGCGGCAACGCAACGAAGTCGCGGCCGCCGCAGTGCGGGCACACGGTGAGGACTGGATAGATGGGCGCTTCACAGCCGGAGCACCTCGCCCCGAGTAATGACCAGCCTTTCCCGCCTCTGATAACCGAGGCTGTGCTTAATCGTCTGAAACCGTTCACGCTGGCTCCCATTTCTGTTCGAGCTTCATGGTGTAGTGTGTATTACACTATAGTACTAAACGGCAGCGAGAAAGGTAGGGAAAACCCGGCATTACCGATGCGTCCGATTTCGAAGGACCGTCCGCAGTCTCGCTTGCTGGCGATTTTTGCCAACGGGGGGCAGAATGCCTTCCAGACCGATAGTTTTGGAGCTTGTGAGTGGAAATAGCGAAGGCAGGAAGGAAGAAGCCCATCTCGCGCGGAGAGACTTCCTCGACGAACGGCGTAGAGGGATATCAGCAGCGTGTTAGCAGGGAAAAGCGCGCGTTGATCCTGGAGGTTGCAATTGCAACGTTCCTGGAAAGCGGATACGACGCGGCCACGATGGATTCCATTGGCGATCGCGCGACAGTGTCATACGCGACCCTGTACAAACATTTTCCCAGCAAGGAAACGCTGTTCGTCGAAGCGGTGGACCATCTGATCCATCAGCTATTCTCGAGCTGGAAAGATCACGTCGTGCCCAACGACGTCGAACCGGGCCTGCGCGAAATTGGACGCGCATTCTGCGAGCTCGTTTCAGACGCGCGGTTGATTTCCGCGATGCGCCTGATCATTGGGCAAGCGCGAAACTTTCCCGCGGTGGGCGCCCGCTTTCAACTTGCGAAGCATTTATTCAGCGATATTACGGATGCCTGGTTGCAAAGGCGCGTTGACGAAGGCGAGCTGCGTGTTGCCGACGTGCAGCTCGCGCGCGCAGAATTCATTGGCATGCTGGGCGAGACCGTTTTTTATCCTCGCCTCATGCAAACAGACTACGCCCTGTCCGACGATCAGGTAGAACGCGTCGTCGAGAGCGCCGTTTGCACTTTCCTGGCGCGATATCGAGTCCAATGAATCGCATCGCGGCGATCCCCGCTGCGTCCCTCCCGGCGCGGGCCCACCGAACAATAATTGCAGCCGCAACCGCGATGAGACCAACATGAGCGATTCAAATGACATTCGCTTCCTGCTGACCATACAGGAAACCGGCAGCCTCGTTGCGGCAGCGAGAAAGCTTGGGCTGTCGCCGCCGGCGGTCACGCAGCGGTTGCAGCAGATCGAAAGAAAACTCGATATCCGCCTCGTCGACCGCAGCGCTCGCCGCTTACGGTTCACGGAAGAAGGAATGTTGCTGTGCCAACGCGGCGCACACCTGGTGACACAGTTCGACACGCTGTTCGAGGATTTGCGCGCACGCCGCGGTGGGCTCGTCGGCACCGTGAGAGTTCGCGCGCCACTGGGTTTCGGGCGGCGCTATCTCGCTTCCGTCGTGTCCCGCTTCCAGCAGGACAACCCCGACGTCGACATCGAGTTGACGCTCACCGATCAACCATTGACCGAGGCCGCCGACCGCTATGACATCGTGGTTCATATCGGCGATCTGCCTGCGTCGAATCTGATCGGCTATGCGATTGCGCCGAATGCACGCTTCGTGTGTGCATCCCCAGCGTTTCTGAAGCGCTTTCCGAACCCGGAAACCCCTGACGATCTGGCCGAACTGCCATGTATCGTGCTGCGAGAGAACAACGAAGACGCATCGCTCTGGCAGTTCCGCAAGGGCCGCACGGCGCGCAGTATCCGCGTGTCGTCGAAGTTGAGCTGCAACGATGGCGAGGTGATTCGCCAATGGGCGTGTGAGGGCCGTGGCGTCATTCTCCGCTCGGAATGGGACGTTGCCGGCGATATCGCGAAGGGAAACCTCGTGCGGCTGCTCCCCGCATGGAAGGCGCACGACGCCGATGTGATCGCACTCACCAACAATCGCGCCGGATTGCCCGCACGCACCCGGCAATTCATGCAGTATCTGCAGGCACATTTTCGCCCACAGCCGCCGTGGCGGAGCTAGCCGACACCTCGAAAGACATTCAATCTTTCTGAATGATTGATTTCGTGGGACTGAATTCCCGGCGCCTGATCGAACTCTATACTTGATGCCATGAACGAACCGCATGGAGGCCGCGCTCATGAGCAGTCCATCTTCAACGACCGGCTATCCGAAGGCGGTCCTCTTCGATCTTCTCACCGCGCTGCTCGACTCGTGGACGCTCTGGAACCGCTCCGCAGGCTCGGAGCAGGCGGGGCGTGCGTGGCGCGCCGAGTACCTACGTCTAACCTACGGTTGCGGGCGCTACGTCGCCTACGAACAGTTGGTAAAGCAGTCCGCGGTGCACGTGGGCTTGCCCGAATCCTCCGCACTCGCGCTTGAGGCAGACTGGCTTCAACTGACACCGTGGAGCGGTGCCGTCGAGGCAGTGCAACAGCTTCAACCGCATTGCAAGATCGCCATCGTAACCAACTGCTCGATACGACTTGGCCGCCAGGCGGCAGGAATCTTTCCCGTCAAATGGGATGCCGTAATCACCGCCGAAGAAGCCGGCGCATACAAACCCGACCCGACGCCCTATCGCCTGGCGCTCGACGTGCTCGGCGTGACGCCTTCGGAGGCCGTCTTCGTCGCCGGCTCGAGCTACGACATGTTCGGCACCGCCTCGGTCGGCTTGCGGACTTATTGGCACAACGGGGCTGCCCTGCCCTTGGTAGAAGGTGCGCCGCCTCCCGAAATCGAGGCGCCGACACTGGAATCACTTGTGCCCTGGTGCAGCCGGTTCGACATTTCGGCGCACAACAAACTGCCCAACTGAAATCATGAAACTTGATCAACTCGATACCCCTGCAGCCCTGGTCGATATCCCGCGGATGAACAGGAATATTGCGCGCATGCAGTCGCGCCTGAACGCGCTCGGCGTGAAGTTTCGCCCGCACGTGAAAACGACCAAATGTAGGGAGGTGGTGCACGCGCAACTGGCGGCCGGCGCGAACGGCATCACGGTTTCGACGCTGAAGGAAGCGGAAGCGTTCTTTGCGGCTGGCGTGACCGATATTCTCTACGCGGTCAGTATCGTGCCGTCGAAGCTGCCAAGAGCGATGGCGCTCCGACAACGGGGCTGCGATCTGAAGCTGGTGGTGGACAACACGCGCGCAGCGGTAGAAGTCGCGAG
The DNA here is from genome assembly GCF_040965735.1 of Paraburkholderia sp. BR10936. Taxonomy (NCBI): domain Bacteria; kingdom Pseudomonadati; phylum Pseudomonadota; class Betaproteobacteria; order Burkholderiales; family Burkholderiaceae; genus Paraburkholderia; species Paraburkholderia sp. BR10936. The sequence continues at coordinate 132,996 of NZ_JBFRCM010000018.1, forward strand.
GTATTGCGCCGGGCAGAAGGAAGCCTTCGAAGTCTGGATCGAGGTGGATACGGATGGGCATCGCTCAGGGATCGCGCCGGAGCAGGATGCGTTGCTGGAGGTCGGGCGTATCCTGCATGACAGCGGCGTCAAGCTCGGCGGCGTGATGACACACGCGGGCTCCAGCTACGAGCTTCACACGCCCGATGCGCTGTCTGCGCTCGCCGAACAGGAACGCGCAGGCTGTGTTCGCGCAGCGCAACGGCTGCGTGACGCGGGCTTCCCTTGTGATGCGGTGAGCGTCGGTTCGACACCCACCGCGTTGTCCGCCGAGAAACTGGATGGCGTATCCGAGGTGCGCGCGGGTGTTTACGTCTTTTTTGATCTCGTGATGCGCAACATCGGCGTATGCTCGACCGATGACATCGCTTTGAGCGTGCTCACGACGGTCATCGGCCATCAGCCGGAAAAAGACTGGGTGATCGTGGACGCAGGCTGGATGGCGATGAGCCGCGACCGCGGGACGTCGCGGCAGACGGAAGATTTCGGATATGGTCTGCCCTGTCGTCTCGATGGCACGCCTTTGACAGACTGGGTCTTAAGCGGTGCAAACCAGGAGCACGGGATTTTGTCGCCGGCTCATGAAACACAGCAAACAACGAACCTGGCGACCCGCTTTCCGATTGGAACGAGGCTGCGTATCCTGCCCAATCATGCCTGCGCAACAGGCACGCAGTTCCCGGAGTATCACGCGCTATCCGCAGATGGCGAAACAACCGTATGGAGCCGCTTTCATGGCTGGTAACGAATCGGGCACGCGATTGCCGCGCACGGAAAACCCGGTGAACCTGCGTCCCCCGGGGGGCCACTACAGTCACGTGGCGATTGCAAACGGACTGGTCTTCGTGTCGGGTCAGTTGCCGATCGACGCGCAGGGCCAAAAGCTGACCGACGCGTCGTTCGAGGCGCAGGCCGAGCAGGTGCTGGCGAATCTCAAGGTTGCGCTAGAAGGCGCAGGCAGCAGCATCGCGCAACTGGTCCAGGTTCGCGTCTATCTCGACGATATCGAGCATTGGCCGAGTTTCAATCAGATCTACGCGGATTGGGCGAGCGAGGCGCGGCCGGCACGCACAATCGTGCCGACGGGACCGCTCCACTTCGGCTTCAAGATCGAGATCGAAGCGACAGCAGTGCTATAAGGTTGCTTGTGCTCGCGGCAGAGTCACGACGTACCCGATGCGATCTTGAATTCCGAAACGACATTGTCGAGCAGCGCGGCCTGCTCCTTGAGCGACTGGGCTGCGGCTGCAGCCTGCTCGACGAGTGCCGCATTTTGCTGAGTCGTTGTGTCCATTTGCACGACCGCGCCACTCACCTGCTCGATGTCGTGACTCTGTTCCTGCGTAGCCCGGTGCAACTCAGCCATCAACCCGCTTACCGCTGAGACTGACGACACGACCTCGGTCATGATCGTGCCTGCCCTTTGCGCGAGCAGCGAACCTTGGTCGATCTTCCCGACCGTCGCATCGATCAACTGCTTGATCTCTTTTGCCGCCTGCGCACTTCGTTGAGCGAGACTTCGGACCTCACTCGCAACGACCGCAAAACCGCGCCCGAGTTCTCCAGCCCGTGCCGCCTCGACGGCGGCATTCAGCGCCAGAATGTTGGTCTGGAAGGCGATGCTCTCTATCAGGCCCACGATTTCGGCGACCTTGCTGGAATGCACCGATATGCCTTGCATCGTCCGGACGACTTCGTGAACCACCTCGCCGCCCGCAGATGCCGTTTGTGAAGCCGCCAAGGCCTGTCGACTCACGGTATCGGCAGTCTCCGCGTTCTTCTTGACGGCCCGCGTCAGCTGCGCCATGTTCGCGGCTGCAAGCTCGAGCGACGCTGCCTGTTGCTCGGTTCGCCGCGAAAGATCCGCGCTGCCGGAGGCAATCTCCTGTGCGCCGACGTTGATGGTTTCCGTGCCGCCGCGAACGCTCCGGACAGTTCGCACCAGCGCGTCCTGCATCGTCCTGACGTCCGCCATGAGCATTCCCATCTCGTTCCGATATTCAGCGAGCACATCACCCTGAAGATTGCCTGAGGCAATGCGCGCGAGATGTGTCTTGATTTCAGCGATAGGGCTCACCACGATTCCAACGAGGATCCGCCGAGCGCCTATTCCCACGGCAAGTGCGACCACCGCCGTTGCCGCAAGCATGGCGACCATCAAATGAAAGCGCGACTGCGCCTGCGCAAAACGCTCTCGTTGCAGGTCGACGACCGCGTTCTCGCGTTCCTTCATCGCGCTCTGATAAGACGCCACCGCATCCTGTGTCGCCTTCCCCTGGAGTTCCTTGAAGTGGCCGAAATCCATTTGGCCGAGCGCGTCAGCCGCGGGCAGGATTGCCTTGTCGAGGACCGACCGGCGGCGCTCTGCCAGCTGCTTCGCCGCATCGGAGTCTGCGCCCGATTGCAGTGAAAGATATTTCGAGAATTCTAGTTCGGAATCCTTTAGATCCTGTCGCGCGCCCGAGAGCAAGTCCGGCTCCGGGTCACCCAGACCATACAACGAAAGGTAGCTGTCGAGTGAAACGCGTGCGCGCTGAAGCAAGGCGTCACTGGTCTTCAGCGCGACCAGCGAACTGGTATCCACTTCATACATCGCTCGCAGCTCGTCGTTGTTCAGCTTCAGCGCCAGAATGCCCGCAGAGCTCGTCACAGCAAGGATGACGACAAACACCGAAATTACGCAGGTCAGCCCGCTTTTGATACTGAGCCCCTTGAGCATGTTTCCCCCCGATTCATGATGTGTCAAATCGACCTCTCCACACGGGCCGTGACGACCTTTTTATTAGTATGAAAAGATTCCAACTGCAATAAACCACTACTCCGCCGAGTAGCGCGCGGTCCTCGTCAGAGACGCCAGACGTTCGACTGTGAAGCTGACCCGACGGCTGAGCGTTTGTCCCGCAGCAAGAACCGAAAGCCCGTGCAAGCCATCGCCGTCGCGGATGTAGCGGTGTTCCGATTGATCATTCATCACCTGGAACGAAAACGAATCGTCTTCCGGATATGCACAAAGGCGATAGCAGTCCGTGTTTCCCACGATCGCGAGAGAAAACTGTCGCGCCGGCCATTCGACCAGCGCCCTCCCTCCCCAGCCAGTGAACGCGTGGTCTACCGCCTTCGCCGGTAAAGGGTATGTCACCCCGAATTGCCACGCGAACGGAGCCGGAACGAGCCTGGGAGTCTTTCCGTTCTCTCGTGCAATCCAGATCCAGCCCGCCGGCGCGCTTATGCGGGTATCCGCGTCGCGCACCAGGGCCGGACTGACCTCGATTTCGCACGGTAGCGGCGTGTGTCCCGTATTCTCGAGTTCGACGGCGATTTCCAGTGTCGGCCCGTCAAGCTCATATGTCTGGACTGCCCTATAGCGCTCTGCGACTTCGGCTATCAAGCGGAGACATTTTTCTCCGGTCGAGTCGATTTTCCAGTCGCCCATAAGTGCAACATCGGCCAGCGGAACCCGCCGACTTGCGCCGATTGGCTGTGATCCTGACGACGTCGCCGCAGCCCGGATGTCCTGCGCCACGTTCTGAACCCAGATCGACGGTTGACACGATAGTCGACGGGGAGCAGTTCTATGCCCTCGCCGCTGCGCCTGTCGAAAGACGGGCGTCCACACGCCCCGGTCGTTCCACTCTAGTTGCGCAATCCCGCCGTGGCGCCCCGCCTCTACGTCGAGCCTCAGATAGGCATTCGAAAGCGTCGTCTGCCGATACGCCTTCCCGCCTGTGCCCTGCTCTGGCTCTCCAGGTTGCGCCGCCTTCCCGAAGCCTGGCTCTCGTAAATCCGTTTCCCGCAACTCGAGCATGTTCTCCCCTCTCGTTCGGCCAGACTGGATATCAACCTGAGACGTTCAGGTCGTCGTGACGAGATCACCGCGACCACGCTTATCCCGCCCCCGCTGCCCACCGTGCGATGGCCCGGCCGAGGTCGGCACGAAATCCCCGCCGCCCTTGCGGCGTCGGCCCGCGTGCCGCTCGATGATCCGCTGCAGCAGACAGAACACGCAGAGCAATGCGCCGATGACGATGCGCGTCCACCACGAACTCAACGTGCCGTCGAAGGTGATCAGCGTCTGGATGGTGCCGAGGATGCCGACGCCGAATAGCGAGCCAATTACGTAGCCGACCCCGCCGGTCAACAACGTTCCGCCGATCACCGTTGCAGCGATCGCATCGAGTTCCATCCCCTGTGCCTGCAGTCCGTACCCGGAGAGCACATACAACGTAAAGATCACCCCGCCCAGCGCCGAGCAGAAGCCGCTCAACGCATAGACAGCGATCTTCGTTCTTGCGACTGGCAAGCCCATAAGGAGCGCAGAGCGCTCATTGCCGCCAATTGCATAAACGTTGCGCCCGAAGCGCGTAAAGTGCGCGATGAAAATGGCGATCACGAGCGTCGCAATGCCAACCAGCGATCCGGCATTGAGGGAGCCGCCGCCGACCGGAATATTCAGAGACGCGACAGCATGGAACGTCGGCTCGTCGATCGTGATCGATTCCGTCGTGATCAGGAAGCATGCGCCGCGAGCCAGGAACATGCCCGCGAGCGTGATGATGAACGGCTGCAGGCGGAAGAAGTGAATCAGCGCTCCCATCGCCGCACCGTAGAGCGCGCCGAAAACCAGCACGATCGGCACGACGACCCAGATGGGCCAATGCAGCCACTGCGCGCCCACAGCGCACAGTATCGTGGTCAGGGCAACCACAGCGCCGACCGACAGGTCGATGCCTCCCGACAGGATCACGAACGTCATGCCAATCGCCACGACGAGCAGAAACGCGTTGTCAACGAACAGGCCCGTCAAAACCTGCATCGAAAAGAAGCCGGTGTACATGACAGAACCAAAACCGAACAGCGCGGCGAACAGCACGATCGTTGCGACGATGGGCAGGGTTCTCGGATCGGCCAGACGGCCAGTCAGCTTTCTCATGATGGACTCGTTCCGGTGGATGCGCGTTCGCGCGCCGGGGAAAGAAGATGTTTCACCTGCCTGACAACCAGCGCACGCGCAACCTCCGACTGAATGACACTCACGGCGACCACGACAATCGCCTTGACAACGAGCGTTGCTTCCGGCGGCACACCGATCGAATAGGTCGTGTAGGTCAACGTCTGGATGATCAATGCGCCGAGCACCGTGCCGCCAAGACTGAAGCGGCCGCCAAGCAACGACGTCCCGCCGAGCGTCACGGCCAGAATCGCGTCGAGTTCGAGCAACAGACCCGCATTGTTTCCATCGGCACTCCGTACGTTCGAGCTGGCGATGATCCCGGCGAGCGCCGCCATCAACCCACAGATGACATACACGCCGAAGACGATCGCGCCGGAACGCAGCCCGACCAGCCGCGTTGCGACAGGATTGACGCCAATGGAGCGGACGAAGAGTCCGAGCGCGGTGCGGTTCACCAGAAGCGCGAGCGCGAGCGTCACGACGACCGCGATCCAGACCGAGCAGGGAACCATCGCCAGATATCCATCTCCCAGCCTGAGGTAGCCAGGTGCACCGATGGGAATAATCTGGCCGCCGGTCAGCAACTGTGCAACGCCCCGCCCTGCGACCATCAATATGAGTGTGGCGATGATCGGTTGCATCCCGACGAGCGCGACAAGCAGGCCGTTCCACATCCCGGCCAACAGTCCGACGGCAATCGCCGCCCCAAGCGCCATGCCAACGCGCGACGGATCCGCCTCGAGGATGATCGCGGCGGCCGCGCCCGCAATGGCTACCGTTGCACCGACCGAGATGTCGATGCCTCGCGTCGCGATGACGAGCGTCATGCCGAGGGAGACCATCACGAGCGGCGCAGCACGATTGAGGATGTCGATCGGCGCACCGAAAAGATGACCGTCGAGGACTGTCACAGAGAGAAAGCTTGCGCGATGCGCCACGTCCAGAAGAATCAGCAAGACGAGTGTGATGGCGGGCCAGACCAATTGATGCCGCACCAGCGCGCGAACCGGTTTCATGACTCGCCTCCTGCGATGAGTTGATACACCTGATCCTCCGAGAGGCGATCGCCCGCGATCTCGGCGACCTTGCGACGGTCGCGCAGGACAGCAATCCTGTGACTGACGCGAACCACCTCGCTCATTTCAGAAGAGATAAAGAGAATTGCGAGGCCTTTCGCGCAAAGCGAACGCACACGGTCCATGATCTCGAACTTCGCGGCGACGTCGATACCGCGCGTTGGCTCATCCATAATCAACAGTTTCGGCTCGGTCGCGAGCCAGCGGGCGAGCAGCACCTTTTGCTGGTTTCCCCCCGAGAGCAGGCCGATGGGCTGCTCTGCGTCGCGTGCCTTGATCCCGAGTTGCGCGATGTATTCATCGGCCATTTTTCTTTGGCGGGCGTAACTCAGCATGCGCCACCATCCACGTCGTGCCTGCAACGCCAGAACAATGTTTTCCCGGATCGACAATGCCGCTACGATTCCTTCTTTTTTTCGATCCTCGGGGCAATAGGCAATGCCATGTCGCACAGCGTCACGCGGCGAAGTGAGCTTCGCGCGATGTCCGTCGATCAGCATCGTCCCAGTGTCCGGGCGTTCCGCGCCGAACACCAGCCGCGCTGTTTCGGTGCGGCCAGAACCGAGCAGTCCAGCAAGGCCGACGATCTGGCCTGGACACACGTCGAGATCGACGGGACTCATCAATCCACGCCGACCCACACCCTGCATGGAAAGAAAGGGGGTTGCCGCTGCATCCGGGTGTGGTCCGTCCGATGCGCCAGCCTTCATTGCCTCATTCATGCCTTCGCGGCCAGTCATCTTTGCGACCAGCACGTCGACGGGCAAGTCCTTTGCCAGGTACTCGCCTTCTCGTGCGCCATTACGCATGACGGTGATGCGATCCGACACGGCATAGGTCTGCTCAAGAAAGTGCGTCACGAACAGAATCGCCATTCCCGATTCCTTCAAGCGGCGCAGCACAGCGAAAAGCCGCGCGACTTCGCCGTCATCGAGACTTGACGTCGGCTCGTCGAGAATGAGCACGCTCGCGTCGACGGAGACGGCGCGCGCGATTGCCACCATCTGCTGGACCGCGATCGGGTAGGAATCCAGTGAGCGCGTGACGTCAATGTAAAGATCCAGAGCGGCCAGCGCGTCCCGCGCCTGCAGGTTGATCGCTTTCCAGTCGATTGCTCCGCGCTTCTTGGGGTGCCGGCCGGCGAAGATGTTCTCCGCCACGGAAAGGTTCGGGCAAAGGTTCACTTCCTGATAGAGCGTCTGGATGCCGGCGGCTTCGGCGTCCAGCGGCGCGGTGAAGCGAACCGGCTTCCCAGCGAGGCAGATTTCGCCGCGATCGTGTGCGAATACGCCCGTGAGTACGTTGATGAGCGTTGATTTGCCCGCGCCGTTCTGGCCCATCAACGTGTGAATCTCACCGGGAAACAGCCGAAAATCGACCTGCTGCAACGCCTTGACGCCCGGGAACGTCTTGTCGATGCCGGTCATTTCGAGTATGGGTAAAGGCTTCATGATGTTCGCGAGATCCGCGGACGGCCTCGGCAGTGGTGTCGGGGACGAGCCGGCGCGCTCAGGAGTGACGCTCCCGAGCGCGCCCGTCAGCGGCTAGATATGACGTGCAGATCAGTACTTTCGGCTCGGCATGACTTGCGCTGCGACATTCATCGGGAAGATGCCTTCGTCGGTCACGATGCGCCGCGGAATCTGCTTGCCGGCCACGATGTCCTTCACCGCGGCCATCAACTGAGGACCGAGCAACGGGCTGCATTCGACGTCCACGTTGATCTTCCCGTCCACCATGGCCTGGAAGCCACCCTTCGTCGCGTCGAAGGAAACGACCGTGACATCCTTGCCCGGTTTGATGCCTGCTTCTTCCATGGCCTGGATTGCTCCGAGCGCCATATCGTCGTTATGGGCATAGACCACGTTGATCTTTTTGCCGTACGTCTTCGCAAACGCTTCCATCACCTGCTTGCCGCCCGCAAGCGTGAAGTCACCGCTTTGCGACGCGATCACCTTGAACTTCCGATCGCTCTTGATCACTTCCATCAGGCCCGCATGACGATCGTTGGCTGGCGCGGAACCGACCGTCCCTTGCAGTTCTGCGATGTTGATGGGACCTGGCTCGTTCTTGTAACGCTCCTCGAGCCAGTGGCCTGCGCGCCGCCCCTCTTCCATGAAGTCGGAGCCGATCATCGTCACGTACAGCGAGGGATCCTTTACGTCGATCGCGCGATCGGTCAGGACGACCGGAATCTTTGCACGCTTCGCCTCTTCGAGCACCGGCTCCCAGCCGGATTCGACGACAGGCGAAAACGCGATAACGTCGACCTTCTGCGCGATGAACGAGCGGATCGCCCTGATCTGGTTTTCCTGCTTCTGCTGGGCGTCCGAGAACTTCAGGTTGACGCCGGCATCCTTGGCTGCCGCTTTCACCGACACGGTGTTTGCCGTGCGCCATGCACTTTCGGCGCCAACCTGGGAGAACCCAAGCGTAATCGGCTTGCCCTGTGCGAATGCGCTTGTCCCGGCAGCAATCGCGAACGCCGCCCCCACCATCGTACGTAGTGCGATCTTTCTGACCAGCTTCATTATTCTGTCTCCGATGTACGAGTTTCTAATTACTATTTTTCGCCACAGCCTGATGCTGTTCGAATCACCGATCGAATGGATGCTTTAGCCAAAACGCAAGTATTCCGCTCCCCTGTCTCGTTAGATTTGAATTTCCGGGCAAAGCCGGGTAAGGCAAGAACGTCGTCGACTCGGCCCCTTGCCTCGAGACAGCGCTCGATCAACGGGTTCGGCACAGTCTATGGAGAAGCCCGATAACCTTCCAATGAAAAATTCGCCTTCTCCGATACACGTTTTGGCATTGGTGTAAATACCTATCTGTGCCTTCGCGAATTGTCTTGCCAACCTGATCTCCAGCGGATCTTGTCCTCGCGACTATAATAATTACATAGGGATACTTATGATTAGAATCGGAGTGATCTGTCGCGTGACAAAGCGAAAGGCTGTGCGCGCGACGATCCCCGAACCACCCATCGAACCGAAATCGCGCCCTGCCAGAGCGCATAACCACGCTCTCGGTCCGACACAAACTTTTGCGCTGCACACAAAAACTGAGCAAAAAGTACAGAACCGCTGCCCAGTTTTGGCGTGGCTGGCGCGCCAGGCCGGTGCTAACTTACGCTCGCTATCTACCGGCACGCAACCTCCACCGGCCGATAACAAACCACTCGAACTAAAACCTTCCAGGAGACGGCAGTGAAAAGGTTCCACTATTCCGCACTGTGTGCGTTGCTGGGCGCGACCCTGCCTGTCGTGTCGGTCGCGCAGTCGTGCAATGTTCCTGTCATCAAGGTGCTCGCGCAGAAAAGTCTCGGCCTTACCGTGATGGAAAAATCCTTGCCGGACTACGAGAAAAAGACCGGAACGAAGATCGAGATCAGCTATTTTGGAGAGAACGACCGCCGTGCAAAATCGCGGCTCGACGCGTCGACCGGCGCCGGCTCATACCAGGTCTACTACGTGGATGAGGCGAATGTCTCCGAGTTCGCGACGGCGGGCTGGATCGTGCCCCTGCTGAAGTACTACCCCAAGGAAGCCGACTACAACGACTTCCTGCCCGGACGTCGCGCTGTCGCGAGCTATAAGGGCGTCGCGTATTTCGCGCCGCTCATCGGCGGTTCCGACTTCCTGTTTTATCGCCGGGATATTCTCGAAAAAGCGCATATGCCGGTGCCGCGCACGCTCGACGAGCTGGTTGCCGACATCAAGAAACTCAACGCGCCGCCGAACCTGTACGGCTGGGTTGCGCGAGGCCAGCGCGGCTCCGGCATGAACGTCTGGCGCTGGGCGCCGTTCATGCTCGCCGAAGGCGGCACATGGACCGACAAGCAGCAGCAACCCGCATTCAATTCACCCTCTGCCGTCAAGGCCACGCAGCTTTACACGGACCTCTTCAAGTATGCGCCGCCGGGCTCCGCCACCTATGACTGGAGCAACGCACTCGAAGCATTCCGCTCTGGCAAGGTGGCGTTCATGATCGAGTCGACGCCGTTCGCCGACTGGATGGAAGACCCCACCAAGTCGAGTGTCGCCGACAAGGTCGGCTACGCGAGACCGCCCTCACCGCTGCCGTCCGCCGCTTACGGGCATGGTCTGGCCATTTCTGCAGTCGGCGCAAAGGACGAATGCGCCCGCCAGGCAGCCGGCAAGTTCATTGCGTGGGCAACGAGCAAGGAGCAGGAACAGGCGCGCCTGCGCGACAACGTGTTCAGCGACTACAACCGCACGAGCACAGTCGAAAGCGACTATTTCCAGAAGCATGTCAAACCGCAGATTCTCGCCGGGTTGAAGGATACGACGCCGGTGTCGAAGGTTACGTTCTGGCCGAGCCCCCAATGGCCGGATATCGGTGACAACCTTGGCGTGGCGCTCGAGGAAATCTTTACGGGCACCCAAAAGGACATTCAGGGCGCGCTCAACGATTCGACCCAGTACGCGGAAGATGCCATGGAGCATGCGCGCAAGTGAGGGGCACCGCGGGGACGCGCGCGAGGCGCGCGAATCCCTTCTGTGCAACGGAGCGGCGGCATGCGCTCCCGCGTATTCGAAGCTGGAGAGCTGAATGTTCAATCGCGGTAAGACTAGCCTTCCGTTCGTATTTCTGGTGCCGCCTCTCGTTGCGATGGCGGTCCTGGGATTCGTGCCTACCATCGCGGCGATCAACCTCGCGCTCCGCAATCGCGTGTTGCGCTACCCGGACAGCGAGTTCGTCTGGATGCGCAATTTCGTGCGCCTTGCTGCCGATCGGCGCTTCATCAACTCCATCGAGGTCTCGGCCATCTGGGAGGTCGTGACGGTGCTAGGCGCGGTCGCGTTCGGAATCGTCGTTGCCATTTATCTGTTCGAGCATGTGCACGGCCGGTTGCGCAATGCCATCAGTGTGCTGTTGATCATCCCTGTGCTGTTGCCACGTGTTTCTGCGGCGTTTATCTGGAAGTTCATGTACTCGCCGCTCAATGGCATTCTCAGCTGGTTGATCGGCCTCTTTGGCATCACGAACACGGCCTTTCTCTCGGACCCGGCGCTTGCGCTCTATGCGGTCGCGCTGGTCGATATCTGGCAATGGGGACTGTTCTTTTCCGTGGTGGTGCTGAAGCTGCTCGAGACGCTGCCGCCCGAGCCGCTCGAAGCCGCACGGCTCGACTATGCGAGCACATGGCAGGTTTATGCATACATCGCGCTGCCAATGCTGAAGGCGCCGATCATGAGTCTCGTGTTCATCAAGATGGTGGAATCGCTGCGCTCGTTCGACCTGATCTACGTGATGACCAAAGGCGGCCCGGGCGTATCCACCGAAACGCTGGACATGTACGCGTACTCCCAGGGAATCGGCCTCGCAGGAAAGGTGTCATACGCGTCGAGCATGGCGGTCCTGATGATGGTCGCCACGACCTTGATTTTCACGCTTATCTGGAAGCGGGTGAACAAATGGGAAGACTGATCTCCCGCAGTACGATTCTGCTGCTCGGTGTAGCGCTCGCCGTCGCGGCGGTGTTCCCCGTACTCTGGGCAGTGCTCAATTCACTGAAGAACCTGCTCGATATCGTCACACCCACGCCGCGTTTCATCTTCACGCCCACTCTGGACAATTACCGGCAGGTGATTTCGAGCCCGGAGGTGCTGATCGCACTGGAGAACAGTTCGGTCATCGTGGGCACCGCGGTCATCCTGGGCACGGTGCTTGGCGTGCCAGCAGCCTATGTGATCGCGCGTTTTCACGTTCCGGCAAAACGCGACATCCAGTTCTTCCTGCTGTCGCTGCGTTTCCTGCCGCCGGTCGCGGTAGCGATTCCGCTCATCGCGATCTGGGTGGACCTCGGGCTGTATGACACGCGGTTCTCGATGATCGTCACCTATCTGCTAACGACCTTGTCCACCATCACATGGCTGTCGATACCCGTGTTCCAGCGCATGCCGCGCGAGATCGAGGAAGCCGCCACGCTCGACGGTTATGGACCTTACGCCGTGTTCTGGCGCATTGCCTTGCCGACCTGTGGCAACACACTGCTGGGCGGCATCATCTTCAGCTTCGTGCTGGTCTGGAACGAACTGATGATGGGACTTGCGCTGACGTCCTCGCGCAGCGCCACCCTGCCGGTCGTCGCATCCGCGTTTACGTCGCTCGGTCAGGAGGTGCCGTGGGGCGTGATCAACGCGTCGACAGTTCTACTCGCACTGCCGCCAATCATCTTCGTGGGCGTGCTGATTCGCCTCCTGAACTCAATGGTCAAAGGAAAATAAGGAGAATGTTGTGAAGGCACTTGTACTGGAAGAAGCTAGACGCCTGAGCCTGCGGGACATCGATTTGCCGCTTGCGATCGGGCCACGCGATGTCAAGGTTCGCATTCATACCGTTGGCGTGTGCGGAAGTGACGTGCACTACTTCACGCACGGCCGCATTGGGCCGTTCAAGGTCGAACAGCCGATGGTGCTCGGTCATGAGGCGTCGGGCACGATCGTCGAGGTGGGGGCCGAAGTCGGTCACCTGAAAGTTGGCGACCGCGTTTGCATGGAACCCGGCGTGCCGCAGTTCGATTCACGTGCCACCATGCGCGGACTGTACAACCTCGACCCCGCCGTGAGGTTCTGGGCCACTCCCCCGGTGCATGGCTGCCTGACTCCCTACGTGGTGCACCCAGCCGCGTTCACTTTCCGGCTTCCGGACAACGTCTCGTTCGCGCAAGGCGCCATTGTCGAGCCCTTGTCGATCGGCCTGCAAGCAGCCACGAAGGCCGCGATGAAGCCCGGCGACGTGGCCGTCGTAATTGGTGCAGGCACCATCGGCGCGATGACGGCGCTCGCGGCGCTCGCGGGCGGCGCGTCGCGCGTGATCCTCGCCGACGTCGTGAAAGAGAAATTGCGCCATTTCGCGGGCAATCCGGCGGTGACTACTGTGAATGCCGCAGTGGAATCGCTCCAGGACGTGGTGCGCCGGGTGACCGAAGACTGGGGCGCCGATGTCGTGTTCGAAGCCTCGGGCAATGCGAACGTCTTCGAGACGCTGCTGGACCTCGTGTGTCCGGGCGGCTGCGCGGTGCTGGTTGGCATGCCGCCAGGCCCGGTCGCGCTCGACGTGGTAGCGATGCAGGCAAAGGAGATCCGGCTCGAATCCGTGTTCCGCTACGCGAACATTTTTCCGCGGGCGCTGGCCCTCATCAGTTCGGGAATGATCGACGTGAACCCGTTCATCACCCGCAAATTCGCATTTTCAGACGGCATCAAGGCGTTCGAGGAAGCCGCTGCTGGCCGGCCCGAGGACGTGAAGATCCAGATCGAGATGGATTGAATCATGGCGACTATCGTCTGCGAAGGGCTCATGAAGCAGTACGACGCCGGGCAACCGGTACTGCATCCACTCGACCTGCATATCGACGAAGGCGAGTTCGTCGTTCTGCTGGGGCCGTCGGGATGCGGCAAGTCGACGATGCTGCGCATGATCGCCGGGCTGGAGGAGATATCGGGAGGCAATCTCTCGATCGGCGGCACTGTCGTGAACGACGTACCCGCACGCGAGCGCAATGTCGCGATGGTCTTTCAGAACTACGCGCTCTATCCGCACATGAGCGTGTACGAGAACATCGCATTTGGCCTGCGGCGCCTCAAAACGCCCAAGGCCGAGATCGACCGCCGCGTGCGCGAGGTGGCCGCCATGCTCAATCTCGATGCGCTGCTAGAGCGCAAGCCGCGCGCCATGTCGGGCGGCCAGCAGCAGCGCGCCGCCATCGCCCGGGCGATGATCAAGACGCCCGCGGTCTTCCTGTTCGACGAGCCTTTGTCGAACCTCGACGCCAGGTTGCGCGCCCAGTTGCGCACCGACATCAAACGCTTGCATCAGCGCCTGAAAACGACCACGGTCTACGTGACGCACGACCAGCTCGAGGCGATGACGCTAGCCGACCGCGTCATTCTGATGCGCGGCGGACGCATCGAGCAGGAAGGCACGCCGACCGAGCTTTACCGCTATCCGCGCACGATTTTTGGTGCGGGCTTTATCGGCACGCCTGCGATGAATTTTCTCGATGCCTCGGTGCAACGCACTGGCGAAAGAGTCATCGCGTCGTCTGCCGTCGGTCACTGGGAACTACGCGCAAACCGCTTTCAGCGCTTGCAGGACGGACAGGCGATCAAGCTGGCGGTTCGCCCAAATTTCGTATGGATTCCCGATGATGTGAGAGCGGATGATGCACTCATGCCCAGCGGTGCGGTGGAGCTGGTTGAAGTGTTGGGCGCAGAAGCGCTCATTACCGTTGACTGCTCAGGCGAGCGTATCACCGCGCTTGTACCGGCGAATGCCGTGCCTCACACCGGGGATCACGTCAGACTCGCGTTGCGCGAACACGATCTGCATGTTTTCGACGTCGCGACGGGGGCTAACGTGTCGCTTGGGCTGGCAGAAGAGGCAGCTGCGGCGCCCCTACCCGACCCGCGCCTGCACGCGGCGCCCGGCGTGGGAGTACATTAGCGTGCGAGCGCGCGTGTTGGCCGCGAAGCCAGGTTTCCCGTGGAGACGAGAGCAATGAATCCGGATCTCGAATTGGTCCATACCCGTCAGGACGAGTCCTTTCGGGCCTGGGTGCACGACTATCCGCATATGGTTGCGAAATGGCACTTCCACCCGGAGTACGAAGTGCATGTCATTCGTGCTTCATCGGGCAAGTTCTTCGTGGGCGACCACATCGGGGACTTCCATCCTGGCAACATCGTGCTGACGGGCCCGAATCTGCCTCATAACTGGGTGACAGACAGCGGCGGCGCGAGCGTGCCCTCCCGCGACCTCGTGCTGCAGTTCTCGCGCGATGCAGTCGAAAAGATGGTCGCGGCATTCGCTGAACTCAGCCCCGCGATCGCGCTAATCGATCAGGCGTCGCGAGGTATCCAGTTTCCGGACGCACTCGGCCTCGCGATTGCCCCTGTGATGCAGGAGGTTTCAGGTGCGCACGGTGCGCGCCGCGTGATGCTGCTGATGTCGATCCTCGACCAGTTGATCGCCTGCACCAGCAGGAAACTGCTCGCCGGTCCGGCATACAACGTCAGTGCGCAGCGCTATATGTCGTCGACCATCAACCAGGTGCTGTCCTACATCCAGCAGAATCTCGCCGGCAATCTGCGTGAAGTCGACGTTGCGGAAATGTCGAGCATGAGCGTCAGCACCTTTACGCGCTTCTTCAAGCGGCATACGGGCTGCACGTTTGTGCAGTATCAGAACCGGCTGCGCCTCAACGAAGCCTGCGAACTGCTCATGTGCTCGGATCTCGGCGTGACCGATATCTGTTACCGCGTCGGATTCAATAACGTATCGAACTTCAACCGGCAGTTTCTCGCGCAAAAAGGGATTCCGCCGTCGAAATTTCGCGCGTTGCACCGGCTCAACGACGCCCCTTCACACGCTCACAAGGCAGCGGCCTGAGACCACGCCAAGGCGGCGCAGCCGCCCGCTCACCGTCGGGAATACACTTTGAGTTATCTGGGAATCGACCTCGGCACGTCCGAGGTAAAGGTTGTGCTCACCGATGCCGAATCGAACGTCATCGCCAGCAGCCGGGCCCGACTGCGCGTCGATAACCCTCACCCCCTGTGGTCGGAGCAAAGCCCCCAGGACTGGTGGAACGCTACGCTCGACGCCGTCGCGGCGCTACGCAGTGAGCAGCCTCGCGCGTTCAGGGCGCTGCGTGGGATCGGCCTTTCCGGCCAGATGCACGGCGCGACGCTACTCGATCGCAGTGGCAACGTCCTGCGTCCGGCGATTCTGTGGAATGACACGCGCGCCTACGCGGAGTGCGTCGAACTCGAGGCGCTCGTGCCCGACTCGCGCAATATCACCGGGAATCAGGCCATGCCGGGCTTCACGGCGCCCAAGCTGCTCTGGCTTTCGAAGTACGAGCCAGCCGTTTTTCGTGCAGTGCAGAAAGTACTGCTTCCGAAAGATTACATTGCGTGGCGTCTGACCGGTGAGCTTACATCCGACATGTCCGACGCCTCGGGGACGCTATGGCTCGACGTTGCAAAACGTGACTGGTCCGACCGCATGCTCAACGCGACCGGGTTGTCGAGGGAGCACATGCCCCGGCTGGTTGAGGGCAGCGAGCCTGCGGCCCAGTTACGGGGAGACCTTCGGCGCGAGTGGGGCCTCGATGGCAGCGTGACGGTTTGTGGCGGCGCCGGTGACAACGCCGCGAGCGCAGTTGGCATCGGCGTTGCCCGGCCGGGCGATGCGTTTCTGTCTCTGGGGACGTCGGGCGTGCTCTTCGCCGCGACCGCGAGCTATGCACCGAACCCGGCGCAGGCAGTCCATGCTTTCTGCCATTGCGTGCCGCGGCATTGGCATCAGATGAGTGTCATCCTCAGCGCAGCGGCAAGCCTGCACTGGCTGTCCGGCTTGCTCAAGAGCAGCGTTGCCGAGCTGATCGAAATCGCCCCCTCGGGACAAAGCGCCATCGCGCCGATTTTCCTTCCCTATTTGAACGGGGAGCGGACGCCGCACAACGATGCCGCAGCAAAGGGTGTCTTCTACGGGATGACTTCGGCGCATGGCCCCCAGCATCTCGCATACAGCGTGATGGAAGGCGTCGCGTTCGCGATGGCGGATGGATATGCGGCGCTGCGGGAAGCGGGAACGACGCTCACCGCGGCCGCATTGATCGGCGGCGGTTCTCGCAGCGCATACTGGGGAAAACTCTGTGCTTCCGCGCTCGGCTTCGAACTCAATCGAAACGAAGGGGGCGAACTCGGAGCGGCACTTGGAGCGAGTCGCCTCGCTCGTCTCGCGTGCACACGGGAAGAACTCGCGGCAGTGGTCAAAGCGCCCGCTGTCCTTGAACGATACGAGCCTGAGACAGCACTTCGGAGCGTGCTGAGAGACCGGTTCGAACGGTATAGGCGGCTCTATCAGGCGTTGAAATCCGAGTTTCGTACCTGAACGGCTCTGGACCGAAGGGCGTTGCAGCAGGAGCCCGAATCGGTCTGGGCGCACGGCATCGCCCCACGCCCACACCCAACTGATCTACGGCAAACCACCGGCTAGCGCACTCAGAACTTGTGCCGCAGTCCCACGTGCACGAGCATCTGGCTAGCCGTACTCGACTGCCCCGCACTGCCGAGTATCAACGCCCCGCCCATTCCGCCCATGTCATCAGCCACGCCGCTCACGTGCTGCCACACGCCCTGGACATACACGTCGGTGCGCTTTGATAGCAGGTAGTCGCCCATCACCCCAATCTCGTTCCAGTTCGGGCGGACGGTTCCGTTGCTCGCGGCGTAGTCGCCATGTGTAAAGGTGTACATCGCCATCACGGAAAACTGCGGAGTCACCTGGTATGACCCGTTGATTTCGTAGTTGCTGAATCTCAAGCGCGTGCCGTTCAGTGTCGCGCGAACGAGGTTGTTCCTTACGGGCTGGCCGATGTCCGTATAGGTATAAACGAAGGCGACTGCCGCAGGTCCGAAAGCGTACTTGATTCCCGCGCCAGCTATCTTCTGGGAATCTGCGACGAACGGCGCGGTGTCGGGCGTGACGGCACCGTTCGTGCTGGTGCCGAGGCCGTTGACGTTCGAGTACGCGCCGGCGATTACCAGAGGACCGTGCGTGTACTGAACCCCCACGCTGTATTCACGGTCTTGCGCGAAACCCGTTGTGTTGCTGAACGCGTATGTCGCCCCGACACTTAGGCCCAGATAGTTCGCGCTGGTGTACTTGATCGCGTTGTTGATGCGAAACGAGCCGTCCGTATTGTCGTTATCGAACGGGTGCGAGAAGGCATAACCTCCCCACGACGAGTTTGCCGTCATTGGCGCCACATAATCATTGATCATGTCGAGTTGGCGACCCAGCGTCAGCGTCCCGAGCGTGCTCGAAGCCAATCCGAAATACGCTTGACGTCCGAACTCCCGTCCGCCCTGCGATAGCGTGCCGTTATTGATGTTGAAGCCGTTTTCGAGCCTGAATATCGTCGTGAGGCCACCTCCCAGGTCTTCAATTCCCTTTAGCCCCCAACGACTTCCCTGCGCGCTTCCGCTGACCATTTGCCAGCCAGCGTGGCCACCCGCATTGCTCGTGTAACTGGGGCCATCGTCGACGATCCCGTAGAGCGTAACGCTTGACTGTGCGTGCGCGATGCCAGTCAATGCAAACATTGCGATTGCAATCGCAGAAAATGGGATAGTGTCTCTCATTAAATCACTCGTTGTACTAATCAATTTGAAAACGGAGGTCGATACGAATACCGACCACCCGGGCATAAGTTCTGACTATTCCGTGCCGAACGCTTCAGGACTCCCTGTCCTCCGTGCGAGGTCCGCGCGCACCTTGAACTTCTTCTCGGCGAACGCACGGTCCGCCTCGTGAACAGCCTTCACCGTTTGACCGAAGCAATCGGCCGCGAACAGCAGATCCAGCCGGTTCACCTCGTCAAGTTGCCGGCAAATGCGCTCCTCGATCACGGTGTTGCCATGCATTGCCCCGAGCACCGCTCCGATCATCACGCCAATCGAATCGGTGTCGCGTCCCGAATTGATGCCGTCCTCGATCGCCTGATGGAAGTCGCCGTAGTTCGTCATGATGAAGCCGAGCGCCAGCGGCAATTCTTCGATCGAAAGACGCCGCGAGGGCCGATAGGCGTCGGACGCAATACCGGCTTTTCTCGCGGTATGCTCGACATCGTCACCAATCGGCGAGAAGCGTCCGATGATCCGGTGAAATTCCGTGACCACCGTCTCGTAGTCTTTGCCGCGCAGTCGCACTGCGGCATCGGCGATCGCGTCAATCGCTGCACGCGTGCCGTCCTTTGCGACGCCGAGCGCTGCCTCGACAACCGCTTCGATCGCGACGCCAGGCACGAACGCCGCGGCTACCGCACTGGCGAGCACACCGGCTGCTTCGAGCCCATAGCTCTCCTGATGCCCGCTGGCAAATGCGATCGCTTCGTCATAGGCGCCCTTGGGATCGCCGGCGTTGATCGCGCCGATCGGCGCGATGTACATGGCCGCACCGCAGTTGACCATGTTCCCGATTCCTCCTTGACGCGGATCGCAGGAAGCAAGCTGATGCCGCAAATAGATCCATTTCTCCGGATAAAACAATCGCTCGATCAGCACCGTCTCGCGCTGCAGTTCGGGTATCCATCGCGGAACCCAGGCGATCTGGCGCACCATTGCATCGGCCATATCCCACGCGTCGAGGTGCCGACCGACCTCGTTGTACACACTCATCAGCGATAGCACCATGAAGGTGTCGTCGGTGACAATGCCGCCTCCACGTATGCGTCCCTTACGGCCGGCTTCGTCATCTTTCGCGCGGTGCCATTCGGTATTGATCGAAGTGACTCGCCCGAAGCGCTCACGGATTTGCGACGCCGAAAGCTTCTCGACCGTGGCGCCGAGCGCGTCGCCGTACGCGATCCCGTACAGAAGTCCACGGATACGGTCCTGCAGTGACTGGTGGGCAATGCTCATACGTTTTCCTTGTCCTTGTTTTCGCCGCTGCCGTGTCGGGTCCGTTGCGTTTGGGACCTCGTTACGCTCGATTCCCGCCTGCCCACCATATGGCCATGGAAGCCGTAGTACATGATGTACAGATAGCACGACACGGTTAGCACCATGTACACAAACTGAAAGTCATACACTCGCTTCAGGTGTGCAAAGAGTTGAGGCATCACGGCTCCCCCCACAATTCCCATAATCAGCAATGCCGATCCGGTTTCGGTAAACCGGCCCAGTCCTTTGATCGCGAGCGGAAAAATCGCCGGCCACATCATCGCGTGCGCAAAGCCCAGTGCAGCGATGAACGCAATCGACGTATAGCCGCCAGAGAGATATGCGCAAACGCTGAGCAGCACGCCAATGAGTGCGGAGACGACCAGATAGCGCTGCTGCGAGATAAAGCGCGGCACGAGAACGAGCCCGACCAGGTAGCCAACGAGCATCGCGGACATCGTGTAAGAGGTGAAGTGTTTGGTTGCGTCGAGCGGCAGATTCAGGCTTTGCCCGTATAGGCCGATGGCGTCACCGGCCAGCACTTCAGCGCCTATGTACGTGAAGATGCAAAGCACTCCAAACCAAAGATGAGGAAATGAAAAGATGCTGCGCGCGGAATGACTACTGCGCTCAGCGACATTGACTTCCGATGGCTTGATGTCGGGGAGAGACGAAAATGCGATGAAAACGGCGAGCGCCGCGAGAATGGCCGCGAGCGTGAGATACGGTCCGTGCAGTCTGGCGGCAAATGCGTTGAGCAGAGCGTCGGCATGTGCTGCTGTCGGCGCCGCTTTGACCCGGCTGACGAATTCGCCCACGCTACCCATAACCAATGCGCCGAATACGTAGGGGGCAAGGATACCCGCGGTCTTGTTGCAGATTCCCATGGTAGCCACACGCCGCGCCGCGCTGTCGATCGGCCCCAGAATGCTGACGTACGGGTTGTAGGCAGTCTGCATCAAGGACAGGCCGGTTCCGATCACCAAAAGGCTTGCAAGTACGCCGGGGGTAGCTGTGCGCACCAACGAACCAGCTGAAGGACAGCGCACCGATCGACATGACGCCCAGGCCCGCCGCCATCCCTCTTTTCATCCCGATTCGCTTCAGCGCAGCGGCATACGGCAATGCGAACAGGAAGTATGGAACATAGAAGACGACGGTAATCAGGAGCGCCTGAACGTCATCAAGCCTGAAGGCCAATTTGACGAAGACGGTTAACGGCCCGTTTAGCCAACTGAAGGCCCCGGTCACGAAGTACAGCATGCCGATGGTCAGCATCGGCCGGAGATATGTTCTGCCGGGCGGTTGGACGATTGGTTGAACGGTCAACATGGTTCCTGTCTCCTCCAATAAGTTTTGGCTTTGTCATGAATATGGGAACGTTCCCATTCTGCAGAAAAAATATATCGATGTCGTCGCGACTCAGCGCCTCTCCCCTGATGCCACGGAGTCGCGCATCGATTTGCGACGCAGATCGGCGATCGATCCACGTTCAGTTAACGTGCATGGCAGATAAATCCGCGAGCCTTGGGCTGCCTCGACATCGCGTTTGAGGAGTTGCGCGACGGCCTCGGCGCCGATCTGACGAGCGGGCTTTTCTATCGTTGTGAGTCCTGGCCACGCGAATGCGCCCGCTTGAATGCCGTCGAAGCCAAGAATCGACACATCTTGTGGACAATGCAAACCCGTCTCTCGAACGGCGCCCATCGCTCCGAGCGCCATGAGGTCGTTCGCGGCGAACACACATAGATGTCCGCCCTCATGCCGCTCCAGCAAACGTCGCATAGCGAGTGCGCCGCCTTCCGTCGTGTAGTCGGCGTCTTCCACGGGCAGGGTGACGGGATCGATGTCATGCTTGATGCAATGTTCGTGTACCGCGCGCAAAAACCGCGCACGGGCAAGGCGGGTGCGCTGTCCGACGATGAGGGCGGGCCGAAGATGGCCTTGGGAGCGCAGGTAATCCATGCCCAGAGCCACGCCTTGTGCAATGTCCGAGCCAATCGAAGCACTGTCGGGAAATCGCTCCGCGCTCGATCCAATCATGATGCAAGGCAATCCAAAGCGCTCGAGATCGCCGAGTTGGTCGGCGACCGGATTAATGATCGCGCCATCGACACGCGCCTGCATCATGGTGCTCAAATGCATCCTTTCCTTTTCCGCGCTCCAGTTGGACGAAAAAATCAGGATGGAAACCCCTGCATCCGCGGCCCGATCCTGTGCACCGCGCGCAACCTCGCCCCAAAACGGATTCGCGATGTCCGGCAAGACAAGCCCCAGCATGCCGCTGCGGCCCGAACGCATGCTGACCGCCAGTTCATTACGTGTGTAGCCCAGCGCTTTCGCAGCCAGCAGCACCTGCTCTCTCGCCGAATCGGAAATGTTAGGCGCGTCCGACAGCACCCGTGCCGCAGTACTTTTGGAGACCCCTGCACGCTTCGCTACGTCGATGACGGTCGGCCTGCGTCCGTTGAGGGACTCCATGGCTGGTCTCCTGTTCGCTTATCGATTTTGATTTGGGAACGATACCACAGATTTTCCGATGGTCAAGATGAACGCGGAAAACGTGCATCGATCTGTTGATCTCGCGCGCCGCGGTGCTTGATGTGTTGTGAAATCACTGCATCGGCGTGGACGCATCATCGACGCAGGCACCGCATGCCGATGCAATCCATCGGAAGGCGGGCTCGACCGCCGTCGAGCGCGCGGGCAGCTTCGATTTCATGAGCCACAGAGGCGGCATTGCAACCCCTGGCACCTGTGGCAGTCGGCATACGCGCTGTTGCGCCAGCGCTTCGCTCGCGAACAGCTGCGAGACCATGGCAATGCCGGCCTCCCGCTGCGCAGCCGCCACGAGCAAATGCGGATCGGCACTCGTCATGACGCGCCGGGTTTGCAGACCGCTGCGCCGCAGTTCGGGCAACCAGGGTGCCCATTCCTGTGATTGTTCGTGCACGAGCAGCGGTGCACGCGCCAGCACCTCGGGAAACGGCGCGTGATACAGCCGGCTCGCAGTCTCGGGTCCGCAGATCGCCACTTTTTCTTGCTCCATCAGCAGCAGGCATTCGACATCCGGCGACTTGATCGGCTTGGCCGATATCACGAGATCGATGTCGACGCGGTCGATCTCGGTGACCTCCATATCGGTCACCAGCCAGATCTCGACGTTCGGCATCGCGGCCGTCAGTTCGTCCATGCGCGGAATCAGCCAGCCCGAGGCAAATTCCGGCGGGCAATAGAGCAGCACCGAATCGGGGTTGCCATACGGCTCGATCCTCTCGCGGCCGTCGCTCAGCAGCGCGAGCGCGCCGGCCACTGTCTGCGCAAACAGCTTGCCGGCCGCGGTCAACACGACGCCCCGGCCCACACGCAAAAAGAGAGATTGCCCGGTCCATTCCTCGAGTTGGAGGATCTGATGGCTAATCGCGGACTGGGTCAGCGACAGCTCCTGAGCCGCACGTGTGAACGAGCCCAGTCGGGCCGCCGAATCGAAGGCCAGCAATGCCTGGAGAGGTGGAAGTCTTCGCATCGAGGTATGAACGAAATCGATCGTTCCAGAAAAATCCTTCGCTTTTATATCAATTGTGTCCGGCGAATCATAGCGTTTATGGAATTCCGTCTGAAAAGACGACAAGTCATATGAATCGATTTACTGGCACCTTACATACCGAGATCATGACCTCCGCCTTGCAAAAAGACCCATTCGCCACCGACTCCGCGCAAGCAACCAATCGTTCCCCGCAGCAGCAAGACCCCGCTTCGCCGACCTACGCCGGACCGCTGTCATTCTTGCGTCGCCCCTATAGCCGTGATCTCACCGGCGTCGACGTTGCCATTTCCGGTGTGCCGCTCGACCTTGCAACCACCTACCGCCCCGGCGCGCGCCTCGGCCCCGCTGCCGTGCGTGCGGCCTCGGTACAACTGGCGGAGTTGGGCATTTATCCATGGGGCCTTGCGCCGCTCGACGCACTGAACGTGATCGACTATGGCGACTGCTGGTTCGATGCGCATCGGCCGTGGACGATCCGCGATGCCATTGCGGCCCACGCCCGCACTATCCTCGCCTCAGGGGCCAAGATGCTGACGCTGGGCGGCGACCACTACATCACATACCCTCTGTTGATCGCACACGTCGAACGTTTCGGCCGCCCCCTCGGGCTGATTCATTTCGACGCGCATTGCGATACATGGCCCGACGAGCACGCGGATTCGCTCAATCACGGCACGATGTTCTACAAGGCGATCCGCGAAGGCCTGATCGATCCGGCTCGGTCGGTTCAGGTCGGCATCCGGACCTGGAACAGCGACTTCATGGGTGTACGCGTACTCGATGCCCCCTGGGTGCATCGTCACGGCACAGCAGCTGTGGTCGACCGGATTTTCGAGGTGGTAGGCGATGCCCCCGTGTATCTGACCTTCGATATCGACTGTCTCGATCCTGCCTTCGCCCCGGGCACCGGCACGCCCGTCGCGGGCGGACTCTCCTCGGCGCAGGCACTGGAGATCGTGCGCGAGCTGGACGGGATTCAGCTTGTCGGCGCCGACGTCGTGGAAGTGGCGCCGTCCTACGATCAGAGCGATGTCACCGCGCTCGCGGCCGCGCATCTCGCGGCCGACATTCTGTTCCTCATGCGCAAGCAACCCCACCCCTGAACGCGCCAACTCACTATAACGACCATAGACCCTATCGGAGACATCATGCCAGCACCGAATTTACGGATAGCGCTCGCCTTGCTCACCTGTTGTGCATTCGCGACGACAGCGCTCGCAGACGAGAACACACTCAACGTCTATAACTGGGACGATTTTATCGCTAAGGATACCGTACCAAACTTCGAGAAGGAGACAGGCATCCACGTCCGCTACGACGTGTTCGATAGCGACGATACGTTGCAGGCGAAGCTGCTTACCGGTTCGTCTGGCTATGACATCGTCGTGCCTTCGTCGAGCTACCTCGGCGCGCAAGCGGCCGCGGGGATCTACCTGAAGCTGGACAAGTCCAGGCTGCCGAACCTTGCCAACCTGGATCCGCAACTGTTGAAGCTGACCGACGCGGCCGACCCGGGTCATCAATACGGCGTGCCCTGGGCATGGGGCACGACCGGTCTCGCGTACAACGTCAGCCAGGCGCGCAAGGCACTCGGGCCCTCCGTCGCGCTCGACAACTGGGACGTCCTGTTCAAGCCGGAATACCTGAGCAAGTTGAAGAGCTGCGGCGTCTCGCTGCTCGACTCGCCGACCGACATGTTTTCCATCGCCCTGCACTATCTCGGCAAGGATCCGAACAGTCACAATCCGGCTGATTATCAGGCCGCCTATGAATTGCTGAAGAGCATTCGCCCTTATGTGACGCAATTCGCCCTTTATTCATGGATCAATGACCTCGCCGGCGGGGACATCTGCTTCGGGGTGAGTTGGTCGGGCGACGTCAAGATGGCTGCGAGCCGCGTGCGCGAGGCACACAAAGATATCGTGCTGGCGTACGTCATACCGAAGAGCGGTGCACCGGTCTCGTTCCAGATGATGGCGATCCCGAAGGACGCGCCTCATCCGGAAGCGGCGCTCAAGTGGATCAACTACATCGAGCGGCCTGAAGTTCACGCAGCGATAACCAATACGATTTACTACCCCAACGCCGACAGCGCCGCTTCGAAGTTCGTCAAACCCGAGCTGCTCGACGACCCGATGGTTTATCCAAAGCCCGAGGTCCTTGCAACGCTGTTCATGCAACAGCCGCTGCCCGCGGCAATCAAGCGTCTGGAAACGCGTCTTTGGTCGCAACTGAAGGACGGCCGCTAAGGTCGCGCCTGTCACACGGCGGCGGCACGCCGCCATAACAGCACTTCAGCCCCCCGACGACACCGTCGCGAACTGACTGATGGCTTGCCGCTTCGCCGGCAAGCCTTGGCGGGCGGCTGCACCACTTCCCCCGACGCCAACCGATTTGGGCCCGGATAGGGACTCGCTTTGCCCTTTAAAAGGCCACACAGTAAGGAGACTTTCCATGCGATGGAAACTGATCTGCCTGTTCGTGAGCGGCACCGTCCCGTGTCTCGCGACAGCCGATCCGATCTCCGCGCGGATCGAAGGACTGCAGCAAGAACTCAAGGCGCTGCAGAAGGAAGTGGAGTCGCTGAAGGCCGAACTCGCCGCAAAACCGCCCGCTGCAAACGCGCCACAAATCGTCGATGCGTCGGTATCCGGCTACGGAAACGCGCCTGCAAGGCTGACCAACGACGACGTCGCCGACATGAAGCAGCAGCTCGCGAGCCAGCAGCTGAAAGTCGACTCGCTCTCCGATGCCGCCACCTCGGGACCGCTCGCCGGACTTTCGGTGACCGGATATATCGATCCCGCGTACGTCTATAACCGGGCCGCCAGGACCTCGTCGTTTCTCTTCGCGAATCACGAGTCATCCTATACGTACTTCAACGGCACGATCGGCGACGTCTACCTCAACATCAAGAAGACGTTCGGTGTCGGCCCCATGGCGCCATCGGCCGAATTCTCGCTGATGCCCAATCGGGGCAATGGCATTTCGCTGCTGGCAAACGAGCATGGCAACATTGGCAACAACATTCTCAACACGGCATTCGTCACCGTGCCGTTGTCGGGCACGACGACCTTCCTTGCCGGACTGATGAGCGCGTTCGGCGGATATGAATATCAGCTGTCCACGCAAACGCTGACTCTGACCCATAACCTGCTCTATGACTTCTCGGACCCGGCCGCCTACGTCGGCGTCGGCCTCAATTACACGCCCCAAGCCAGTAACTGGTCCTGGAAGTTCATGCTCGGCAATGAACAGGCCCGGACCTACGGCGCCGTCACGCAGACAGGACAGAATGCGCTTGGCGACCCTGTCACGACAAGCAACCGCGTGCCGAGCTTCGCCGCGCGAGCGGACTATACGTGGTCCACGGCGCTCGACACCGGTGGCTCGTTCACCATCGGGCGGCAGACGTTGCCGAGCGCCCACGATCCGGTGACGGGCCGCACCGTTTATGGAGCGGGCGGCCAGGCATCGAGTTCGGGCGGATACTTCATATTCGGCGAGCTCGACGCCACTTACACGCTTGCCGATGCGCAGTTCAATGCCGAGGCCGACTATGGCACGCAGCAACGCGCCGCGTTCAATGGCGGCAATGCACAGTGGTATGGCTTGTCATTGCTGGCACACCGCAAGTTCTCGATGCCGGTCGTTGGCCGCATGGGCGCCACCGCGCGCTACGACTTCCTCGTCAATAGCCAGAACGGTGGTGGGGGTGGGGGCATATTCCTGAACGGCAACGGCATGGACCCTTACAACGGCTTTGGCATTGGCGCGGACTGCCTGGCAAACTCGAAGGCAAACGGCGGCCTCGGATTCGAATGCAAGGGGGCGGTTCGTCAGGACGTTGCGCTGAATCTGCTCTTCTATCCGACGCAGCAGATTACGGTGAAGGTCGAGTATCGGCACGATTGGGCAAACAACCGGGTCTTCCTCCGCAATGATGGATCGTATGCCAAGGCGAATGACTTGTTCGCCATGCAGTTCATTTACGCCTTCTGAGCGGCATCGAAGCGAGCGCCGGCATGCGGCGCCCCCCGCTCACGCACCGATGCGCTTGAGATACGTACCAACGAGTTCGAGGAGCCGCTCCCTGCTGAAGCTCGCGTCATGGCCGCCGTGGACGACCTTGACTGGCAAACGCGCGAGACGCTGCATGGTCTTCACGTAATCCGGCACCGACGAGTGATGAAGGTCGTCGATCAACGGGCCATCATAGATCGCATCCCCCGAAAATAGCGTTTGTGTACGCGCTTCCCAAAGGCCGATGCTGCCCGGTGAATGCCCCGGCAGATGCAGCACCTCGAAATGCCGGTCGCCGGTATCGATGATGTCGCCGTCGACGAGTTCGCGTGTCACATGAGCTGGCTTGATGTGCCAGCTCGCGAGCTCATATCCCGCGTGCGGCAACGCATCCACCACGGAGCCCTCGTAAGGGAAATCGGCAAATGCACTCTTGAAGTACTCGGGATTGAAGCGGTCGTCCGCGAGCGTATATGACCATTGCGGATTACGCAGCCCCGGCGCCTCGAGCCGATGGACCATGCATTCGTCGAACTCATGAAGATTGCCCACGTGATCGAGATGCGCGTGCGTCGCGATCGCTGCCGTGCGTTTGCCAAACAGGTGCTTGCCGGCCTCCTTGAGGCTCGAAAAGCCCATTCCAGAATCGATAATCAGATCGCGATCACGGCCACGCACGTACCAGATGTTGCACCGGAACAAGGGAATCACATGTGGCTCCCAGAACAGATAGACGTCGTCGTCTAACTGCTTGCACTCGAACCATTTGGCAGCGATTTTTAGCATCACGGTCGATCGAAATTAATCTGGATTACATAATTCTTGCACGAGGCAACGGGTGACACAATATCGATTCCGCCATGATTTAACTGGCTGAAGAAGGAATACGTATCGTATTTGAACTAACCGACTCTTGCGCTTACCGCGACAGAAGCAGACTGGGTATTCAGCGGCGCGCCGCGCGCCGCCGGTAGCTCTACATAAAAAGCTGGACCGAGGGCAATGCGGCGTCGCAGTTCAGCAGGTTGACCCGTTTCTGCCGCACCTTCAGCATGCCGTCGCGCAGCACAAGGGTGTGCTCGGCCGTACAGGCATAGACCTGCTGTTCCTCGCCCCGCGTCTCCACGTAGATGTAGCGGGTGCGCGTGAGGTACGTACCGCTCTCGTGGTCCTGCGCCAACACTTCCGGACACTGCAGCACGTGCAGGCAACGGCTTTCCGGCTGCAGGGAGAAAGCACGCGGGCTGCGCATGCGCTCGATGCGCAGTTGAAGCAGCAGGCGGTCTTCGTACATCAGCGACGCGTGGTTAATGCCATCCGGCTGGCCCGGCACGAGCGGAATCCAGTAGCGGCCGTCGTCCGCGAAGAGCGCGAGCCAATCGTCGAGGCGTTTGTCGTCGATCAGCCGTGCTTCTTCATAGACGAAGGCGATCAGGTCATCCCGCGCGGGCAGCGTCGTGAGTTGGGGCTGGCTCATTTTGTTTTATCTCCTGACTGGATTTCCGGTGACATGTATCGGGCCCATGCGCGGAACTGATTGCGCATGGAGATTTCGCTCGTGCCGTTGGCGGTGGTGTCCTCCTGCCCGACTTCGGAGGCATCGAAGTTGCGGTGCAGGCTCACCCACTCATTGCCGCCTGCACGCAACCCTTCCTGCATCGCGCGGTAGGCGTGCAGGTCGTCGTGGCCGACTACGGACATCGGCGAGTTGATCAGTCGCGTGTACATCAGCGTACGGCGCAACAGGTCCTCCGGCGCACCCTTGGGGCGGAAAGTCCACGATTCCACGATCGTCTTGCCGGGCGCCACCGGCCGCACTACGCGGATCGCCTGAATGGCGCCCTTGATTGTCAGGCTCGGATAGAAGACGGTGTTGTGCCGCACCGTTGCGAGGATCTCCGCGGCACGTGTCACACCATAGACCTCGGCCATGCGCTCCTCGTATTCGGGCATGCGGACATAATTGGCATGCAATGACACCGTGCCGACTCCCGTGTAACTGTGCCCGTTGGCGAACACCCTCACGCCCATCTCGTCGGAGAACGCATAGCCCGATGTGAAGGGCACCAGCTGTTCGATCGCCATCGGCAGGGGCTCGTCTTGCGGCTTGCCGGCCCACAGCTGTCTTGCCGTGCCCGCAGACGACTCGTGCGCCACCATGGGGTGCATGGTGTCGTTCAGGTTCTCGATGAACATCTTCCAGTTGCAGTCGTGGGTGTAGCGCAGTACGCCCCCCGCGACTTCAAGCTCGCCCTCCGGCGCGCGATCGGCCATGTTGTCGATGGACGTCAGCGCCTCGCCAAAGTACGCGTGGAACGCCGGACCGTCGTCAGCCAGGCGGGCAAACACAAAACCGCGATAGCTCGCCACGTGCCGCAACGCCCCCATGCCCTGGCTCGCGGGGCAGGCATCCAGGCTGGTGCCCTCGTAGCCTTGCCGCAGCGGTATCGACAGCAGCGCGCCATCCGTCTTGTACGTCCACGCGTGATACGGGCAACGGAAGAAGCGACCGACATTCCCGCTGGCCTGCGAAACCAGCCGGGCGCCCTTGTGTGCGCACCGGTTGCGCAGGACTTTCACCGTGCCATCGGGCTGCCGCACCATGATGACGGGCTGCCCCGCGATGTCCGCCGTGATGAAGTCGCCGGCTTGCGGCACCTGGCTGTCGTGACCGACGTACACCCACGCCCGTGACCAGAGCCGCTCCATTTCCAGCGCGAAGACCTCCTCATCGAGATAGACGTCCCGATGGACCTGCTCGTCCTGCACCAGCCGGCGCAGGGCTTCCGGATTGTCCCGGTATTGACCCATGATGTTCCCGCTCCCCTTCATGCATCGAGCACCAGCCGCCCGCAGCCGGCGCGCGACACGCAGATTTGCATCACATTGCCTGCCTGCCGTTCCGACTCACTGAGGCAATAGTCGCGGTGATCGAGTGCCCCTTCCAGCACCGTCGTCCGGCACAGCCCGCATTCACCGCGCTTGCAGTCGTAAAGCGGGTCGAGGCCGGCCTCCAGCATGGCGTCAAGAATCGATTCCCCGGCCGCCACCGTGAGCGTGCGACCCGACTGGCGCAGCTCGACTTCGAAGCCGGTGTCGGACGCCGCGGCAGGCGGCGCGGCAAACCGCTCGAAGTGAATGTCCTCACGAGCCCACCCGCGCGCGTACGCCTGGGCCAGCACCGCGTCGATCATCCCCGCCGGGCCACAGACGTAGAGGGGCTGGCCGGGACGCAAGCCTTGCAACAGTGCCGCGATATCCAGCACCGGCAGTACGCCCTCGTCGGCGTAAAGCGATAGGTGCGCGCCGGCGATGCCGCGCAGTTCCTGCGCAAATGCCAGCTGACGGGTGTCGCGGGCGCTGTAGTGCACGCGGTAGCGCCGCCCGGCGCCCGCCAACGCGGCCGCCATCGACACAATGGGCGTGACCCCGATGCCACCGGCAATCAGCACGGCGTCTTCGGCATCCAAGTCGAGCACAAAGGCGTTGCGCGGCTGGCTGGTCAGCAACCGGCTGCCAGGCTTCAGCATGGTGTGCATCCAGCGAGAGCCGCCCAGACCATTGTCTTCGCGCCGCACGGCGATGCGGTAGACCTCAGGCGCCAGCGTGGCGCCCACCGTGCCGTTGATCAACGAGTAATGCCGCCAGTCCGCGGTGCCGCCAGGCGCGACCCGCACGCGCAGATGGGCGCCCGCGGTGTACCCCGGCAGCGCCCTGCCCGCCGGATCCCGCAGACGGAACTCGGTGATGGTGCCGGTCAGCGGAATCACTTCGTCGACCACCAGTTCGATCGTTGCGTCGGAGCCAGTCATGCCGATGCTCCTTTCGCATCCGCCGTCATCAGCGTCGCCCACGCGCGGAACTGGTTGCGCATCAGCAGTTCGTTAGTGCCGCTCACCTCCTGCTCCAGCTCCAGCTGTTCGCCGTCGCGGTACTCACGATGCAGGCTGATCCATGGATTGCCCTGGGCGGCTAGCGATCTCTGGACGCCCTCGAAAATATGGATGTCGTCATGTGCCACCACCGACATCGGCGAGAACGTCAGCCGGTTGTAGGTCAGCGTGCGCTCCAGTAGCACCTGCGGCGCTCCTTTGGGTGCCAGCGCCCAGACCTCGACCAGCGTACGGTCCATGCCCAGCGGCTTGATCACACGCAGCGTCTGCGGCGATCCCTTGAGCGCGAGTGACGGAAACAGGACCACGTTCTGCGGCGCGAAGCCGAGAATTTCAGCTGTTCGCTGCGCGCCATGGGCCGCCTCCAGCGCCTGCCGGTAATCCTCCGGCATGTCATATCCCGAATGGATGCTGGCGTGGATACCCAGCACGCTGTGCCCGTTCGGATAGATACGCGCGCCAGTTCTCGTGAAGAAGTCATAGCCCGAGCCGAATGGCAGCAGTTGCTGCAGGGCTATCGACTCCGGCGCATCGGCCGGCTGCGTGTCCTGCACGGACCTGGCCGTCGCCGAGACCGACTCGTGCGTGGAAACCGGGTGCACCGAATCATTGACGTTCTCGAGGTACATCTTCCAGTTGCACCGCATCACGCTGCGCAGGCAGCCGCCGGCAATTTGCAGTTCGCCCATGGGGGAGCGGTCGGCGAGGCTGTCGAGCACCGTCAGCACGGGACCGAGGTAATCCGAAAACTCCGGGCCCTCCGCCGACAAACAAGTGAAGACGAAACCGCGATGCACCGCCATGCGTGGCGCCACCAGGCCAGCTCCGGACTCGCAGGCGTGCATGCGGGTATGTTCATAGCCAGTCTTCAGCGGCACGGCCAGCAAGGCGCCATCGGTCTTGTAGGCCCACGCGTGGTATGGACAACGAAAGAATTTGCCGGTGTTGCCTTGCACCTGGCAAACGAGTCGCGCACCTTTGTGGGCACAGCGGTTCATCAGCACCCGCAGGTTGCGGTCCGGCTGGCGCACCAGGATCAGAGGCTGGCCGGCGATCTCCGTGGTGTAGTAGTCGCCCGGTTCGGGCACCTGGCTTTCGTGGCCGACGTAATTCCAGCTGCGCTGGAACAAGCGTTCCTGCTCGAGGCGGAACAATTCCTCGCTGAGGTAGACGTCGCGGTGCACGCGGTCTTCCTGCACCAGCGCGCGGATGGCGCCGGCATCGTCCCGGTAGCGGGTCATGTCAAGTCTCCTTCCTCGTTGCTCGCCAGTGCCGGGCGGGCGACAAAACGGCAAGTGGCATATGGATGCACGGCGGCGCACGCGGTTTCCTGCACGCGCACAGGTTGCCCCAACACAATCGCGGCGACGGTGCGGAACATGCCTGCGATCGGCGCGCAGACCGGCTGGGCCGCCGACCCGTAGCCCGCGGCAAAGGGGCTGTTGAAAACATTGAGAACCAGACCATCGCCGCTGCGCTCGAAGTCCCACCGCCCCCAGCCAAGCGCGGGCGACGTTTCGCAGATCAGATCGAGCAGCGCATTGCCGTCGCCCGCCCCGCGGCCGGGCAGGCCGTCGAGATAGGCGAGAATGCTGAGCTTGCCGTGCCGGGCCGTAGAGTCGGCGAAGGCGCACAGCGCTTGCGCCCGCGTGGTGTCATCCAGCAACTGCAGCATGCCCATGAGGACATCGGGGCGCATCAGCAGGTAGCGGCGATCATGGTCACGGACCTCTCCGCGCACCAGATCGAAAACGAGCCGCTGTGCGATCGGCGTGGCCAGGGGTGAAGTCGGGGTTGTCATGGCGCTCCCTTCCTTCAGGCCTGCCCGGGGCGCCTGCGCGCCTCACTGGGCAGCGTTTCCGGCGTGAACATGAGCGCGATCACCGTGATGCCCCCCAGCACGATCAGATAGAGCGCGACAGGCGTCGCCGAGTGATACTTCGCCAGCAGGGCCGTGGCGACCATCGGCGCCACGCCGCCGCCGATCACCGACGACAGTTCGCGGCCAACGCCCATGCCGGAGTAGCGCACTTCCGTCCGGAACAGCTCTGCCATATAGCTCGGCTGTACACCGACCATGGCGGCCAGCACCACGGAATCGGCCAGCACGTAAGCAAGCAGCACCAGAGACGGCTGGCGCGTATCGATCAGCCAGAAGAACGGGAACGCCACCAGCATCACGCCGACCGCGCCCGCCATATAGACGGTGCGTCGGCCGATTCGGTCGGACAGGTGGCCATACGCCAGTGCGGTGCCCATGACCAGCACCATCGAGATCGTCAGCCCTTCCAGCATGACCTGGTTAGGAATGCCAAGATGCGCGCCATAGGCGAGCGAGAATGCGAAGAAGATATAGGACGCGCCGCCTTCCGCCATGCGCAGCCCCACCACCATCAGCACTTCCTTCGGCTGCTGGCGCAGCACTTCGATCACGGGCAGGCGCACACCGTGGCCGCTGCGCCTGGCCGCCACGAACTCCGCGCTTTCGGGAATCCGGCTGCGGATGTAGTAGCCCGCCAGGACCAGCACGATGCTGGCGAGGAACGGGACGCGCCATCCCCAGCTCATGAAGTCTTCGGCAGGCAGCTTCTGCGCCGCCCAGAAGGCGACTGCCGACAGCACGAAGCCGACGGTCGCCCCGCTCGGGCTCCAGGCCGACAGGAAGCCTCGCCGCGTCGGCGGCGCATTCTCACTGATCAGCAGGATGCTGCCGCTCCATTCGCCGCCAGCAGCCAGCCCTTGCAAGAGACGCAGCAACACCAGCAGCACGGGCGCCCAGATCCCGATCTGCCGATACGTCGGCAGGAGGCCCATCAGGGCGGTGGCAAGCCCCATCACGACCAGCGTCAGCACCAGAACCAGCTTGCGGCCGTAGCGGTCGCCCACGTGACCGCAGATCACGCCGCCGAGCGGGCGCGCGACGAACCCCACCGCGAAGCCGCCGAAGGCCGCCAGCGTGCCCACCAGCGGGTCCGTGCCGATCGGGAAGAACAGCTTGCCGAAGATCAGCGCCGCGGCCGTGCCATATAGAAAGAAGTCGTACCATTCGAGTGCCTGCCCGACGATCGATGTCATGACGGTCTTGCGCAACATCGCCCGCCGCCCATCGGCAGCCGCCGGCATACCGGCCGCGGCTGATCCTTGTTCCACATTCATGTTGTCTCCTTGATTCTCGTTCTCTGCCTGTTGTGGTGTGTGCGCCGGGCCGTTACGGCGTGGCGTCTTGTCTCCACGCGCGCACGGTGTCATCGGTGCCCGGCGAGGGGATGCCCATGGGAAACGGCCAGTCCGAGCCGAACAGCACATTAGGGCGGCCGAATACCTCCTGTGCCAGCCGCAGGCCGGCGGGCTGGTGCGCGATGCAGTCGGCGAAGAAGCGCCTCGCCGCCTGCAAGGGCGGCTCGATCTGTGCCGGCACTCCCGGACGCCCGGTGTCGAAGCCACGCTGCAAGCGTCCGCACACCGCCGGGAACGCGCCGCCAGCGTGCGCGAGGCAGAAGCGGATGCGCGGGTACTGCTTCGGGACATCCGCCATCAGCAGTTGCGACGCCGCGACCGCGGTCTCGTAAGGATTACCAAGCAAGTTTTCCATGTAATGCCGTGTGAGCCTGCCGTCGCAACAGTGCGCCGGATGAAGGAAGACGAAGGCGCCCTGCGCGTCCAGCCGCTCCCACAGCGGCCGGTGCGCCGGATCGCCGTAATCGACGGCGTCAACGCCTCCTGCCGCCAGCGCGTATCCTGCATGAGCCGACTCGCCATAACACGCGGCCAATGCCTGCGCCACCGCCGGGTGCTCCATCGGCAAATGCAGCAAGGCACCCAGCTTTGCACTGTGGCGAGCGGCGATCTCGAGCAGGCCATCGTTGACGTAACAAGCCCAGGTGTGGGCCGCGACGGCGTCCAGGTGCTGCCGGTAGAGCGGCGGCGGCACCGATACCAGCGCACGCCGCACGCCGTTGGCCTCCATCCAGGCGAGCAATCGCTCGGGGTGATACAGGTCCATGGCCATCAGCGGCTGGCCGTCGATCACCATCACACCGTCGGCAGTCCGCCTGACGACACCGTCCAATGGCGGCAATGCAGCCCTGCCGCCGGGCACAAGGTGAGTATGGACATCCAATGCGATCGAGGACATGGGTTTTCCTTCGTCTTCCGACAATCCATACGCGGGGTCACCGTGGCTCCAGGTTGGCATTCATCTCCCCTCCCCAGAATTCCGGCGACCACGTCGGCCCCCAGATGTACGGCAAGACCGTCCAGTCCCGGCTCACCCATTGGTCGCTGATCTTGTCCATGTCGGCGTAGTACTCCACCCAGCTACCCCACGGATCCCGCACATACTGGAACAGGTTCGACGCCAGCGCATGTCGTCCCGGGCCGAAGCTGTCCCGGTAACCCGCCTCGCGCATGCGCCAGGCGCCGAAACCGATGTCGTCGATCCCGCCCATCTGGAAGCTGGCATGCTGGAAGCCGCGGTGCGTACTGGCGATCAGGCCGAAACAGTGGTGGTCGATCACGCCCTCGCCCGCAGCGAGGAAGCTCACCTTTCCGACTGCCCTGTCGGCCACACGCAGGCCGAGCGTATCGCACAGGAAGCGCTCCGCCCTTGCCAGGTCGGGGGTGAAGATCAGCACGTGGCCTATCTTGAGCGGGGCGCGCCCGCCATCGAGTGCCTGCCACGCCGCGACGTCCACCGGCCGGCGCAGCACGGCATCGGCGGCGGGCTCCGCGAGCGACCCCGGAACATGTGGGCTGAGATGAATCCATGTACCCCACGGGTCCTGGAACCAGAGCCCGTCCCGGTGGCCGCCGGGCGGGGCCTGCTCGAGGACGTCGAGTCCGGCCTGAGTCAGCTTCTCGATGAAGTCCGCGCGCTGCAGCGGATCAAAGTAGAAAGACACATGATGCAGCCGTTTGCCCGCGCCGGCCGACAAGATCAGTTCATCGTTGGTTCGGCCAGGCGAGCGCATGCGCAGCACGCCCGGTTGCACCGTCGCGGTTTCGAGGCCGAAGGTCTCGTAGAAGGCCCGGGCGGCGCCCAGGTCCGGTACTTCCAGGCCAAAGCCGTTCAGGCCGAGCACGCTGGGTCCACGGATCATTGCGAACTCCCTTGCGGCGCGGGCACGCCGACGATGGATGCATAGAGGTCTTCGGCACGTTGCGGCGCGATCGGCACGATGGCGGCGACATGGTCGTCCGGGCGAATCAGCACCAGCGTGCCGTCCGCCACGCCGAGGCGCTCGCGCAACTGGTTGCCGACATCGAGCAGGGCGCGGTCGCGCAGGCCGGAGTCGAGGGGGGCGTCCCAGCGCGACACCACGAAGTGACGCAAGGCGGGGGACGTGTTGTGTGGGATCTGCGGCTGGCGGCGCACGTCGTCGAAATACAGCGCGAGGAAATTGCCGTCGACGAGATCGTGGACCCGGACTGGCCGTCCGGCGGGGCCATGCAGCAGGAAATCCGGGATGCGCTCGCCCACCTGCAGCGGCGGCGGCTCGGCCTCCGTTCGGATCATCGACCAGTCGCCACTGCCGTTGATATCCAGCCGCACGCCCAGCAGCGTGCGCGTATAGGCGTTGCCCCAGTCCTGCAGCGCCGCGGTGGGTTTTGCCTCGCCCTGCATGGCCATGTGGTGACGCGCGGCCTCCGCCATCTCGCCCGCGCCTTCCTCCGCAACCGGGCGCTGTTCGCGCTCGTAGCCGTCCAGCAGGCTGCTGTCGGCCCAGCCGCGCAGCACCCACGCGAGGCGCCATGGCAGGCTGATGGCATCCAGCACGCCGGTATTGAGGCCAAGCGCCCACATCGGTGTAATCAGATGCGCAGCGTCGCCCATCAGGAACACGCGGTCGCGCCGCCACTGGCGCGCAATGCGGTGGTGCACGCGGTAGCTCACCCGCCCCAGCAACTCGACCTTGTCGACCTTGCCGATGAAGCGCAGCACCTTGCTGCGCAGCGCCTCGTCGGTGGGTTCGTCCGCGTCCCTGGCGAGCGGATAGAGGAAGCGCCAGCAGTGCGGCTGCCGCACCAGGATCATCCACTCCTGCGCATCCGAGAAGTACGCGAGATAGGGATAGTCGCGCGGATTGGCCACATCGAGGTCGACCTTGAGATCCACCAGCATGTAGCGCACATCGAGCGACGTGCCGACCACCGGAACACCGCATTGCGCGCGCACCGTGCTGCGGCCGCCATCGCACGCCAGCAGGTAGCTGCCCTCGAAGCGCTGCGGGCCATCGGGCGTGTCGAAGATGGCTTGCACACCGCTGGCGCCGGAGTCGAACGACACCAGGCGGTGCTTCATCAGCAAGCGGCCTTGCGGCACACGCTCCACCGCGTCGCGCAGGATCGGCTCGAGATGGTGCTGCGGCAGGTTGACGACGAACGGGTAGCGCGTCTCGTCGCGCAGCACGGCCGTGCGCACAGACGACTGCGAGAGATTGCTCTCCCGTTCGATCTCGCCGATCTCTTCGACTCGAAGCGCACGCTCCAGCACGGCATCGGCGACGCCATAGCGGCGAAAGGCCTCCAACGTGCGCGTCAGCAGCGTGCCCGCCTTGGTGTCGAGCGACAGGCTGCCGTCTTCCTCGAACAGCAGAAAGGGAATGCCGTAGTACGCAAGACCGAGCGCCGTGGTCAGCCCGATCGGCCCAGCGCCAACGATCAGTACAGGCTGCATGGTTGTGGTTCTCCGGTGAATGTCATTGCTCGTGCCCCGCGGGTTCGCTGGCCTGCCAGGCATAGTCCCGGCTGAGCACCGACGCGGTCATGGTGGCGGCGTCGGACAGCAGGAACATCAGCGGCCCCGTGACGTCCTCCGGCTGGCCTACCCCGAGCGTGGCGGCCCAGTGCGCGTCGTCGCTCCCGGCATTGGCATGCCGGTACTGGGGCGTGTCGATGACGCCGGGGGCGATCAGGTTGACCCGCACCCGATGCCGGGCCACCTCCTTCGCAGCACTTTTGATGAAGGCCACCAGTGCGGCTTTGCTGGCGGCATACGCGGCAGAGTCGGCCCAGCCGCTATGGGCCAGTCCCGACGAGAACGCCAGCACGCTGCCGCGCCGCCGCCGGATCATGCCGGGCATCGCAGCCTGGTAGCACCACACCACGCCATCGAGATTGATGCCGAGCGTGCGCTGCCAGTCAGCCGGCGCCGTGTCATGCACAGCCCGGCGCGGCTGCACCGCCGCTGCGCAGACCAGACCGTCAATGTGGCCGTGTTCGTTCTCGATGGACTGCATGGCGGCCATCACGGCATCGCGGTCGCTGACGTCGAGCCGGACAAACTGCAGGCGCGGCTCGGCGGCCAGCAACGCCGCGGCGGCGTGCTCGTCCACGTCGCAGACAATCACCGCTGCCCCCGCCCCCGCGCAGGCACGCGCAAGCGCCGCGCCGATCCCGTTCGCGCCGCCCGTGATGACGATCACGTCGCCGCTTGCATCGAAGCTGGCTTTCATGGGCGCCTCCGCATGTCCGTAACACTCGATTGTCCATACAGGTCGGTCTCGACCACCCGGTTGACCAGTTCGCCCAAGCCCGTACCGCGCGCGGTCACGACGTCGCCGGCTTGCAGGAAAACCTGCGGCTCGCGTGCGTTGCCCACGCCGGCCGGCGTGCCGGTCAGAACGAGGTCGCCCGCGTGCAGCGTCATACCGAACGACAACTCGGCGATGAGTTCGGGAATATCGAAAGCCATCTGCGACACTGAGGCGTCCTGCAGCAGCTCGCCGTTGACGAGGCATTGCAGCCGGACTTCGCGCGGATCGATCTCGTCGGCCGTCACCAGGAAGGGCCCCAACGGCATGGTGCTGTCGATGCTCTTGCCCTTCAGCCACTGGCCGCCGTGACGGCGTTGCAGGTCGCGCTGAGAAATGTCGTTTGCGAGGCAATAGCCCCAGACGTGCCGCATGGCGTCTCTCGCGGCGATGCTGCGGCCGCCGGTGCCGATGACCAGCGCGAGTTCGGCCTCGTAGTCCCATTTGGCCGAGATGCGCGGATCGAAAGCGATGTCGTCGCGCGGTCCAATGACGGTGTGCGGGCTCTTGGTGAAGAAGGTCGGGGCTTCGGGACGCGGCACGTCCTGCCCTTCACGCTTGCCCTCGCCTTCCAGAAAATGGTCCCAGTAGTTCCAGCCGACACAAAGCACATCGCGCGGCAAGCGCTGCAGCGGCGGCAGCAGGCGCAGGCCATCGATTGCGATGCACTCCAGCGTGCCGTCGCACAACGCGCTGGCGATACTGCACAGCGCATCCTGGCCACCGGCGATCACATCGCGCAGGTCGCCCATAGACAGCGGCAATGGGGCCACCTGGTCGCCTTCGACCACCCCGATGCGCGCCCGGCCCTCGTAGATGAAACTTGCAAATCGCATGATTCGGACTCCGATACGTGTCTCAGGCGTTCGGCAGAACCGCGATCGCGCTGATCTCGATCAGGTATTCCGGCGAGACCAGCTTGCTGACCTCGACCATGGTCGAAGCCGGCAGTGGCGCCTTGAAAAACTCGCGGCGCACGTCATGGACGCGGTCGAAATGCTCGATGTTGCGTACGTACACATCGACGCGACAGATGTCGTCGAGCGAGCCGCCGGCGGCTTTCACGGCGGCGCTCAGGTTCTCGCAGACTTGCCGGGTCTGGGTTACGACGTCGCCGATGCCGGCGATCGAGCCGTCGGGCCGGCGCGCCGTCATGCCGGAGATGAAGACCAGCTTGCCGCTGGCCTCGATGGTGGTGGCCTGCGAGAAGTGGCCGTTGGGTTTGCGCAGTTCGCCGGTGAGAATTTGCGTTTTCATGCTGTCAGGTCCATATCGTCTACAAGGTTGGCAATCGAAGAAGGCAGCGCGGCCGTGAGCGCGCGCGCCAGGGCGGCGAGTTCGATCAGCACCGGCCGCTCGACGCGGCAGGCGTCGCCGGATTCGGCACGCCTCGCCCAGCCGATCTCGCCGGGGGCATAAAGACGTTCCGTGCCGGGCGCGCGCCGCGACGAGCGCACCGCGGCCGCCGCGTCGCTGACGGTGCGCGCGAACGCGCCCGCGTCGCGGAAATGCGCCACATCGATCGCGAGGAAAAAGTGCGCGCAGTTGTAGGCAATGGCGCTGTCGCCATAGAGCGGTTGCACCGCCGCGCCGGTGGCGCCGCCGGACAGGCCGCCGCACAGCAGGTCGATCATGAAGGCGAGGCCGAAGCCCTTGGGGCCGGCCGCCGGAAGCAGCATGCCGGCGATGGCGGCGGCCGCGTCCGTGGTGGGCAGGCCTTGCGCGTCGGTGGCCCAGCCAGCCGGAATCGCGCGGCCGGCGGCGGCGGCCAGCCGGATCTTGCCCATCGCGCTGGCGCTCATCGCCATGTCGAGTTCCACCGGCATGCCGTCGTCACCGGGCACCGCGATAGCCAGCGGGTTGTTGCCGACGACGCTCTGGGCGCCACCCGGCGCGGGCATCAGCGGACGAGTGTTGGACATCGCAATGCCAACGCAGCCATCGCTTGCCAGGGCCCGCGCATAGCGGCCCGCCGCGCCGAAGTGAAAGGCGTTGCGCACCGCCACGGCGCCGATGCCGTGCTCAACGGCCCGCTCCCTCGCGATCGCGACCGCCTGTTGCGCGGAAAGCTGGCCCAGCATGTTTGCGGCGTCGAGCACCACGCAGGCGCCGTGGTCATGGGCCACAGCGGCCCGCGACGCCGCCGTCACGGATCCGCTGCGCAGGCGCTGCGCATACATGTGGACAAGCATGACGCCGTGCGAGGGGATGCCTTCCATGTCGGCATCGACCAGAGCCTCTGCGACATACGCGGCATCGGCAGCAGCTACGCCGAGCCGCTCGAAGATCGCGCCGACCGCCGCGCACAGGTCCCGCGGATCGGTCTCGCAATGGCTCGAGGGCGTGGGAATGCCGGGAATGGCGGCACCTTTGTGGTCAGTGGGCATCGCGCTCATCCGTGTACCAGCTCGGCTGCTGCGGATAGTGCGGACCGTCGTAGATTTCCACCACGATGGTGTCTTCGTGCGCGAGCGTCGGGCCGTGGATGTGCCCCTTGGGATTCCAGTAGAAGCTACCCGGCATCAGCACCACATTCGTGGCCGTGTATTCGTAGCGACCCTGCAGGCAGAACATGAACTGGTTCGATGCATGCGAGTGCGGCACGGGAATCGACACGCCCTTCTCGAACCGGATCAGCGCGATGGAAGCGCCGGTGGCGTCGTCGCGCCACAGCATTTTCTCGTAGAGGCCCGGCAGGGATTTGGGGCGCCACGGCATGTCTTCGCTATTTAGGAGTACTTCTTCTAGCGGGGGAATGGACGAGGTAGAACTCGACGGGTTCACGATGTTGTCTCCGGTTTGTTTCTGGTGGTTTGGATGAAGTGAGGTTAAGAGGCCTCAGAGCGCCAGAGAAGCGGCCAGGCTCCCCCCGCCGCAGACGAAGAGGTTCTGCCCCGTGATCCAGCCATTTGCGGGATCGGCAAAGAAGAGCACCGCGCGTGCTACGTCGTCCGGGCGGCCGAGGCGCTGGAGCGGCAGTGAAGCGGCCAGGGCGCGCGCGCGTTCGCCATGCTCCGGGATATCGCGAATCAGCATGCCGGTGACGATGGGCCCGGGCGACACCGTATTGACCGTGATGCCGGACGGCCCGGATTCCAGCGCCCAGGTGCGGGTCATCGCGGCCAGCGCGGCCTTGCTCGCGCCATAGGCGGTGCGTCCGGCCAGGCCCACGATCGCGCGCGACGCCACATTGACGATGCGGCCGAAGCGCTGTGCCTTCATGTGCGGCAGGCAGGCCTGCGCCAGCTTCATTGCGCAGCGCACGTGCAGCGTCATCATCAGGTCGAACTCGGCATCGTCTACGTCTTCGAGCAGGGTGTTGCGCACCGCGCCGGCGTTGTTGACGAGGATGTCGGCCTGCTCTGCCTGAGCGAGCGCCGCCAGTGTGCGAATGCCTTCGGGCGTCGACAGGTCCACGACGCTGGAGATGAGGCGCGGATGCGCACTGGCGGACGGCTCGAGCCCTGCGGCAATCACGCGCGCGCCTTGCGCGAGCAGCGCCTCGCTGACGGCCAGTCCGATGCCCGCGCTACCCCCGGTCACCACGGCCGTACGTCCCGCGAAACGCTGGGTCTCATGGTGGAGATGGCTCATACCGCCCCCCCGTGTTCCGGCGATGCCACGCAGCGGACGCGCAGCACACCAGCGGGCGCCCATGCTGCGCGGATCAGGCTGACCGCCACACGGGTGCCCGGGGCCAGCATGTCGTCGGCCAGCGCGAAAAGCGTGACATCGGAATCCGTGCGAACGGCCGCCACATGTAAAGGCAGCAAACTGACGAAGGCTGGCTCCAGTGTGTGGTGCAGGCGCGTCACCGATAGCACGACGGCCGCGCCGTTGTCCGCCACGTAGTCGATGTGCCCGTGCAGGCAACGCGGGCAATAGCGTTGCGGCGGATAGAACCGGTGGCCGCACTGCGCGCAGCACGGCAGTGCGAGGCCGCCCGGCAGCGTGGACTCCGCCATGCTGTGCCAGGCAAGCGAGCGGCACTGCGCAAAGGAAGCGTCGTGGCTCATGGCGTGACCCCTTCGATGATCGCGGCGCCGGTGGCGAGGCAGCGGTCGTACACGGCCATGCCGTAGCCGCTGGCGAGCCCGATGCGGGCAGCGCGTACCTGATTGGCGCCGGCCTGCGCAGTGACCTGCCGCAAGACTTCCACCAGCCCCAGATAGCCGCCGGCCGCACCGGCCTGTCCGCAGCCGAGCTGGCCGCCGCTTGTGTTGTGCGGAAAGTCGCCGCGGAAACTCAGATCGTGTGACTGAATGAGAGCGGCAGCGGCGCCGGGCGGGCAAAAGCCGAGCCCTTCCAGTTGCAGAAACACTACCGCGGGGTAGTCGTCGTAAGTGGCCAGCACATCGATGTCCCCGCAGCCGACGCCGGCCTCGCGATAGAGGCGGCTGCACTCCTGGGCCCAGCCGCCTCGCAAGATGGCTTCATCGTCGGCGTAGGCGTTGTGGCGCTCGACCATCGACCGGATACGGGCGTACGGCAGGCCGAGATGGAGGGCCCGCCGCCGCTGCATCACCAGAAAGCCCTCCGCACCCGCACACGGCATCACGACATCGAGCTTGTGGAGCGGCTCGGCGATTGGCCGGGCGTCGAGGTACGCCTCGAGCGAAATGGGATCGCGCAACAGCGCGTGCGCGACGGCACTGGCATTGGCGCGCTGCGAGACGCAAAGGCGGCCGAAGTCGGCTCGCGTGGCGCCGGTGGCATCCATATAGCGCCGGGTCAGGTGCGCGAACGGCATGTTCGGACCCGCCGCTCCGTAGGGATACACCGCGTCGATGGCCGCCCAGGAGAAGCGACTGGCCAGCCCGGCAAAACCACCGCGCGGATTGGCATCGGCGCCTATGCAGGCCACGACTTCCGCATCGCCAGCCTCCACCGCCCGTGCCGCGCGGCGCAGCGCGATCACACCGCTGGCGCCGCCGAAAGGTACGGATTCCAGCCAACGCAACGACAGCCCGAGCGACCGCGACAGGCTGGCCACAGGGTCGGGTGCCAGCGTGAAGCTGGAGACGGCGAGGCCGTCAATACTGTCTTTCGACAAGCCGGCGCCAGCCAACAGTTCACGCAGGCATTGCGCGACATACCAGTCCGCTGGCTCGGTGCTGTAGCGCGCGTAGCCTGTCGTGACGGGTACCGCCAGCACGGCTTGCGCGTCTTCGGGTTGGATTGCCATGGGAGACTCCGGCGGCCGCTCAGGCGTTGTCCGCCGGATGCGAGGCGGAGCGTTTCTTCAGGGCGCGCAGGTCGAATGCGGCGCCCTCGCCAGCCAGGCGGCGCATGATTTCGCGCAGCACCCCACGCTGCAGCTTCTGGGAAGCAGTCAGCGGAAGCGCGGACACGAACGCGATGTAGCCCGGGAGCTTGTAGTAAGCGAGCCGCTGCGCCGCAGCCTCGAATATTTGCAGCGCCACCTCGTGCGAAGGCGCGTGGCCGGCGGCAAGCTCGACGCACGCCATGACCTCCTCACCCCG
The DNA here is from genome assembly GCF_040965735.1 of Paraburkholderia sp. BR10936. Taxonomy (NCBI): domain Bacteria; kingdom Pseudomonadati; phylum Pseudomonadota; class Betaproteobacteria; order Burkholderiales; family Burkholderiaceae; genus Paraburkholderia; species Paraburkholderia sp. BR10936. The sequence continues at coordinate 177,018 of NZ_JBFRCM010000018.1, forward strand.
CGTCTCGTCTTCGACGGGTCCCACGCCGACGTTGCGCACAACGGGCAACTGGTTGAGCACGGCCTCGACTTCGAGCGAGGCGATGTTCTCGCCGCTGCGCCGGATGATGCTCTTCTTGCGGTCCACGAAGTGCAGGGCGCCGTCGCTACCCGCGCGCACGATGTCCCCGGTATGGAAGTAATCGCCAGCCCATGCGGCTTCGGTCAACTCTGGCTGGTTGGCGTAGCCCGAGAAGAAACCCGCCCGGGGGTCCGGACCGGCGGCGCGCACCCACAGTTCGCCCGAGCTACCGGGCGGCACGTCAACACCTGCGTCGTCGACGATCCGGTATTCCATGTGCCCCGACGGTCGGCCGAAGCAACGGCTGCCGGCATGGCGCGGCTCGACGTTGGCCGCCACCGCCGCTCCCGCGCCGACTTCGGTCATCGACCACGACTCCACCAGCGGAAAGCCGAAGCGCGCCTCGAACGCCGCCTGGTGTTTCGGATGCACGCCAGCGCCGAAGCCGAACTTCACTGCGTGCGCGCGGTCGCCGGGCTGGGGCGGGAACTGCAGCAGGATGGCCGGCATCACGCCGAGGTAATGCACGATGGTGGCGCCGCTCTGAGCGACGGTCTGCGCCCAGGTGCCGGGGTGGAAACGGTCAAGCTGAATGATGCAACCACCGCTCAGGATCATCGCCATCGACGAGCAGGCCAGCGCGTTCATATGCACCAGCGGCAACGGGGTGATCAGGCGTTCGGCACCGGGCTCGATCGTGCACAGGCCGCCGAGCGACAGGTACCAGCGGCCGAACGCCAGCATGTAGGCATTCGAGAGCATGCAGCCCTTCGGCAAACCCGTGCTGCCCGAGGTATAGACCAACGCACACTCGTCCGTGCTGGCTGCGAACGTGCCGGGCAGCACCGGCACCCGGGGCGCGTCGTCGCCGAGGCAGCAAACCGGCGGCAATGCCCTGTCGGTGCCGGCCAGTGCGAGGTGCAGTGCGGGTTCCAGTGCCGCCCCTCGTCCTTCCAGCGTGACCACCATCACGGCCGCGCTGTCGCGCAGCACATGCGCCATCTCCGCAGCGCTGTGCTCTGCGTTGAGCGGCACGATCGACACGCCGATGCCGTTGAGCGCCAGCCAGCACAGGAAGAACTCGGCGCGGTTGTCGAGCATCACGGCGACGCGATGGCCGCGCGTCAGGCCAGCTTCGCGGAAATCGGCCTCCAGCGCCTGCACGCGAAGGGCTGCTTCGCCGTATTCCCAGTCCACCGCTTGCCTCCCGTACCCCGCCGTTGCTTGCGCGGGAATGTGGAGAAAAGGATGCGCCGGATAGCGGTCCGATGTTGCGTCAAAGGCCGCTCGAACCGAGCCGCCAGAGATTGCGGCGCTATCGCCCGGTTGCCCAGGAAACCCGCACGAGGAATCAAAAGCCATGTCGTGTCTCGCCCATTTCATTGTCTTTCTGATGTCGGCCGGTTGTTGTCCCCGGTCAGACCATGAGCGAATACTAGTCATCGAGTATCTTGATGTCAAGCAATCAATTGCGAAGTTATTTGGAGCCAAGTAAAATTCGCGTATGACTACCCTTGACTATGTGGACCAATTTCTCGCCGAATGGCGTACGGCGCGCCCCGACCTGGATCTGCAACACGCCGACATGCTGATCAGAGTGATCCGTCTGGGCGGCGTGCTGGAGCGAGAGCTGATCAAGCTTTCCCAGGCGCACGGCATCACCTCGGGCCAGTTCCAGGTGCTGGCGGCGCTGCGTCGGCGCTACCCCAAAACGGCATCCCCGTCGGACCTGAGCCGCATCGCCATCCTTACGACCGGCACGATGACCGTGCTGCTGGACCGGCTGGAAGACAAGGGCCTGGTGCGCCGTCTGCCCGATCCGAATGACCGCCGGCGGCTCGAAGTGGAACTGACGGAAGAAGGCCTGGCGTGCATCGATCGTGCACTGGACGAGCGGGTCGGCCGGCTGAACGCGCTGACGGCGATGCTCGATCCGGAAGAGTCCGTCGCTGCAGGCCATGCACTGCGTCATTTGTTGAACGCGATCGACGCTTCAGGCGACGGCGGCGACTGATCGGCAAAGGGGATGCCAGCTCAGGCGCCGCCCGGGAAATTTCAGTGCGAATCGATCCGGTCAGCCTTTGGCGTCGCGCCTTCTCGATGGGTCGATGTGACGGAGCCAAGTAAACGCCATGAAGGTATGTCAAGTAAAAAGGCGAATCCATCGCTTCCAATATTAATTTGCACTACGACCTATATCTTTGATCAGCGACTACCGATCACCAGACAGCAAGGGGACACCGGCGAGTCTGCCAGAAAACGCTGCGTCCTCGATGCGAAGGTAGATTCCCTCGCCGTGGCATACTCACCCCGAGCGGCAACGGCAATAAGCTCAGCATAACGATCAGAGCGAGCCACGACGCACCGCGATCCTTGCTGCGTTGCATCCTGGAGGCGTACATAACGATGCCCCGACACAATCCGGCACTGCATCGCAGCCAGACAGCACCCATGACCAGGGCGAGGCGGCGCTTCCTGATCGTCGGCGTAATCATTTTGTTGGCTGCGTTTGGCTGGGTGGTGGCGATCGTGGCCGCACCCGCGTTCCAACGCACCATCGTCATGACCAGCGGCGCTGACAACGGCATCTATCGTGGCTTTGCGGATCGCTATGCGCCCATCCTGAAGCGTGCGGGCATCAAGCTCGATATCCGCAGTTCCTCCGGCGCGGTGGAGAATTATGAGCGGTTGAGAGACCCGAACAGCGCCTATGAAGTCGGTTTCATCCAGTCGGGTACCACCAACCCGAAGGAGACCGACGGTCTGCAGACGATCGCTGCCGTGTCGTACGAACCGATCTGGGTGTTCTATCGCGGCGACACGACGGTCGACCGGCTGTCGCAACTTCGTGGCAAGAAGATTTCGACGGGCGTGCCCGGCAGTGGCCTGCTCAATGTCGCGCAGGTATTGCTCGGCTACAGCGGCATCACGAGCCAGAACTCCACCCTGCTGCAAATGGATGCGCCGGCAGCGTATCAAGGGCTCGAAAGCGGTCAGATCGACGCTGCTTTCTACATCGGCCGGCCCGACGCCGAGATGCAGAAGATCCTGCTGAACAGCGATCTCAAACTGATGAGTTTCGCCCAGGCAGACGCGCTGGTTCAGAAGTTCCCATCGCTTTCGAAGATCGTCTTGCCACGCGCGTCGACGAGTGTCGCCGATGATCTGCCGCGCACCGACGTCACGCTGCTCGCGGCAACGGCGCTGCTGGTCTCGAAAGACACGCTGCATCCGGCGCTCGTCTATCTGCTGCTCGACGCGGCTCACTCCGTTCACGGTGGCGAAGATTACTTCACGCCGCTCGGCACCTTCCCTAACCTGAAGACGGAAGAATTCCCGCTCTCCGACGAAAGCGTCCGCTACTTCAAATCCGGCCAGCCGTTCCTGTACCGCTATCTGCCGTTCTGGCTCGCGAGCGTGATCGAACGACGGCTGTTGATCCTCGTGCCGTTCGCGGCGCTCCTGATTGGCTTGCTTCAGGCATTGCCGCGGTTGCTCGAAGCACGGATGAAAAAACGGCTCGTCGTCTGGTACCGCGAAATCAAGGCACTCGAAGACGAAGTGTGGAGCAACAGCGAGCCGAGCCCCTCTCAGATCGCGCAATGGAGTGAAGAAATCGAAAACATCGACGCAAACGCGAGCCGGATACGCATTCCGTACCGCTATTTTCAGGACGTCTACGCGCTCAAGCAGGCGATCGGTGTTGTGCGGGACCGGATAGCCCACGTTGCGCAGCGAGCGAACGAATAGCGACGCTCGCCCCATTTATCTTTATTCTGATCGCGGTCCGACCCGCTTGGCAAAGCACGCCAAACAGGGGCACATCGCCGTTCGCGCCCCCTAAGAAACCACGCAGCCAGGCTAAATCACCGGATTAAAAGGTATTTATCCGTCAATCCCCTTTTTCGCGGGCCGCCTAACGCAGGCATAATCCTATTGGAGCAGCGCGATTAAAAGGGTCGTTTTCGTATTCCTGACTATCCATGGACTACGCAAGGCGAGACGTTCGAGCGCCTCCAGTCCCACGATAGATTATCTGGCGTCGTCACGGCGGCGCCAGGCAGGAAAGGATTCATGAAACCGGCAAGGAATTCGCGGTGGTCACGCTTTGGCCGATACGCGGCGTTGGGTGTATGCGCGGCGGCGCTCGCGGCGGCGTCTGGCTTTTTCTACTGGCGCCATCAAGCGAATCTTGCGCAGTCCCAGCCGGCTGCGCTTACGGGTGTCGCCAGCGAGATGCGGCATGACGCATCGCCATGGACGAAGCGCGAGAAGGATGCCTCGGAATTGCTGCGCGATATTCGCGACCGCGATGTCGCCGCAATTGGCGTGAGCCGCGAAGCAATTCTCGTCTCGACGATCAAGGGCGAAAAGTATTATGTGGCCGATCACAATGGCGCATTCGCGAACGCCCTGCTGTTCGCCGATCTGAAACCGGGCGCGACGCCGCCCTGGCAACTCGTCTGGCTGCCGCACGCCGATGTGCGCATCGGCGCCGAGCGCTGGACAGAAGCCCTCGACCGTGTGCGCGACGCGTTCAGTCTGCTACTCCCCGTGCTGATGCTAGGCGGCCTGCTGTGGTTCATGCGCCGCGAAATGGGCGGCGGCGCGCAATTGCTCGGCGAATCGCCGACTTTGCGCTTCGACGACGTGATCGGCGCAGGCGAGGCGAAAGCCGCGCTCGCCGACGTGCGCGCGTGGCTCACCGAGCCCGCGCAGTTCACGGGCATGGGCGTGCGCGCGCCATGCGGCGTGCTCATGACAGGCGGCCCGGGCGTCGGCAAGACGCGTCTCGCGCAGGCGCTTGCAGGCGAATGCGGCGCGAATTTCATCGCCATCACGGGCAGCTATTTCAGCGCGAAGTATTACGGTGTGGGCATTCAGAAGGTCAAGCGCCTGTTCGAGCTCGCGCGCAAGAACGCGCCGACGGTCATCTTCATCGACGAGGCGGACGGCCTGGGCAAGCGCACCGATACGGGCGGCGGCCCGGTCGAAGCGGAAAGCAACCGCATCATCAACCAGCTGCTCGCGGAGATGGACGGGTTCGCGTCGAACGAAGGCGTGATCATCGTCGCGGCGACCAATCACCCGGACAATCTCGACGAAGCGCTGCGCCGCCCTGGCCGCTTCGACCGCACGGTGCAGGTGCGTTTGCCCGACCTCGAGGATCGCGCAGAAATTCTGCGCTTCTACGCCGGCAATCTGAAGTCGAAAGCCAACGATCTCGATTTCAACCAGCTCGCGCGGCTGACCACGGGCCTTTCCCCGGCCACGCTCTCGATGATCGTGAATCAAGCGGGTCTCGTCGCGCGCAAGGCCGGCAAGCGGCAAGTGGCCGCGGTGCATTTTCTCGAGGCCATCAAGATTGCACGCATTGGCGACGTCAACGGCGCGGAGCGCGCGCTTTCGGACGACGAACGCACACGCATTGCGATCCATGAAGCAGGACATGGACTCGTCGCCGCCCTCCTCGGCACCGGCGTGCTCGAAGAAGTGACGATTTTGCCGCGTGGCGGCGCGTTGGGCGTGGCGCTGATCACGAAAATGCAGGACAAGTACCTGTATCGCGAAACGGAAATGCGTAACGAAATCCAGGTGCTGCTGGGCGGGCGCAACGCGGAACTGCTCATGTTCGGCGAAGCGTCGAGCGGCGCGGCGCAGGATTTGCAGGAGGCCTCGCGCATCAGCCTCGACATGGTGTCGAAGCACGGCTTCAATGCGGATGGCAATCTGTTCAGCCTCGCGGCGCTGCCGCAGCAGGTCGCGGGCTTGCAGTTGAAGAGCGCGATCGAGCACGCGAACGCACTGCTGCACGAACTCAACGACGCGTGCTTCGCGTTGCTGCGTGCGAACGAGCCGGTGCTGCGCGCGATCGCCGATCAGTTGCTCGAGGCGGAGACGGTGCCCGGCGAGACGGTCTATCGTCTGATTCGCGAGCATGCGGCGGCCGTGGCGAGCACGCAGGCGGTGACCGAAGCGGCCGCCGCGTAAGCCGCTTGCACCGCCGTCATCGTTCGAGTCTTCAAGTCCTTTCGAGCGCCGCCATCGCCCTCACGATCACGAGCAGCACAGAAAGACTCACGCCGCTCGAAGCACGCAGTTCCGTAAGCAACTGCCCATAACGCTCGAGCGCCGCCTCGTGCTGAGCGCACCATGCGTCGACGAGCGTTTGTGCGTCCGCGGTTTCGGAGCCTTGTGCAAGCACGCTCGTGGTGAGCGCGCGCTTGAGGTGCGCCACCTCGGCGAGCGCAGCCGCGCGCGCCATGGTGTCCCAATGCGTCGGCGTAGGCAGCGTCGCCGCACGCTCGCCAATCCAGCTGTAATTGAGCCGCGTACCCAAAGCGAAGTACGCCGCCGCAACGCGCTCAAGAGGACGGTCGCACGCCGCCGCTACATCCGCGATGTCCAGCAGTGCTACCGAAATATCTCCACTCGCCACGCGCAGCGCGAGCGCATTTTCGACGCCCGCCTTCACGAGTTCTCCCTGGCGTGCCGAAAGCGCTTCGAGATCCGGGTCGGGCAGCAGCGTCGGCAATTGCGGCGCGAGGCGCTGAGCGGCGTCGCGGCAGCGTGCCAGCAGCGTGCTCACACCATCGTTGTCCACCGAGCCTGCCTGCAGATGCCGCAGGAACCATAGCGCCGCGCGTTCGAGCAGCCGTGCGATGTCGACGAACATGCGCGCCTGCACGTCGTCGGGCACGCGGTTGTCGAGCGCGTCGATGGCGCGCCAGATATCGTTCAGACCAAATACGTCGCGCGCCATGATGCACGCGCGCACGATTTCGCCGGGCTGCGCGTCGGTTTCCTCCATCAAACGGTGCACGAATGCGCAGCCCACGCGGTTCACGAGCGCGTTCGTCAAATGCGTCGCCAGAATTTCACGCCGCAGCGGATGCCGATGCATGGGTTCGCTAAAGCGCTGCTGCAGTGGCTGCGGGAAGTAGTCGATCAGCAAGTCCGCGACGAGTGGGTCTTCCGGCACCGATGAATCGAGCAACGCGTCGTAGAGCCACATCTTGCTGTAAGCGAGCAGCACGGCGCGCTCCGGCGACGTGAGCCCGAGTTTCGCGGCCTGGCGTTCGGCGATTTCATCGTCGGTCGGCAGGAATTCGATATGGCGATTCAGACGTCCTGCGCGTTCGAGCCAGCGCATGAGGCGCGATTCGGCATCGAGCAGCTCCACGGCGTAGCGGCCCGCGATCGAAAGCGCCTGAGTCTGGTAGTAGTTGTCGCTCAGCACCAGCAGTCCGACTTCGTCGGTCATCTCCGCGAGCAACGCGTTGCGCTGTTTCGTCGTCATCTCGCCGTCGGCCACCACGAGTCCGAGCAGGATCTTGATGTTGACTTCGTGGTCCGAACAATCTACACCTGCCGAGTTATCGATCGCATCCGTGTTGATGTGGCCGCCATGCTGCGCGAATTCGATGCGCCCGAGCTGCGTGACGCCGAGATTGCCGCCCTCGCCCACGACCTTGCAGCGCAGTTCTGAGCCGTTCACGCGCACCGCGTCGTTGGCTTTGTCGCCGACTTGTGCGTTGGTCTCGCGCGCGGATTTCACATAAGTGCCAATGCCGCCGTTATAGAGCAGGTCGACCTTCGCCAGCAGGATCGCGCGAATCAACTCGGTTGGCGAAAGCGCCGCCGCCTCGATGCCGAGTGCCGTGCGCACCGCCGCCGAAAGCGGGATCGTCTTCATGGTGCGCGCGAACACGCCGCCGCCCGCCGATATCGTAGCCGGGTCGTAGTCGGCCCAGCTCGAGCGTTCGAGCGCGAAGAGCCGCACGCGCTCGGCAAGGCTCACGGCCGGATCGGGATTCGGGTCGAGGAAAATATGGCGGTGATCGAAAGCTGCGACGAGCTTGATATGCGGCGAGAGCAGCATCCCGTTGCCGAACACGTCGCCCGACATGTCGCCAACGCCGACCACGGTGAAATCGGTGGCCTGCGTATCCACGCCCATTTCGCGGAAATGCCGCTTGACCGACTCCCACGCGCCGCGCGCCGTGATCGCCATCTTCTTGTGGTCGTAGCCCACGGACCCGCCCGAGGCAAAAGCATCGTCGAGCCAGAATCCGTATTCGGCGGATATCGCGTTCGCGTAGTCGGAGAACGTGGCGGTGCCCTTGTCGGCGGCCACGACGAGGTAGGGGTCGTCGGGATCGTGGCGCACGACATCGGGCGGCGGCACGATCGCGTTGTTCACGAGATTGTCGGTGAGATCGAGCAGGCCGCGCAGGAAGGTCTGATAGCACGCCACGCCCTCGCGCATCCATGCTTCGCGGTCGCTCGCCGGCGGCGGGTTCTTCACGACAAAGCCGCCCTTCGAACCCACCGGCACGATCACGACGTTCTTCACCATCTGGGCTTTCATGAGGCCCAGCACTTCGGTGCGGAAGTCTTCGCGGCGATCCGACCAGCGCAGGCCGCCACGAGCGACACGCCCGCCGCGCAAGTGCACACCCTCCACGCGCGGCGAATAAACCCAGATCTCGAACATGGGCTTGGGTTCGGGCAGGCCAGGCACTTTCGAAGGGTCGAATTTGAACGAGAGCGAGGGCCGCTCTGCGCCATTGGCTTCGCGGCGGAAATAGTTGGTGCGCACCGTCGCATTGATCACGCCGAGGAACTGCCGCAGGATGCGATCTTCGTCGAGATTGGGCACCTGGTCGAGCGCACTTTCAATGGCCTTGAGCATGAGTGCCGTGCGCTCTTCCCGTGCCTGTGAATCGCGCGGATCGAACCGGAGTACGAACAGTTCGACGAACTGCCGGGCGATCGCCGGATTGCCGGTTAGCGCACGCTCGATATAGGCGTCGCTGAATGTCGAACCCACCTGGCGAAGGTACTTCGCATAGGCACGCAGGATCGTCACTTCGCGCGCGCTCAGATAGGCGCGCAGCACGAGCCGGTTGAAATCGTCATTTTCGATGCGTGCGTTCCAGACGCTTTCGAATGCGTCTTCGAACAGGCCCTTCACGCGCTCGATGTCAAATTCGGCGTCGTCCGCGAGTTCGAGGCCGAAATCGTGGACCCAAGCAGGCGCGCAAGAAGGCGCCTCGATCACATAGGGCCGCTCTTCATCCACACGCACGCCGAGGTGTTCCAGCATCGGCAGGCTGCGCGAGAGCGCGATCGCTTCGCCCGTGCAATAAACCTTGAAGCGGAACGTACGTGGGCCCGCCTCGATAGGCCGGTACAGATTCATCGCGATGCGCTGCGTTCCCTGCACGCGCTCGATCAGCTCGATATCGCGTACCGCCGTGCGCGCCGGATAATCGTCGCGATAGCCCGGCGGGAACGAATCGGCGTAGCGATGCAAGAGACTCGTGCCCTGCTCTTCGCCGAATGCGTCGAGCAACGCATCGGCCAGATCGTCCTGCCAGCGGCGCGTGACCTGCACGAGCCGCGCTTCGAGTTCGTGCGTGTCGACTTCGGGCATCGAGCCGGGTTCGGCGTGCACGACGAAATGAATCCGTGCGATTGCCGACTCCGAAAGCAGCGGCGTGAACTCCACGGAAACGCCGTTGAAGGCGTCCACGAGCAGGTTTGCAATCCGCCGCCGCAGATCGGTGTTGTACTTGTCGCGCGAGACGTATACGAGGCAGGAAACGAAGCGGTTGAAGCGGTCGCGCCGCACGAATAGCCGCGTGCGCTGGTGTTCCTGCAAGCGCAGCACACCGAGCGCGATGTCGAAAAGCTCGTCTTCGCTCGCCTGCAGCAGTTCATCCCGCGGATAGGTTTCCAGCACCGTCACCAGCGATTTGCCCAGATGGCCTTTCGGCAGAAAGCCCGCGCGCTGCACGATATTCGCGCATTTGCGCCGCACGATCGGGATTTCGGCGGTGGAGACCATATAGGCGGTCGAGGTGTAGAGGCCGACGAAGCGGCGCTCGCCGCACACCCTGCCATCCGCGCCGACTAGCTTCACTCCAACGTAGTCCAGATAGCCCGGCCGGTGTACGGTGGCACGCGAGTTCGCTTTCGTCAGGAAAATGGGCCATGCGCCGCTGATGATGTCGACGGCCGCGGGCGGCAACGGCGTGATGTCCGGCGTGCCCGGCGCGCGCAGCGATTCGCGCAGAATGCCGAGGCCCGAGCCTTCCACGCCGCGCAGGGCGTAGCCGCCGTCATGCGCGACCAGCGCGTAATCGCGCTGGCCGAGGAAAGTGAAATGGTCGGCCACCATCCAATCGAGAAACGCGCGCGCTTCGATGTCCTCTGCGCTCGTTTCGCGCGCTTTCATCGTCTTGATGGTGGTGCGCGCGGCCTCGAGCAGGTTCGGCCAATCTTCTACCGACGCCCGCACGTCGCCAAGCACCTTGGCGATGTCGCTGCGCAATTCGTCGAGCTTTGCTGCATCGCCGCAGCGGTCTACCTCGAAATGGATGAACGAAGCGAGTTGTGATTGCCCGTCGCCGGCGCTAGCCCCGCCTTCGTCTACACGCTCGATCGTCCCGTCCTTGCCGCGCCAGATCCGGAATACGGGGTGCAGCGCGGAATGCAGCGCGAGCCCCAGACGGTTGACGGCCATGGAAACCGAATCGACGAGAAATGGCATGTCGTCGTTCACGATTTCGATGACCGTATGGTCCGAATGCCAACCGTGCTGTTCGAGGATCGGGTTGTAGACCTGCATGCGCTCGCTGCCCGGTACAAAGCGCTGCGCGGTTCGCCAGTGCGCCATGGCGGCGCCGTAGAGGTCGGCGATGCTGCGGCTGCGCAGATCCTCCGCGTCGGCGAAATCGTAGTAGTGCCGCAGGAAAGGCTCGACGATCTGGAACGTCGGCTCGGGCAAGCGCGCCCGCGCAAATTCCATGACGTCGGAGAGCAGATGGGCGACGAATTCTTCGTTCCTCGCTAGCATGACGAACTCCTTGGCGGATAGTCATCGACTGCATCGGCGGTTCAGTCATTATGCACCGGCAAGGTGATCGAACGATGAATGCGTGCGCACGCGCTGCCTCACGGCGAGGCGCTGCACTGCAATGCGGATGGTGGCGCAGAACTTGCTGACTGCGAATGCCCGGTTCAACGCGCTTATATCGCGCTCGACGAGATGTTCGCTCGTGTGTGCAATGCCCTGCCCCGCAATGGCGGCATCGATGGCGAGCGACGATTGACTGAAGTGCGGCCCTTTCAGCTCGCCCACATCATTTGTGCAACCGAGGGCGTTGAAAAATTCCGGCCACAGATCATGAGAGTCGTGGAGCAGCACATAGTTTTGCAGGTCCGAGATCGTGTGCACCGGGTGATCGGGCTTGAGCAGTTGCGGGCTGGCTACGCCGAATACCTGCAGCGGAAATAGCGGGTCGCTGACGAGGCCTTTCGCGAACGGCGGCTTGCCGAGCCGCACCGCGATATCCACGCCATCGGACCTGAAGAATTTTATTGTCAGACTATAAGAAACATCATTCGACAATCCAATCATAACGCCATACAGTTTCTGGACGATTTCCCATACGGCGCAGTTCTGACGCGCTGAATCCAATTCAAGGAGAGAGCACGATGGCAGTAGAAAAAGTCGCACTCGTCACGGCGGCCGGCAAGGGTATGGGCGCGGCGATCGCGCGCGAACTGGCAGCCAGCGGCTACCGTCTGGCCTTGATGTCACCCTCGGGCAGTGCGGCCGAACTGGCGAGAGAGCTTGGCGGATTCGGCTTTACCGGCTCGGTGACCGAGCCGGACTGTATCGACCGGTTCGTCCGCGAAACGCTCGAAAAATATGGCCGCATCGACGCTGTGGTGAACAACACGGGGCATCCGCCGAAGGGGGATCTGCTTTCTGTTGCAGACGAACAGTGGCACCTCGGGCTCGATCTCATCCTGCTCAACGTCGCTCGCGTGTTGCGTCGCGTGACCCCTGCGTTTCTCGAGCAACGCGGCGGCGCGGTGGTGAATATCTCGAGCTTTGCCGCCGATGCGCCCGAGCAGGCCATGCCTGTTTCTTCCGCGCTGCGCGCCGCGTTGAGTTCGTTCACGCGCCTTTATGCCGACCGCTACGCGAAGGACAATATTCGAATCAACTCCGTGCTGCCGGGGTTTATCGACAGCTGGCCCGAAACGCCCGAGATTGTTGCCCGCATTCCGGTTGGCCGATTCGGGAAGACACAGGAGATCGCACAAACGGTCGCGTTCCTGTTGTCGGATGCCGCGGGGTACATCACGGGGCAAAACATCCGTGTCGACGGCGGCATCGTGCGTGCTCTGTAGCGCGGCAGATATGGATCAGATCGTCGACGAGGTCTGGGCACGCCTGAACGCGGGCGCAAACGCGGGCAATGAGCGCTCGCCCTTCACGATGCTGCAGGTCGCGACGATTGCGCTGGACGGTGCGCCTGCCGTGCGGACGGTCGTGTTGCGCCGTGTCTCTCGCGAGCGGCGCTCAGTCATGTTTCATACCGACGTGCGGTCTACAAAGGTGTCTGAATTGCGGCGCGACCCGCGCGTATCGCTCGTCGGCTGCGATCTCGACGGCGGGATCCAGATAAGGCTGCACGGCGTTGCGAGAATCGTCGAGACGCCCTCGGATACGAGAGCTGTCTGGGACTCGAGCAGACCTCGGACGTTGATCGTCTATCGCACGCCGCTTGCGCCCGCGACACCGGTTGCGTCTCCCGCCGAAGCGCATGCAACGACGCTCGCCGAGGATCCCAACTCATCGGCGGGATTCGAAAACTTCTGTCTGATTGATGTGACCGTATCGAGCATTGACTACCTCGATCTGAATCCCGCAGGGCATAGGCGCGCCAGTCTGGTGTTTGAAGAAGGGGAATGGCGCGGAACCTGGCTGGCGCCTTGAATTGACGAGCTGCGATTTTAATGCGCCCAAACGCCAGAACCCCGGTTCTCTTTCGGAGACACCGGGGTTCTGGACGTTACAGCATAAGGAGCCTGACGATTACCTACTTTCACACGGGCAATCCGCACTATCATCGGCGTGGAGCTGTT
>NZ_JBFRCM010000019.1:0-182973 GCF_040965735.1 Paraburkholderia sp. BR10936
CTGAAGCCCCGAGGGGCTTTGTTGTACTCGCGACGTCCGATTAGCGCAAATTCGGCGTATCGAACTCGATCGATCTGATTGCCTACCGCTCACCTCCGGAAAAAGTTGGTGTTTCCACACACTCTGGTTCTGCGCCGGCCCCTATACCAAAGGATGAGTCGGGCAAACAGCGAGTCAGGACCACCGACCCCTTCGTACAATGGATTTCTTCGCGTTGCCGGGCTACCTTGCAAGCGTGGACGGTACAGTTTCGCGGCTCGCTTTCGATGCCCCGCTCACTGGCGCCGGTTCGAGAACGAAGGTGCGACGCGAAGAGGCGGAAAATGTTCGGGCAAGCCGAAAATGACTTTGGATTCCTGATTCATACGACTTCGGAGCACGTCGTGCGCGGTGGCGTCGGCATTCTGGCACTCGGCTCCAGGCTTCCGCTTGCGTTCGCCGATGCGATGTGGATCCCGCTGATCTCGCTGGTCGACTGCGGGGGCAAGCTCGTTTTTCTGGTTTTCGCCTGTGCACCGCCCCACGAGAATGGCACGCGGGCCACGTCGCTCTGACAGGTCGGGGGCGTTTGGAATGAGACTTACCGAGCGATTCGTATGGGCGTTGCTTGTGCTGGCAGTGTGCTGGGTTCTGGATATGTCGGCGCACGAACGACACCGAGGGTTCTATGAACGATTGTTCAACGAGCAGTGCGACGCTCGCGACTATGTCGTCGAGATATATCGCACTGCATGGGCACCAAAGGATAAGAAATCAGCGGGCGGCGAGGACGTATCACTACGGCTGCCGCTCGCGCGCGCGAACGACGATGACGCGTGCGATCCCCTGCAGGACGGCGCTGAATCGTCCATAACGAAAACTGCGCAATGAAGACATTGCACATCGCCGCTTGCGCGTGATTGGCCAGGAGGAGAATCGTATGAATGAGTCGCAAGGTTCGGTGGATAACAGCAGTGCCGATGGGTCATCCGACGTTGCGGTGGCGGCACTGGTCACCGCGATCGAAGTATCCGTTCTCGACGGGACGCTCGATAGTCGGTGCGCCTCCAGCCTCATCTGCCGATTGAAAGAAGAAGCGACTCACATAATCGAGAGTGGCTATTCCACGCCTGCAGGCCGTTCAGAAATGGAACGCGCTTTTGGTGCCGTCGAGGCCGCGCTGCTAAGCCGTGACGCGCACCGTTTCGTGGCGACTTATGCAGCCTTGCGAGCAGGGGACGCTTTTTCACACGTTGGCGCGCAACTGCAAGGGGCGAAATCCGGTTGGCAGGCGGAGTGACAGATGCCACTCACCACGGTCGGAGATCCGAAGCGTCCAATTGGCGCCGCCGTGATAGCAACGATGTCCGTTTCAGGGTGCGCAAACTACGCGCCTTCGCTCAACGTGCTCGGCGCGTACTTTCCCGACTGGCTGTTTTGCATCGTCGCGGGCGTCGTGTTGACGGTCGTCATCTATCTGGTTCTGAAGCGCTTCGCGGTGGACCACCTGCTGGCGCCCTCCGCCGTGGTGTATCCCACGCTGGTCGCATTCCTGTCACTCGCCCTCTGGCTGGCGTTGTTCCAATATTGAATCCGCTTCAGGTGAGCTAATGGCGACAGGTGCGAGCAAGACCAGGAAGAAGGCATGGCCGGCGGTTCTCCTGGTCGTGGCGGCGCTGTTGCTGCTCTTTTTCGTGATCCGGCTGCTGGACCGCTCGCCTCGCACCGACGATGCCTATGTCTATGCGGATACGATCGACGTCGTGCCCGAGGTCAACGGCCGCATCGTCGAACTGGCGGTGCGCGACAATCAGGCGGTAGAGCAGGGCGATCTGCTGTTCCGCATCGATCCACGCCCGTACGAGGATGCGCTGGCGAGAGGCAAGGCATCGCTCGTCGCGCTCGATCGTCAGATCGAGCTGACTCAACGCACGGTCAACGCGCAGCAGTACAACGCACAGTCGGTGCGTGCGGCTGTCGAACGCTCCCGTGCCGCGGCGAATCAGGCGTCCGACACCTTGCACAGGATGGAGCCGCTGCTCTCGCACGGCTATGTGTCGGCAGAAGATGTCGACCGCGCACGCACGGCGCAGCGTGCAACCGAGGCCGAACTCAGCGCCGCGCAGCTACAGGCCCAGCAGGCGGCAGCGGCGGTGAGCGGGGTGGACGCGCTGGTCGCGCAGCGTGCCGTCATCATGGCCGAGATCGCAATTGCCGAACTGCACCTCGAATACGCAACGGTGCGCGCACCATTCGACGGACGCGTTGTCTCGCTGAAGACATCGACGGGGCAGTTCGCTTCCACACTCAAACCGGTCTTTACGTTGATCGACACGCGCCACTGGTATGTAGTCGCGAACTTTCGCGAGACCGAACTCAAGGGTGTGCGCGCAGGCACGCCCGCCACCGTCTACCTGATGAGCGACACCGGGCAGCGCTTTCACGGCGTAGTCGACTCGATCGGCTACGGCATCGCTTCAGAAGAAGCCGGCCTTGCCCTGCCTGGCGGTCTGCCGCACATCGAGCGCACGCTGAACTGGGTGCACGTGTCGCAACGCTTCCCGGTGAAGATCCTCGTGGGCAATCCGAACCCGGAGCTGTTTCGCGTCGGCACGTCAGCCGTGGCCGTGTTGCGGCCTGGGCGCGGCAATCACGGCGAAGGCCACTAAGGAGTACGGATGGCCGCTGCCGACTACCTGCCCGCCACGCTGCGCGATGCCGGCGCATTCCTGAAGCAGGAGCTAGCGACGTTCCCCGGGCGGATGAACGTGACGCTGCGCTGCATGCTGACGAGCGCAATTGTGATCGTCGTGTCGATGGCACTCGAAGTGCCCGAACTTGCGTTGTCGTTGCTGGTGGTGTTTTACGTCACGCAGTCGAACGTGGTGTTCACGCGGCTCGTCGGCATCATGTTCATTCTCGGATCGACGCTCGGCATCGGCCTGTCGATCTTGCTGCTGAAGTTCACGTACGACTATCCTTTGGTGCGCATCGTCATTGCGAGTCTGGTGTTCTTTTGCAGCGCGTACCTGATTCGCGTGCTGAAAATCGGCGTGGTGTTCTTCATTGTCGCCATTGTCGTCATCTACGTGCAGAGCTTCGTCGACCGGACCGACCAGGCCGACCTGCTGATCCGCGCAGTATTGTGGGTGTGGGTGGCCGTCAACTATCCGATCGCGCTGACGTTACTGGTCAATACGCTGCTGTTGCCCGCGGAACCGCAGTTGCAACTCAAGGCGGAGATCCATCGGCAACTCGAGGCGCTCGATGCCCGGCTCGTGGAACTGATCGAGGGCGGCGCGAGCAATGCGCCGCTAACGTCGCTCACGCCGGCGGACGTCCAGCAAGGCGCGCTGACGCTGCAAAAGCTGCTGCGGTTCGCGACGATGCGCGACGCCCACTATCGCGAGCATCAGGCGACGCAGCTTGCATGTATCGCGACGGTATCGCGTCTTTATCGCGCGGCGAGCGAGCTGCCGCCCGAGTGGCGAGGCGCGTCGGCGGCCCAACTGAAGATGCTGCACGAACTGCATGCGAACGTCCGCGCGCTCGACGAATCGGTGGCGCTGGGCGAGCCGTATCGCTACGTGAGCACCGTCACCGCTGTTGAGCGCAACGCCGCCGACACGATTCCCGTAGCCGCGGAATTGCAACGGGCGCTGTATGCCTACGCCGACCTCCTCGCGAGCGGCGCGACGCCAGGCGCTTCCGCTCCGAGTGAACCGATGGTCGCGCCCGACGCCTGGACTAACCCGGCCTATGCACGTTTCTCACTGAAGACGCTGCTCGCGGTGTTGATCTGTTACGTGTTCTACAACGCCGCAGACTGGCAGGGCGCCCACACGATCATGCTGACCTGCCTGATCGTCGCGCTGCCAAGCCTCGGCGCATCGGCGCAGCGTGCGTTGCTGCGGCTCGCCGGGGCCGTGATCGGCAGTGCGCTCGCGTTGTTCATGGTCGTGTTCGTCCTACCGCGCCTCGACGAAATAACGGGTCTGCTGCTGATGACGCTGCCCGTCATCGCGTTCGGGGCGTGGATTGCGGCGGGCTCGGAGCGAATCGGCTACGCCGGAATCCAGTTGGTGTTCACCTTTTCGCTGGCGTTGCTCGCGCGATTCGGCCCAGTCATCAATCTCACGGAAATCCGCGACCGGATGGTGGGCATCCTGCTCGGCGTTGGCGTCGCGACCTTCGTGCAGATGTCGTTCTGGCGAGAAGGCGAGGGCGATGTGCTGCGGCAGAAGCTCGCCACCATGCTGCGGGCGATCGCAGCTCAATTGCGCTCACCGCAAACCGGCGTGACCGGGCACGACGAATTACCCTATGAGCAGCGCCAATTGCAGGCGTGGGCCGTGCTGGCCGATTGCGAGGCGACGCTCTCCCGTGTCGCACTCGAGCCCGACTGGCGGGAGACGGACCAGCCGCAACTGACGCTGCGCGCGCAAACTGTTCTCGCACAGGGGCGCGAGATCATGCTGGCGGGTGATGCGTTGCGTACGCTGGTGGCGCAGGTCGAATTGTCCGACCCGGGAATGGCAGAAGCCGTGCGCCTGGCCCAGGACCAGGCATCAGCCGAGCTTGCGCGATATGCGGAGGAACTCGCGGCGAATCCACCGGCAGCCCGCGCACCGCGACGCATCGAGATCGTTGCGCAAGCCGGCGAACCGGCGCTCGCGACCGGCGGACCGCTCATCGAGGCCGCGGACGACCTGTCGCGGCAGGTCGCGGGATTGCCGGAATGGGCTGCTGACGCCGGCCTCCCGGAGCCCGCCGCGGCGCCATCGTCACAGGCCCTGCGATCATGATTGCGCGGGTGAATCGGCGAGGCGTGTCGTGGCACCGACGCTGCCTGTGCATCGTGTGGATGGCGTCCGTGCTGCCGGGGTGCGCGCTAATTCGCCATGACAGCCCGCCGTATACCGAGATCGCGCCCAGGCAGATCAATCTCGCGAACGATATCCATCTCGCGCGCGACGGCTGGCCCGCCGCCCGCTGGTGGACGCGCTACAACGACGCGCAGCTCGACGCGTTAATCGACCAGGCGCTCGCCAATGCACCGACGATGGTGATCGCGCGCACCCGCGTGGCGCAGGCAAAGTCTGACGTCGACCTCGTCAGGACAGGATCGAGCCTGCAAGTCAGTGCGATCGCCTTGCTCGATCGCGAGCATGTCTCGGCAAACGGTTTCCTGGGGCCGTTCGCGCAGAACGAGCCGGCGTTGGGTCTCACGGGCCCGTGGTACACCGAGGGCGTCGTCGGACTGGGCGCGAGCCTGAACGTCGACATTTGGGGCAAGCAGCGCGCGCAGATCGCGGCTTCGATTGGCGTGACGAACGCGAGGCTTGCGGAGACATCGGCGGTCGAACTCGAAATATCGGCCGATGTCGCGCAGCTCTATTTCGGCATTCAGACGAATTACCAGCTTATCGATCTATTGAACGAATCACACGAGATCGCGCAGTTTGCGGTGCAGGCCCACGAGGCGCGCGCGGCGCGCGGCCTCGAGCCCCGTACGCAGTTCGAAGAGGCCCGCGCGCAGCAGTTGGCCATCGAACGGCAGATCGTATCCACGCAGGCGCAGATCAGACAGTTTCGGGAATCATTGCGGGCGCTGGCGGGCGCGGGGCCCGAAGGCTTGCCGGAGATCAGGTCCGTTGCGCTTCCGGCCTCGCAGGCTATCTTGCCGGCGACGCTCTCCTATGAGCTTCTCGCCCGGCGCCCCGACTTGCAGGCCATGCGGTGGTATGTGCAGTCGTCCTTCGACCGGATCGACTCGGCGAAGGCTGCCTTCTATCCGAGTTTCGACATCAAGGCGTTTTTCGGCTACAACGCCTTGCATCTCGCCGATCTGTTCACGCACGCAAGCCGCCAGATCAACCTGATTCCGGGCCTGTACCTGCCGATCTTCGATGGCGGCATGCTCAATGCGAACTTGAGCGGCGCGCGCCAGGGGAGCAACCTGTTGATCGAGCAGTACAACCAGGCCGTGCTCAATGCGGTTCGCGATGTCGCGCAGACGGGTAGCCGTTTGCAGGCGCTCGACGCCGAAACCGACTTGCAAAAGCAGCGCATCGAATCGGTGACGTTCACGAGAGACAGTGTCGAAGCGTCCTGGCAACGCGGACTGACCAGCCAGCTCGCGGCGCTCCAAGCGCGCCAGCCGGTGATTGCCGAGCAGGTGGCACTGCTCGCGCTGAACGGGCAGACGCTCAGTCAGGAGGTCGCGTTGACGAAGGCGCTGGGCGGCGGCTATCGAGCCGATGCGCCCGTCGAACTGAAGCCTCGCTGAAGATTGATGTCCGCACGATGCGCCCCGAGGAAACTGAGCCCGGGGCGCCAAAGCTAAGCAATCAGTGAAAGGCAGGCTTCCGGCCCGACCCTTCAGCACTTGGCCGGCGACCTGTTCTCCGGCGGGTGTTGGTGCAGCTTCGGTGCGGTCGCGCTGCCGCCGTGAGTCTCGAGGTACTTGCACGCATTGACGATGTCACGCGCGAGCATCTGCGCCACATTGTGATTGATGTGCGGGCGGACCACCACGCGCAGGCTCTTGACCTCCTCGGCGTTGGCCGGCATCGAATACGCGGAAAGCACCCAACCCTTTTCACGGACCTTGTTGGACACATCGAATTCGTTGAACTTCGTGACGCCCTTGTCGAGCGTGACGGCCACCACCGGAATGCGCTGCTGCTCGTTCATGATGGTGAAATAGCCGCTGTCGACGAGTGTCTGACGCAAGGCGATGGCGTTGTCCAACGTCTGGCGCATGATCCGCTGATACCCGTCGAAACCCAGGCGCAAGAACTGATAGTACTGAACGGCGATCTGGAAAGCGTTGCGGCTGAAGTTCAGCGTGGCCGTCGGCATTTCGCCGCCCAGGTAGTTCACATAGAACACGAGGTCCTCATTGAACACACTGCGTTCGCGGAAGATCACCCAGCCCAGTCCCGGCGGCGTGAGCCCGTACTTGTGCCCCGATGCGTTGATGGACTGGACGCGCGGCAGCCGGAAGTCCCAGCGGTAGTCAGGATAGAGAAACGGATTGACGAAACCTCCCGACGCGCCGTCGATATGCATCGGAATCGAAATGCCGGTCCTCGCTTCATAAGCGTCGAGCCAGTCGTGGATCCCCTCGATGTCGTCGTCCTCGCCGGTGAAGGTCTGCCCGGCGATGGCAACGACAGCGATCGTATTTTCGTCTACGTACTTCTCCAGTTCGTCCGCCGTTAGCCGATAGTTACCGGTCTTGAGCGGAACGATCCGCGGTTCCACGTCGAAATAGCGCAGAAACTTCTTCCAGACGATCTGGACGTTGCCGCCCGTCACCATATTGGGGCGTGTGGCGTCCTTGCCGTCCCGCTCCCGCTTCTGGCGCCAGTTCCATTTGTGGGCGAGACCGGCGAGCATGCACGCTTCCGATGAGCCGACCGTCGCGGCGCCATACGGTTCGACGCCCTCCGGTCCGTTCCAGAGTTGGTGCAGCCATTTCACCATGCGCGTTTCCATGGCGAAAAGCTGCGGATACATGTCGTGGTCGATATAGTTCTTGAACATGTTTCGCTTGGCGATCTCGACCGCTTCGGGCTCAGCAAAGGTCGTGACGAACGATGACATGTTCAGCATCGGGTTCGTGTCGGTCCATTCCTGACTGAGGACGAGTGCCTCTGCTGCCCGCGCAGCGATGCCGTGTCGGGGAAACTCGTTTTCCGGAACGTTGATATTGAACTCTTCATACGACGACACTGCTGCAATTGGCGTAGCCATTGACTATCTCCTGGGGTTGAACATGCCATCGACAAGATGTGCCTTGCCGGGTAAGGCAACTGCTGGGACGGCGTGACAGGGCACGCCGGGTGCGCTTCATTGAATGCGTACGGGGCGGGGGGGCTACTTGAGTATCATGACGACGACCATGCCCCAGATCGTCAGCAGCGTATTGCCGACCGCGTATGTGACGGTGTAGCCGAGCCCTGGGACCTGGCTTCTCGCGGCGTCGCAAATCATCCCCAAGGCTGCCGTTGTGGTGCGGGCGCCGGCGCAACAACCCAGCACGATTGCGGGATGGAACCTGAACACGTACTTCGCGATGAACATGCCTAGAACCAGCGGGACCGCGGTCGCGAAGATGCCCCACAGAAAGAGGCTGACGCCGAGTTGCTTCAGGCCGAGCACGAAACCGGGTCCCGCCGTGATCCCCACCACGGCGATGAACACATTCAGTCCTACGGAGTTCATGAACCAGATCGTGGGCTCGGGGACACGTCCGAATGTTGGGTGGATGGCGCGCAACCAACCGAACACGATGCCGGCGATCAAGGCACCGCCCGCCGTTGAGAGTGTCAACGGAACGGCCCCGATATTGATGGTGATCGCGCCAACGAGTGCACCGATCGTGATCGCCAGCCCGACGAAGGCAACGTCCGCGGCATTGGTCGCCCGGTCGAGCGTGCCCAGTGCTTTGGCTGCTGCAGTCGTGTCCTGGGTCCGGCCAACGAGCGTGATCGTGTCGCCGCGGTGAAGCTGCGTGCTGGGAAGCACGGGAATCGGCGTCTCGGTCGGGCCGCGCTTGATCTTGCGGATGAAGACGCCTCGCGCTGCGGGAAGCGTGGACAACTGCTGAAGTGTCTGGCCGTCGACATCCTTTGTGGAGACATAGACATCGACTCCCTCGGCAGGAACCGCGAGGAGTTCGGCGTCGTCGATCTCCGCCCCGTTTGTGCCCAGCGCGGACACGAGCTGGTCGCGGCGCCCGGCGACAGCCACGACGTCACCCGTTGCAAGGACATAGTCGAGCCTTGCTTCCTCGATTGCGGTGCCGCGTCGGATACGTTCGATAAACAGACGCATGCCCTCGGTCTCCAGGGCTTCGACCTGGCGGACGGTCAGACCGACGAAAGGGCTCTCGCTCGCAATGCGAAACGCGCGCAGTTCGTATTGGTGCCACGCGCTACCCGCGCTGACGATCTGCTGCGTGCCGCCGAGGCTGGCTTCGTATTCCTTGCACGCCTTGACGAGATCGATTCGCAGGAGCTTCGGGCCGAGTTGGGCGAGGATGATGGCGGAGCCGACCGTGCCGAATATATAGCTGACGGCATAGGCGGTCGGCATGGCATCGAGCAACGCCTTCGTTTGCGGGGCGGGCAGTCCGAGTCGGCCGATGGCGTCCGTCGCCAACCCCATCGACGCGGAAATGGTCTGTGAGCCAGCGAGAAGGCCGGCGGCGGAACCGACGCCGTAACCGGCGATTTTGGCGGCGGCAATGGGGGCGGCAAGACACAGAACGCACTGGACAACCGAGAAAAGCGCCTGAGGAATACCGTCCTTAGCAATGCCTCTGACGAACTGCGGTCCGACTCCGTATCCTACGGCAAAGAGGAACATCAAAAAGAATATCGACTTGACATTGGCGGAGATCGGAATGCCCAGCTGTCCGATAGCGATGGCCGCAAGCAACGTCGAGGTGACGGCACCGAGACTGAAGCCCCGATAACTCTTTCCCCCCACCCAATAACCGATCCCTAGCGACATAAAGATCGCTATCTCAGGATGGCTGCGCAGCGTTAATACCAGCCAGTTCATTTGGTGATCCTCCGTAACATGTGCTTCAAGAAGTCAATAAAAAGAGAACAACGTTGCATTCCTAAGTAAAATATCGAGAACATTTGTGCGCTCACTTCGATTGTGGCGGCGGTGTTCACGTTCTCCGCCGACTTCTGCGTCACTTGTCACGGGGCGTCATGCAAGCCGCTGCCCGGCGTCAGATGCCACGTGCGGATCGTGGGCGCCTCGCGGCGACATTTGCACACCGGGTGGGGGCGGGGTGGTCGAGCGCTTTCGTGGGGAATCGCGAACGTGCGTTGTGTGCGTACGCGTTGCTGCCCACAAAATCCATGTGTGTAGCGTACTGAATATATCGGACTCCTGATGTTCTAGGGATAGCATATGGCCATCGAATGCGCGGTGGCGGAAGCTCAATTTGCTTCCGTCGATGACACCAAAGATACGCATGCAAGGCGAGAAAAACCATCGTACGAACGGGTGGCGTGGTTCTTCATTCGCGTGAGCGGTTCATACAGGGGTATGTTTGGGTCATCTGACCTTGGCGCGGCCAGAGTGCCAGCGGGAGCGGGGCGAAGCAGGTCGTCAGGAAGCGCGAAGTCGTTCGCCGAGGGAGGTAAATACGCGCCACTCACGTTGGCTATACGAAGATATACTTTTCCTGGACCAACGCCTTAATCCAGCAACCACTTGCACGTTTGTCGATACGCAGCCGCTGCGGTATTTTTCACTCGTCGCTATTTGTCGGGCGTCGTTCGACTCGCCCGCACAAGCTTTCAAAAGGCTTCTAAAACCCCGATGCCCCATTGGGCCGCAATCAGAATAGGGCGGCAACAATCGGCCGTGAGGGCCGAACGAAAGACCTGAAATTAGGAGAAGCCGTTGAGTTCAGGATCTGGCTTGACTTCGACGAAGGGCGCGTCCGATGGTCTGCCGTCGATGGTGTACGTGATCGACGATGATGAAGCGGTGCGAATCGCACTTGACGCACTCCTGCGCTCTGCCGGATTGCATGTGGAGACTTTCTCGGCCAGCCGCGAGTTTCTGGCGTTCCCGAAAAAGGCTGTACCGAGCTGCCTGATTCTCGATGTGAGGCTGCAAGGCGAAACGGGGCTTGCATTTCAGAAGGAGCTTGCAAAAAGCGAAATCCGGATGCCGGTTGTTTTCATGACCGGATACGCCGACGTTGCGATGTCGGTCAGAGCCATGAAAGCCGGTGCCTTCGATTTTCTCGCCAAGCCGTTTCGGGACCAGGAGATTCTCGACGCCGTTACCGACGCACTGGCGCGCGACGGCGAACGTGTCCAGGCCGAACAGGCGCTTGTCGCGCTGCGCGCTGCCTATGCTTCGTTGACCACTCGCGAACAGGAGGTCGTCCGTTATGTCATCTCGGGCCTGATGAACAAGCAGATTGCGGCGCAGATGAAACTCAGCGAAGTCACCGTCAAAATTCATCGAGGACACGCAATGAGAAAACTGGCTGCGCACTCGGTTCCGGATCTTGTCAGAAAGGCGCAAGCACTTGGCCTCAAGCCCCAAGTGAACGGACCTTCCTGAGAGCGTCGTCGTGTTGGGGACGTCGTCCCGGCGCCATCGTGCGGGGCCGGGTGCGCCAGCGGGCGATTATAGATTGCCTTGCGGCGGCGGCTCCTGCAACGCGAGGCTGAGCCAGCGCACCACGTCGTCGGCGGCAACGGGTTTCTCGAGCAAGACCAGTGCACCGTTTTCAATAACTTCGGCGTGCAGATCGAGAGTTGGAAACGCGGTGATGAAAATGGTGGGTGGTGCATTCCCCCGGCTACGAAGCCGGGCGTGGAGCGCGACACCGGACATGCCGGGCATTCGTACGTCGGAAATCAGGCAGGAGGTGTCTTCCACGTGTGCGGATTCGAGGAACTCCTCGGCAGATGCGAAGGTGCGTACGTTCCAGCCCAACGAACGAACAAGGTTCGCAGTCGCGATACGGACTGCCTCATCGTCGTCAACGATCGTAACTACCTCAGACGTAACCACGAGAAGGACCCCGATCGTCGAGAAGAAGGAAGGTGTGATATCGGCAGTGCATTGCGAAGAATAGTACGTGCATGCCGGAACAGAAATAATACGGATGTATGTAGCGCACGTGATGGAGTGCCAGGCATTTGCCGAATACACTCTTATGAGGGTATTCGTGCTCCGAGCCTTGCCGCTTGCTCTGTCGCGAAACGAGAACTACATGGAACCCGCAAGGCCTCGACTCGCGAAGTCGGCCTGGCGATCTGGTGTAGCGGTCCAGGGCACTGCACCGCCGGCCTTACGCTCTAACCTTGAAAACGAGAATTCTTGCCAGGAGGTCAGATGGAGGAACGCAAAGAACTGAGCGGCCTGACTAACGAACTCTTTCGGCAAGTCGTGGAGGCGGCTCCCAACGCCATGGTGATGGTGGACCGTGCCGGCAAGATCGTTCTCGTGAATGCGCAGGCGGAGAAGCTGTTCGGCTATGCGCGTGAAGAATTGATGACGAGAGGTATCGAAGCGCTTGTGCCCGAGCGTTTCCGATCTGGTCATCCGGATTTCCGGAGCGCATACTACACCGACATGAGGAGCCGCCCGATGGGGACCGGCCGCGACCTCTACGCAATGCGTAAAGACGGCTCCGAATTTCCCGTTGAAATAGGACTCAATCCTGTCTCTACCGACGAAGGCACGTTCGTCCTCGCGGCCGTCGTCGACATCACTGAGCGCAGGAGGCAGGAGGAACGTTTCCGGCAGGTGGTGGAAGCGGCGCCTAACGCAATGGTGATGGTGGACCACGATGGCCGGATCGTTCTCGTGAACGCACAAACGGAGAAGCTCTTCGGCTATCCGCGCAACGAACTGATCGGGCAAAGCATCGAAGCACTCGTGCCGGAGCGTTTCCGTGCGCACCACCCGGAATATCGCGCGTTGTTCTACAGCAATCTGACGAGCCGACCCATGGGAGCCGGCCGTGACCTCTACGGGCTGCGCAAGGACGGCTCGGAATTTCCCGTCGAGATCGGCCTGAATCCGCTGTCGACCGACGAAGGGAAATTCGTCCTCGCAGCCGTGGTCGACATCACGGCGCGCAAGCACGCGGAAGAGGAGTTGCTTAGAAAAACCGACGAATTGGCCCGCTCGAACAAGGACCTCGAACAATTTGCCTATCTGGCTTCGCACGACCTGCAGGAACCCCTGCGAGCAGTCGCCGGCCCCTTGCAGATGCTGCAGATGCGATACAAGGGGCAACTGGATAACCGTGCCGATGAATTCATTACACACGCGGTCGATGGCGCGACGCGGATGCAGGCGCTCATTAACGATCTGCTCGCCTATTCGCGGGTCGGCCGCTCCGATGACGCGCGCCAGTTGACTGACTGCGCGCAGATCCTCGATCAGGCGCTCAAGAGCCTGAGCGTCATGATGGAGGAAAGCGGCGCCGAGGTGAGGAAGGAAACGTTGCCTACCGTGGTGGCGATTCCGACGCACCTTACGCTTCTGTTCCAGAATCTCATCGGCAACGCCGTCAAGTTCCGCGACAAGTCACGCCCTGTACGGATCGACGTGGGTGCGAAGCGCCAGGGCGAGGGGTGGCTATTCTGGGTCAAGGACAACGGGATCGGTATCGATCCGCAATACTTCGAACGGATTTTCCTGGTCTTTCAACGCTTGCACACGCGCGCAGAGTATCCCGGCACCGGGATTGGCCTGGCGCTTTGCAAGCGGATCGTCGAACAGCACGGCGGCCAGATCTGGGTCGAGTCTGCTCCGGAGGAGGGCGCGACGTTCCTTTTCACGCTGGGCGTCAAGAACACAATCTGAAGCCGAACACGAAAAAGAGGAGACTTACGATGTTTTCCGAAAATAGCGAGCAGATGTTTCATATCCTGATGGTGGAGGATAGCCCCACAGACGTGATGATGACGCGCGAGGCGCTGGAATACTACAAGGTGCTCAATCCACTGCACATTGCGGAGGACGGCGTGGAGGCCATCGAGTTCCTCAAGCGAGAAGGAAAACATGCAAACGCACCCCGTCCCGGCCTGATCATCCTGGATCTCAACCTGCCACGAAAGAGCGGCCAGGAAGTGCTTCAAGAGCTGAAAACCGATCCGGAGTTGATGAACATTCCGGTCGTCGTGCTAACCACGTCCAAAGCCGAGGAGGACGTGGCGAAGTCGTATGGCCTGCACGCCAACTGCTACATCACCAAGCCCGTGGACTTCGAGAAGTTCGTTCAAGTCGTGCGCAGCATCAACGACTTCTGGCTTCGCGTCGTGACGCTACCGCCCGTTAAATCGTGAACATCGATCATGAAATACATATCCTCCTGATCGAGGACAGCGCGACTGACGCACTGTTGATCGACAGGGTGCTCGAGGACGTGGTGGAGTTCAAGTACCACGTGGTGCGCACCGAATCCATGGCGGAGGGCGTCGCGTGCGCGCGGACCACGCATTTCGACGTGGTGATTCTCGACCTGGGGCTGCCGGACGCAAAAGGGGGGCTCGACACCTTCAGGAAATTCCATCAGATGGTGCCCGGCATGCCGGTGCTGGTCCTTACCGGACTGGACGATAATTCGGTCGGTCTGCTGTCCATTCAGCACGGTGCACAGGACTATCTCCTCAAGAAGGATATCCGCGCTTCGGAACTGAGCCGCGCGATCCGTTACGCAATCGAACGCCACCGCGTCGCGGTCGAGCTAAGGGCGAGCGAGGAACGCTTTCAGCTCGCAGTGAGGGGCGCGACAGCGGGCTTGTGGGACTGGAATCCGCAGACGGGCGCGATGTACTTTTCGCCCCATTTCAACGCAATCATGGGCTACGAGGAAAACGACCTGCCGAATGAAGCGAGTGTGCATCAGGAGGCAATTCATCCAGAAGACATCGAGCGGGTGACGGCCTGCCTCACGGCGCATCTGGAGCACAAGAACGCCTACGACGTCGAATATCGTATTCGCACCATGTCGGGAGAATACCGATGGGTTCAGTCTCGCGGACAGGCACTCTGGAACAATTCCGGCCAGCCCTATCGGATGGTGGGCTGGATCATCGACGTGACGGAGCGAAAACTGGCCGAAGCGGCACAGCGCGATTCACGCGAGCGGGCGGCGGACGCGTTGCAGCAAACCCAGGCCGATATGGCGCGCCTGAACCGCGTCTTGATGCTCGGCGAAATGGCGGCCTCGATTGCGCACGAGGTCAAGCAGCCCGTGTCCGCCGTCGTCATGCATGCTACGGCCGGATTGCGCTGGCTGGATGCCCAGCCTCCGGAGCTGGAGGAGGCACGGCAGTCGCTGAATCACATTCTCAAGCAAGGCAACCGGGTCGTGGAGGTTGTTGGCCACGTGCGATCTCTCGTCAAGCAGGCGCCGCCGCGCGAGGACCCGGTAGATATCAACGAGGCCATTGTCGAAGTGCTGGCCCTGATCAACGCCGAGTTGCAGAGAAACAGCGTGCGGTTGCAGACTTGCCTTTCCGCAAACCTGCCGCCTGTGCTCGGGGACCGGGTCAAGATGCAGCAGGTGATCGTCAATCTTGTCATGAATGCTGCGGAGGCGATGAGCGCAGTGAGTGACAGACAGCGCGAGCTGACGATCGTCTCTGAGCGGAGTGACTCGAACGATGTGATAGTCGAGGTGTGGGACACCGGTTTAGGACTTCCACCAGGGAGTACAGAACAATTGTTCCGCTCGTTCTACACCACCAAACCCAACGGAATGGGCATGGGACTCTCCATTAGCCGATCGATTGTCGAAGCCCATGGCGGGCGACTGTGGGTCACGCCTCGTGAGCCGAATGGCACGGTGTTCCGGTTCACACTGCCGATTGAGGCAAATTGAGGCGAATATCGCACAATAGCCGAAATCCGTGCTGTTGCCAGTTGCAGGTCCTTCTACAGGGAAGAGTCTACTCATGATAGTCAGCATCCCGACGATCAGCGCGAGCTTGCGTGAACGTACGGCTTTGCTTGCAGCGAACCCGACGGCCGTGAATGAGCGCATGTATGAGACGCTGATGAGCCTCGAAGGTTACGAGAACCTGATGCCATCAGTCAGACAGGACATTGCAGCGTCGATCGACTTGACGGCCGGTTTGTGGTTCCAGTCGCTTCTGACGGGTCGACCACCATCGGCGGACGACATGGATCGCTTCCGCGAGTTCGGCCGCCGACGCGTTCACCAGCGCGTACCGCTGCAATCCGTACTGCGTGCCTTCCGGCTCGGATCGCGCGAAATCTGGCGCACTTACATTGCGCTGGGCGAGGACGATGGAAGCCTCGTCGACGAATTGCTGTTCGTCATCTCGCCGTATCTTTTCGACTTTTTTGACGTCATGGCGCAGAGCATCGCGCAAAGCTATCTCGAAGAGCAGTATCAACAAGCGCGCTGGCGTGAGGCGTTGCGTCATCAGCTTTACAACATTGTCTTTTATACACCGGATGATCACGACGGCTTTCGGGAAACAGTGGAGGCGTTGGGTCTCGATTCCACTGCGCCACGCGTGGCGCTCGCCATCGACATCGAACTACCCGAGCATACGTCGTACGAACGTGAACGGGAACTCGACCGCATCGCACTGGCGTCAGCGCGTCATCTTGCTGCCGCGCCAGGCGATCTGGTGCGGGCGTGGCATCGTGGCAGGCTGATTCTGTGGGCACCCTGCCTGCGAGGCGATTCGATCAACCGTATCGATCGGCTCACGGCAGAACGGGCCGGTGCGCTGGCGGCTGCGGTGCCGGAGCTTCATCGTATCGGCGTTGGCCTGATGAACGAAGGCGCGTCGGGTTGGGCGGCCACGGTCGACGAAGCGATCCGGGCATTGGACTTCACACCCAAAAGCCAGGGGCAGTCGCAGGTCGCAATGTATTCTAGTATCCTCATTGAAGAAAGCGCGCGTCTCGCATCGAACGCGCGGCGCTACCTCGTCTCCCTGCTCGAACAGCTAGCCAACGAGCCTGAGCTGGTGGCGACGCTGCAGACCTATTTCGAGCAGGGGCAGCGGCGCGGCCAGTCAGCGGCCGCCCTTGGCATTCATCCAAATACGCTGAACTACAGGATGGAACGCATTGAGGCGCTGCTCGGGGCGAGCCTCGACGACGTCGGCTGGATTGAGAAGCTCGACATCGCTCTGAAGCTGCGTCGGGCGCCGACGTGAGTCCTCGTTCGCAGGCAACTATCGTCACGTCGTGGGCTGGGAGATCGTGATTCGAAAGATCAATTTGGATTGCGAACCGATGCGCGGGTAGAAGCCACTGTGGCCTTTGCAGGCATCCACGGACCGATAAATGCGCATGTAAGAGGTCAACGCCACTTCGAGGATGATCCTGTTTACGCATTCACGGTGCTCTTCTTCTCGACAGTGCCCTTCAAGTGCGCGAGCCGCAAGGTCGATCCCAAACGCGTCGGCCAGACGCACCCATACCCGGAGCGCCCTGGCGACGACTTGTTGGGTGTGAGGGTTGCCGTACTTTTCGTTCAGATATAGCGTGCCTGGCACGTGGAGGCGCCCAGTCTCGGCTGCCATGAGGTAGACCTTCAATCCGTGGGTTTCAAGCCTCATAAGGTGACAAATATTCGTTTGCTCACAAAACACCGATGAAACCGACCAGGCAGAATCATTCTGACCTGTGATAGGCTGTATAAATATACAGTGTTTTTGGGGGCGGAAAATGGGACGGGATCATCGTCACTTCCCTCCGCTCACGGCGGCGGAACTGGCTGAAATCTACGACCGGAATCCCTTGCCCGTCGTATTGCGGTTGCTATGGGAAATCCACCGGTTGCGCTCCACCATCGGCCGGGCGAACCAGATCCGGCTCACGATCGGCACGCGCGTCGGCAAGGCGAATACGCCTGCGGGCATGTGGGAGCGTTTCGAGCAGGAACTCGACGCGGAGCCGTGTTTGACCGATCCGCTCACGGCGCGTCAAAAGGGTTTGCTGCATGAGGGCGAGCCCGAAGGGCGGCTGCGGCGCAGGCGGCGCAACGGCGATTGATCGTTGGCCTGCGCAGCCGGCTTGGTGAGATAGAGGGTGCGCTCGAAAATGCGGCGTGCGGGGTTTCGTCTCCCATCATGTGGGTTCCCGCAAGGTCGCCAACCATTCGTATGGCACGCTGAAATTTGGCTGTAAGTGGTCCTTGTTAGAGTCTACGAAAGCAGTTGTCTTTCGTGGCAGTCAACACAAGAGCGACTTCTCATGGCTATTGTCCGCGCGTGCTGGTTCGTTCTGGCGCTGCTTCTCAGTGCTCCCGTCTGGGCTTACCAGACGCGTGTCGTTTCGATCCCTAGCGCCGCGATGCAGCGCTCGTTCGACGCGACCGTCGTCTTGCCCGACGACTACGCGCGTGGCAACCACGCCTCGCGCTTTCCGGTGATCTACGTGCTGCACGGTTCGGGCGGCAGTTATGCCGACTGGACCTCGAACACCCGCATCGGCAAGCTCGCCGACCGCTATCACGTCGTGCTCGTGATGCCGGACGGCGGTCACGAGAGCTGGTATATCGACAGCCCGTTCGATCGGAGCAGTCGTTACGAAACGTATGTGGGCAGCGAGGTCGTGTCGTATATCGACACGCATTTCCGCACGATCGCGATGCGCGAGGCGCGGGCGATCACGGGTTTGAGCATGGGCGGATTCGGCGCGCTGCGTATTGCGCTGGACCGGCAGGAGACGTTCGGTGCGGCCGGCAGCATAAGTGGCGCTGTCGATCCGCGCAACTGCGAAGACGAGCCCGGCATCGATCACGTATTCGGCGACCCCGCGCGACACGCGTCGTTCTGGAACAACAATGCGATCGTGGATAGCGCGCAGGACTTCGCACACGCCCATATCGCGCTCACGATCGACTGCGGCGTGAGCGACTTTTTCGTACAGTCGAACCGCACGCTGCATGAAAAGCTCGTCGAACTAGGCGTGCCTCACGATTACGCGGAACGTCCAGGCGGCCACACGTGGTCCTATTGGTCGAACTCGATCCGCTACCAGGTGCTCTTCTTCGCCACGGCGTTCCAGCGCGCCGGCTGGCATCCGCAAGTGGCGTAACGCATCACGAAGCGCGCGCTTGTCCGGTGCGCGCGTGTTTGCCAGCACCCTTGCGAGGCGATTCCGTCACATCATTCCCCTCGGAGACCTGCCCGATGCCGGGCACCGCGCTTGCTGCAGTGGATTCTGCAGGGGCGGGCGCGTAGATCCGTCCTGCTCAACCAGATGCCGGGCATCAGGCGACCGCACGCGGCGCCGGGGCGCGGCGACCACCCTTGAGCCGGGTTGCACCGGATGCAGGAGGACGTCATGCTTCAATACGCTGTCATTTTCTTCATCATCGCGATCATCGCGGCCGTGTTCGGTTTTGGCGGCATTGCGGCGGGTGCGGCATCGATCGCCAAGATCCTGTTCTTCATCTTCCTCGTGATTTTCCTCGTCACGTTGGTGCTTGGCGTCGTAAGAAGGGGCTAATAGCGAGCCACGCTAGTGGCAGTCGAATCGCAGCCCGCCCAGGCGGGCTGCATTTTTGTATTCGACGGATGCCTTCGTGTCATTCGCATTGCGAATTAAATAGCCAGGCTTGCAGCCGGAGGCATCACGCGATCGTATCCACCACGCCGCCATCCACACGCAAGGCCGCGCCCGTGGTCGCGGAAGCCTCCTTCGAGCATGCGTAGACGATCATGTTCGCCACTTCCTCCACGCTCGCCGCGCGCCGGATGATGGAAGAGGCGCGATGCGTCTGCACGAACTGCGCGGCGACTTCCTCGACGGTCTTGCCCGAAGCGGCCACTTCGTCCTTGAGCATGTGCGTCACGCCATCGGAAAGGGTGGGGCCCGGCAGCACCGAATTGACCGTGACGCCCGTGCCCGCAAGGCGCTTGGCGAGGCCGCGTGCGAGTGAGAGTTGCGCGGTTTTCGTCATGCCATAGTGGATCATGTCGGCGGGAATGTTCAATCCCGATTCCGATGAGATGAACACGATGCGCCCCCAGCCGCGCTTGACCATTGCATTCGCATAGGCGCGCGAGAGCCGTACGCCCGACATCACGTTCGTTTCGAAGAAGCGGAGCCACTCGGCATCGGGAATCTCGAAGAAGTCCTGCTGCTGAAACACGCCGAGATTGTTCACGAGGATGTCCACCTGCGGATGCGCCTTCACGAGCGCGTCGCATCCCTGGGCACTGGAAAGATCGCCGACGAAGCCCTGCACCCGCGCGCCGGGCGCAGCGGTACGCAGCGCCGCCTCGGCTTCGCGCACGTTTTCGGTGTGACGGCTGCTGACGATCACGTCGGCGCCCGCGAGCGCGAGGCCCTTGGCCGCGGCAAGGCCGATGCCCGCAGCCGAGCCGGTGACGAGCGCGAGTTTTCCAGTCAGATCGATTTTCATGCGGGCTCCTTGAGGGGGAAGGCTGGCCGCGCTTTCCAACGCGCGTTGAATGCGTATCGAACGTCCTGGACGCAACGTCGCGCGCGGCCATCGTGAAGGGAACGGGCAGTGTACTGCGTGGGCGCTTCGGATGCGTTCTCAGGCGCCTCACGCACCCATCGCCGGATCGCTCACGCTGTCCCTGCCGGTTTCTACCCGGCCCGCGAAACGCCTTAGCACGCCGTTCTCCGCGGTCAGCGTGAAGTCGTACCAGCCGCCCGAATCCGCGAGCGCCCAGTTCGACTGCACCTGTTCGCCGGCGCGCAACGCGTAAGTCCAGGGCCCGTCGCTGCGGTAGGCATTGGCCGCCACGCTCACGTTCGAAGCTGCGCTCGCGCGATTCGCGATGCTCAGTTCGAGTGCATTGTTCGCGGCGTCGTAGCGCACGCGCACTTCGGGATTGGGGCCATGCGCGGCCGCGCGCACATTGCCCTCGAAGGCGCGATGGAAACCGTTCGGGCCAAGCACCCACAGGTGGTAGGCGCCGTCGTCAGCGGCGCTGGGCGTCCACGTGTCGCGCAGTGTCTTGCCGGCTTCGACGGTGTAGCGGCGGGGCGACCTGTCGAGATGAAGCGTGTCGTACACGTGGAAGACGGCGCCGGCGTTGCCTTCGTTGCCGAACGCCAGTTGAACCTTGTGATGACGCCCGTCGACGCTCGCATCCACGTTGAGGCGGTACGGCAGTGCGCGCGATGGCCGCGCGCGGCGCGCCTGCTGCGGCATGGCTTGCGTGCCAGGCTGCGGCACCGGCACGGGCTTGAGCGCGTTCTGCTGCTTGTTGAGCGCATCGGCGTCGGCCTTCGTGGGGGCCGAAAACGCCTGCATGGGCTTTTCATTCGGCGTGCTGAAGTTGAACGCCGAGGTGAAATCGCCGAATACCGCGCGCCGCCACGGGCTGATATTCGGTTCGCGCACGCCGAAGCGCGTTTCGATGAAGCGCAGCACCGACGTGTGATCGAAGACTTCGGAGTTCACATAGCCGCCCGTGCTCCACGGCGAAACGACGATCATCGGCACGCGCGGCCCCGGCCCGAACGGCAAGCCGTCTGGCTTGACCGGCTTGCCGTCGCCGGGAGGGTTCCGCATGGTGAAGTATTCGTGGCGCGTAGTGGCCGTGGATTTGCCTGCGTACTCGCCGTCCTTGATGGGCGAGGGTGGGCAAGGCGGCGGCATGTGATCGAAGAAGCAATCGTTCTCGTCGAAGTTCACGAAGAGCACGGTCTTGCTCCAGATGTCCGGGTTGCGCGTCAGCGCTTCGAGCAGCCGTTGAAGATAGTACGCGCCCTGGCCCGGCGTCGAAACGGCGGGGTGTTCGGAATAGGCTTGCGGCGCGATGATCCAGCTCACCTGAGGCAGCTGGTTTGTCGCAATGTCGTCATTGAGCGCCTGCAGGAAGCCGCCGTCGGACATGGTATTGCCTACCCCTTTATAGAGCGGCTCGCGTGCGTCGAGCGCCTGGGTCCACGGCAGGTTGGGCGAGCCATCGATCGCCTCGAGCACCTTGCGATAGTTCGCGAACCCCACAAGCGGATTGTCGGTGTAGTTATCGGGCTGGTTTTCGTACACTTTCCACGTCACGCCTGCGGCCTGCAGGCGTTCCGGATAGGTGGTCCATTTCAGGCCCGTGGACGGCGCGCCGATGTTGTCCCAACCATTGTTGTCGACCACGGCATAAGGCGAGGCCGTAGGGCCGTTGGTGCCGGTGAACAGAAAGAGTCGGTTCGCATTGGTGCCGCCATGCAGCGAGCAGTAGTAGGCATCGCAGATCGTGAAGGCGTTGGCGAGCGCGAAATGAAACGGCAGGTCGGAGGCCTGGAAATAGCCCATCGAGGCGGCGCCCTTGAACTTGGGCCAATGCGTCATGCGGCCGTGGTCCCAGGCCTCGTGTGCGTCGGCCCAATTGTGCGCGCCGCCCGCGAGCAACGCGTTGCCCTTGCGGCTGTCCAGGTAGAACGGCATCAGCGTGCGTGTGCCGTCGCTCTGTTGCCATACATTGGCGCCGTGGGGCAGGGGAATCGTGATGCGGTCCGAGAAGCCGCGCACCCCGGGCAGCGTGCCGAAGTAGTGGTCGAACGCGCGGTTTTCCTGCATGAAGACGACGATATGCTGCACGTCTTCAATCGTTCCGGTTGCGTTGTTGGCAGGAATGGCCAGCGCCCGCTGAATGGCGGGCGAAGCCAGGCTGAGCGTCGCGCCCGCGGCGGCGGCGCGAAGGAAATCACGGCGGTCCATCGAAGTCATGGTGTGTTCGCGTTGTTGTCGTTGTGCTCGCGACCATCAGCATGACACGTTGGCGCCGCCGCGGGCGCCCGATGAACGGTTACGGGTGCACGTGCGCGCCCGTTAGAGCTTTACGCCTCCGGCCTCCGGCGGCTCGCGACCCGGCTCGTCCAGCGGCAGGCTCGCGGCGTCGTCGCTCCAGTACGGCTCGCGGCCGAAGTACTGGTGCACGGAGCTGGCCCAGGTACGATCGGCCATCGAGGGCCACTGGCCCTTGTCGAAGCCCGGTGCGTTCTTCACGCGCTCGGAATTGAGCGCGATGACGAAACATTTGCGTGCCGCGTCGAGCGTGAGGGCATTCCACGGCACCGCGAGCAGCTTGTCGCCAATGCCCAGGAAACCGCCGCTCGACATCACCATGTAGGCAATGCGGCCGCTTTCCACGTCGAGCATGATTTCCTTGACCTTGCCGACTTCGTCGCCGTCCGAACTCATCACGCGGTCGCCGTCCAGCGTACTGGCCGCCATCACTTCGGGGCCGGGGCCACGCGTGTCCGACTGGTCGCGGCCGACGATACGAGCACCGTCGCCGCTGCGCGGCGCCGAACCGATTGGGGTTTGCGAGTAGGTCATGACGTTCTCCTTTCGGTTATCCAGAAGACTGCGGAAGTTGATGGCGCAACCATGCGCCATGGCGATCGTGGTGGCTTGAAGAAAGATTCACTTGCTCTTGCCGCCGCCGTCCAGGCCCGCGCCTTTGCGCCACACTTCCTTGCCTTGCTCGGAGAGCTCGCCGCTGCTGTGGGTGGCGTCTGGCTCGGTGCCGTGCACGGCCATATCGCCGCCCGGCGGCTCTGTGGCGCCCTTCTTCTCGCGCTTGCGTTGCGCCACGCGCTCGTCGTGCGAGCGGCCTGCGTATTCACTCATTTCGACCTCCCTTGAATATGCGCATCGCATCTCGACGCAATGCGGCTAGGGTTCGATCCCATGCCGGCCCCAAATGGGCCGGCCACGCCGATTAGGAGCATGGGTCATGCCGTGACGTGCAGGGCGCGGCTATCGATCGAGAACCGGTCAGGAGGCCGAATGAAGGAAGCGGCCGTGAGTGGTCGCGTTGCGCGCCCCGAGCGTCAGTTGCTACAACGACGATGTAAATCGTTCATGCGGTGGACGAGGCTGGAGCGCGTCACGGTGTGGCGAGCCGGTGGAGGATGTCGAGCAGTTGCGAAACCGCGAAGGGCTTACGCAGGAAGCCCACGACGTCGGCGTCGGGGGGCAGGGTGACGAGCGCGGAGACGAGCACGAGCGGCACGCCCGCAAGCTTGCTGCTGCGCCTCATTTCGCGCATGAGGGAGAGACCGTCCATGCGCGGCATCATGCAGTCGGAGATCACGACATCGGGAGGGTCGGCGAGTGCGCTTTGCAGGGCATCCGAACCGTCTGCGGCAGTTCTGACGCGATAACCTTCCTGCCCGACCAGTTCTTTGAGCGCATCGAGCGCGTTCGTGTCGTCGTCGACTAGTAATACGGTAGCCATACGTCTCTTGCGTGAGCGGCCCGGCCGATCATGGCGGCTGGGCCTTTGTTCTTCGCGATCGCGTCGCCGCGGGCCGAGGGTATCCGGCGGCCGTCCCGCAGCGCGCAATTTCTGTTCCTGCGGCGTGCAAGAACGATCCTCGCCCGGCATCGTTGCCGCTTCGGTCGTCATCTTCGCGTCGCCGCGCCCCGTTGGGCGGTCGAGCCGCGCGCGCCCAGTTGCGCCGCGACGATGAGTGCCGAGACTTCGGGAAAGCTGCCGAACGCCTCGTCCGGCAAGCGGCGCAAAGCGTCGATCACGTCGCGCGGCGCGCCGCTGCGCTCGGCGTTTTCGATCAGCGTGGCGGGATGCGCGGGCCATGTGACGCGTTCGAGAGCGTGCAGCACACGATCGCTCAGCGCCTCTGCATTCGAACGCGCCTCGTCTGGGGTGTCAGCTCGTGTGGCCTCGCAAGCGGAAGCAGGCTTCATCGGCTCCTCCTTCGGAGATCTGGACGGCTCGCGCAGTTGCCGTTCCCGGCGCCTTGACCGGCGCGCGCCCCATTTACAGGCAGGGAAAGGACGTGACCGCGCGCACGTCCCGTCGGGCAATCTGGCGGCCGTTCAGGCGGGGAGCTTGTCGGCGAGCACGTCGGCGCGGCGGATCTGCGGCGGCGCGGCCAGCAGTTCGCCCGCGCGCGCCATCAATGCCGCGGCCACCTGGCCGTTCAGATGCGCGTTGCGGCCGGCTTCGTCGTTGAATGCATCGAAGATCGCAAACGTCGTGGCGTCGAAGCGCACGCCGAACCAGGCTGGCGTGCCGGGCTCCGCATCGACCAGCGGTTTCGCGCTCGCGAGAAATGCCGCGAGGTCCTCTTCCTTGCCGGGCTGCGCGTGCAGCTCGACGTACAACGCATGCTGGGTCATGACATGGCTCCTGTTACGTCGTGGCGACTCAGGCATGGTCGCGGTCCTGCGGGGCGTTCGTCAAGCGGCGGGAGGGGGCGGCGAGCTTTTCCCGCCTGCCGTGCGAAGATTACGATTCGTAGTCCAAATAGAGTCGCGTGGCTTCGCCGTTTTGTCTGACCACGCCGGGTCACCGCCGCGCGACGGCTGACCAGCCATGCGATCTTGAATCTCCACGTTTCATGCGGCCATCTACGCGTCGCTCGGCTGGCTCTCACTGCGTTGCCCCCCGCCCGAGCGCCCCGTGTACAGCTACCGGTTCGTGACCCTGACGGCCTGGCTGGGCGCGTTCGCTCACGCGCCGCGCCTTTCTCGCCCAGGCGAGCGCATCGCTCGATGAATTGCGCGTGTTGACGCTCTCCGTTCGCCGCAGCGCCGACGCTCACGCCCGCGACTCCGGCGAAGAGCCCCACGACGGACTGACGGTCAGCGCCGGCGTCGATGAACTGCAAGCGCCAGACTCGCTCGCCACCTTGATGGCGCGCGCCGACGTCGCGCTCTATGTCGCCAGGTCACGCGGGCGCGACCGCGTCGTGGCCATCTGACAATTCCGTCGGTCCCCTTCGCGCGATCTATGCGTGATGAATCAACGCTCGCGTCCTTTCGCGGCGCGACGGGCAATCCTTGTCGAAACTCCATGCGCTACGCATAGTTGCGCACTGTGAAGGCTTAACAGCGCTGTTTTTAAACGATAATTATCAATGGCGCGACCGACGTTGCGTGCAGCGTGAAGGCGCTTTCGCTGCATGACGTATAGGGTCCAGGTGGCCTGCGTGGCGCGCCTCAAAAATTTTCGGGCGGGCGTTTCTTCCCTTGTAACCAGTGGCGATCACGCGAAGCGGGATTCGTGCGGATATGAAGGCGCCTGCTCCCGGCGCCCCGCGCCCGCATTGGTTTTCTCTCAAGCGCGCTCTGGCGCCGCCGGCCGTGACCACTCCCCGCCGCGCGCCGCGACTCACGCGCTCGCCAGTCATTGCATCACCCACATTCATAAGTCCGCTGCCGGAATGCGCACGTCAGGCCTCATCGCGCGTGTCGTTTCGTTGCGGACACATTACGGGCCTGCCTTTCGGAATCCTTCCTGACCAGACAAGTCGCCTCCGGGGCCGGCCTTTAACCACAAGGAGCCTGAGATGAAAGTTGGCAGCAACTGGCGTAACGCACATAACAACGACGCGGCATTGCCCGCATTCCTCGCAGCACGTGTCGATCGCTACTACACCGAGCGCGTGCAGGAAAGCTGGGCCGGGGGCCACATTATGAAGGGCCGTGTTGCCGATGCTGATGCCTTGCACCTCTCGAGTAATGATTACCTTTCGATTGCGCGCCACCCAGAGATTCTTGATGCAATGTGCATGAGCATCCGCAAGGAGGGCAACGGGCTTCTGATGTCGGGTGTCTTCCTCCACGGCGACGACTGCCCGCAACTCGCGCTCGAAGACCGCTTCGCGTCATACATGGGGGCTGAAGCGAGCGTGCTGTGCCAGTCGGGTTTTGCCGCGAATACGGGGCTGATCCAGTCGATCGCCAATGCGCAGACGCCGGTGTACGTCGACATGATGGCGCATATGTCGCTGTGGGAAGGCATCCGCAGCGCCGGCGCGCGCGCGATCAGTTTCTTCCACAACGATGTCGATCATCTCGAGCAGCGCATCCAGCGCTACGGGGCCGGGATCGTGATCGTCGATTCGGTGTACAGCACGAACGGCAGCGTGGCGCCGCTCACGGCGATCGCCGAAGTGTGCGCCGAGCACGAATGCGTGCTGGTCGTCGACGAGTCGCATTCGCTCGGCACGCACGGCCCGCACGGTGCGGGCATGGTGGCCGAACTCGGGCTGATCGACCGCGTGCATTTCCGTACCGCGAGTCTTGCGAAGGCGTTTGCCGGCCGTGCGGGCATCATCAGCTGTTCGCGGCGCTTCCAGGAGTATTTCAAGTGCGAGGCGCTGCCCGCCATTTTCAGCTCGACGCTGCTGCCGCATGAAACGGCGGGTCTCGCTGCGACGCTCGACGTGATCGAGCGCGAAGACTGGCGGCGCACGCGCGTCGCGGCCAACGCGCGTTACGTGCGCGCACGGCTTGCCGATCTCGGCTACAACCTGAACGGCAGCGAAACGCAGATCATCGCGCTGGAAGCCGGGCCTGAGCCGCAGACGATCATCCTGCGCGACGCGCTCGAAGCACGCGGCATTTTTGGTTCGGTGTTCTGTGCACCTGCCACAGCGCAGAACCGCTCGCTCGTGCGGCTCTCGCTCAATGCGGCGCTGTGCGAGGAGGAACTGGAGCGGCTCGTCGAAGTGTGCGCGGAAATTCGCGACGAGGTGCAGATGTGGAACTGGCCGTCCACGCGCCGCAACGAACGCAATGCGGGTCGTGCGCGCGTGCGTCTGCCGCAGGCTGTGGTGAACATGCCGATGGTGGCTGTGGCGGCCTGAGCCGTGCGCGATTGAGGCAGCGTGGAGCGAGACAGCGGTAGCGTGGGGTGCGCCCGATTATCAGGGCGAGTCCCACGCCGCCTGGATCTCGCGGTCCAACTGGTCGAGATGCCGGTCGTAGGGCAGCACGTTGTCGAGCGCGAGCCCCGCCGGCTTCTTCACCAGGGCGTAGAGATAGCGGCGGTCGCCGTGAAACTCCGATGCGGGATGCATATACGGCTGCCATTCGATGCACTGCGACGGGTAATAGCCTTCCGTGCGCCAGAAATACGGCAGGCTGCGACGGCTGTCGAGCTCCGCGAGAAAGCTGATGGGCGCACCTTGTTCGACGGCGATTTCGCGCACGCCGCGCAGCGATTCGTCGGTGTGAATGACGAGCAGGTACGCGGTGCCGACACCGTCGAACATCAGGAGTCCGTGCGGTTGATACGAGAGATAGTGCTCGACGATGCCCAGTGAATCGGCAATGCCCTTCACGTGCGCGGCGAGCGCATGATCCTTGAGGAATGCATATTCGGATACGGCGAGCGCGTCGAGCACCGTGCTGCAGCAGCGGTCGAAATACGCGCGCTGCATATCGTCGATCGCCTGGTTCAGCGTTTCCACCGCGTCGACTTCATGCTTGCGGATGAAGCGGTCGATCAGCCCTTCGTTGAAGCTCTTTACGGCCACGTGCTCGTCGGCTTTGCCGGTCAGCACGATTTTCCTGATCGACGGGTCGGTAATGCGCCGGCAAAACTCCATGCCGTTGAGTTCTGGCATGTCGTAATCGACCACCACGACCGAAACCGACTCGAAGCGCGAGGCGTTATGTACGAGACTACGTATCGCATCGACGCGCATGGCGATGACCTGGTGCGCATCGTTTTCTTCAGTACGGTCCAGATAGGGGCTGAAGATAGGCTCCGCCGCGCGGTCATGCGGCGTACGGCCATTGAGGAATTTCAGCGCCTCAGAGGGCGAACTGAACAGGCGGAAGGCCAGGTCGGGGTCGAGTTGCAGGCTCAGGTTCGAAAGGAACGCGGCGCTGTCGTCGACGAAGGCGACGGTGGTCGGATAGGAGAACGGCTGAATGGCTTTCGTCATGGCGCAGGGAATGTCAAAACGAACTCGGTGTATTCGCCTTTTACGGAAGAGCAGGTGATCGCTCCACCCATCGCTTGCATGACATCGCGGCAGAATGCCAGCCCGATTCCTGCTCCGAGCGTCACGTCATCGGTGGCGGTTGTCGAAGTATAAAAGCGCGTGAAGATGTGCGGCAATACCTCAGGGGAAATACCGGTGCCCGTATCGCTGAAAATTAAACGATTGGCCCTTTGCCCTGATTCAAGACGAATCGAAATCTGCGCGCCTTCGATGCTGCCCATATGCCTGAAGGCATTTTTGAGCAGATTGAAGAGCACGTGAACGGTAAGCATCTCAGATCCGTGGAATTCGAAATCGGGGCGCAGATTGCAGATTACCCGACGCCGGTCGCCTTCGCGAAACGGAAAACGCGCGAGTGCGGTCTCGACGCAATGTACGATCGAACACATCGTTGCGTTTTGCATGTTGCCGCCTGTGAAGC
Source organism: Paraburkholderia sp. BR10936 (assembly GCF_040965735.1). Taxonomy (NCBI): domain Bacteria; kingdom Pseudomonadati; phylum Pseudomonadota; class Betaproteobacteria; order Burkholderiales; family Burkholderiaceae; genus Paraburkholderia; species Paraburkholderia sp. BR10936. The sequence continues at coordinate 28,655 of NZ_JBFRCM010000019.1, forward strand.
GCGCCGTGGCGAGCAGCATGTCGATGATCGCGTTCGAATGCAGTGCTTCCTGTTCGATGCGGCCTGCCACGCCTTGCAGGGAATGCAGATGCGCCACGCGTATTTTTGGCACGGGCAAGCGGCTGCGCTGGGCGAGTTGATAGGTGTCGAGGAGCGCGGGCAAATAGCGCATGAGGCCAGCGGCGCCCACGCGTATCGCCACGAGCGGCGTGCGCAGTTCGTGCGCCACGCTGCCCGCCGTGGCCAGCATGGCGCGCTCCTGTTCGATCTGAATGCGGTCCTGATCGTAATTGGCCACCGCACCGATTGCCACCGCGAACGAAAAGATCGCCAGATGGGTGAAATAGTTCGGCCCGAGCACGATGGGGTAGGTGGTGAGGCAGTAGGCCACCACCGCGAGGCTGATGCCCACGAGGAACTGCAGCACGAGCATGAGCCAGTCGAGCAGCAGCACCATCACGAACGCCGCGATCAGCGCGCTTTCCACCCACACTTCGTTGCCGTTGTTCTTGAGCAGCATGAACGTGAAGAAGAACGGCAGTGCGTAGAGCGTGCAGAAGTACCAGTACCACGGCAGCAGCTTTTTCAGCGCGGCGGGCCAGCGCTCGAACGCCAGGATCGGTATGAACAGAAACGAGCCGATCAGGCGCAGCGTGAGATTTTCATACGGCTGAGGAAAGAGGTCTTTCCAGACGTAGTAGTAAAGCGGGAAGCCCACGCTCGCCACCACGGCGAGCGGGCGCATGCGGCGCTTCACGTATTGCAGGTTGCGCAGCGCGGGCGCGAAGGCGCGCACGAAGCGCGGACGCATCGACGCCCAGGCTCGCCTCAGTCGCACCGAGGTTCTTGAAACGTTCATCAGAATGGAATCGCTCATCGTTCTGGCCGGCGCGCATGTCCCGCCGGTCTTCTTGCGTCTCGCTTTTTTTGGTGCCCCGTTTTGCCATTGGGTTCGCGTGGTCGGACCCCGTCTCCACCGCGCAAAGAAAGACAATATCACCAAAGGATTGCAGCGATGAGGCGGGTTTGGCCCTTAGTTTGGCCTTCGATGGGCTGAGGTACCGCGTTGGCGGGGGAGTGTTATGCGCGGTGCATCGATTCGCCCCTGCGTGGAGGCATTGGGCGCGCGTTGGAGGGTGTTGCGGGGACGCTGAGTTGTTTTCAGGCCGCGGGCTTGCGCTGTGCCCAAATGAATGGCTCGATGACGTCGTTCAGCGGCTGCGGCGCATCGCGATGGGGAGAATGGCCGCCCTGCGCGAGCGCGTGGACGCGCGCGTGGGGCACGGCCGCGCCAATCGCTTCGACTTGCGCCATGGTGCCGTAGTGGTCGTCGAGCGCCTGCACGGCGAGCAGCGGCGCGCGAATCGACGCCAGTTCGCCGGCGATGTTCCAGGAACGGAAGGCGGGATCGAGCCAGATATCGTTCCAGCCGTAGAACGCGGAATCGACGTCGTCGTGATAGCGCGCGAGCTTTTCGCGCAGGCGGGTCGTTTCGTACGCAACCTTCGCCTCGCCGATGCTGTCGACCGAAATGTCTTCGACGAACACGTGCGGCGCAATCGCCACTGCACCCGCGAGTGCTTCGGGGAAAGCGGCGGCGTAGAGCAGGGCGATGGAGGCGCCGTCGCTATGACCGATCAGCCACATGCGTTTGCGTTCGCCAGCGCTTACGCCGAGTGCGTCGAGCACCGCAGGTAGAACATCGCGCGCCTGCGCCGACATGAAATCGACCGGCCATTTGACGCCTTGCGCGCGCGGTGTGGAACGGCCGTAACCCGGACGCGAATAAACGAGCCCGCGCATGCCGAGGCGTTCGCAAAGCGCGGTGGGCCAGTCTTTCCACATTGCGATCGAGCCGAGACCCTCGTGCAGGAACACGGCGAGCGGCACATCGCTGGCGGCCGTGCCGATCCAGCGATATTCGATGCGCAGTGCATCGCGCGTGGACGTGGCGGGCAGATCGGCGAATTCGCTTTCGTTCATGGCGTTTGTCACTGTCACGACTGAAACTGCTGACGCAACCGGAAACGCTGGATCTTACCGGTGGCCGTCTTGGGCAGATCGTCGACGAACAGGATGTCGCGCGGATACTTGTGCGGCGCGAGCCGTGTTTTCACGAACGCCTTCAACTGCTCGGCCAACGCGTCGTGCGAAGTTTCCACTGCCGTTTGCTTGAGGACGACGAACGCGCAGGTTTTCACGAGGCCGCCCTGATCGACGCCGATCACGGCCGCTTCGAGCACGGCGTCGTGCTGCATGAGCACCATCTCCACTTCGATGGGCGAGACATACTGGCCGCTCACCTTGAGCATGTCGTCGCTGCGGCCCGCATAGACATAGGCGCCGCCCGGCAGGCGCCGGTACTTGTCGCCGCTCCTCACCCAGTCGCCGAGGAAGGTCGCGCGCGACTTCTCGCGATTGCACCAGTACATCACGGCCGCGCTCGGCCCGCGGATGAAGAGGTCGCCGATCTCGCCGTCGGGCACGAGCGCGCCGGTCTCGTCGCGCAGTTCGATCTCGTAGCCGGGCACGGGGCGCCCCGTGGTGCCGTATTCGACCGCGCCTGGCCGGTTCGAGAGGAAGATGTGCAGCATTTCCGTGGAGCCGAGGCCGTCGAGAATGTCACTGCCGAAGTGCTCCCGGAAGCGCTCGCCCAGTTCGCGCGGCAACGCTTCGCCTGCGGACGTGCACACGCGCAGCGCGACGTCGGCGCGTGCCGGGAGGTTCGGCGCGGCCATCATGCTCGCGTAAAGCGTGGGCACGCCGTAGAACACCGTGGGCCGATGCTGCACGAGGCGTGCGAATACGGCGTTGGCAGTGGGGCGTTCGGCCATCAGGATCGTGGTCGCGCCTACCGAGAGCGGAAACGAAAGGCCGTTGCCGAGGCCATAGGCGAAGAACAGCTTGGCCGCCGAAAACACGATGTCGTTTTCGCGTATGCCGAGAATGGGCTTCGCGTAAGTCTCGACGGTCCAGTAGAGATTGGCGTGCGTATGCACCGTGCCTTTGGGCTTGCCTGTCGATCCCGACGAGTAGAGCCAGAAGGCGATGTCGTCACAACCCGTTTGCGCGGCGCGCGCGGCGGGCTCGGCGCGTGCGATCAGATCGGCGAGAACATATTCGGGTTCATGCGGAAGCGACTGTGAAGCGGGCGGAGAAGCAGGCTGCGAAACGATTAACTGGCAGTCCTCACATTGTGCTTCGGCCAGCGCGGCGCTCACGGCGGGCAGCACCGCGCCGGAGGCGATCACCACCCGCGCGCGGCTGTGCGTGAGCATATACACATAGTCGGCCGGCGTGAGCAGCGTGTTGACGACTACCGGCACGATACCCGCATAGAGCGCGCCGAGAAACGCAGTGGGCAACTCGACGGTATCGAGCATCACGAGCAGAACGCGCTCTTCCGTGTGGACGCCCAGCGCGCGCATGGCGGCCGCAAAGCGGCGGGCCTGCATTTCGAGTTCGCCGTAGCTCAGCGTGAGCGTGTCGTCGATATAAGCGGTCTTCGCGGCGCGCGCGGCGTTGAGCGCGAACAGATGCGTGGCGAAGTTGAATTGCGCGGGCGGCGGCACGGCCGTGGCGTGTTCCTGCGATGCTGCTGGGATTGGCACGGTGTTGTCTCCGCTCAGTCTGATTCGATCGGATTTGTCGTCGATCAACCTTTTCGCGGAAAATTAGCCGTTAGCAAAATGCATGTCAAGCACTATAGTACATAAAAACGGATTCAGGGATTCCCTAAGATGAAGCAAACTTACATTGCGGAGCTGCCAGCCGAAGCCGCCGACGACGCCTCGCGCGGCGAGCGCACCGAACGCGATCCGTTCCTGACCGCCATGGGCGAGCGCGTACGCATGCTGCGCGCGCGGCGCGGCATGACGCGCAAGACGCTGGCGGCGGAAACCGGGCTTTCGGAGCGGCATCTGGCGAATCTGGAGTCCGGGGTAGGGAATGCCTCCGTACTGGTGTTGCGGCAGATCGCGACCACGCTGAACTGCCCGCTCGCCGAGGTGATCGGCGACGTCACGACATCCTCTGCGGAATGGCTCCTGATCCGCGAGTTGCTGCAGGGGCGCGATCCGGCTGCCTTGCAGCGCGCGCGCGTGGCGCTCGCGGAGATGTTCTCGCACACGAGCGCCGACCCGCACCGCAACGAGCGCATCGCGCTCATCGGGCTGCGCGGCGCGGGCAAGTCTACGCTGGGGCGCATGCTCGCGCAGGAGCTGAAGGTGCCGTTCGTCGAGCTGACGCGGGTGATCGAGCAGCTGGCGGGCTGTCCGCCTTCGGAAATCCATTCACTCTATGGCGCGAGCGCTTATCGTCGCTACGAGCACCGGGCGCTGGAGGCCGTGATCGCGGAACACCCACGCGCCGTGATCGCCTCGCCGGGCGGCCTCGTTTCCGAGCCCGCCACGTTCAACGTGCTGCTCGCGCATTGCTTCACGGTCTGGCTGCAGGCCGCGCCCGAAGAGCACATGCGCCGCGTCGTGGCGCAGGGCGACCTGCGGCCCATGTCGGGCAACTCGGGCAACAGCGAGGCGATGGACGACCTCAAGCGCATCCTGGCTGGCCGCAGCGAACTGTATGGCCGCGCCGACATGACCTTCGACACCAGCGAAAAGACGCTCGCCGACGCTTACCTGCAACTGCGTGACCGGCTCGCCGCCCGGCTGGCCGCGGAGGCGCCCCGCATCGAATGAGTGGCGGGCGCGGACCGCGGCATCGCGGGTTTACCCCGTGCATGCACTAAAATGCACTAATGTGCTTTACATGAGCATTCCATTGCACTATCGTTCATTGAAACGATGTGTAGACAGGAGACGCTCATGGCCGCAGCCGAAACCGCCGTCGCCCCGCAGCGGGTCGATTACCGCACCGATCCCTCGCAGTACCGGCACTGGAAGCTCACGTTCAATGGCGCGGTGGCGACGCTCGGAATCGACATCGCCGAAGACGGCGGCATTCGCGACGGCTACAAGCTGAAGCTGAACTCGTACGACCTCGGCGTGGATATCGAACTGCACGATGCACTCCAGCGCATTCGCTTCGAGCATCCGGAAGTGCGCACGGTCGTGCTGACCAGCGTGAAGGACCGTGTGTTCTGCTCCGGCGCCAACATCTTCATGCTCGGCCTCTCCACTCACGCCTGGAAGGTCAACTTCTGCAAGTTCACCAACGAAACGCGCAACGGCATGGAAGATTCGTCGCGCCATTCGGGCCTGAAGTTCATTGCGGCGGTGAACGGCGCGTGTGCCGGCGGCGGCTACGAACTCGCGCTCGCCTGCGACGAGATCATGCTCGTGGACGACCGCTCGTCGTCGGTGGCGCTGCCGGAAGTACCGCTGCTCGGCGTGCTGCCGGGCACGGGCGGCCTCACGCGCCTCACCGACAAGCGCAAGGTGCGCCACGACCGCGCCGATATCTTCTGCACGGTGGTGGAAGGCATTCGCGGCGAGCGCGCGAAAGCCTGGCGTCTCGTGGACGACGTCGTGAAGCCGAACCAGTTCGGTCAGGCCGTGCAGGCGCGCGCGCTCGAGCTGGCCGCCGCGAGCGATCGTCCCGCAGACGCGCAGGGCATCGCGCTCCCGCGCATCGAACGCGTGCAGCACGACGGCGGCCTGAGCTATGCCACTGTCGATGTCACGATCGACCGCGCGAAGCGCACCGCGACGTTCACGGCGAAAGCGCCCGCCGCGGCACCTGTTTCGGATATCGAATCAATCGTCTCCGCCGGTGCATCGTGGTGGCCGCTGCAGTTCGCGCGCGAGCTGGACGACGCGATTCTCTCCATGCGCACCAACGAACTCGACATCGGCACGTGGATTCTCAAGACCGCAGGCGACGCGCGCACCGTGCTTGCCGCCGACGCCGCGCTGCTCGCTCACCGCGACCACTGGTTCGTGCGCGAGACCATCGGCATGCTGCGCCGCACGCTCGCACGCATCGATGTCTCTTCGCGTTCGCTGTTCGCGCTGATCGAGCCGGGCTCGTGCTTCGCCGGCACCTTCGCCGAATTCGCGTTCGCCGCGGACCGTACGTACATGGCCGCGCTGCCCGCGAACGAAGACGAAGAACCGGCCATCACGCTCTCGGAAGCGAATTTCGGCCTCTACCCGATGGTCACGCATCAATCGCGTCTCGCGCGGCGCTTCTATGAGGAAACCGAACCGCTCGATGCCGTGCGCGCGAAGATCGGCGAAGCGGTCAAGCCGGTCGAGGCGGAGCGCCTGGGCCTCGTGACGGCCTCGCCCGACGACATCGACTGGCCCGACGAAATCCGCCTCGCACTGGAAGAGCGCGCGGTCATGTCGCCCGACGCGCTCACGGGCCTGGAGGCGAATCTGCGCTTCAACGGGCCGGAGACGATGGAAACGCGCATCTTCGGGCGGCTCTCCGCGTGGCAGAACTGGATCTTCAACCGGCCCAACGCCGTGGGCGAGAAAGGCGCGCTCAAGGTGTACGGCAAGGGCAGCAAGGCGCAGTTCGACGTCGCCCGCGTTTGATCTCCGACTCCGCCAAGGCGTTTGCCACAAGGAACCGCAATGTCCACGATCAACTCTACGATTAACTACGGCGAAAAGATCCCGAACAACGTCAATCTCGCCGACGACCGCGCACTGCAGCGCGCGCTCGAACAGTGGCAGCCGAACTTTCTCTCGTGGTGGGGCGACATGGGCCCCGACGGCTCGCACGGCTACGACGTCTACCTGCGCACGGCGGTGAGCGTCGACGCGGGCGGCTGGGCGCACTTCGACCATGTGAAGATGCCTGACTATCGCTGGGGCATCTTCCTCACGCCGGGCGATGCGGACCGCAAGATCCATTTCGGCGCGCACAAGGGCGAGGCGGCGTGGCAGGACGTGCCGGGCGAGCACCGCGCGAACCTGCGCCGCATCATCGTCACGCAAGGCGACACGGAGCCCGCCTCCGTCGAGCAACAGCGCCATCTCGGCCGCACCGCGCCTTCCATGTACGACCTGCGCAACCTGTTCCAGGTGAACGTGGAGGAAGGCCGGCACCTGTGGGCGATGGTGTATCTGCTGCATCGCTACTTCGGCCGCGACGGTCGTGAGGAAGCCGAAGCATTGCTGGGGCGCCGCTCGGGCGACGACGACAACCCGCGCATTCTCGGCGCATTCAACGAGAAAACGCCCGACTGGCTGGCGTTCTTCATGTTCACGTACTTCACCGACCGCGACGGCAAGTTCCAGCTTTCGGCGCTGTCCGAATCCGGCTTCGATCCGCTCGCGCGTACGACGAAATTCATGCTGACCGAAGAGGCGCATCACATGTTCGTCGGCGAATCGGGCATCTCGCGCGTCGTGCAACGCACCGCGCAGGTCATGAACGAACTGAAGACCGACGACGTGAACCGCTTGCGCGCCGCGGGCGTGATCGACCTCGAAACGATCCAGCGTTACCTGAACTTCCACTACTCGGTGACGATCGACCTGTTCGGCGCCGATCACTCGTCGAATGCCGCGACCTTCTATAGCTCGGGCCTGAAGGGTCGCTACGAAGAGACCAAACGCGACGACGACCATCAGCTCGAAGGCCAGCAATACCGTTTGCTCGACGTGCAGGACGGCAAGCTCGTGGAGCGCGAGGTGCCGATGCTCAACGCCATGAACGAAGTGCTGCGCGACGACTACATCAAGGACTCGATTGCAGGCGTGAACCGCTGGAACAAGGTGCTGGAAAAAGCTGGCATCGGTGCTCGTCTCACCGTGCCGCACAAGGCCTTCAACCGCCAGATCGGCACGTTCGCGGGCGTGCGCGTGTCGCCGGACGGCCGCGTGATCGGCGAGACCGAATGGGCCGCGAACGAAGCGAAATGGCTGCCCACGGCGGAAGACCGCGCCTATGTGGCCTCGCTCATGGGCCGCGTGATCGAGCCGGGCAAGTTCGCCAACTGGATCGCGCCGCCGGCCATGGGCATCAACCGGCAGCCCGTCGATTTCGAATACGTGCGCTTTAACTGAGGGGAGCGGCGGCGCGCAGCCACGTGTTCGCGCGCCGCGGTGGGAGACAATCATGAACGGTCCGCTACCCGTGGAAATTATCAGGCAACACCTGATCGATCCTGAAATCTGCATACGCTGCAATACGTGCGAGGAAACGTGCCCTGTTGACGCGATCACGCACGACGGCACCAACTATGTGGTGAAGGCCGATGTCTGCAACGCCTGCATGGCGTGCGTGCCGCCGTGCCCGACCGGCGCGATCGACAACTGGCGCAACATGCTCAAGGCCGAGGCGTACACCATCGACGAGCAGTACACGTGGGACGAACTGCCCGCGCACAATGCATCGGTGGGCGCGCCGGTCGAAACGCAGGAATCGAGCGGTGTGGCCGGCGAGGCGCAAGCGGCGCCGAATGCCGCCGATGCGCCCGTGGGCGGCTCCGACATGCTGCGTGGCTCGACCGTGCCGCCGTGGTCGGCGGCGCGCCCCTATGTCCAGCTCTACACGCACAAGGCGCCGACCACGGCGACCGTGGTCGGCAACTATCGCCTCACCGACGACGCCACCGAAAGCGATATCCATCACATCGTGCTCGACTTCGGCGCCGTGCCGTTCCCGGTGCTGGAAGGCCAGTCCATCGGCATACTGCCGCCGGGCGCGACCCTGGAAGGCCGAGCCCATCACGCGCGCCAGTACTCGATTGCGAGCCCACGCGACGGCGAGCGCCCTGGCTACAACAACGTTTCGCTCACGGTGAAGCGTGTGACGCGCGATCACAGCGGCAACGCAACCGATGGCGTGTGCTCGAACTATCTCTGCGATCTGAAGAAGGGCGACGTGGTGACCGTGATCGGGCCGTTCGGCAATACCTTCCTGATGCCGAACCATCCGAACTCGCATCTGCTGATGATCTGCACGGGCACCGGCTCCGCGCCCATGCGCGCGATGACCGAATATCGCCGCCGCCGCAGGCTCAAGGGCGCGACCGGCAAGCTCATGCTTTTTTTCGGCGCACGCACGCAGCAGGAATTGCCTTACTTCGGACCGCTGATGAACCTGCCGAAGGATTTCATCGACACGAACCTCGCCTTCTCTCGTACGCCGGGCCAGCCGCGGCGCTATGTGCAGGACGTCATGCGCGAGCGCGCCGTGGACGTCGCGCAACTGCTCAAGGACGGCAACACACATGTCTATGTTTGCGGATTGAAGGGCATGGAAGATGGCGTGCTGCAGGCGCTCCAGGAAATCGCCGAAAAACACGGCATGGGCTGGGAGGCATTGTGGGATCGTCTCAAGCGGGAAGGGCGGCTGCATCTCGAGACGTATTGAAACGTCCGCTGCAATGAAGCGAGGCCTGATTCGAAACACATGAGAGGCCCCCGATAGTTTAAGCACGATCGTGCGAAAAGCGTTACGATGGCGCATCGCTCAGGCGTGGACAGTTGCGAACCGACGCGCGCCGCAGATGGAGACTGCCTCGATGAACCTCGTTGCCGAAATGCCCGCCGGCCTGACCGGCGTCGAACAATTGCAGCACTTGCTGCACGGGAGCCGTGGCCCGGCCATCGGCGAAACGCTCGGCTTCAGGCTGGTCGAAGTCGAGGAGGGCCGCGTCGTGTTCGAGGGCACGCCCGGGCTGCACGTGTACAACCCCATCGGCACGGTGCACGGCGGTTATGCGGCCACGCTGCTCGATTCCGCGTGCGGGTGCGCGGCGCATTCGCGGCTCAACGCGAGTCAGGGCTACACCACGCTAGAGCTAAAGGTCGCGTACCACCGCCCCATGACTGCCGACACCGGCACCGTGCGCGCGGAAGGGCGCGTGCTCAGCATCGGCCGCCGCGCGGCCTTCACGGAGGCCAGCATCACGGATGCACAGGGCAAGCTTTACGCGTCCGCCACCTCCACCTTGCTCGTGTTCGACCGCTGACTCAACGAGACCGGAGCGAACTAGATCGCCGCGCGCGCCTTGTCCTCGATGAGCCGCACGAGCGTTTGCAGCATCCGGTTCGCAGGCGTGGGCACGCCCAGCGCCGTGCCGCGCTGCACGACATAGCCGTTGAGGTGATCGATCTCGCTGAGCTTGCCGCGCGCGAGATCCTGCGCCGTGGACGAGTATTGGCCCGGCATGGTCTGCGCGATGCGCGTCACGGCGCTGTCCATGTCCGGCGGCAGCGTCACGCCGTCTGCCTGCGCGACGGCCATGCATTCACCGACGATGTCGCGCATCGTCTCGCTCACGCCCGCACCCTTCACGAGACGTCCATAAGGCAATTGCGTGATCGCCGAAAGCGCGTTGTACGCGCAGTTCACGATCAGCTTCGCCCAGAGCGCACCGCGTACATTAGGTGAGATTTCCGTGGGCACGCCTGCGTCGATGAGCGTGCGCGCAACGGCGTCGCTCGCGCGCGAAGGCTCGATTACCAGCTCGCCGCGGCCGTGATGGCGCACGTGGCCGGGCCCCGCCATCTCCGTGGCGACGTAGACCACGGCGGCCGCCACGTCCTGCGGGATCACCGTGCGCAGGCGCTCGGCATTATCGGCGCCGTTCTGCAGCGTGAGCACGAGCGTGCCGGCGCCCAGATGCGGTTTGATCGCGGCGCCTGCGCTTTCGGTATCGGTCGACTTCACGCAGAACAGCACGAGGTCCGCGCCCGCGACGGCGGCGGCTTCGGTGCTGGCGGTGAGATGCGGCGCGCCGATGCGCTCGTCGAACTGCTGCGCTTCGAGGCGCAGCCCGTCGCGCGTAATGGCCTCGACATGCTGGGGCCGGCCGATCAAGACCACATCGTGTCCCGCGCGAGCGAGCATGCCGCCGTAAAAGCAGCCTACTGCGCCTGCGCCCATGACGGCGACTTTCATTTGCGTCTCTCCTGTGTGGCGTGCGTGCTTCGTTGCCTGAAATGTTCCGCGGCGTGCCGGTGCGTTCAGCGCAGCTCGAAGCCGAGCGCGTTGAGCGCGTCACGCAGGCGGTCGCGGCCGTGCAGCGATTCGCGGCTGCGCCAGCGCGCGAGCGAGCGCACGGTCCAGCCCGCCGCGCTCAATCCCTGGGCGGTCTGGAAGCCGCCCATGACTTCGTCGTACTGTGCAATCGCGGCCGCTTGCGACGGCGCGTCGTATTGCTCGCGATGGAGCACGACCTCCTGCGGCAAGCGCGGCTTCACATCCGCAGGGCGCGTTTCGTCGGGATAGCCCACGCACATGCCGAATACCGGGAGCACGCGCGGCGGCAGACCCAGTTCCGCGGCAACCTGCTCAGGCTGATTGCGGATGCCGCCGATATATACGGCGCTCATGCCGAGCGATTCGAGCGCGACCACGGCGTTTTGCGCGGCGAGCGCCGCGTCGATCATGCCGACGACCAGCGTCTCCATGTAGTGCAGACCTTCGACGCTCGCCCCGCTGCGCGCGCCGGCCGCTTCGAGACGCGAGAGGTCCGCGAGCCACACGAGAAAGAGCGGTGCTGCGCGAACGTGCGACTGGCCGCCCGCCAAGTCGGCGAGGCGCGCACGGCGTTCGGGGTTTTCGATGGCAACCACGCTCCACGTTTGCAGGTTCGACGAAGTCGATGCCGATTGCGCCGCGGCGATCAGCGTTTCGAGCGTGCCGTCGGGCAACGGACGGTCCGCGTAGTTGCGCACCGAGCGGTGCGCGAGCAGGGTGTCGAGCGTATCGTTCCAGGCCGGCAGCGGCGCGGACCACGGCGTGCCATAGCGCGCTTCGAGGGCGCGTACGGCATCGGCGAAATCGGCAGCGGGTCGTGCGGGCGTGGTGACGGTGGACATCGGGTTTCTTCTCCGGCAACTGACAGTGGATTCTTGGCGCTGAAATTCGGGGCACCAGGCGCCGTATGGTACATGGCCCGCGCGATCCGCGCAGGCGTTCATCGGCGCGGGCCCACGGACCCACGGGCGCGCCAGCAGAGTTCGTGCGTGACCGGTATCATCAGAGGCTGCGCATGCGTTCGAAAGCGACCTGCTTCGTGCGGCGGCGCCATCTTCCACTTTCCCCTGTCTTCGGCAGCCCTGTCTGCCCCTTCTTCCGAGGCCTTCCCATGTCCGTTGATTCCCCGAATGCGTCGCCGGTCTGGTTCGTGACCGGCTGTTCGACCGGCTTTGGCCGCGAGCTCGCCCGCGCCGTGCTCGCGCGCGGCTGGCGTTGCGTGGCAACCGCGCGCAACAAGGCGTCGCTCGACGATCTCGCGCCCGAGGCCGGCGATCGCCTGCTGCCCGTCTCGCTCGATGTGACCGACGCGGCGCAAATCGACGCCGCCGTCGCGGCCGCGCAAAAGCAGTTCGGCGCGATCGACGTGCTCGTCAACAGCGCGGGCTACGGCTATCAGAGTTCGATCGAGGAGGGCGAGGAACGAGAGATCCGCGCACAGTTCGATGCCAACGCATTCGGCCTGTTCGCGCTCACGCGCGCGGCGCTGCCTGGCATGCGTGCACGCCGCAAGGGCCACGTCATCAACATTACGTCGGTGGCGGGGCTCGCGGGCTTTCCGGGTTCTGGCTACTATGCTGCCTCGAAACACGCCGTGGAGGGATTCTCCGATTCGCTGCTGTCCGAAGTTGCCCCGCTCGGCATCAAGGTGACCTGCGTGGAGCCGGGGCCGTTTCGCACGGACTGGGCAGGCCGCTCGCTCGTGCAAACGGCGAGCCGTATCGACGACTACGCCGAAACGGCGGGCGCGCGTATGCAGCGCACGGCGCAAGGCAGCGGGCATCAGCCGGGCGATCCGGTGCGCGCGGCGCAGGCGATGATCCGCATCACGGAAACCGAAAAGCCGCCGCGGCATCTCGTGCTGGGCGCATTCGGCGTGGATGCAGTGGCGAATCGCTTGCGCGCGGCGCTGGCCGATATCGAGGCATGGCGCGAGGTGAGCCTCGGCACGGACTATCCGGCGGGGAGTTGAGCCGGCGGCTCACGCCGTTGCGATCAGCAATGTGCCCGTTGCCACGAGCGCGCCGCGCCAGAGCCAGTCGAAGTTGATCCAGCCTCGCCGCAGCACGCCGAGACCGAGATACTCGTAGGCGAGCAGCGCGATGACGGCCGTGGTGGCGAGCGTCGTGGCGGTATGCAGCGCGGTGAACGCGAACGACAGCGCAAGCGGGTTCGCAAGGCCCGCTGCGCCGGCCGCTCCACCGCACAGCGGCAGCATGGCGGGCATCAGCATGAGCCCCGCGCCGTGCAACGTGGCCATCAACGCAGACCACGCCGCGAGCCCGGCAAAGCCCACGGTCATCCCCACGCGCACGCGGTGCCGATGCCCGTACGCGTACTGCCACGCGGCCCACGCGATCAGCAGCGCGCCCAGGCACGCGTGCAGCGCCGCGCCGGGCAGATGCGCGCCGAGCGCCGCGGTGGAACTCGTGAACAGCAGAATGGACGCGGCGTGACCGAGCGCGATGGGCGGCAAGGCGAGCAGCAGCGCCGTGCGGCTCCCGCGCTGAAGCCCGAGCGCGGTCGCGAAGAGCCAGCCCATCGCCGGATTCACGCCGTGAAAGACGCCGCTGCCCACCACGGCTGCCCAGGCGCCCCAGTGCGCGCCGAAGACTTCCTCCATATCGTGCTCCGCGCTTATGGGTAGCAGTACGAATCGGATGAGCAGTCGCCGCCTTCGAGCCGGATCTGGTGCGGCCGGTGCGACTTCGGCCATTCGACGAAGAAGCGCTCGTCGAATTCGAGGCCGCCTTCGGGCGCGGCGTCCAGCTTCACCATCCAGCCGTCGATGCCTTCGGGATAGAACTGCGCGTCGATCGCGCCATAAAGCGAGTTGCTGAAATAGACGCGCCGGCCGTCGCGGCTCACTTCGACCATTTGCGGGCCGCCGTTCAGCGCGCGCTCGGGCGCAAACGGATGCGCCGCGCGCGCGGCGATGCCGCCGATACGCACGCAACCCGTCAGGCGCGCATTCTCAGGGTCCGACACATCGTATTGGCGCAAATCGCCCGTTCCCCAGCACGCCGCGTAGAGGAAGCGGTCGTCGAGCGAGAGCGCGATATCGGTGACGAGCGGCGGCACCGCTGCAAATCCCTTGAGCAAGGGCGGCAGATGCTCGGGATCGGCCGGCTCGGCCGGAATTTCGATGATCTTGCGTGCGGCCCACTGGTCGCCGTCGAGATACCACTGCCAGATCGAGGCCGAGAGGTCCTTCAGGCTGATCACGGAGTTCACGAAACCGTAGGGGCGCGTGGGATTGTGCGCGGGGCGCAACTCGAACACGAGCTGGTTTTCCGCGCCGAAGTCGAGCACCTGCTTGTGCTGGCGCGTATGCAGATCCCAGAAGTGCAGGCGATGGCCATACTGGCCGCCAAGCAGGACCTCGGGCACGAGGCCGTTTTCGAAAGTCGCGGGCAGTCCCCACTCGCTCGTCACGAGCGTGTCGTAGCCGAGGTGCCACCAGCCGTCGTAGGCGAGCTGCTGCGGGCCGCGGTCGATCTCCCACTGGCCGAGAATATCGAAGCTCTCGTGGTCCATCAGGAAGACGCCGCCGGGCGCCTCGCCTTGCGCGTTCGCAAGCGACGTCACATAAATGCCATCCGGCCCGCAATGCACGGTGTGCGGGCGCGTGTAGCCCGCGCGCTGCGCGACGCTCTCGGGCTCGTGCACGCGCGCGATATGCGGGCGGCGCGCGTCAGGCTTGGTGTCGACAATATGAATGCGCGACGAGCGCAGACCGGGCACGATGAGATAGCGGCGCTCGGTATGCGCGTGGGGGGCGTTGGGGCACAGGCACGAACTGCAGGCATTCCAGCCGAAATGGTGGAGCTCGTCGCCGACGTTGGGCATTGCCAGCCGATGCACGATGCGCCCGAAATCCGGCGAGCGGGGGTCCAGATCGACCACGTCGAGCGAATCGGGCACGCTGCGCGTGGGGTCGAAGCTGGCGACGTATGCCAGTGTCTCCGCTGGGGCTTCGCCTGCCATGCGCGCAGACGGGTAGAAGGTCGGGTCCGGTTGCCACGTCGCCATTGCTGCCCCCTCGTCGAAGATTCGGAAGAGCCCCTATCATGCATCAGAGTGGCACAGTGCGTTGCATACGTGTTCCATATTCCATCCGGATAGAAGCTTATGCATTGGAGCAGTGAAAACCGATTAGGTGCGCTGCGGGAATAGTAAATTCGCTTTTGCAGCATTTATTCGCGACGCCAACGTTCCTAGACTTCTACTCAACGGATGCAGACAAGCCGCTGCGCCGATTTCAAGTTACTGGAGGTTAGTCATGAGAACGCTCATCAAGGCCGTTGCGATCGCTGCGGTGCTTGCAGTGCCGGCCATTTCATTTGCACAGTCGCAAGGCACCAATGGTCCTGTGACGCGTGCGCAGGTGCGTAGTGAGCTGAAGCAGCTCGAAGCCGCGGGTTATCGTCCCTCGGTGAACGACCTGTATTACCCCGCGGATCTGCAACAAGCCGAGGCGCGAGTGAACGCACAAAACGGTGGGGCCGTTGCGCAGGCAACCGGCTATGGCCCGGCCACTAGCGGCTCGTCGGAAAGCGGTGCACGTACCGACGGCGCGGTTAGCAGCTATTCGCCGCCGGTATATAACGCGCACTGAGTTTTAGGGCGGCAGGAAGCCGATTCATACCGCATGAAGATAATCAGCCCGCGACGGCACGAAAGCGCCGTCGCGGGCTGATTCATTTGCTGCCTGCTTACACGGCGCACATATCGGCCGCTTTTCGTTTTAGTCGCGCGGCGCCCCACGCTCGCCAATCCACTTGCGTGTCGACTCGAGGATCTCATTCGATAGCACGGGATCGTCGCACAGCCGCGCAAGCACGACCGCGCCCACCATCGCGGCCCAGCCGCCGATCGCCGCCTGGCGCGCCGCTGCGCCGCCGGCGCCGTTCATGCCCCCGCTCAGGCGCTCGATTTGACGCTCCAGACCGGCCGCCATGACGGCGCGCGCTTCCGGCGTTTGCCGCGCGGTCTCGGCTGCGAGCGCCGCGGTCGGGCAGCCGTCCGCCACGTTGTCGCGATGTTCGGCACTGAGGTAGCGCGCCGCATAGCGCACCAGATCGGGATCGCCGCCTTCGCCCTGGGCAAAGACGTGGGCGAGCGTTTGCGCGATCAACTCGTCCTTCGATTTGAAATAGCCATAGAAGCCGCCGTGCGTCAGACCGGCGGCGCTCATCACGTCCGCGACGGTGACCGCATCGTAGCCGTGCTCGCGAAAAAGGCGGCCGGCGGCTTGCAGGATCTGCTGGCGATTCATTTCTACCTGTTCGCGACTGACCCTCATTGTTCTCTCCGCTCTCCATCATTCGACGCTTGACATTATATATGATGGTCATCATGATTCTGTTTACATGATGCTCATCATGAAAACGGAATTCCCAAGGAGAAGTTTCGATGTCTGCTAAACCTGCTGTCTTGATCACTGGCGCGTCCACGGGTATCGGCGCCGTCTACGCCGACCGTTTCGCAAAGCGCGGTCATGACCTCGTGCTGGTGGCGCGCGATCGCGCCCGCATGGAAGACCTCGCTGCGCGCCTGCGCGAGCGCGATGGTGTGAACGTGGATGTCGTTCGCGCCGATCTGGCCTCGCACGCGGATCTTGCGCTGTTGGAGGCGCGGCTTGCCGATGACGCGCGCATCGGTGTGCTCATCAATAACGCGGGTGCGAGCCTGCCGGGCACGTTCGTCGAGCAGGGCCCGGACGCCGTGGCCGGCCTCATTGGTCTGAACGTCACGGCGGTTGCGCGCCTCGCCGCGGCAGTCGCGCCGCGTTTCGCGCGCGAAGGCAAGGGGGCGATCGTGAATGTCGGCTCCGTCATTGGCCTCGCACCCGAGTTTCGCTCGAGCGTGTACGGCGCAACGAAGGCGTTCGTGCTGTATTTCTCGCAGTCGTTGAATCTGGAACTCGGCGGCAAGGGCGTGTACGTGCAAGCCGTCGTGCCGGGCGCCACGCGCACCGAAATCTGGGAGCGCTCCGGCAAGGACGTGAATGCGCTGCCGGCCGTGATGGAAGTGGACGACCTCGTCGACGCGGCGCTCGTGGGCTTCGACCGGCGCGAGACGGTGACGATCCCGCCTCTGCCCGACGCGCAGCAGTGGGACGACTACGAAGCGGCGCGATCCGCAATGTTCGCGAACTTCGGGCAGTCGCAGCCGGCGGCGCGGTATCGCGAAGCCATGTAGTCCGATGTATTGCGGGCGGCCAGCGGCCGCCCGCGTTGCATGGCGAGCCGCGAGGCGCGGCCGCCGTCACAGCGCACCTTCGCTCCCACTCTCACCGGCTCGCGTCCGCAAGCCCGGCCAGCCTCTTCCCCGCAGTCCTCGCTTCGCCTTAACCCGTTCGCAAAATCAGCGGTTTCCGATATCGCGAGTGCCCGATTCGCGCAATGTTGCGCGCGAGGCTCCCGCGTGAGCGCGTGGCCGGCCATTCCCGGCGCGCCGGCGCGCGGCGCCCTGTACCATTCACCGCACGCCGCCCGGCAATGGCCACGCGGCGCGCGCGCAAACGAGGACCGGTCGATGCAACGAATAACACGAACAACTGGCGGGTGGTGGACGTTGGCGCTTGCCCTGGTGCTGGGCTTATGCATGGCGTGGGCGTGGCGCGCCTACGCCGCGCGCGCGGTGAGCGTATCGCCGCAGGGCACCGTGGCGCAGGTGCGCCAGGTGGTGGTGAAGTTCGATGAGGCCATGGTGGCGTTCGGCGCGCCCGATGCAAAGGACCCCGCGCGCCTGCAATGCAGCAATGCGGCGGCCAGCGCGGGCCAGGGTCGGTGGATCGACGGGAAAACGTGGGCTTATGATTTCGCGGCCGATCTGCCGCCCGACGTGCAATGCAGCGTCACGCTAGTCGACGCGCTCAAATCGCAGGCGGGCAACGTCGTGACGGGCGTGCGCCGCTTCACGTTCTCCACGGGCGGCCCCTTCCCGCTGAGCGTGCGTCCCTATGGCGGCGAAATAGAGGAAAACCAGGCATTCGTGCTGAAGCTCAATGGCCCCGCCACGCCGGCTTCCGTGCGCGAACACGTGTGGTGCGAGTCGGGCGGACTCGGCAACCGCATTCCGGTGCAGCCTGTCGATGCGTTCACGCGCGCGGCGCTGCTCAAGCATTTCCGGCTCGAAAAGGACAGCGCGAGCGTGCTCACGCTCACGTGCCAGCAAACGCTGCCCTCCAGCGCGAAGATGCAGCTCGTGTACGGCAAGGGCGTGCTCGGACCGAACGGCACGCCCAACGACGTCGAGCGCCGCTTCGATTTCACGGTGCGCGAGCCGTTCACCGCGAGCATGAGTTGCGAGCGCGAGAATGCGAAGGCGCCATGCACGCCGCTGCGGCCTCTGCGCATCGACCTGAGCGCGCCGATTGCGCGCGCCGACGCGCAGAAGTTCCGTCTGCAAGGCCCGAAGGGGGAAGTCGCGCCGGCTTTCCGCCCCGATGACAAGAACAACGAGGTCAGCTCAATTTCGTTCTCCGCGCCTTTGCCCGAGCGCGCGACGCTTACGATCACCGCACCCGCCGGGCTTAAGGACGTAAGCGGCCGTGCGCTCGCGAACGCCGATCTTTTCCCGCTGCATACGGCGACCGCGCCAATGCCGCCGCTCGCGAAATTCCCGTCCTCGACCTTCGGCATCATCGAGCGCTACGCGGAGCCCGGCACGCCGCCGCTGGTGCCGGTCACGCTGCGCAACGTAGAAGCCGACCTGCACGTGCAGGGGCTCAACGCGGGCGAGGCGAAGTTCGCGAAGCTCGCGGTGCAGTCCGATACCGACATGCGTCGCTGGATGCGCCTCGTCGACCAGTTCGACAATTTCGGCATGAGCGAGACGTCGATCGACAAGCAGATGCCGGGGCTGCTCGCGCGCGCGAAGTCGCCCGTGGTGATTCCGCGCACGACGGGGGAGGGTGACGACGACGCGAAGGAGCGCATCATCGACGTGCGCTCGCTCTCACTGCTCGATGGCCAGCCAGGCGTAGAGACGCTCACGCTGCCCAAAGCCGATCCCAAGGCGTTGCGGCCGTTCGAAGTGGTGGGCATTCCCGTGCCGAAGCCGGGCTTCTACGTGATCGAACTCGCTTCGCCTTCGCTCGGCGCCTCCTTGCTCGGCAAGCCGGCGCCCATGTACGTGCGCACGACCGTGCTCGTCACCAATCTGGGCGTGCACTTCAAGCAAGGCCGCGAGAATAGCGTGGTGTGGGTCACATCGCTCGACAAGGGCGAACCGGTAGCAGGCGCCGAGGTACACGTATCGGATTGCAACGGCGAGATGCTCGCCACGGGAAAGACGGATTCCCATGGACTCCTGACGATAGACGGACCGCTCTCGAATCGTCGCGACTGCGGCGAAAACAGCTTTAGCGGACTGTTCGTTTCGGCGCGCATCGACGACCCGAAAACGGGCCCCGACATGGCCTTCGTGCAATCGGACTGGAATCGCGGCATCGAGTCGTGGCGCTTCAACGTGCCGACCGACACGAGCGTGCAGCCCACGGTGCGCGCGCATACCGTGTTTGACCGCACGCTGCTGCGCGCGGGAGAGACGGTGTCGATGAAACACTACATCCGCGCGCAGACGATGCATGGTTTCGCGCTCCCGCAGCAGTACCCCACACGCGTGACGATACGTCATGCCGGCAGCGGGCAGACATGGCATCTGCCACTGAAGTGGGCCGCCGACCATACGGCGGACTCGACCTTCGTGTTGCCGCCCGAAGCGAAGCTCGGCGAATATGACGTCTCGCTCGACGACGGGGACGCGAACGCGAGCACGGCAGGCGACGGCAACGACGAAGCCGACAACAGCGCGGACGCCATGCATATGAGCTACGACAGCGGCAGCTTCCGCGTGGAAGCCTTCCGCTTGCCGGTGCTCAAGGGCACGATCGCCGTGCAGAACGAGAAGACGTCGCCGCTCGTCGCCGCAACGCAGGCGAGCGTGGCGGTGCAGATCGATTATGTGTCGGGCGGCGCGGCTTCGAATCTGCCTGTGCAGGTTTCGGCGCTCGTGAAGGACACCACGCCCTCGTTCGCCAGCACGTACAGCGATTTCAGTTTCGCACCGTATGTGAGCCGGGGCCCGGCCGATAACGCGTCAGAAGACGAGGACAGCGGCCCGCGCGAGGACAACGAGGTCGCGAAGCTCGTGGCCGACAGGGAGCCGCTCACGCTCGACCGCAACGGTGCGGGCACGCTCGTGCTGAAGAACCTGCCGGCCGTGGACGCGCCCAAGCGCCTCGCGCTCGAAGCGACCTTCGCGGACCCGAGCGGCGAGGTGCAGACCATCAGCGGCGCGGCCACGCTCTGGCCCGCTGCCGTGGTGGCGGGCATCAAGTCGGGGCATTGGGTCTCCGTGGGCAGGACCGTGCCGGTCACCGCACTCGCGCTCGATCTACAGGGCAAGCCGCACGCGGGCATGAAGCTCGAAGTGCGCGGCGTGGCGAAGATCACGACGACTTCGCGCAAGCGCATGGTGGGCGGTTTCTACGCCTACGACAACCACACGGAAACACGCGATCTCGGCACGCTGTGCAGCGGCACGAGCGACGATCACGGCTTGCTCACGTGCGACGCGAAGCTCAAGGAAGCGGGCAATATCCAGCTCGTAGCGACGGCGCGCGACGGCGACGGCCATGCCTCGACGGCCACGACCTCGTTATGGGTCACGCGCGAGGACGAGCTCTGGTTCGGCAGCGAGAACACGGACCGCATCGACGTGTTGCCCGAAAAGACGAGCTACGAACCCGGCGAGACCGCGCGGTTCCAGGTGCGCATGCCATTCCGCTTTGCGACGGCGCTCGTGGCCGTGGAACGCGAGGGCATCATCGAAACGCACGTGGTGCAACTCGACGGGCGCGATCCGACCGTCGAACTGAAGGTGAGCGACACGTGGGGGCCCAACGTCTACGTTTCGGTGCTCGCGCTGCGCGGGCGTATTCACGAAGTGCCATGGTATTCGTTCTTCACCTGGGGGTGGAGAGCGCCGCTCGAATGGGCCCGTGCGTTCTGGTACGAAGGGCGCCAGTACGAGGCGCCCACGCCGCTCGTCGATCTTTCGAAGCCGGCTTTCCGCTACGGGCTCGCGCAAATCCGCGTGGGCGACGCGGCGCACCGCCTCGCGGTGAGCGTGACGCCCGACGCGAAACGCTACGCGGTACGCGCGACGTCGCACGTCCAGTTGCGCGTGCAGCTTCCGGGCGGCCAGCCGGTGCCGGCGGGCACGCAGATCGCCGTGGCAGCCGTGGACGAAGCGCTGCTCGAACTCATGCCCAACCGCAGCTGGGATCTGCTCGACGCCATGCTGCAGCAACGCGCCTACGGCGTGGAGACGGCGACGGCGCAAATGGAGATCGTTGGGCGGCGGCACTTCGGGCGCAAGGCGGTGCCGGCGGGCGGCGGCGGCGGGCATGGCGCGACGCGCGAACTCTTTGACACGCTGCTCTACTGGAACCCGCGCGTTACGCTCGATGCGAAGGGCGAGGCGCAAGTGAGTGTGCCGCTGAACGACTCGATCACGCGTTTTCGCATCGTCGCGATTGCGGCGAGCGGGGTGGCGCGTTTCGGCACGGGCAGCGCGACCATCGAGAGCACGCAGGACCTGCAGCTGATCTCGGGCCTGCCGCCACAGGTGCGCGAGGGCGACACCTTCCGTGCGCAGTTCACGCTGCGCAATACGACCGCGCGCGCGATGAAAGTGCTGGTCGCGCCGAACGTGCCGCCGCTCGCGCTGGCCGCGCAGACCGTGGAGCTCGCGCCCAATTCGTCGCGTGAGATTGCGTGGACGGTTGCGGTTCCCGACGATCTCGCCGAGGCGGAGCGGCCCGCGCTCGTGTGGAACGTGAGTGCGGCGGAGCAGGGCGGCGCGCATGCGGCGGATGCGGTGAAGCTCGCCCAGCAGGTGAGCGCGGCGATACCCGTGACGGTGCAGCAGGCCATGCTCGCGCAGGTGGACGGTACGCTGTCGATTCCGGTTGCGCCGCCGGCTAACGCGAGCATGACGCGTGCAGGCGCGGTGCGTGGCGGCATTGCGGTGTCGCTGCAGCCGAAGCTCGCGGACGGCCTGCCCGGCGTGCGCCGCTGGTTCACGCGCTATCCGTATTCCTGCCTCGAGCAGCAGACGTCGATAGCGATCGGCTTGCGCGACCCCGCGCGCTGGCAGGCGGAGCTTGCGCGCCTGCCGGTGTATCTGGACCGTGACGGCCTCGCGAACTACTTCCCGCCCGCCGCCGACAGCGCGAGCCGCGGCAGTACTGCGCTCACCGCATATCTGCTCACGATAAGCGACGAGGCGTCGAAGCTCGACCCGCGCTTCGCGCTTCCCGACGCCCTGCGCAGCAAGATGGTGGAGGGCCTCACGCGCTTCGTGGAAGGCCGCATCGAGCGCAATTCGTGGGCGCCGCGCCGCGATCTGGATCTGCGCAAGCTCGCCGCCATCGATGCGCTGTCGCGCTACGGCGCGGCGAACGCGCGCCAGTTCGGCTCGATCGAGATTGCGCCGAACCAGTGGCCCACTTCGGCGGTGATCGACTATGCGGAAAGTCTCGCGCGCATGCGCGACGTGCCGGACCGCGCGGAGAAACTGGCGCAGCTCGAGCAGATCCTGCGCGCGCGGCTCACGTGGCAAGGCACGCAGCTGACCTTCTCCACGGCCGCCGAAGACGATTTGTGGTGGCTGATGACGGGCACGGAGGTCAACGCGGCGCGCCTCGCGCTGGCCTTTGTCGGCAACCCCGCGTGGAAGGAGGAAATGCCGCGGCTCGTGGCGGGCCTGCTCGCGCTGCAACGCAACGGCGCATGGAGCACGACGACGGCGAACGCATATGGCTCGCTCGCGGTCGAGCGCTTCTCGCGCGTGTTCGAGCACGACCCGGTGACGGGCGCGACGAAGATCCAGCTCGGCGATACGTCGCGCATCGTCGACTGGAACGCGGCGGCTCAATCGGCGGCTCAATCGGCGGCGCAAGCGGCATCGGGCGCCAGCGGGGCCACGGCGGCGACGCGCAACGCGCCCGTGCGCAGCACGCTGCTAGCATGGCCAAAGCAGAACGCGGCGGTGCCCCTCACGTTGACGCATGAAGGAAGCGGGAAGCCATGGGCCACGGTGGAGAGCCTCGCGGCGGTCGCGTTGCGTGCGCCGTTCGCGGCAGGCTATCGCATCACGAAGACCATCACGCCGGTGGATGCCACGGTGAAGGGCGTGTACACGCGCGGCGACGTCGTACGCGTGCGCCTCGACATCGACGCACAAACCGACATGACGTGGGTCGTCGTGAACGACCCTATCCCCGCGGGCGCGACGATCCTCGGCTCCGGGCTCGGGCGCGATTCGGCCGTGGCGACGCAGGGCGAGAAGCAGGACGAGAACGGTCCGTGGCCCGCGTTCATCGAGCGCGGCTTCGACGGTTATCGTGCGTACTATGAGTTTCTGCCCAAGGGCAAGGTGTCGGTGGAGTACACGGTGCGGCTGAACAACGTCGGCACCTTCGGGTTGCCGCCCACGCGCGTGGAGGCGCTCTACGCGCCGGCCACGTTCGGCGTCGCGCCAAATGCGCCGGTGGTCGTGAAGGCGGCGCCGTGAGCGGGCCATTCGCGCTACGGCATCGCGCGGCGTGCGCACTCGGCGCCGCCGCGCTGTGCTTCGTGCTCGTGCCGCTGCCCGCGCTTGCACTGCCGACTTTCGATGATGTGCGCGGCCAGTGGAAAAGCTCCGACTGGGTTCTGCTGGCGCGCGACGGCACGCCGTTGCAGCGCACGCGGGTGGAACACGCCGCGAGGCGCGGCGACTGGGTCGCGCTCGCCGACGTGTCGCCGGCGCTGCGCGAGGCGATTGTCGTTTCGGAGGACAAACGATTCTATGAGCACAGCGGCGTGGACTGGCGCGGCGCGACTGCCGCCGCCTGGGCGAACCTGTGGAGTACGCGCACGCGTGGGGCATCTACGGTCACGATGCAGCTCACGGGACTGCTCGACGACGACCCGAAGCACTCGGGCCAGCGCTCGCTCGCGCAAAAGGCCGTGCAAGCCGTGGACGCGCTGCGGCTCGAACGCACCTGGCGCAAGGACCAGATTCTCGAGGCGTATTTGAACCTCGTGCCGTTTCGCGGCGAGACCGTGGGGCTTGCCGCGCTTTCGCAAACGCTGTTCGGCAAGGCGCCGTCGGGGCTCGACGAACGCGAATCGGCCGTCGCCGCCGCGCTGATCCGCGCGCCCAATGCGCCTTATACGAGGGTCGCCACGCGAGCGTGCCGCATCTTGCGCGACATGCGCGCAGCGAACGTCGAGAGCGGTTGCCCGAATCTCGATGCTTTCGTGCAGATCGCCTTCGCGCGCCCGGCCATCGCCGCCGACGATCCCTCGTTCGACGGGCGCAGCGAAAACTCGCCCCAGCTTGCGCCACACTTCGCGCGCCAGATCGCGAACGCCGTGCATCCCGCGCCCGGCATGCGCGTGCGCTCGACGCTCGACGCGAACCTGCAACGCTACGCGCGCGACACGCTTACGCGCACCCTCATCGAACTCAATGCGCGCGCGCATCCGCGCAACGTGCAGGACGGCGCGGTCGTCGTGCTCGATAACGCAACGGGCGACGTGCTCGCGTGGGTCGGGTCGTCAGGCGGCCTTTCGAAGGCGCGCGAGGTCGACGCAGCGCTCGCGCTGCGCCAGGCGGGCTCGACGCTCAAGCCTTTTCTCTACGCCGAGGCCATCGACGAGCGCCGCGTGACGACCGCCTCGCTGCTCGACGACGCCCCGCTCGATCTCGCCGCGGGCGGCGGCCTCTACATGCCGCAGAACTACGACAAGGGCTTCAAGGGCTGGGTGAGCGTGCGCACCGCGCTCGGCTCGTCGCTGAACGTGCCGGCCGTGCGTACGCTCGTGATGGTGACGCCGCATAGATTCGCGAAGACGCTCACGGCGCTCGGCTTGCCGCTCACGCAGGCGGGCGACTACTACGGCTTCAGTCTCGCGCTGGGCAGCGCCGACGTGAGCCTCGTCACCCTCACGAACGCGTATCGCGCGCTGGCCAATGGCGGCGTCGTGAGCCCGATCGCCGATTTGCCCGCGTCTGCGCAGGCCGCATCGAATAGCGCGTCGAAGCGGGTATTCAGCCGCGAGTCGGCGTTCATCGTCACGGACGTCCTCGCTGACAACAATGCGCGCACGCGTACCTTCGATTTCGACAGTCCGCTGGATACGCGCATGTTTTCCGCGGTCAAGACGGGCACGAGCAAGGACATGCGCGACAACTGGACCGTGGGCTTCACGTCGCGCTATACGGTGGGCGTGTGGGTCGGCAACGCGGATGGCTCGCCCATGTGGGACGTGTCGGGCGTCACGGGCGCGGCGCCGGTGTGGGCCGCCATCGTCGGCTATCTGCATCGGCGCGTGCCGAGTGTCGCGCCTGCCGCGCCGCGGGGTGTCGAGCGCGTGCGCGTGCAGTTCGCCAATGCCGTGGAGCCATCCCGCAACGAGTGGTTCATCGCGGGCACGTCCACGCCGCTCGTGGGCCTCGCATCGAATGCCGCCGATCTCGCGCGTGGGCCCGCGCAAATCGGCAGCCCCGTGGACGGCACCATTTTCGCGCTCGATCCCGACATCCCCGCGCAGCGTCAGCGCGTCTGGTTCGAGCGTGCGACGGGCTCGACCGCGCGCGTGAACTGGCGCCTGGACGGCAAGGCGTTGGGTGGCGCCGCGCGCCTCGCGTGGCTGCCCTGGCCGGGCAAACACACGCTCGAACTCGTCGATGCGAGCGGACAGGTGACCAATACCGTGCGCTTCGAGGTACGCGGCGCGCTTGCGAAGCCGCAGAAGTCGATGCGCGCCGACGCCGCGCAAGGCGGCGTGGCGCGCTGAGGGAGAGGCGAGCTTAGTTCGCGGGCGCAGTCGCGGCGGTTGCCGCCGGTGCTGCTGAAGCCGGTTGCGTGCCTTGCGCCCCCTGCTGCTGCAGCGATTGCTGATTGCCCTCCCAGCCGCCGCCGAGCGCGAGGAACAACCGCACCTGGTCGAGCGCGACTTCGCCTTCGGCCGCGGCGACCTGTGCGTGCACACTGGTGAGCGTGCGCGTGGCGTCGAGGTCGGAGAGGAAGGGTTCGCGGCCCGCCGCATAGAGACGATGCGTTTCGTCCGCCGACTGCTGCGCCGACGTATAGGCCGTGCGCAGTGCATCGGCGCGCTGGTCGTCGGCGGCGTAGGTCGCGAGGCTCGACTGCGTTTCGCGCAGCGCGTTGAGCACCACGCCGTCGAAGTGCGCGAGCGCGCCGCCCGTGGCAGCCTCCGCGGCGCGCACGCGGTCGCGCTGGCCGTTGACCGGGAAGGTCCAGCTGATCAGGGGTCCGAATGACCAGGCATTGGTCGCAGGGGTGAACAGATCGCTCGTCAGGCCGACTGTGCCCACGCCCGCGCCGAACGTGACGTCGGGGTACATCTCGGCGATCGCCACACCGATGCGCGCCGTCGATGCCGCGAGCTGGCGCTCCGCCTCGCGCACGTCGGGGCGGCGCTTGAGGAGCGCGGCGCCGTCGCCGACGGGAATCGGCTGCTTGAGCCTCGGCAGGCGTTTGCACGCGAGCGCGGCGGGCGGCAGGTCCTTGGGGGCGCGCGCGAGCAGCATGGCGAGCTGATACTGGGCCACGCGGCGGCGTCCCTCAAAGCGCGGGATATCGGCGGCGATCGTATTGGCCTGGGTCTGCCCGCGCGTCACGTCGGGTTGGTTGCCGCGGCCCGCGTCGCGCAGGCGCTTGGTGAGCGCCACGCGCTCGTTCTGCAGCTTGAGCGATTCCTGCGCGATCTCCAGTTCCTCGGCGGCCGAGCACGATTCCACGTAAGCCTGCGCCACGTTGGCGACCACGGTGATGCGCGCAAGGTCGGCCGCGGCTTCCACGGCTGCGTCGTCGGCGCGCGCGGCTTCCACGCCGCGCCGGAGCTTGCCGAACAGGTCGAACTCGTACGAGATGTTGACGCCGAGGTCGCCCAGCGTCGCGACAGGCACCTTTTCGAACAGGAGGTACTGCTCGCCCGACACCTGCGCGCGCTCGGCGGTGGCGTGCGCGGTGCCCGAGAAGCCGCCCTGTGCATTGGCGATGTCGACCGCCGCACGCGAGCGCGCGAGATTCGCCGCCGCCACGCGCAGGTCGGTGTTCGACTTCAGCGCCTCCTGCACGAGTTCGTTGAGCGTGGGGTCGTCGTAAAGCTGCCACCAGTTGGCGGGCACGCCCAGTTGCGAGACGGGCGCATGGTCCGCGCCGTCGATCGGCCCTTGCGCGAGCGGCGCATTGACCACGGCTTCCTGCGGCACGTGATAGTTGGGACCGAGCGTGATGCACGCGCCCAGCGCGAGCGTGAGCGGCGCGAGCGCGAGGTTGGGCCAGACGTTGGGCGACAAGCGGCGGCGCCAGAGACTACGGCGTGTCATTGCGAAGCTCCGGCAGCCGGGGAAGCGGCGGGGGCGCTCGCATCCATGGCGGGCTGCGAAGCGACGGCGCCGCTTGCGTTGTTCGCGTGGGCGGCCTGGCGGTCGTTGTTCGCTTCCGTGCGCACGGCCACGGTTGCCGTTCGCCCCGCGATCATGCGGAAATCGGCGGGCACTTCGTCGAGCGCCACGCGCACCGGAATGCGCTGCGCGAGACGTACCCAGCTGAACGCCGGATTCACGTTGGGCAGCAGGTTCGGCGCCGCCTGGCGGTCGCGGTCCTCGATCGCCGCGACGATGCTCTGCACATGACCCCGCAGCGGGCGCGTCTCGCCCATCACCGTGATCTCCACGGGTTGGCCGATCTGAATGCCGTGCAGGCGCGTTTCCTCGAAATAGCCATCCACGCGGAACGAATGCATGTCCACGACGGCGACGACCGCGCGGCCTGCCGTGACGTATTCGCCAGCCCGCGGCGCGCGGTCGTTCAAATAGCCGTCCACGGGGCTCACGATCGTCGTGCGCTGAAGATTGAGCCTGGCGGTGTCGACCTGGACCTGGGCGTCGGCGGCCGCGGCTTCGCCCTGATCGACGCGCGTGCGGCTTTCCTCCAGCGTTTCCGCCGCCACGAGATTGCCGAGCCCGATATTGCGCGCGTATTCGCGCTTCGCCTGGGCGAGCGTGGCCTTGCGCTGCTCGAGCGTGGCCTGCGCGAGGCGCAGCGCGAGCGAGTAGCGCGCCTGGTCGATCACGAACAGCACCTGGCCTTGCTTGACCTGCTGGTTGTCGACGACGTCGACGCGGGTGATGAGTCCGCCCACGTCGGGCGCGACCTGGATCACGTCGGCGCGCACGCGGCCGTCGCGCGTCCACGGCGAGAACATGTAGTAGTTGACGATGCGCCACAGCACGAGGGCGGCGACCACGACGACGATGAGCGTCAGCAGGATCTGTCCTGCGGAGAACCAGGTTTTTTTCACGTTCACGTTAATTCACGAAGCGATGCGACACGATGATGACGGCAGCCAGCACGAAGACATAGATGCCGAGATCGAAAATGGAACGATGCCACACGAGGCGGTAAAAGCCGACGCGCGTGAGCACCTTGCCGATCACGACATTGATGAGGTACGCAATCAGCATCAGGACGAGCACGGCGGGCACGAACACGCCAAAGATATCGATTTCGCCGATCATGATGCGAGTTTCGAAAAAGGATGAGAGGGACGCGCGCTCATGCCGCGGCCTCCGGGTTGGAAGGCGACTGTGCCGCAAGGGCCGGATAGAGCGCGATGCGCAGGCCCACCAGCGCGTGCAGCGTGTCGCGCAGCCAGCGCTGCGAGACGAGCGCGCGCGGCGCGGGCTGGGCATCGGCGTCGGCAAGGGTGGCCGGCGGCAGTTGCGCGCGCGCGCGGGCCGCCACGCGGCGCATGGCGTCGTCGATGCTGGAGAGCAGCGCCGACGGGGCGTCCTGGCGCTCGCTCGCTCGCGCGCAGCGCGCATAGTGGTCGCTCACGCCCGCGAGCACGCGGTCGATCGCGTCGGGCACGTCGCCGTCGAGCTTGTGGCGCGAGCGGCGCAAATCGAGCGAATTGAGCGCGATACGCAGGTCGCGGAAGCTCTCGATCGACGGATGGCGGTGCTCGTCGGAAGCCGCGAGACGCGGAATGAGCTGCATGAGACGATCGACCATGCGTGACGTGAGGTTGCGCTGGTCCGCGATAGGCGTGGGCGATGCCGAGAGCGCGACGTCGCTCCAGCTCGAGCGCAGGAGGCGCCGCGCCGCGAGCTCGGCGCCGAACGGGCGCGTGACGCGCGTCCACAGGTAGGCGAACAGCAGGCCCGCCACACCGGCAATATTGCTGTTCAGGAAGACGAAGAAGTCCGACTCGTAAGCACTCTGCACGCTGATGAAGGTGGCCGTGTTCACGGCCACGAGCATCGTCACCATGTTGAAGGCCGGGCGCGGAATGAGCGTGCCGATCAGGATGAACGGGCCCGCGAACAGCAGCACGAGCATCGCGAAGTCGTGCACCTTGGGCAGCGCGACGAACAGATAGAGGCCCGCGAACACCACGCTCGCCGCGGTAGCGAGGAAGAAGCGGAACACCAGCGGCGCGGGCTCGTCGGATGCCGCAAAGAAGCAGCAGGCCACGGCCGCGAGCGTTACCGCGCCCGCGCCGTCGTGCCAGCCCGAGCTGACCCACAGCCAGCAGGCCACGAGAATCGCGCTCACCGGCACGAGGCACGAAAACACCATGAGGCCGCGATCGTAGAAGCGTTCGGTGCCGCCAAGGCGCCAATGGCGATAGCGCGGCCGCCACGAGCCGATTTTCGCTTCGTGCGCGATGAGCGCGCGCAGTGCGCGGCAGTCCTGCCACACGTCGATCACCTGGCCGAGCCGCCAGAGCGCGTTCGAGAGCAGCGCGCCTTCCCAGCTCGAGAGCGCGTCGCGCGCGGGCTGCAGCGTCGCGATGCGCTTGCGCAGATTCTCTGCGGTCGGGTCGCCCGCATCGTCGTGCATTTCGGCGGCGCGCGTGGGCAGCGGTTCGTCGAACCAACGCGCCGCGTCGGCGAGCAGGCTGTCGAGGCCCTCCGGCCACACGTGCAGATCGCGGCGCAGCGCGACGAGCGGGTCGGCGAGCGCGGAGATCATCGGCAGAAAGAGCTGCATGCGCCCGCGCAGCGACTCGGCGCGCTCGAGGATCTCGGGGTGCGTATGGTCGTAGCTCAACTGGCTCAGCAGGAATTCGAGCTGGTTGACCGTCGCGGCGAGACGTTGACGGCACGCCGAAAGCGCCTTGCCCGCAATATGGCCCGAGAGCGTTTCGCGGCCGTACCAGGCGGCGTCGCGGAACCACGCGTCGGCGCGCTCGATGAGCGTGGGCGCGAGACGGCTAGGCAGGATGTTGCTGCCCACCACGCTCGCGCAAATGATGCCGACCGTAATTTCCTGCGTACGCGCGATCGCCACGTCGAACACCGTGGTGGGATCGCTCACGGTGGGCAGCGCGATGAGCGGCATCGTGTAGCCCGCGAGCATGAACACGTAACTGCGCGCGGTGCGGTCGGAGATCGCCAGATAGAGCAGCGTTCCCGTCCAGGTCGCGACGATCGCGCTGAAGAGCAGCGGCGTTTCGACGAAGGGCGGCACGAGCGCGACGGCGGCGGCCGCGCCGAGCGCGGTGCCCAGCGCGCGGTACAGCGCCTTCGAGCGCGTGGCGCCCACGAACGGGTTCGAGACGATGTACACACTGGCCATCGCCCAATAGGGGCGCGGCAGCTGAAACTTGAGCGCGATATAGAGCGCCAGCATCGACGCGGCGAAGGTCTTGACCGAAAAGAGCCAGTCGCGGATGGAGGGGTAGGTCATGAGTCCGCTTTCTGCTTTCAGTCGTGTAAGGGCCGGTCAGCCTGGTCTGCGGGGGGAGCGGCGTTGAACGCGTTGAGCACGCGCAGCGTCGCTTCGAGGTCGGCGCGGCTCACGCCCTTGAGCACGCGGGCGCGCAGCGAGCGCAGCTCGTCCTCCATGCGCTCGGTCACGGCGCGGCCTTCGCTCGTGAGCGAGATCGTTTTTGCGCGGCGGTCGTCGGGGTCTTCGTCGCGGCGCACGAGGCCCGCGGCGCACAGCTGGTCGAGCAGGCGCACGAGCGACGGGCCTTCGATGCCCACGTGCTCCGCAAGCGTCACCTGGCGCACGGCTTCGCCAAGGCGCCCGGCGGTGAGCAGCGGCGCGGCGCACGCCTCGGAGACGTTGTATGCGGTGAGGGCGCCGTGCGTGGTGCGCCGCCATTTGCGTGCCGCCACGACGAGCGTGCTGCTGACCGCAAGGCGTAAAGTATGAAGATTCGACATCGGCGGATCATAGCCCAAAGCGATTCGATAGCAAACTATCTTTTTCTTTCGCAGCGCCACGAATCGGATGGTATGCGACTCGTCGGCGGCCTGCTTTCTATCTGATGCGGGGTGATGCGTACGGCCAACAGTGCGCGAGGCGCACGGCTTTTTTGGCGTTGTTTCGTACGCGCTTAACTATTTGACCAGCGGGAAAGCAGGGCGGGAAGCTGCACCATGTCGGTGAATACGTGTGCGACGCCCGCCTCGAGCAGCGCCTGAGCGCTGCTGTGGCCGGGCTCGGGCGGGCTGAAGCCGAACACCGTGGCGCCCGCGGCGAGGCCCGCGCGCGCGCCCGTGACCGTGTCCTCGATGACGGCGCAGCGGGCGGCCTGCACGCCGAGGCCGGCCGCCGCCGCGAGATAGACATCGGGATGCGGCTTGCTGCGCGGCGTTTCGTGGCCGCTATAGATGTGGCCGGCGAAGCAGTCGAGCAGGTTCACCTTGCGCAGCTGCAGCTCGACCTTGCGCCGGTCCGCACCCGAGGCGACGGCGATGCGCCCGTTCATTGCCGCGTGCACCGCGCGCACGGCGGCGGGCGCGCCCGGAATCTCGACGAGATCGCGCTCTAGCGCGTCGTTGCGGCGCGCGCGAAAACCTTCGAGCCAGGCGTCGGTAATCGCGAACCCCGTATGCGCTTCGATGCGCGCGGCCTCGTCTTTCACGGCCTTACCGACGAAGATGCGCATGGCTTCGTCCACCGTGAGTGTCCAGCCGAGTTCGCCCAGCATCTGCGTGAGCACCACGTGCGTAATGCGTTCTGAGTCGACGAGCACGCCGTCGCAGTCGAAGAGGATGGCGTCGAAGGGGATGGGGGACATCGTTTGCCTGCGGTTGCTTTCGGTTGCCTGCGGTTGCGTCATGCGGCGCGCATCGGGATCGCGCACGCAAGAGCGCGATGATAACCGGGGTCGCGTTTGCGTGGCTTTCTCTCGGGCAAGCCGTGCAGGGTGCGGCGTTGGTCGGCCCGTGCGAAACGATGGACAATAGCGTACCCAATCGCTACCCCACCGCTCTGATGTCCACCGACGAAAAGACCCCCAACGAACTCCCCGGCCGCGCCAGCTACACACAATTCGCCGACCGCTACGCCGAGCAGGCCCCGGTCAAGCCGCACAACGCGCTCTACGAACGGCCCGCCACACGCTCGCTGCTAGGCGCGGTAGCGGGGCTCGACGTGCTCGACGCGGGCTGCGGGCCCGGCATCTTGAGCGCGGAGCTGGCGGGCGAGGGCGCACGGGTGCAGGCCTTCGACGTCACGCCCGCGATGGTCCAACTGGCGAAGGCGCGCTGCGCAGGCCTCGCGGTCGATATCGCGCAGGGCGATCTCGGTCGGCCGCTCGACTGGCTCGCGAGTGGCTCGGTCGACCGCATCGTGTGCTCGCTGGCCCTCGACTACGTCGAGCACCTCGCGCCGACATTTCAGGAGTTTCACCGCGTGGCGCGCCCCGGCGCACTGCTGGTGTTTTCGATGTCGCATCCCATGCGCGACTGGATCGACACGCGCACGCGCGGTTCGCGCACCTACTTCGAGACGACGCGATTCGGCCTGCATTGGGGCGGCTTCGGCGAGCCGAAGCCGTGGGTGGAAGCGTTCAGGCGCCCGCTTGCCGATATCTTCAACGCGCTCATGGAAGCGGGCTGGGCCATCGACTGCGTGCTCGAACCCATGCCACAACCGGAAATGAAGGCGGTGTCGCCGGCGCTGCACGCGGAACTGGCACAGGCCCCGGCGTTCATCTGCGTGCGCGCACGGCGCGTTTGACTGGTCGAGCGGCGCCATGGCGCCGCAAGCGCTTAGCGCCGCGCTTCGCGCGAGCCGGCCGAAAGCGATTCTTCGAGCGCGGCAACTCCGGCGGGCAGATCGACCTTCACGCCGAGATCGCTCATCGTGCGACCAAGCGCATGGACGGTGCGAAAGAGGTTGTGCTCGCGGCACTGTTCGCCCATCTGCCCGATGCGAACGATCGGGAGACCGAACGATCCGGCAATCTCCACCTGGTATTGCTGCGAGATGTGATTGCACACCTCGCGTGCGGTGACGCCCTCGGGCAGCCCGATGCCGACCACGGAATTCAGGCGGCACGTTTGCGGCGTATAGAGCGCGAGACCCAGCGCGCTCACGCCGCTTTGCAGCGCGAGCGAGCAGCGCAGGTGGCGCGCAAAACGCTTTTCGAGCGTTTCCGTGCACACGAGGCGCAATGCTTCGTGCAGCGCCAGCACGCCCGAGACGGGCGCTGTGTAGTGATAGCCGGCGTTGTGCCAGAAGTTTTCGGCGAGTATGGCGTCGAGGCACCAGTGCGTGTTCGGTGCGGTGCGCGTACGCACGCGCTCCCAGGCGGCGTCCGAGAAGGCAATGAGCGAAACGCCAGGGATCGAAGAGAGGCCCTTCTGGCCGCCCGTGATGACGACGTCGATGCCCCAGGCGTCCATTTCGAGCGGCATGGTGCTCAGCGTGCAGACGGCGTCCACCACCACGAGCGCGCCGGCGGCTTTGGCAAGCTGCACGATTTCCTTGAGCTCGCGGTTCCATACCGTATTGGAGGTTTCGCCGTGCACGATCGTAACGACGGCCGGGCGCGTGCGCTCGATGGCTTGCGCCACGGCTTCGAGCGAGGCGATTTGGCGGTCGGCGACGTCGAGCGTGGTGACCTCGGCGCCCACGCGGCCCGCCATTTCGGCCATGCGCTGGCTGAAGAAGCCGTTGACGATGGAGAGCACGCGCGTGCCCGGCCACGCGAGGTTCGAGATCGCCATTTCCATGGCCGCCGAGCCGGGGCCGGCCACACCGAGCACCCAGTTCGAACGCGTCTGGAACACGTAGCGCGCCATCGTCTTCACCTGGTGAATGACGCGCGCCATGGTGTCGCCGAGGTGATTGATGACGACGGTATTGGCCTTGGCCACGGCGTCGGGAATCGGCACGGGGCCCGCACCCATCATGAGGAGCGGCTCCTCGGGCAGGATGCGGTCGAGCGTTTCGACGCTGGGGCAAGGCACGGACGCGGCCTCGGCCGCTGCCGCCGCCGCTGTGCGCGAAGTGGCCAGCGGGTCGGGGTGGAGCGCGTTGTCGTTCATCTTGAGTACCTGGTTTTACCTTGAAGGGAGTTGCGTGAGACGCGCGCGATTGGCGCGCCATCAGGCAGTGTTGTGTGGCGCGGCAGCGCTGACCATGTACAGTTGCGCGGAATTTCGCTGAACAGTCGTACGGGCGGCGCAGCGGCCCGCTGCGGCATTGCGGCAGCCACCCTATAATCAATCGCATCGCCCGATAATGCAAGGAAGACAGCGTATGTCGCAATTCGCCGTGGACAACCCGTTTCTTGAAACGCTCGGCGTGAGCGTCGCGCAGTGGCGCGAGGGCTACGCGGAGCTCGTGATGCCCATCGACGCCTCGAAGCTCAATCGCCAGGGCGTGCTGCAAGGCGGCGCGATTGCCACGCTGCTCGACGCTGCCGCCGGCTACGCGGGACTCTTCGCGCCGGTCGGCGACCCGCCGCGTCATGGCTTCACCCTCTCGCTCACGACCAACTACCTCGACAAGGGGCTTGGTCAGTTCGTGCGCGCGAAGGGGTTTCTGGAGCGCGGCGGCCGTTCGATCTTCTTTGCGCGCGCCGAGGCGTGGGTGGACGATCGTTTGCTGATCGCGAGTGCGCAGGGGACCTTCAAGTATTCGTATCCGAAGAAGGCATGACCGAAACGCCGCCCATTTGAATCGGCATCCGAAATAATTTCGCTGAAAAGCAAAAGCCCGCCGCTTCGATTGAAGGGCGGGCTTTTTAACGCTGGGCGTGGACACTTACCCCAGCAGCAGCGCGTCGTCGTCGAGCTTCTCGTGGCGGGTCTGCTCGAACATGCGCAGGAGGTCCGGCACGTCGAGGCCGCGGCGCGCATCGCCCGAGACGTCGAGCACAACCTGCCCCTGGTGCAGCATCACCGTGCGTTGTCCGTAGTCGAGCGCCTGGCGCATGCTATGCGTGACCATCATGGTCGTGAGCTTGGCCTCTTCCACGATCCGTGCGGTCAGCTCCAGCACGAATGCAGCCGTTTTCGGATCGAGCGCCGCCGTGTGCTCGTCGAGCAGCAGGATGCGCGAAGGCTGCAGCGACGCCATCAGCAGACTCACCGCCTGGCGTTGGCCGCCCGAAAGCGGGCCGATGCGATCGGACAGGCGATTTTCGAGGCCCAGATTCAGGAGGCGCAGCTTCGCGCGGAACAGCTCGCGATCATGCTTTTTCAGCGCGGAGCCGAAGCCGCGGCGCTTGCCGCGCGCCATCGCGAGCGCCATGTTCTCTTCGATGGTGAGCGCCTCGCAGGTGCCGGCCATCGGGTCCTGGAACACGCGCGCGACGAGATGCGCGCGGTCCCATGCCTGTTTCTTCGTGACGTCCTGGCCGTCGATGGTAATCGTGCCGCCATCCACCCTCTGGTCGCCGCTGATCGCGTTGAGGAAGGTGGACTTGCCCGCGCCGTTCGAGCCGATCACGGCCACGAACTGGCCGCTCGGGATGTCGAGCGTGAGGCCGCGCAGCGCGCGCGTTTCGATCGGCGTGCCGGGGTTGAAAGTCAGTTTGAGGTCTTTGGCGCTGAGCATCTCATGCCCTCCCGTTCTTGCGGCCAAACAGCTTCTTGCGCGTGGCGGGCAGCACGAGCGCGATCGTCACGAGCACTGCAGTAACGAGATTCAGGTCCTGCGCCTTGAGGCCGATGAAGTCGCTGTTGAGCGCGAGCGCAATGAAGAAGCGATAAAGAATCGCGCCGAGCACGGCGGCGAGCGTGGTCAGCATGAGCCGGCGCGCGGGCAGGATGCTCTCGCCGATGATCACGGCCGCAAGCCCGATCACGATGGTGCCGATGCCCATCGAAATGTCCGAGCCGCCCTGGGTTTGCGCGAAGAGCGCGCCGGCCAACGCGACGAGCGCGTTGGAGAGCGCCATGCCGGCGAGCGTCGCGCGGCCCGTGGCGATGCCCTGTGCGCGCGCCATGCGCGGGTTCGCGCCCGTCGCGCGCAGCGCGAGGCCGTATTGCGACGAGAAGAACCAGTCCACGCCGAACTTCGCAGCCAGTACGACGACGAGGAGCGCGAGCGGACGCAGCACGTAGTCGGGCAGCCAGGCGGGCTGGATGAGCGTGAATACCGTCGACTCGGAGATGAGCGGCACGTTCGGCGCGCCCATCACGCGCAGGTTGATCGAATAGAGCGCGATCATCATCAGGATGCTCGCGAGCAGATCCATGATCTTTAGGCGCACGTTGAGCCAGCCGGTGATGAAGCCGGCGATGGCGCCAGCGACGACCGCACAGGCGGTGGCGAGAAACGGATCGTGACCGGCCGCGATCAGCGTGGCGGCGACTGCGCCGCCCAGCGGGAAGCTGCCGTCGACGGTGAGGTCGGGGAAGTTGAGGATGCGAAACGAGATCACCACCCCGAGGGCCACGAGACTGAAGATCAGGCCGATCTCGAGCGCGCCCAGAAGCGAGTAGAGGGACATGAGGAAGAATCCTGTTGCGGCGGCGGTGCGCCGGAATCGACGCGCGGCGCACCGCCCGGATGGGGCGGCGCGCCGTTGCGCGCGTAAGTGGCCGTTATCGGGCCAGGCAGTGCGGCTGCGTGTGATGCGCCATGCCTGCGCCTTACTTCACGACAGTGGTCGCGTCCTTGAGCAGATCGGCCGAGAGCGTCACGCCCTGCTTTTGCGCGGCGGCGGGGTTCACGAACAGTTGCAGCTGGCTGCTGGTTTCCGAGGCGATCGTGCCGGGCTTCTCGCCCTTGAGAATACGCACGACGACCTTGCCCGTCTGGTGGCCGAGGTCGCTGTAGTCGATGCCGAGCGCCGCGATGGCGCCGCGCTTCACGCTGTCCGTATCGGAGGCGACGAGCGGGATCTTCGCGTCGTTGGCGACCTTCACGAGCGCTTCGTAGGCCGAAACGACGTTGTTGTCGGTGTTCGTGTAGATCACGTCGACCTTGCCGATCAGGCTCTTCGCTGCGGGGCCGATGTCCACGGTGCGCGGCGCGGCGGCTTCCTTGAGCGTCATGCCCTGCTGCGCGAGGAGTGCCTTGAGCGCATTCACGACGACGACCGAATTCGCTTCGCCGGGGTTATAGACCATGCCGACGGTCTTCGCATTGGGCACGACGCGCTTGATGAGCGCGACCTGCTTGTCGAGCGGCAGCTTGTCGGAAACGCCGGTCACGTTCGTGCCGCTGGGCGTCCACGTCTTGACGAGCTGTGCGGCCACCGGATCGGTCACGCCCGAGTACACCACGGGTACGGACTTCGTTGCGGCCACAACGGCTTGCGCCGACGGCGTCGCGATGGCCACGATCGCGCTCGGGTTGTCGCCGACGAACTTGCGCGCGATCTGTGCGGCGGTGCCCGTGTTGCCCTGCGCGCTCTGGTATTCCCACTTGAGGTTCTTGCCGGCGTCGTAGCCCGCGGCCTTGAGTTCGTCGCGCACGCCGTCGCGGATCGCGTCGAGCGCGGGATGCTCGACGATCGACAGCACTTCCACGGTCGCGGTTTCGGCGGCGCGTGCGGCGGCCGAAGTCAGCGCGAGTGCGGCGGCGCCGGCGAGCAGGGAAAGGGTGGCGGCAGCGGCTGCCTGCTTGAAGGTCTTCATTCTGTTTGATCTCCCCCAGTGCTGGGTTCTTGCGGTTTTTTCGGATCTGCACGGTGTGGCGTCGCCGGCTTCACGCGTGGCGCGAGAGCACGCGGCATGCGCCGTAGTGGTGCATGCGGGCGCGGCGAGGGAGCGAGGATACCACCGTCTCTTGCGGGGCTGGAACGCGTTGCCGAGCCAGTGAGGCGGGCGCGCCACGGTGTCGCGCGGATTAATTCGAACTCACTCGATTCGATTATGAGAAAAATTCGTGCTTTAACGAAAGCTTTCGCGGTTCCATAGTGGAAGGCGGAAAAGTAGGGCGGTGTGAGATTTATGGTGCCAGTTCAGCGAATATAGAACTTCAATTTTAAGGATTTCGTAATATTTGTTCTTTGAAATCAATGATTTGGCGCATTTTGCATTTAGGGTAATCCCGATTGATCGATTATGGGATCGACGCTTTTATCGCGATAAAAGATTAACTTTTAAAGTTATTGCAAGATGCCATTCGTCGATCAGATTTCATTGGAATTAAAATAACGATCGACAGCGCGTAAAAATCAAGAAATGCAGGAATTCCATACATCCGCGCCAGTCGGTCATCGCAGCCCGGTGACTAGCCCGTCGCTCGCCCGAAAGACTATTTTCACGAGCGTTTTCAAGCGCTTTCCGACATGCCCCTCTATTGACCGATTTCAAAACTCAACTCGATATCCGAAAAAACCCCTGGTTGCGGTGAAATGGGATTATTGATAGCATCCGCCGGTCGCTGATTCAGGCCGGTCCACCTTTCCGGTACGAATTGCAGCGAACGGGGCAGGCGGAATGCTTGCGCAACAGAGTCTGTAACTCAGCAGTCTCTCCGAACTCAGTCGCCTACCAGGGCGCTGATACACGCCGGGCCCCGTCACGTCTTTTTTCTCTGGTGCTCGTCGTGGTTGTTCCCCATTGAAGATCATTGGGGCGCTGTTCGTTTGCGCAGGTCATTCCGTCTGACCGGTTGACCCGAAAACAATCGAGGAGCTCCTGATGATGTCGTTGTCCCGCCTTACCTCCGTTTCCGTGGCCGCCGCGCTGCTCGCCTTTGGTGCAAGCGCAAACGCCGACACCGTGAAGATCGCCATTGCCGGCCCGTTCAGCGGCCCGGTCGCCCAGTACGGCGACATGGTCAAGGCGGGCGCGCTGACTGCGATCGAGCAGATCAACGCCGCCGGCGGTGTGAACGGCAACAAGCTCGAAGCCGTCCTGATGGATGACTCGTGCGAGCCGAAGCAGGCTGTCGCCGTCGCCAACAAGATCGTTTCGCAGCACATCCAGTACGTGGTCGGCCACGTCTGCTCGGGCTCGACGATTCCCGCTTCGGACATCTACGAGAACGAAGGCGTCGTGATGGTCACGCCGTCGGCCACCGCGCCGCAGCTGACCGAAGGCAAGAAGCGCCAGTTCATCTTCCGCACCATCGGCCGCGACGACCAGCAAGGTCCGGCTGCCGCCGCCTACATCATCAACAAGGTCAAGCCGAAGAAGGTCGCGATCCTGCACGACAAGCAGTCGTACGGCCAGGGCATCGCCACCTCGGTCAAGGCCGCGCTCGACAAGGCGCACATCCCCGTCGTCGTGTTCGAAGGCATCAACGCCGGCGATTCGGACTACTCGGCAGTCGTCACGAAGCTCAAGTCGCAGGGCGTGGACTTCGTCTACTTCGGCGGCTATCACCCGGAAATGGGCCTGCTCATGCGCCAGTCGCGTGAACAGGGCGTGAAGGCCACATTCATGGGTCCGGAAGGCGTGGGCAACAAGGACGTGACGGCCATCGCCGGCCCGGCTTCGGAAGGCATGCTCGTCACGCTGCCGGCCGACTTCGCTTCGGACCCTGCCAACGCCAAGCTCGTGAAGGCCTTCGCCGACGCCAGGCGCGACGCCAACGGCCCGTTCCAGATGCCGTCGTACGCGGCAGTCGAAGTGATCGCCGACGGCATCGCCGGCGCGAAGAGCACGGACCCGACCAAGGTCGCGGCCTACCTGCACAAGAACGCGTTCAACACGCCGATCGGCAAGGTCGAATACGACGCACAGGGCGACCTGAAGTCGTTCCGCTTCGTCGTCTACACGTGGCACAAGGACGCCACCAAGACCGCTGCGAACTGATCCCGGCGCTGCACGCTGCCAACGCCCCGCCTTCTCGTGGACGGGGCGTTTTCATAGCGGTTGTGCGCGCAACTAAAAAAGGGTTGGTACGGTTCCAAAGGTCTCTCCACAGGTCTCTCATCGGCTTCACGGCCGCGGGGCTTACGCATGAATGATTTTCTTCCTCAGTTCACCCAGCAGCTCGTCAACGGGCTCACGCTGGGTGCGATCTATGCGCTGATCGCGATCGGCTACACGATGGTCTACGGCATCATCGGCATGATCAACTTCGCTCACGGCGAGATTTACATGATCGGCGCCTATGTGGGCCTCGTCACGCTCACGGCCATCGGCACCTCGGCGGGTTATCCGCTGCCGCTCGTGCTGGGCACGGCGCTCATCGTCTCGGTGGTGGTCACCGGGCTCTACGGATTCGCGGTCGAGCGCGTGGCGTACCGGCCGCTGCGCGGCGGGCCGCGCCTCGTGCCGCTCATCTCCGCCATCGGCATGTCGATCTTCCTGCAGAACTACGTGCAGATCGGGCAGGGCGCGCGCGACGTGTCCGTGCCGATGCTCATTTCCGGCGCGCTCGACTTCAACATGGGCGGCAACTTCGAAGTGACGGTTCCGTACTCGCGCATGCTGATCGTCGGCGTGACGCTCGTGCTGATGATCGCGCTCACGCTCTTCATCTCGCGCTCGCGCATGGGCCGCGCGTGCCGCGCCTGCGCGGAAGACATGAAGATGGCGAACCTGCTCGGCATCGACACGAACCGCGTGATCTCGTTCACCTTCGTGCTCGGCGCCATGCTCGCGGCGGTGGGCGGCGTGCTGATCGGTCTAACGATCGGCAAGCTCAATCCGTATATCGGCTTCATCGCGGGCATCAAGGCGTTCACGGCCGCGGTGCTGGGCGGCATCGGCAGCATTCCGGGCGCGATGCTCGGCGGCGTGCTGCTCGGTCTCGCCGAAACCTTCGCGTCGGGCTACATGCCTGCGGAGTACAAGGACGTCGTGGCCTTCGGCCTGCTCGTGCTCGTGCTGCTCTTCCGTCCCACCGGCCTGCTCGGCAAGCCGGACGTCGAAAAGGTGTGAGGTCGAAATGAGTCAGACTGTTTCGGTTCGCGTGGCAGCAGTTGGCCCGTCCTCGTCGCAAACGGTGAAAGGCGCGCTCGCCGCCGCCGTGGCGACCATCATCCTCACGGCCCCCATTCTCGGCCTGCAACTCACGCTGGATGGCTATCAGGTCGTGCTGCAGCAGCACTGGCGCCCGGTGTGGATAGCGGCCGCCGTGGTGTTCGTGTTCCAGCTCGTCAAGCCGATGTTCGTGCGCGCCACGAGTCACGTGCGCTTGCCCCGGGCCCCCGCGCTCGGCGCGCGTCAGCAGCGCGTGGCGATCTGGGTGCTGCTCGCGTTCGGCGCGGTGTTCCCGTTCCTCGGTTCGCGCGGCGCGATCGACGTGGCGACGCTCGCGCTCATCTACGTGATTCTCGGCCTCGGCCTCAATATCGTGGTGGGCTTCGCGGGTCTGCTCGACCTCGGCTACGTGGGCTTCTACGCAGTGGGCGGCTACACGTATGCGCTGCTCAACCAGTACTTCGGCTTCACGTTCTGGGAATGCCTGCCGCTCGCCGCGCTTGCCGCGGCCACCTTCGGCTTCGTGCTCGGCTTCCCGGTGCTGCGCCTGCGCGGCGACTATCTCGCCATCGTCACGCTC
The DNA here is from genome assembly GCF_040965735.1 of Paraburkholderia sp. BR10936. Lineage (NCBI taxonomy): Bacteria > Pseudomonadati > Pseudomonadota > Betaproteobacteria > Burkholderiales > Burkholderiaceae > Paraburkholderia > Paraburkholderia sp. BR10936. The sequence goes on from NZ_JBFRCM010000019.1 coordinate 70,323, forward strand.
GGCTTCGGCGAGATCATCCGCCTCTTGCTCAACAATCTCACGAGCATCACGGGCGGCCCGGACGGCATCTCCAGCATTCCCAAGCCCACCGTGTTCGGCTTCGAAATGGCCCGCCACGCGAGCGTGGAAGGCGCGAAGACGTTCAACGAGTTGATCGGCTTCGAGTACAGCGGCGAGCACATGGTGATCTTCCTGTACCTGCTCGCGCTCGTGCTGGTGGCGTTCACGCTGTTCGTCACGAGCCGCCTGCTGCGCATGCCCATGGGCCGCGCCTGGGAAGCGCTGCGCGAAGACGAGATCGCGTGCCGCTCGCTGGGCCTGAACCCCACGCGCATCAAGCTCTCGGCGTTCACGCTGGGCGCGTCGTTCGCGGGTCTCGCCGGTGCGTTCTTCGCTGCGCGCCAGGGGCTCGTCACGCCCGAGTCGTTCACCTTCATCGAGTCGGCGCTGATTCTCGCCGTGGTGGTGCTGGGCGGCATGGGCTCGCAGCTGGGCGTGGTGCTCGCCGCGATCCTGCTCACGGTGCTGCCCGAAGTGGCGCGCGGCTTTGCCGAATACCGCATGCTGATCTTCGGTCTGGTGATGGTGCTGATGATGATGTGGCGTCCGCAGGGCCTGTTGCCCGCGAGCCGTCCGCACGTGGAGTTGCCGCAATGAGCGCACAAGCGTTGTTGAAAGTAGCCGGCTTGCAGATGCGCTTCGGCGGTCTGCTGGCCGTGGACGGCATCGACTTCGACGTGCGTCCGGACGAAGTCTTTGCGATCATCGGGCCGAACGGCGCGGGCAAGACCACGGTGTTCAACTGCGTGGGCGGCTTCTACAAGCCCACCGCGGGCGCCATCGTGCTCGAAGGCCACGCCATCACTGGCCAGCCAAGCCACCAGGTCGCGCGCCGCGGCCTCGTGCGCACGTTCCAGAACATTCGCCTCTTCAAACAGTTGACGGTGCTGGAAAACCTCATGGTCGCCCAGCACCTGAAGGTCAACCGCAACATGCTGAGCGGCCTGTTCGCGACGCCCGCCTATCGCCGCGCCGAACGCGCCGCGCTCGAGCGTGCTGCGTACTGGCTCGAGCGTGTGGGCCTGAAGCAGGTCGCGAATCGCGAAGCGGGCACGCTGTCGTACGGCCATCAGCGCCGGCTCGAAATCGCGCGCTGCATGATCACCGATCCGCGTCTTCTGATGCTCGACGAACCCGCGGCAGGCTTGAACCCGCAGGAAAAGGTCGAGCTGCAGCAGATGGTGGACGGCCTGCGCAACGAGTTCGGAATCTCCGTACTCCTGATCGAGCACGACATGAGCCTCGTGATGGGCGTGTCGGACCGCATCCTGGTGATGGAGCACGGCAAGCCGATCATGATCGGCAAACCCGACGAAGTGCGCAACGACCCGCGCGTGATCAAGGCCTATCTCGGAGAGGACTGATGCTGAAGCTGGAAAAGGTCCATACCCACTACGGCGCGGTGCAAGCGCTGGCGGGCGTGTCGATCGAAGTGAACAAGGGCGAGATCGTCACGCTGATCGGCAGCAACGGCGCCGGCAAGACCACGCTCATGATGACCGTGTGCGGCACGCCGCGCGCATCCGCGGGGAAAGTGACGTTCGAAGGCGAGGACATCACGCGCATGCCCACGCACGAGATCATGCGCAAGGGCATGGCGATTTCGCCGGAAGGCCGCCGCGTCTTCCCGAGCCTCACGGTGCTCGACAATCTGCAGATGGGCGGCTTCTTCGCCTCGCAGCACGAGATCGATGCGGGCATCGAGCACGTGTTCAAGCTGTTCCCGCGCCTGAACCAGCGTGCGAAGCAGCGCGCGGGCACGATGTCGGGCGGCGAGCAGCAGATGCTCGCCATTGGCCGCGCGCTCATGAGCAAGCCGCGTTTGCTGCTGCTCGACGAGCCCACGCTCGGCCTCGCGCCGCTCGTGATCGCGCAGATCTTCGACATCATCCGCACGATTCGCGAAGAGGGCGTGACGGTGTTCCTCGTCGAGCAGAATGCGAACAAGGCGCTGCACGTGGCCGATCGCGGCTATGTGCTGGAAACCGGACGCGTCGTGCTCGCCGATAGCGCCGACAATCTGCTCGCCAACGACAACATCAAGCGGGCCTACCTGGGCGGTTGATCGTCGCGGACAGGACCGCACTGCGGCCCGCGCCATCCGCGTTCGTCGAACGCGGGATGCGCGGGCCGCTTCTTTTGCGTCGACGAAATGTCGAATCAATCGCCGCGTGCAATCGCAAGCTGCGCGATCAAACGCATCAGCTCGGCCTGGCGGCGCGTGGTGGTTTTCGCGAACACGTGATGCAGATGCGTGCGCACCGTCGAGGGCAGCACCTGCAGCACTTCGGCCACGTCCTTAGGGTTGAGGCCCTTGCCGACCTCGCAGGCCACGCGCGCTTCCGCGGGCGTGAGTCCAAACAGCGCGATAAGACGCGTTTCCACGCCGCGCCGCGACGATTGCGGATCGATCACGATGAGCATGGCCGTGCCGGCGCGCGAGCCGTGGGCGAAATAGTCGGCGTGACGGTGCTCGCCTAGCGGCGAAATGAGCGCCTGCAGCGGTTCGTCGGGCGGCTGGCGGGCGATCAGCATCGCGCCGCCGCTGCGCCCGCGCACGTCGCGCCCCGCGGCTCGCGCAATCAGCGAGCGCAACTGCTGGGTGGCGGCTGCCGTGGCGGCGCTGAGCACGGCGTGTTCGGTGCGCAGCCCGTTTGCGCGCGCGAGCTGCGCCGTGGCGGCGCGATTCGCGAACACGATGTGCGCATCGGCGTCGACGATCAGCACGCCATGCGCGAGCGCGTCGAGTGCGTCCGCGGGGGCATTCGCGCTTTGATCGCGCGAGGCGAGGGTGCGCGCCGTGTGCCGCTGCACGCGCAAGGCATTGCGCAGATGTGGCAGCAGCGTGCGCAGCGCGTCCAGTTCGTCTTCGCTATAGAAGCGTGTTTCATGGCGCAGCGCGCCGAGCACGGCGGCCATATCGCCTTCACGCAGCACGTTGGCGAAGGCCACCGTGTAGAAGCGCTGCGGGCGCACCCACTCCTGCACGAAGGCGCTGCGTTGCAGACTCCCCTGCGAGTGGATCATCGTGTCGGTGACGAGCGTGCCGGCGGCCCAGCGGCGCACCTGCGGCACGAGCGGATCGAAGCCGCCGTAGTGCTGCGCGTACGATTGGGCAAACGAAGCGTCGATGCCGTCCCACTCGGCGAGCGAGAACGTGCTTTCGGGCGGCAGCATGGTGAGATTGACGTGTTGCGCGCCGATGCGTTGCGCGATGCGCGCACACACATCCGGCCAGCGTTGCGCGTCAAAGCCGGCATCGTAGATCGCGTCGATCAGGCCGCCGGTATCATCGGGCTCGCCGTACCGCGCGCGCGCGCTGTGTGCCACAGTATCGATAGCCGCGGCGTGTGCGGCCGTGATGGGCCCCATGATGGTCTCCAGGCTGGAAATTATCGACGGCAGAAGGCCTCAGGGCAGGCCGCACGAGGCTGCATACAGGGCCATGTGGCACTGCAACGACGCAAGGGGGCGCTCAGGGCTTGAATCCACGTTTGCAAACTGCGGGCGGGAGGGGATGCACTGCAACATCCCGGGGTACCTATTCTGAATGAATAGACGATCAAACCTACGATTCGCTTTCGTCAGAAGAGATTTCGGGTTTCGTTACATCCGATGCATTGCGGGTACTGGACAAGCGCGCCGCGCTCACGATAATTGAGCGTCCAAACAGGCGCGCCGCACGGGGAAAAGGCGGTGCGCGTCAGTGAAAGTCAGAGAAAGCGGAGAGTCTTTGGATGTCTGAAGAGTACGAAGTGCATGGACCGCACGACCACGCGGTCGAACACGCCGCGGCGGGCCATGGCGGCCACGGCGAGGGCGATCCGTTCCCGGGCCGCATGGCGGTGATGACGGCCATCCTCGCTTCGATTGGAGCGATCTTTGCCTACCAGAGCGGCAACAGCGAGAACCAGGCGCTCTACTACAAGAACGAAGCGGCGATCCGCAAGACCGAAGCCGCGAATCAATGGGCTTACTATCAGGCGAAGGGCGAGAAGCAGAACCTCGCGGAACTGGGCGCGCAACTCTCCGCGCTAGCGCCGAATTCGGACGCTGCGCAGAAGCGCTTTGCCGCCGACGCCGACCGTTATCGCCAGCAGAAGGAGCCGATCCGCGCCAAGGCGGAGGCGCTCGAAAAAATCGTCGAGCAGGACGATGCGCTCAGCGAGCACGTGCTGCATGGCCATCATCGCTGGGCACAGGCCACGACGCTCATCCAGATCTCGATCGCGCTTACGGCGATTACGCTGCTTACGCGGCGGCGCTGGCTGCTCAATACGTCGGTGGGCGTCGCGATCGTCGGGGTGGGGCTGGGCGCGTTGGCGTTCTTCGGCGGCTGAGCGCTCACCCGCCGCACACGATCGCCGTGAGCAGCAGCGGCACGACCGATTGCACGGTGGCGTCGCTGTTGGTCTCGCGCACGCGTGAGCGCACCTTCTCCGCAGGCGCGGACACCACCACACCGTAGAGCGGCGAGGTGATCTCCTTGCCGGCGCCGCGCTTGAAGAGCGTGTCGTCGCGGTCGTAGCCGAGCACCACGTAAATGGGGAAGCCGAACGCGCTCAGGCGGCTGCCGCGCACCGGGCTGAACGCGTTGACCGAATTCGCTTCGACGCGGCTCGGCTCGGGCTCGATGGATTTTTCGTCAATCAGCGACGAAATGAATGTGTGAGGATCGGACTTGCAGTCGAACTGCTGGTCGTGTGTGGCGGATTGCGTGGCTTGCGCATGCGCGGCCACCGGGACCAGCAGGGCGGCAAAAGCGGCAAGGCCGCTCAGCGCACTCCGCAGCGTGGCGGCCGGGAGCGCGAATATCACGGGAGTGTAGTGCTTGGTCATAGCTACGAGCAGCAATGCCGAGAGAAGACCGGATGACTCCATTCGACAGCCGGACTTCGTTCGTGTTCAAAGCTTACGGCACATAAATTGCGCGGGCCGTGCGCCCGCGCACATCTTCATGCTGGATGGGGGCGGCTAGAGCATTGACTTCGCCTGGCTCAGGATCTTGTCGCAGACCTGCTTCGTGGCCTCCTCCTTGAGGCCGCCGCCCGTGAGGTCGAGCTTCTGTCCGTTGCCGGCCGTGAGGATGCCGCTCGTGCCCTGCGTATAGCCGCTATCCGTCGTGTTCGCGCCGCCGGGCAGCTTGCCGAGCAGCGAATCCTTCACGTTGCTCGCGGCGTCGGCGTTCAGGTAATTGTTCTTGATGCAGTACTGCAGCACGCCGGTGACATTGCCGAGACTGTTCGAGGTGAGCGAGGGTGCCGAAAGCGAGTTGCCGAGGCCGCCCAGATTGCCGAGCGCGCCCTGTGCCGAACCGCTGTTGCTGCCGCCCTGGTTGAGCAGGTTGCCGAGCTGCGCCTGTGCGGCGCCCCAGGGGGCGAGCAGCGCCAGGGTTATGGTGGCCATCAACGCCGAGGCGATGCGCGGCGTGGCGACGCCCGGAACAGACGTTTGCATACACGAATCTCCGTGGTGGTTCAGTGCGCCCTTACTATAGACGGATTCGTTTAGCTGGCTTCGCTACGTGACGCCGCACGAGCGTTCGGTTGGCGGCGGTGCAACCGCTGCGAGGTGCGACCGCCGGGACTCGCCGTGAACGTTTCATGATGCATCTGATGTTTTCATCGCCATGTCATTTGTTGCGGGCACAACGATAGCGCTGCAGGAGCAAATCTGGCGTTCGTCGAGGCGGATGTGTCTTAAGTGGTATGCATGCGTTCGGAATTGCGTAGGGCGGGGATCGTGTGCCAGCTACGCAACGATTGAACCTGTTACAAGTGTATCTGCGCTGTAAAACACTGCGTTTCAGGCCTTTTTCGGCGATCTTTCCGGCTATTCAAGGGTGAGATTGTTTCGAACCGTAACACTTATTACGGCCCTCCTCATCGGCTGGTTTCAGGTGGTATGCTTCCTGCACAATTCTCCCTTGCACGAGTGAGACCACGTGTATTGCGTCAATACAGTGAAAGAACGCACTGCCAGAGTGCGCATCGCGACGCAAATGAACACGTCATACAAGCATATGGTGCAACCGAGCTAGCCAACGCGGGCAACAAGATCCGCAGGCCAGTGCTCCGTCACTGCAGCCCCGGTCCGGCTGCGTGGAGAACAGCATGAATTTCGAAGAACTGAGCGACGACGAGTGGATGCAGGTGTCTTCGCTCGTGTCAGATGAACCTCCAATCAGGCTCAACCGGCGCGGCCGCCCTCGTGCCGAGCCGCGCGTGGTGGCCAATGCCGTCCTGTGGATTCTCACCACCGGTGAGTCGTGGTCGCGTCTGCCCGCGCGTTATCCGTCCGGGCCTACCTGCCGTCGTCGTTTTGAGGAATGGCACAGTAGCGGCACCCTGATCGAGCTGGTCGAGCTGCTCTCGCAGCGCGGCCGCAAGTTCGTTTATGTGCCGCAGCCGGCGCAGGCCGATGCGCAACCCGTTGCAGTCGCAGTCGAGGAAGTCGCCGAGGACGATGGCCAGCCGGCCGTGTTCTGGAAGAGCCCCGAAGCCTGGCAGGCGCCCGCTGCGCTCGCCGACGCGCCGCTTGCCGATCCCATGGAAAGCATGATGCGTCAGCTCGCGGGCGGCGAAGCGGCATTGCCCGTTTCGATCGACGCGCCTGTCGTGTCGGCCGCAACGAGTGCAACGACTGTTGCGAGTGCGACGCGTTCGCAGAACGATGCGCCGTTCGCACCGTTCTCGCCTTCCCGCGTGAGCAAGCCGGTTGCGACTCGCGCGATGCCGCGCGACGCGTCGCATCGCAGCGCGCATCCGGCGGGCGGCGTGGTGCAGGTCGCGGAATGGCGCGGCTATACGATGAGCCTTACCGTGCAGCCCGTGCGCAACCGCATGTTCCGCGGGGCCGTGGAAATTCTCAAGGATGGCAAGCGCATCGAGCGCTCGGGCCTGATCGGGCCGCCGTTCCAGGATCGCGAATCCGCCAGGAATTTCGCCTTCGACTGGGCGCGTGAATGGCTCGATCGCGAAGGCATCGCTGAGTCCGCGTCCGGCGTTTCGTGGCCGGGTTCGCATCCGGCCAAACATGCCGCGTCGAAGAGCGCTGCACCGAGCGCTTCGCAAACGGCGCTGCCCGACGTCGCACCGCACGCGCCCATCCAGGCGCCAGGCGTGACGCGCGGCGATCCGTCCAATGCCGCCGCCGCGCGCGCGTTGCCTCCGGCGGTGCCGGGCAGTGTGCGGCTCGCGCCGCTGCAAGCGCCGGTACAGCGTTACACCGCCACGGGCGCACTGCTCACGGGCAGCGAAGCCAATACGACGTCGTCCGGCACCGCCGAGCGACGCACCGATGGCACGACCGGAACGCGCTACCGCACGCTCTCGCGTTGATCTTGCAAGGCCGCGCGCGTGATGCGCGCGGCCTTCCTGCATGGCCGCTACTGCTTTCTTCACTGCCTGCCGTACTGGTCGTCGAGACGCACGATATCGTCTTCGCCGAGATACGAGCCCGACTGCACCTCGATGATCTCGAGCGGCATCTTGCCCGGATTTTCCAGTCGATGCGACACGCCAAGGGGGATGTACGCTGACTCGTTCTCCGAAACGATGAAGCGTTCTTCCCCACGCGTGACGAGCGCCGTGCCGCGGACGACGACCCAATGCTCGGCGCGATGGTGATGCATCTGCAGCGAGAGACGTGCGCCCGGTTCGACCACGATCCGCTTGACCTGGAAGCGCTCGCCGCTGTCCACGCTGTCGTAGTGACCCCATGGGCGATGCACGAGGCGGTGCGCCACGGCTTCGGTGCGGCGTTCCTGCTTCAGGCGCTGCACGATCTTCTTGACGTCCTGGGCGCGCGAGCGGTCGGCGACGAGCAGGGCGTCCGGGGTCTCCACGACCACGAGGTCCTTCGTGCCGAGGCAGGCCACCAGCCGGCCGTCAGAATGCGCGAAGGTATCGCTGGCGCCTTCGAACATCACGCGGCCGTGCGCGACGTTGCCTTCGTCGTCCTTCGGCGAAACCTGCCAGACGGTGTCCCATGAACCGAGGTCGGTCCAGCCTGCCGTCAGCGGCACGACTACGCCGCTCGCGACCGTCGGGTCGCCGGAGAGCGGTTCCATCACGGCGTAGTCGATCGAGTTCGAAGGCGAACGTGCGAACGCTTCGCTATCCACGCGGAAGAAGTCGCCGTCGGCCTTGCCGTTCTCGATCGATTCCGCGCATGCGGCGTAGATGGCCGGATGGAAATGGCGAATCGCCTTGAGCCAGGTCGATGCGCGCACGATGAAAATGCCGCTGTTCCACCAGTAGCGCTGCGAAGCGACGTACTGCTGCGCCAGTTCGAAATAGGGCTTTTCGACGAAACCGTTCAGACGCCGCGCACCGTTGGGTTCGCCATTCGCGAGCGGCTCGCCCACGTGAATGTAGCCATAGCCCACTTCGGGATGCGTGGGCACGATGCCCATCGTCACGATCTGGCCATTCGCGGCATGACGCACGCCTTCGGCCACGGCGTTCTGGAACGCTTCGAGGTCGGCAAGCGCATGGTCGGCCGGCATCACCACGAGAATGCCGTCTTCGTGCTTTGCCGCCACCGACATCGCGGCGATCGTGAGCGCGGGCGCCGTATCGCGGCCCACGGGCTCGAGAATCAGACGCGCCTGCTTGCCCGCCGCGCGAACCTGGTCGGCGGTGGTGAATCGATGTTCTTCATTGCAGACGATCAGCAATTCCTCTGCGAGCGTCACGCGCTCGGCGAGCGCATCGAGGCGGCCCGCGGTGTTGGCCAGCAGCGACTGCTCGCCAACGAGGTTGATCATCTGCTTCGGATATTGCTCGCGCGACAATGGCCACAACCGCGAGCCCGCGCCGCCCGCTAGCACTACAGGGCACACCTGCAATGCACTGCGCGTTTCGGCACGCGTCTGGGACGCTTTTGCCGATGCCGTAGCGGAACCCGTATCCGTCATCTCGCTCTCCTGTAAAAGGTATCGGTGATGCGATTTGTAGCATGCTTAAAATCGTCATAAATCGAGTCGTAAAGAAGAAAACGGAAAATATTCGAATTAAATTTAAATCATGCTTCCGTCACAACGGAATTCAGATAAAAAATTCAATAAAAATTCCGTTGCAGGTCGCCGCAATTTCTTGTCGGAACCCAAATTCAGGCGTCATGGCAGGAAAAATCTGCCGGAATGACCGGGTTGTGAACCAATGCAGGCGTGTGTTCCGGTAATCTTTGCCGACAAAAGCCGCGAAAAAATGGCCCGCAAGGGCCGAAACAATTGGAGATACTTTTAAGGCTTGCGGCCAGAATTTTTATCGCGCCTTATTAGGGTTTATTCGGATCAGAATTCGCGACGCCAGACGTTTTTTTGTGGCGACGCAGTCCCAGAAACTTTTGAAGCGACCGGCCATGATTTGCAGTGCGTGGCCGCGATTCATTTTTTAAACCCGAGGTGCCGGACATGCTCAGCGTTCTAGCCAGAATTTTCGACGTTGCCGCCATCGCCGCTGGAGCGCTGCTCGCGGCCGCCTTGCACCGTGGCCAGCTCGTGCCGCTCACCGACGCGGAGAGCGTGGCGCTCGCGTTCAACTGCGTGCTCGCGATCTGGATGTTCCCGGCATTCGGCATCTACAAGTCGTGGCGCGGCAAGTCGCTCTACGCCCTCTTTGCCCGCGTGTGCGCCGCCTGGCTCGCCGTGGAGGGCACGGGCATCCTGCTGAGCTTCAGCCTGCACCGCGCCGATTCGCTCTCGCGCCTGTGGCTCGCGTACTGGGTCGTCGCCTCGGTAGCGCTCCTGATCCTCTCGAAGGCGCTCGTGCACATGGTGCTGCGTGGCATTCGCCGCGAGGGCTACAACCAGAAGGCCGTGGCGGTGGTGGGCGGTCCGCGCTACGGCCGCTTCCTGATCGAACACATGCGCTTTCACCCGGAAGCGGGCTTTCACCCGGCGCTCGTGTTCGACGAGGACAGCGACGCCGATGGCGCCGCCGCAATCGACGGCGTGCCCGTGGAGCGCAACCTGCAGGCGATGCTCGAATTCGTGCGCAAGAACGAGGTGCGCGAGCTGTGGCTCGCCTTGCCGATCACCAAGGAGCGCACGATCCATCGCATCGTCACGGCCTTGCGCAACGACTTCGTGAACATTCGCTTCATTCCGGACGTGCGCAGCCTGTCTTTCTTCAGCCAGCCCGTGGTCGATCTGCTCGGCGTGCCGGCCATCAATCTCGCGGCCTCGCCGGTCACGGATCTGCGCGTGCTGCCCAAGCGCGTGTTCGACATCGTGTTCGCGGGCGGCGTGCTGGTCGCGCTCGCGCCGCTGCTGGCCGTGATTGCGCTTGCCGTGAAGCTCACGTCGAAGGGCCCGGTGTTCTTCAAGCAGCGCCGCAAGGGGCTGGATGGCAACGAGTTCGAAATCTACAAGTTCCGCTCGATGAAGGTCCATGCGGAAGTCGCGGGGCAGATCACCCAGGCGCGCCGCAACGATCCACGTGTGACGCGCGTGGGCGCGTTCCTGCGCCGCACGAGCCTCGACGAGCTGCCGCAGTTCATCAACGTGCTCAAGGGCGAGATGTCGGTGGTGGGTCCGCGTCCGCACGCACTGGCCCACGACGACATCTACAAGGACCTCGTGCGCGGCTACATGGCGCGCTATCGCATCAAGCCGGGCATCACGGGCTGGGCGCAGGTCAACGGCTTTCGCGGCGAAACCGATCGCGTGGAAAAGATGCGCGACCGCGTGCGCTTCGATCTGCACTACATGCAGCACTGGAGCTTCGCGCTCGACCTGCGCATCGTGGCGATGACCATGTGGAAGGGCTTCGCAGGCCAGAACGCATATTGAGGCGAAGCGAGTGCGCGCGATGCAAATGTGCGCAACGTTTCGTGTGACATGAAGAATCAATCACTTTTGAGGTGGGCATGAATCTGACGATCATTGGCAGCGGTTATGTGGGTCTCGTGACGGGCGCCTGTCTTGCCGACATTGGCAACGACGTGTTTTGCCTCGACGTCGACGAACGCAAGATCGACCTGCTCAATCAGGGCATCGTGCCGATCCACGAGCCGGGCCTGAAGGAAATCATCGAGCGCAATGTGCGCGCGCGCCGGCTGAAGTTCTCGACCGACGTGGAAGCGGCGGTCGCGCACGGCGACGTGCAGTTCATCGCCGTCGGCACGCCGCCCGACGAAGACGGCTCCGCCGACCTGCAATACGTGCTGGCGGCCGCGCGCAACATCGGCCGCCACATGACCGGTTTCAAGGTGGTAGTGGACAAGTCCACGGTGCCGGTGGGCACGGCTGCGCTCGTGCACGACGCGATCGCCTCCGAACTGCGCAAGCGCGGCGAGAGCCACATGTTCTCGGTGGTCTCGAACCCGGAGTTCCTCAAGGAAGGCGCGGCAGTCGAGGACTTCGCGCGGCCCGACCGCATCGTGCTCGGCTGCAACGACGACGTGCCGGGCGAGCGCGCGAAAGAGGTCATGAAGCGCCTGTATGCGCCGTTCAACCGCAATCACGAGCGCACGCTGTACATGGACGTGCATTCGGCCGAATTCACCAAGTACGCGGCCAACGCCATGCTCGCCACGCGCATTTCGTTCATGAACGAACTCGCGAATCTCGCCGACCGCGTCGGCGCCGATATCGAGGCCGTACGCCGCGGCGTGGGCTCGGACCCGCGCATCGGCTACGACTTTCTCTATGCGGGCTGCGGTTATGGCGGCTCGTGCTTCCCGAAAGATGTGAAGGCGCTCATGCGCACTGCCGAGGATTTCGGCGAGCCGCTGCAGATCCTGCGTGCCGTGGAGTCCGTCAATGAAGCGCAGAAGCAGGTGCTCGCCCAGAAGATCGTTACGCGCTTCGGCTCCGACCTCACCGGCCGCACGTTCGGCGTCTGGGGGCTCGCGTTCAAGCCGAACACCGACGACATGCGCGAGGCGCCGAGCCGCACGCTCATCGCCGAACTGCTCGCGCGCGGCGCCACGGTCAAGGCTTACGACCCGGTTGCGACCGCCGAGGCGCAGCGTGTACTCGCGCTTGATCTCGCGCACGCGCCGGAACATCAGGCGCGGCTGTCGTTCGTGAACGACGCGATGGAAGCCGCGAGCGAAGCGGATGCCGTGGTGGTCGCCACCGAATGGAAGGTGTTCAAGGCGCCCGATTTCGAAACGCTGAAGTCGCAGCTGAAGATGCCGATCGTGTTCGACGGCCGCAATCTCTACGAGCCGTCCGCGCTGCAGGAACTCGGCATCGAGTACCACGCCGTGGGCCGTGCGAGCGCGACGCAGGCAAGCCGCGCGCGCGCCGAAACCGCCGCAACGCAGGCAGTGGCCTGAGCGGTGCCGGGCTTCGTGCTTAGCGCCATGTAAAGGAAGGGAGTCACGCGATCATGATCAAGAACGTGCTCATCGTCTGCCACGCCAACGTCTGCCGCTCGCCGGCGGCGGAACAGCTCTTTCGCGAGCGTCTGAGCGAACAGACAGGCTCACGGCCGGATTCGTTTCAATCGGCGGGCCTGCGTGCGCGCGATGGCGACGACATGGACCCCGTGATGCAGTGGCTCCTTGCCGAGCGCGGCGTGAAGGTCGGCGGGCACCAGTCGCGCCGCCTCACCAGCCGCCTCGTGCGCTCCGCAGACCTCGTGCTCGTGACCGAGCGCCGCCAGGTCGCCGCGGTCGAGCGCATTGAACCCACCGCGCGCGGCAAGGTGTACGCGCTCGGTAATTGGGAAAACTCTGATGTCAGCGATCCGCATGGACTCCATGAGTCCGCGTATCGCCAGAGTCTTGAATTGATGGATCGTATGGTTAAGGGATGGTTGAGCCGAATATGCCAATGACAAAACTGAAACTGACGGCGGTGGTCGCGTTGAGCGTCTTCGTTTCCGCGTGCGCGACGGCGCCCGGCAATTATCTCGACACGTCGAGCCTGAAGGAACAGCCGAACAACCAGCCGCAGCAGCAATTCAACGTGACGCTCATCACGCAGCAAGTCGTGCTGCAGCAGGCGCAAGCGGCCGCAGCCCAGCCGAAGGCGCCGCTGCCGCCCTCGAAGTTCTCGAGCGCTGCCGACTACACGTATCACATCGCGCCGCAGGACATTCTTGGCGTGACCGTGTTCGATCACCCCGAGCTGTCGACGCCGCAGGGCTCGACGTTCTCCACGGGCGGCAACACGACGCAGACGGTGGGTCAGGCGCTCACGCAGCCGTATACCAACGCGCTGCCGGGCCAGGCCGACCCGTACGGACAGACCGTGGCCAAGGACGGCACGATCTTCTTCCCGTTCGTGGGCCGCATCATGGCCGCGGGCAAGACGCCCGGCCAGATCCGCGACCAGCTCGCGTCCGGCCTCGGCCCCTATGTGAAGAACCCGCAGGTGGACGTGCGCGTGCTCGCGTACCGCAGCCAGAAGGTGCAGATCACGGGCGACGTGAAGACGCCGGGCCCGCTCTCGATGAGCGACGTGCCGCTCACGCTGGTGGACGCCATCACGCGCTCGGGTGGCACGACCGACAACGCCGACATCAACCGCGTGCGCCTCACGCGCAACGGCAAGCTGTACATCCTCGATGCGAACCGCATGCTCGACGGCGGCGATTCGACTCAGAACGTGCTGCTGCAGGACGGCGACGTCATCAATATTCCGGATCGTTCGGACAGCAGAATTTTCGTGATGGGCGAAGTGAAGACGCCGCTGCAGACGAACCTGATTCGCGGCGACCTCACGATCGCCGACGCGCTCACCCAGGCGGGCGGCATTCTCGATACCGACGCGAACCCGCGCCAGATCTTCGTGATGCGCGGCATGAAGGACAACCCAACGCAGCCAGAGATCTATCGTCTCGACATGACCAAGCCCGACGCGATCATGCTTTCGTCGCAGTTCCAGCTCAAGCCGCTGGATGTGGTGTACGTGGGCACGGCCGCTTCGACGACCTTCAACCGTGTGTTGCAGCAGGTGCTGCCGACCATCCAGACCGTCTTCTATCTGAAGCAGATCGCGAAGTAAGCACGTGATCGAAAAGCTTCGAAAGAGGACCCAGGAGCAACACCTAAACAACGGGATTGAATCGTGACCATACAAGCCAATAGCCAGGCGGCCCCGGCGGCCCGCACCGAGGAAGAGGACGTCGTCCTCGGCCAGTTGCTGCGCGTCATCATCGACGACATCGGCTGGCTCATCGCGATCGCGGCGGCGGTGATCGCCATGGCCGTGTTCTACTGCTTCATCGCCAAGCCGGTCTATACGGCCGACACCCAGGTTCGCGTGGAGCCTTCCGACTACACGTCGCAGGCCCTCACGCAAACGCAAACCGGCGCGAACATCAGCTCCGGATCGTCGACGGGCAGTCTGCCCACCGACGCCGAGATCCAGATGATCAAGAGCCGCAGCGTCGTCGAGCCGGTGGTGAAGCAGTTCAAGCTGAACACCACCGTCACGCCGGTCATGCTGCCGCTGATCGGCAGCCTGTCCGCGCGTCTCGCGACACCGGGCACGCCGGCGCGTCCGTGGTTCGGGTTGAGCAACTGGCTCAGCAATTTCGCGTGGGGCGGCGAAGTCATCAACATCGACTCGATCGAGGTTACGCCCGAGCTCGAAGGCAAGAAGCTCACGCTCACCGCGCTCGACAACGACCGCTACGTGGTTTCGACCCCGGACGGCGCGCGCCTGCTCGAAGGCGCCGTCGGCCAGGTCGAGCAGGGCGGCGGCGTCAAGCTGCTCGTCAACAAGCTCGTTGCGCGTCCTGGCACCCGCTTCAAGGTCGTGCGCCTGAACGACCTCGACGCGATCAGCGGTTTCCAGAACGCGATCCAGGTTCAGGAGCAGGGCAAGCAAACGGGCGTGATCGACATCTCGCTCGAAGACAACGACCCCGAGCACGCGGCAGCAATCGCCAACGCGGTGGCGCAGTCGTACCTGCGCGAGCACGTGGCGACCAAGCAGGCCGACGCGAGCAAGATGCTCGACTTCCTGCGCAGCGAACAGCCGCGCCTGAAGTCGGACCTCGAGAACGCCGAAGCGGCGCTCACGGCTTATCAAAGCAAGTCGGGCTCGATCAACGCGAGCGACGAAGCGAAGATCTATCTCGACGGCAGCGTGCAGTACGAGCAGCAGATTTCGGCGCTGCAACTGCAGATCGCCTCGCTCCAGCAGCGCTTCGGCGACCAGCACCCGGTGCTGATCGCGGCGCGCCAGCAGCTCGCGCAACTGCAGGGCGAGCGCGCGAAGTACGACACGAAGTTCCGCGACTTGCCGGCCACGGAAGTGAAGGCCGTGCAGCTGCAGCGTGACGCGAAGGTGGCCGAGGACATCTACGTGCTGCTGCTCAACCGCATCCAGGAACTTTCGGTGCAGCGCGTGGGCACGGGCGGCAACGTGCATATCGTCGATCCGGCCCTGCGCCCCGGCAATCCGTCGAAGCCCAAGAAGCTGCTGATCGTCTCGGCGGCGTCGCTGCTCGGCATCATTCTCGGCACGGGATTCGTGCTCATGCGCCGCAACATGTTCAAGGGCATCGTCGATCCGGACCAGATCGAGCGCTCGTTCCAGCTGCCGGTGTACGGTCTCGTGCCGCTTTCGCCGGAGCAGCTGGCGCTCGAAAAGCGGGCCCCGGTGCGCGGCGGCACGCGTCTGCGTGAAGTGCTCGCGAACTCGCGCCCGAAGGACCTCACGGTCGAAAGCCTGCGTAGCCTGCGCACCTCGCTGCAGTTCAGCGTGATGGACGCGCGCAATCGCGTCGTCATGCTGACGGGTTCGGTGCCGGGCGTGGGCAAGAGCTTCCTCACCGCGAACCTCGCCGTGCTGCTCGCCCATTCGGGCAAGCGCGTGCTGATGATCGACGGCGACATGCGCCGCGGCGCGCTCGAACGCCATCTGGGCGGCCCCCAGGAAAACGGCTTCTCCGAGCTGCTCTCGGGGCAGATTTCGCTGGACGAGGCGATTCGCGCGACCGAAGTGGACAACCTGCACTTCATGTCGTGCGGCCGCCGTCCGCCCAATCCTTCCGAGCTGCTGATGTCGCCGCGTCTGGGCCAGTACCTCGAAGGCCTGTCGAACCGCTACGACGTGCTGCTCATCGACACGCCGCCGGTGCTCGCCGTGACCGATGCCGCCATCATCGGCGGCCATGCGGGCTCGACGTTCCTCGTGCTGCGCTCGGGCATGCACACCGAAGGCGAAATCGCCGACGCGCTCAAGCGTCTGCGCAATGCCGGCGTGCGCGTGCAGGGCGGCGTGTTCAACGGCGTCCCGGCGCGTACGCGCGGCAACTACGGCTATGGCTACGCGAACGTGCGCGAGTATCTCAGCGCATGACGCAGGTGGCCCCATCAAGCACAGCAAAGGAGAACTCGCGATGAAAGTGACCGTGCTCGTGCCGACCTATCGGCGTCCTGACGATCTGTCGCGCTGTCTTTCGGCGCTGCTGCGCCAGCAGCGCGCGCCCGACGAGATCGTGGTGGTGGCGCGTGCCGACGACGAGGCGACGCACGCGTGCCTCGCCGAACACGTCACGCCCCGCGTGCTCAACGTGGAAGTGGCCATCGTCGAGGAGCCGGGGCAGGTGGCGGCGCTCAATCGCGGCATCGAGGCCGCGACGGGCGACGTGATCGCGATTACCGACGACGACGCCGCGCCGCGCGCCGACTGGGTCGCGCGCATTGCGGTGGCCTTCGAGGCCGACCCGAAGCTCGGGGCGCTGGGCGGCCGCGACTGGGTGCATGAAGGCGGCCGCGTGATCGACGGCGAGCGCACGCTGGTTGGCAAGCTGCAGCGCTCGGGCCGCATCATCGGCAACCATCATCTGGGCGCGGGCGGTGCGCGCGAAGTCGATCTGCTCAAGGGTGCGAACATGAGCTATCGACGCGCGGCGATCGGCGACCTGCGCTTCGACCGGCGCCTGCGCGGCACCGGCGCGCAAACGCACAACGACATGGCGTTCAGCCTGAGCGTGAAGCGCGCGGGCTGGAAGCTCGTCTACGACCCGCTCGTGGCCGTCGACCATTACCCCGCGCCGCGCCCGGGCGAAGACCCCCGCAACGCGCAGACGCTCGCCTCGATCCGCAACGCCGCCTACAACCTGCATCTGATCCTGCTCGGCCATCTCACGCCGCTGCGCCGCGAAACCGCCTGGTGGTGGTACGCGCTCGTCGGCACGCGCGTGTATCCGGGCCTCGTGCACACGGGCCTGAGCGCCGTGCGCGGCGATTCCGCGGGCGCGGCGTTCGCACGCTGGCGCGCGGTGCGCGGCGGCGCACGAGAGGCGCGCCGCGCGCTCGTTTGACTGGCGCGGCCAACGACTACAGGGAGGACCCCGAATGAGCAGTACGCAAGTCCACGTCCACCTTTTCTATGGCGCCGATCCGCGCCGCTATCGCAAAGGCGAGAACATCGGCAGCCTGTATGGCTACCACCACGCGGAATCTGCGGAATTCGCCCTCAATTACGCGCAGGACGCGAGCGAAAGCACGCCCATGCGCTTCATGCGGCGTGCGCTGAAGGCCGCGGCCGGTTTCGACTTCATTCACGCGTGGCGCAATCGCCGCGCCATTCTGCAGTCCGACGTCATCTGGACGCACACCGAGCAGGAGCATCTGGCTGTGGCGCTGGTGCTGCTGATGAACGCGAAGAAGGGCGGCGCGCGCCCGCTGCTGCTCGCACAAAGCGTGTGGCTGCTCGACCGTTGGCCCGGCTACGGCGCGCTGCGCCGTGCGATCTACAAGCGGCTGCTCAAGCGTGCCGATCTGCTCACCACCCTCGCGAGCGAGAATGCCGCGCTGTGCGGCGAGTACTTCGGGCGCGAGGCGCGTCACGTGCTCTATGGGCTCAATACCAGCGATTTTCCGCTGCGTCCGCCTGCGCAGTGGACGCCGCATACGCCCGTGCGCGTGGCCGCGATCGGCAACGACCGCGACCGCGACTGGACCACGCTCGTCAGCGCGCTCGGCAACGATTCGCGCTACCAGGTACGTATCGCCACGCGCCGGCGCATGCCAGCATCGGCGCGCGCGGACAACGTCGAGATCGTGCGCGTTTCCGGCATCAAGCAACAGCACGCGCTGTATGACTGGGCGGACATCATCGTCGTGCCGCTGCGTCCCAACACGCATGCTTCGGGCATCACGGTGATGCTGGAAGCCGCGGCGCTCGGCAAGCCGATGATCGCGACGAAGGTCGGTGCGCTCGAAGATTACTTCGACGACAAGGCCGCCTCGTACGTCGAGCCGTTCAACGCCGAGCAACTGCGCGACGCGGCGAATGCGCTCGTGGCCGACCCGGCGCGGGCGCTCGCCCAGGCGCGCGAGGCCTGCGAGCAGCTGCGCACGCGCGATCTCACGACTGAGCACTTCGCGCGGCAGCACGCGCAGCTCACGCGCGAGATGCTGCACGAGCGCGACGCGCGCAACGGCGAGTCGATCGCGAGCGAACCCCAAGGCCGGGGCGTCGCCGCGCGCGGGATGTGATCATGGACGTCACGACCGCTATCCCCGCACCCGCGCCGGCGAGCCAGCCGGGCCGCCGCCGCGGCGGCCTGCGCAGCCTGCTCGGCCGCGATACGCTGCCGCCGCTCGCCTTATGGGTATTCACGGTGCTGCTGATCGGCGCGCACCAGGGCACCGTGCTGACGCTGGCGTTTCCCGTGCTGTCGATCGCGGTGGGATTCTGGCTCTACTTCGTGAACCCGGTGCGCTATATCGGCTTCATGTGGTGGTTGTGGTTCCTGAGCCCCGAAGTGCGGCGCCTCGCCGACTACGGCAAGGGCGGCTTCACGCCCACCAGCCTCATTCAGGTCGCGCCGCTCGCCGTCACGATGATCAGCGGGATTTCGCTGCTGCGCTACTACCCGATCCTCGGGCAGCGGCGCGGTCTGCCGCTCCTGCTCGCGCTGCTCGGCATCGGCTATGGGTTCGTGGTGGGCGTGGTGGGCAGCGGCCCGGCCGCGGCGGTCTATGACCTTGCCAACTGGATCTATCCGTTCCTGATCGGCTTTCACATCATGGTGCTCACGCGCCAGTATCCCGAGTGCAGCAAGACCATCATCAACACCTTCATCTACGGCATGCTCGTGATGGGCGCGTATGGTCTCGTGCAGTTCTTCATCATGCCGCCATGGGATGCGATGTGGATGATCGGCTCGGACATGAACTCGCAGGGCGACCCCGTGCCGCTCGGCGTGCGTGTGTTCAGCACGATGAACTCGTCGGGCCCGTTCGCGTTCGCGATGATGGGCGCGATGGTGTTCGTGATGGCCGCGAAGCATCGGGTGCGCTGGATCGCGGCGGCGTTCGGCTTCTTCTCGTTCGCGCTCTCGCTCGTGCGCTCCACCTGGGGCGGCTGGGCAATCGCCATGGTGATCCAGCTGATGAAGTCGAGCAACAAGGTGCGCATTCGCATCATCGTCAGCGCGATCGTGCTGGCGGGCGTGTGCGTGCCGCTGCTCACGTTCGGTCCCGTGGCGGACCGCATGCAGCAGCGTCTGAATACGCTCGTGAACCTGAAGGACGACCAGAGCTACGAGGCGCGTAACCAGTTCTATGCCGACTTCGCGAAGAAGGCCTTCACCGACGTGACGGGCGAGGGTCTCGGCGCCACCGGCGCATCGACCAAGCTCTCGAGCAACAACGGCCAGCTCGGCCAATACGGCAGCTTCGACAGCGGCGTGATGAACATTCCGTTCGTGCTGGGCTGGCCCGGCACGCTGCTCTACATGTCGGGCGTGCTGTGGCTGCTCGTGCGCGCGGTGCGCGTGTCGATGCGTTTTCCCGAGGACCGCTACGTGTGCGCGTGCCTGAGCCTCGCGATATCGATCTTCGCCATGCTCGTATTCACCAACTCGCTCGTGGGTACCGGCGGCCTGCTGCTCTTTTCGAGCGTGTTTTCCATTCTCAGCGCGGGGCATTGGGCGAAGCTGCAACGCCGGGCCCCTACCACGGAGGTCTCCGATTGAGAGTCGCAATCGTCACGCATGTCGTGCGCCACAATGACGGCCAGGGCCGCGTCAATCATGAAATCGCGCGCGCCGCGCTCGACGAGGGGTTCGAGGTGACGCTGGTCGCCTCGCATGTCGCGCCCGAGCTGCTTGCCCACCCCAAGGTGAAATGGGTGAATGTGCAACCTTCGCGCGCGTGGCCCACCAACCTGCTGCGCCAGCAGGTATTCGCGGTGAAGAGCGCGCTGTGGCTGCGCCGCAACCGGCGCGCATACGATGTGCTCCATGTGAACGGCTTCATCACCTGGGCGCACGCCGACGTCAACACCGCGCACTTCGTGCACGGCGGCTGGGCGCGCAGCAAGTACTACCCGTTCGGTCTCACGCGCGGCGTGTGGTCCGCTTACCAGTTCGTCTACACGCGCGCCAATGCGGTGCTGGAGCGCTGGGCGTATCGGCGCTCGCGCGTGATCGCGGCCGTTTCGCGCAAGGTCGCCGACGAGATTCGCGCGTCGGGCGGCAACCCCGTGGAGCGGCTCGACGTGATCTACAACGGCGTCGATACGCGCGGCTTCTCGGCCGCGAGCGCGGACCGCGCGAAGTTCTCGCTGCCCGCCGACGCGTTCCTGCTGCTCTTCGTGGGCGATCTGCGCACGCCGCGCAAGAACCTCGGCACGGTGCTGCACGCCATGAAGCAGATGCCCGACAACGTGCATCTGGCCGTGGCGGGCTACCTGCCGGGCAGCCCGTATCCCGACCTCGCACGCGAGCTGGGCATCGAGTCGCGGGTGCATTTTCTCGGCCTCGTGCGCGAGATGCCCACGCTCATGCGCTCCGTCGATACCTACGTATTTCCTTCGCGATACGAAGCAATGAGCCTCTCGCTGCTCGAAGCGATGGCGGCGGGCTTGCCCGTCGTCACCGCGCGTACGGCAGGCGGCGCCGAAATCATCACGCCCGATTGCGGCATCGTGCTCGAAGATCCCGACGACGTGCCGGCGCTCGCCAACGCCGTGAAGACGCTCGCCAGCGACACGCCGCGCCGGCTCGCGATGGGCGAGGCGGCGGCGGAACTGGCCACGCAGTTCGGCTGGGCGCGCATGGCCGCGCAGTACATCGCGCTCTACCGGCAACTGGCCGGCGACGCGAGCGAGGCCGTACGCCGCGAAGAACCCGCGTTCGCTGCTGCGACGCTGCCGGGCGGTCAAACGCTCCAGCGCGCAGAGACCCCCCGATAACCGCATACGTGCAGAATAAGGACACGCGATGACCACACAATCCATTCAATCGCTGCAGATCGGCATGCACTGGTTTCCCGAGCGCGCAGGCGGCCTCGACCGCATGTACTACTCGCTCGTCGGCGCGCTGCCCGGCGCGGGCGTGCGCGTGCGCGGCGTCGTGGCCGGCTCGCCCAAGGTGGCCCAGGACAGCGGCGGCGCGATTCACGGCTTCGGCTCCGCTTCGCGCTCGCTGCCGTTTCGCCTCATGGACGCGCGACGTGCGCTGCGCAGCGAGATTCGCCGCCACCGCCCCGACGTGATTTCCTCGCACTTCGCGCTGTACACCTTCCCCGGGCTCGACGTCACGCGCGGCATTCCGCAGGTTTCGCACTTCCAGGGCCCGTGGGCCGACGAAAGTTTCGTGGAAGGTGCGGCCACGCTGAGCCAGCGCATCAAGCACTCGCTGGAGCAGTCGGTGTATGAGCGCTCCTCGCGGCTCATCGTGCTGTCGAAGGCGTTTGGCGACATTCTCACGCGCCGCTACGCTATTTCGCCCGAGCGCGTGCGCATCGTGCCGGGCTGCGTGGATACGGCGCATTTCGACCCGGCCTGCACGACGGCGGAAGCGCGCCTGAAGCTCCAGTTGCCGCAAGGCCGCCCGATCATCCTCGCCGTGCGCCGCCTCGTGCGCCGCATGGGCCTCGAAGACCTGATCGACGCGATCAAGATGGTGAAGCAACGCCACCCGGACGTGCTCCTGCTGATCGCGGGGCGAGGCCGTCTGGAGTCCGAACTTCAGCAGCGTATCGACGAAGCAGGGTTGGCTGACAACGTGAAGCTGCTCGGTTTCGTGCCCGACGCGCACCTGCCCTCGCTCTATCGCGCGGCCACGCTGAGCGTGGTGCCGACAGTGGCGCTGGAGGGCTTCGGCCTGATCACGGTGGAGTCGCTTTCCGCGGGTACGCCGGTTCTGGTGACGCCCGTGGGCGGTCTGCCGGAGGCGGTGGCGGGTCTGTCGCAAGATCTCGTGCTGCCGAGCACGGGCGCGAACGCGATCGCCGATGGCATCGACGGCGCGCTTTCGGGCCGCATCAAGCTGCCGGATGAAGAGGCATGCAAGGCGTACGCGCGCGAGCACTTCGACAACGCCGTGATCGCGAAGCGCGTGGCCGGTGTGTACGCGGAAGCGATTGCCGCTCACTGAAGCGGGTCGATCGACCCAAAGAAAACCGCCGCTCGGGAGAGCGGCGGTTGATTTGTAGAACGAGAGCAGGCAAGCAGCGCTATTGCGTTTCGAGCACGCGTTCGCGGGCCTCTTCGTACATCCAGCGCAAGGTTTCTTCGAGGTGTTTGCGCGAGCTGTCGCCAACGATGGAACGCAGCTTCGCATTCGACCCGATCAGCTGACGCACTTCGTTGGCGCGCACGAACCGCGGATCGACATGCACCTCGATCTCGTAGCCGGCGATGCGCGCGAGCATGTCGAGCAGCGCACCAAGCGTCTGACCGCTGCCCGAGCAGACGTTGACGGTGGTGCCGCGCGGCGCGACTTCGACGAGCCGCGCATAGGCGTTCACCACGTCGCGCACATCGGAGAAGTCGCGGGCCACGTGCAGGTTGCCGAGCGAGATCTCTTTTTCGCCGCGTGCGTAGTGCTCGACGATCTTCGGGATCAGGAAGTCCGGCGACTGGCCTACGCCCGTGTAGTTGAACGGGCGCGCGATGATGATCGGCAACTGCGCCTGAAAGCGCCTCGCGACGTATTCCATCGCGAGCTTGCTGACCGCGTAGTCGTTGGCGGGTTGGGGATCGACCTGTTCGTCGATCACGCCGTTCGTGGCGTTGCCGTAGACGTTCGCGCTGCTGGCCAGCAAGACGGCGCGCGGCACGTGCTTCTGCTGCGCGAGTGCCTCGAGCAGATTGCGGGTGCCGACGATGTTCACGACGTAGGTGCGTGCCACGTCGCTGTCGGCCACGTGGGCCACTGCGGCGAGATGCACGACCACGTCGGGCTGCACGGTTTCGAGCGCATGGGCGATCGCGGCGCGGTCGAGCAAGTCCGCCTCGATTGCGGTGGCGCCGAACGGGAAGGCTTCCGCGTCCAGCGATTCGCCCGTCCGCACGGTGCCCCACACGCGGTAGCCGTCCGCCGCGAGGCGAGCGGCCATATAGCGGCCCGTAAAGCCGCCAATGCCCGTGATGAGCGCGCGCGGACGGCTAGCGGGCTCAGAATGTGTCATGGCGTTCGTTACGCGCAAGGTCGGCCGTGACCATCATCTGGCAGAGCTGCTCGAGCGAAGTCTGCGGTTTCCAGCCGAGTTTCTCCTGCGCCTTGGTCGCGTCACCGATGAGCAGATCGACTTCGGCGGGGCGGTAGTAGCGCGGGCTCACGCGCACGAGCGTGCGGCCCGTGGCGACGCAGATGCCGGTTTCGCGCTCGCCCTTGCCCGACCATTCGAGCTGGAAACCGGCGGCGGCGAAGGCCATCTTCACGAAGTCGCGCACGGTTTCGGTGCGGCCCGTGGCGAGCACGTAGGTGTCGGGCTCGTCGGCCTGCAGCATGCGCCACATGCCCTCGACGTATTCGGAGGCGTAGCCCCAGTCGCGTTTGGCGTCGAGGTTGCCGAGTTCGAGCATGTTCAGCTTGCCGAGCTTGATCTTGGCGACGCTGTCGGTGATCTTGCGCGTGACGAACTCGCGCCCGCGCAGCGGCGACTCGTGGTTGAAGAGAATGCCGCTCGTCGCGAAGATGTCGTAGGACTCGCGGTAGTTGACCGTGGACCAGTGCGCGAACAGCTTGGCCACGCCATAGGGGCTGCGCGGATAGAACGGCGTGTCCTCGCATTGCGGAATGGCCTGGACCTTGCCGAACATTTCGGAGGTCGAAGCCTGGTAGAAACGCGCCTTCGGATTTACGACGCGAATCGCTTCGAGCATGTTCAGCACGCCGATGCCGGTGACTTCGGCGGTCGTGGCGGGCTGGTCGAACGACACGCCCACGAAGCTCTGGGCGGCGAGGTTGTAGACCTCCTGCGCCTGGGCGCGTTCGACGAGGCGCAGGGTCGAGCCCGCGTCCGTGAGGTCGTGTTCGACGAGGTCGAGCGACGGATGGTCGAGGATCCCCAGCTCGTTCATGCGCCAGAAGTTGACGGAACTGGTGCGGCGATAGGTGCCCGTGACGTTGTAGCCCTTGTCGAGCAGAAGACGCGTGAGGTAGGCGCCGTCCTGGCCGGAAACACCGGTGATGATCGCTTTGCGACGTTCGTTCATGTGATGTGCCTTTGAAGTATCGAACGGGATTCAGGAATTACGACTGCGGGCTCGACTGGCTCACGCGCGCGGTGAGGTCGACCGGCTCAACCGCTGGGCGGCGGCGCGGACCGCGCGTGAGGCGGCGCTCGAAGAGAAACCAGCTCGCGCTCGCATAAGCGAGCGTGAGGACGAGCGCAATCGCGGCGCTCTGGATGCGGCCGTAATGGAGCGGCCACACGGCATAGAGAATCGTGAGATGAATGAGGTAGATCGTGTAGCTGATCGTGCCGATATACACGAGCACCGGGTTGGACAGCAGGCGCCGCACGATGCCTTTCGACTGCAGCGCGAACACGACGATGGAGGTGCAGAGCACGAGCGAAACGCTATAGAGCATGGCGTTGGAGAGCGGCGTGTTCATGCCTCGAAAGCGCGGGTAGTGCAGGTGCAGCCAGGCCAGCACGCCGAGCGCCGCGAAAAAGAGCACGGCGGCGGGCCATTTGAAGGGCTCGAGCGCATTGCGGTCGCGGCGCACGAGCACGGCGAGCAGCGCGCCGGCGGCCAGCAAATCCATGCGGAACGGCGTGAGGTAGTAAATGGGCCAGTACGAGTCGAACCACGGGGTCGCGACGGCGCGCAGCACGGGTACGACAAAAATGAGCGCGGCGGCCACCACGGCCATGAGCCGTTGCGGCAGAAGCAGCACGACGAAGGGCCACACGATGTAGAACTGCTCTTCGACGGCGAGCGACCAGAGAATGTTGAGGCTGTCGTGTCCGCTCTGGCCGAGTGCGTCGCCGATATTGGTCGCGAAGAACGCATACCACGGCCAGTAGTGTGCCCAGCCGAAGCCGAACAGCAGCGACGAAACGATGAGCAGCAGCACGTAGGGCGGCAGGATACGGCGCACCCGGCGCGCATAGAAGTAGCTGAAATATGATTGCCCGCGCGCCTTGCGCTCGAGCAGGATGCCGGTGATGAGAAAGCCGCTCAGCACGAAGAACAGGTCGACGCCCATCCACAGCGGCGCGCGCAACGCGTGCTGCGCGAACACGGCGAGCACGGCGAAGGCACGCAGACCGTCCAGCTGGACGATGCGGTGGGAATGGTCGGCGAGGCCTTGTTGACTGACTGGGCGGCTTACGGTCATCGGTTCTCCGGTGGGGTCATGCATACGCGATTGCTTCGCGATTCATTCTAGAAAGAATTAAATGTTCAAAAAGCCGAAATATATTGATTCTGGATTTTTGAATTTAAATGCCGGAATTTGCGCGATATGAAATACGCATTGCCGAATGGAAAGTGTGGCGGGCGTGCCGAACACCGCGCCGCACGGCTTTTTGGCGTGATATCCGGTGTTCGGGAGTTTATTTCCGGATGACTCAGAAATGGGTCATAAATACTGAATTTTTTTGAATTATTTTCCCTTTTTTGGAGGCGATTTTTCAGCGGATTTGTACGGCATGATCCTGGCAGATTGCCGTCACTTGACCGGAGGAATTGCCTTGCCGTTATCGAATCCCGATCGCCGCTTGCGCAGGACGTTGGCACTGGCCGCGATGTGCACGTTTATCTGCACGTCGTCGGTTCAGACCATCGCCGCGCCGCAACTCAATGTGACGACCTCGTGGATCGGCAATAGCTTTGGCAACGGCCAGGGCACCTGGATGCAAATCAACGTCACGGCCATCGCCGTCACGCCCGAAGGCAAGGTGTTCACCAATGCGCCGTGGGACGAGAGCGGCGCCGAGATCAGCGCGTACCAGGACGGCAAGCCGCTCGGCTTCGCCGGCGGCACGCATGGCTGGGGGGGAGCCGGCGGCAACGCCGTGGCCGTGAATCATCGCTATCTGTATGGAGCGGTCGGCGTGGGCAACGAGAAGGGTCATCTGGTCGGCAGCGGCATCTGGCCTGCGAAGGGCAGCCAGTGGTACGGCATCACGCGCCGGCCGCTCGACGAGCCCAAGCGCGCCGCCGCATTTCAGGCTTCGCCCGATCCGCTCAATCCGCATGCGCAGCTTTCCGCGTCGTTCCTGAAGATCAACGACGTGCCCATGGGCACGCATGCCGACATTGGCGGACTCGCCGCGACGGATTCGACGCTCTATGTGAGCAACACGCCGATGAACCGCATCGAGGTGTACGACGCGAATTCGATGCAGCGCAAGGGACAATGGGACGTGCAGGCGCCGGGCCGCATCGCGCTTGCAGCCGACGGGTCGGTGTGGGTGCTCACGGGCGCCGAAGCGGGTAAGGGCGCCGCGCATCCGCGCGTCGAGCACTACTCGGCGGATGGCAAGCGCCTCGACGACACGCTCGCGCTACCCGACGATTCGGTGCCGGTGGATCTCGCGTTCGATCCGCAGCAACGCCTCCTGATCGCCGATAACGGTCCGCGCCAGCAGATCCTCATTTTCACGCGCAACGGCAAGAGGTGGACGCAGAGCGCCACGCTCGGCGAGAGCGGCGGCATTTTTTCGGGCGTCGCGGGGCGGCCGGGGCCGGGCCGCTTCAATGGCCTCACGGGCGTCGGCACCGACGCGCGCGGGAACATCTACGTCTCGACCAACGGCGTCGGACCGCAGCACGAAGACAACATCGGCGCGGGTCTTGGCGCAACGCTGGAGGCCTATACGCCTGCCGGCAAGCGCCTGTGGAACCTGGAAGGCCTGCTGTTCGTGGACGGCGCGTGGGTGGACCCGCAGCGCCCCGACAGCGTCTACACGGGCAACAAGCGCTTCGAACTCGACTTGTCGAAGCCGCCGGGGCAGGACTGGAAATATGTCGGATTCCTGTCCAATCGATTCCGCTATCCCGACGATCCCGTTTTCCACACGGACCAGTGGCCGGGTCTGCCTACCGCGCGCGTGTTGAGCGGGCACACGTTCCTGTTCCTCACCGACATGTACGCGGACCACCTGAAGATCTACCGCTTCGACGCGCAGCGCGACGGCGAGACCGCGATTCCCTCGGGCTTCATTGCGGGCCGCGGCCGCGGGGTGCAGAACGTGCCGAACGCGCCGCCGCCCGGCGGCGACTGGATCTGGCGCGATGCGAACGGCAACGGTGCCTTCGACGCCGACGAATTTACGCGCAATCCGGGCCGCGACCATCTGGCAGGCGGGTGGGGCTGGTGGATCGACACGCGCGGCGACATCTGGCGCGCGCGCGACGACAAGGGCATCTGGCGCTTCCGCTATGGCGGGCTCGACGCGAAGGGCAATCCGATCTACTCGTACGACAAGCTCGACAAATACGCGGTCCCCGCGCCGTTCACCGAAGTGCATCGCGCGATCTACGAGCCGCAGACCGACACGCTCTACGTGACGGGCTATACGGCCGATGCGCCGCACGATCCGGGCTTCTGGAAGGAAGCGGGGCGCGTGCTGGTGCGCTACGACAAGTGGTCGAGCGGCCACCCCGAGCAGCACTACATGCTGCGCCTGCCGTGGGACCCGAAAGCGAAACCGCCCGTCACGCCCGCGGGGCTCACGGTGGAAGGCCAGTACGTGTTCGTGGTCGAGCCCGCGGGCAACGTCCACGTGTACGACAAGGACAGTGCGAAGGAGATCGGCACCTTCGGCCCGGGCGCCGAAGTGGGCAACACCTCGGGCTGGGTCGACGTGCCGTTCGGTATCACCGCGCATCGCGAAGCGAACGGCGAATACCTCGTGTTCGTCGAGGAAGACGCGCGCGGCAAGGTGCTCATGTACCGCTGGAAACCGGCCTGACCCGCTACGGGCCCCGCAACTGGATACCCAATGGATAAAGGCATACTGCGCAACGTCGCAATCAATCTGTTCGGTCTCGTGCTGCCGACCTTCGTGTCGCTCGTCACGGTGCCTTCCTACATCC
The DNA here is from genome assembly GCF_040965735.1 of Paraburkholderia sp. BR10936. Lineage (NCBI taxonomy): Bacteria > Pseudomonadati > Pseudomonadota > Betaproteobacteria > Burkholderiales > Burkholderiaceae > Paraburkholderia > Paraburkholderia sp. BR10936. The sequence goes on from NZ_JBFRCM010000019.1 coordinate 98,596, forward strand.
GCCTGCTCGGTGTCGAGCGCTACGGCGTGATCGCGCTCGTCTGGACGCTGATCGGCTACTTCAGCGTGCTCGACCTCGGCATGAGCATGGCCGCGCAGAACCAGATCTCGAAGGCGTATGCGTCGAAAGACGCCGACGCCTGCGAGCGTGTGTTCTGGAGCGCGTTCTGGCTGAACTTCACGACCGGCGCGATTGGCGGCCTGCTGATCTATTCCGGCGGCGCGCTTTATACCGCGTATTTCACGCACGTCACGCCCGAGTTGCGGCACGAAGTCTATCTCGCGCTGCCCTGGCTCGCCGTGGCGATTCCGGTGGCGAACGTCTCGTGGGTGTTCGCGGGTGCGATCAACGGCGCGGAGCGCTTCGGCATCTACAACACGAACCAGACGCTCGGCACGTTCCTGTTCCAGCTGCTGCCGCTTGCCGCTGCCTGGGCGTACGAGCCGAATCTGCAGACCGTGCTGGCCGCCGCCGTATTCGCGCGTCTGGCCGCCGCGATCCTGCTCGGCCGCTCGGCGCTGCGCGTGCTCGGCATTCGCAAGGTGCGCGGGCCGCGCCTCGATACGTCGAAGGCGCTCTTCAATTTCGGCGGCTGGATGCTGGTCGCGAGCATCACGACGATGGTCGCGGACTCGCTCGACCGCATGATGCTGGGCGCGGGCCTTGGTGCGCGCTTCGTCACGTATTACACCGTGCCGCAGAACCTCGTCACGCGCCTGAACATGGTGCCCAATGCGCTCGTGCGCACGCTGTTTCCGCGCCTGTCCGCGCTGGGCCGCGAGCATGCCGATGAAATCGCCGCGCAGTCGCTGCAGTTTCTCAATGCCGTGTTCACGCCGATCGCCATCGGCGCGATCGTGGTGCTCCAGCCCTTCCTGCATGCGTGGGTCGGGCCCGTGATCGCCGCGCATGGCGCACCGGTTGGGCGCGTGCTGATCATCGCCGTGTGGCTCGTCGGGCAGGCGGGCGTCACGCGCATTCTCATCCAGTCGCAAAACAATCCTGCCGCCGCCGCGCGCGTGGGGCTCGTGGAGCTGCCGCTCTTTGCCGGTCTGCTGTGGCTCGGCATTTCGCGCTTCGGCTTGCCGGGCGCGGCCGCCGCCGTGCTGTTTCGCGCACTGTTCGACTACGTCGTACTGCTGTGGCTTTCGCGCATTCATAGCCGCACGATCATCGTCGATATGTTCGCTCACCTGAGTTTTCTCGCCGCTGCGCTCGCTCTTGCGTGGTGGCTGCCGGACGCGCTGTACGCAATCGGCGCCGGTGTCGTGCTCGCACTTGCCAACGTGGTGTGGTCGGTTGCGACCACGCCGATGCTGCGCGGCTACGCCCGTTCCCTTCTCTTTCGACTGAATTCACGGAAAAGCGCATGAGTCACGAACTGATCGACGAAGCGGCGCCGTCCGAAAGCGCTGCCGCGCCCCTTCAACGGCGCGACGCCACCAAACCGCGACGCTCCGAAACGGGCGCCGTCATGCCGCTGCGGCCACTGCGGCCAGCCTTCGCCGCAGGCCGTGCGCCGCGCGTGGCCATCGTGCACGACTGGCTCGTGACCTACGCGGGCGCGGAGCGGGTGCTCGAGCAGATCCTTGCCTGCTTTCCGGATGCAGACCTGTTCTCGGTCGTCGATTTCGTCGATGCGAAAGACCGCACGTTCTTGCGCGGCAAGCGCGCGACGACCTCGTTCATCCAGAAGCTGCCGGGCGCGCGCAAGCGTTATCGCGCGTACCTGCCGTTCATGCCGCTCGCCATCGAGCAGCTCGACGTGTCGGGCTACGACGTGGTGATTTCGAGCAGCCATGCGGTAGCCAAGGGCGTGCTCACGGGACCGGACCAGTTCCATATCAGCTACGTGCATTCGCCGATCCGCTATGCGTGGGACCTCCAGCATCAGTACCTGCAGGAGTCGAGCCTCACGCGCGGGCCGAAGTCGATGCTCGCACGCCTGATCCTGCACTACATCCGCAACTGGGACGTGCGCACCGCGAATTCGGTGGACCAGTTCGTCGCCAACTCGGAGTTCATTGCGCGACGCATTCAGAAGGTGTATCAGCGCCAGGCCGAGGTGGTCTATCCGCCCGTGGATATCGACGCGTTCGAGCTGGAAACCACTAAAGACGACTTCTATTTGACGGCCTCGCGGCTCGTGCCGTACAAGAAGATCGACCTGATTGTCGAGGCATTCGCGCGCATGCCCGAGCGGCGCCTCGTGGTGATCGGCGACGGCCCCGACATGCACAAGGTGCGCGCGAAGGCGACGCCCAATGTGGAAGTGCTGGGCTATCAGCCGTTCGCCGTACTGCACGACCGCATGCGGCGGGCCAAGGCGTTCGTGTTCGCAGCGGAAGAAGACTTCGGCATTTCGGTGGTCGAGGCGCAGGCTTGCGGCACGCCCGTGATTGCATTTGGCAAGGGCGGCGCGCTCGAAACGGTGCGCGACACCGGTTCGCGCCCCACGGGCATTTTCTTCGAAGAGCAAAACGCGGACGCGATCATCGACGCCGTCGAGTCGTTCGAAAGCGATCCTGGCCGATTCCGCGCCGAGGATTGCCGCGCGAATGCCGAGCGCTTTTCTTCGCGGCATTTCCGCGAGCAATTCTTCGCGCGCGTGGCGAAAGCGGTGCCGGCGATCGCGCAGGCGGGCTCGGCACACGGCGCAGCGCCGTACGAGATCGAAGCGGACGCAGCGGACGCGCCGCGCGTGCTCGCCATCGACCAGAGCGGCGTGCTGGGCGGCGCCGAGCTATCGCTGCTGGAAGTGGTGAAGGGCTTGCGCTCGCGCATCGACGTGCTGCTCTTCAACGACGGGCCCTTCAGGGAGGCGCTCGACAAAGCCGGCGCGCGCGTGGAGGTGATCGATTCGGGTGCGTTGAACAAGGTGCGCCGCGATGGCGGCACGGCGCCGCGACTGGGCGTGCTTGCGGGCATTGCTGCGCTCGTGCGCGAGACGCGCCGCCGCGCGCGCGAGGCCGACGTGCTTTACGCCAACACGCAGCGCGCGATGGTGATCGGCGTGCTTGCGGGCAAGCTCGCGCGCAAGCCGGTGGTCTGGCATTTGCGCGACATTGTTAGCGACGAGCATTTCGGCCGCGTGCAGCGCGCGGTGATCAAGGGCTGCGCGAAGCTGGGGCTCGCGCATGTGATCGCGAACTCGCATGCATCGGCGAAGGTTTTTGCGCAGCTCACGCGCTTTGACGCGAAGCGCATCGACGTGGTGCACAACGGCGTGGATGAATCGCCGTTCCGTGCGCTCGCGCGCGTGCCGCAGGCTCAACTGCGGGTGCAGATCGGGTTGCCCGAGGATGCGTTCCTGGTTGGTGCTTTCAGCCGTCTGGCGCGCTGGAAAGGCCAGCATGTGCTGCTCGAAGCGTTGCTCGACGAGCCGCGTGCGCATGCTGTGTTCGTAGGTGCGCCGCTGTTCGGTGAGGACGCTTACGCTGCCGAGCTGCGTGCATTCGTCGAGGCGAACGGGCTGCAGGAGCGTGTGCATTTTCTCGGCTTCCGGCATGACATTGCGGCTTGCATGCGGGCCGTCGATGTGATCGCGCATACGTCTATTACGCCTGAACCGTTTGGGCGTGTAGTCGTTGAGGGGATGCTGGCGCAAAGGCCTGTGGTTGCTTCTCGCGATGGTGGTGTGACTGAGATCGTCGAGCATGGTGAAAGCGGGCTGCTTTGTACGCCAGGTGATGCCAAGGAACTGGCTGCCACCATCGGCAGGTTGCACGACGACGCGGCGTTGCGGGATCGGCTTGCTGTGCAAGGGCTGGCTACTGCCCGGGAGCGGTTTGGGAAGCAGCAGTATGTCGATGCTGTCGAGCGGGTGCTCGATGGGGTTGTTGCTCGGGGCAAGTAAGTTTTTTTGCTTTTTTTAGGCCTTTTTTCGCGGCTTCTGGCCGCGTTGGCCTTTCCTTGTGTTCGCGTCGGTATGCAAGTGTTGCCCCTGTGCGGGGCGGCACCTACTTTCTTTGCAGCGGCAAAGAAAGTAGGCAAAGAAAGCCGCTCACACCGCCAGTGCCTGCCACAGTTCACATCTCGACGTAAATGGTGAATGGCTCCGGAGCGTCTGTCACCTCGCACCACCCAAGTGAGTGACAAGGCAGTCATTCATCCCGCTGCTCGCTACGCTCGCTGCGGTTGGGTCTGCATGGGAAACCAGGGGGGATTGCCAAGGTTCGCGAGAACGCACGCGCCCCGCTGGTGTTGGGTTATGCCATTCGGCGCGCGCAGCGCCGCCGGAAGGATGAGCGCCTTGTCACTACCTTTGAAGGTGCGAGATGCCAGACGCTCCGGAGCCATTCACCATGTACGGCGCGATGTGAACTGTGGCAGGCGCTGGCGGTTTGAGCGGCTTTCTTTGCCTACTTTCTTTGCCGCCGCAAAGAAAGTAGGTGCCGCCCCGCACAGGGGCAACGCATGCACACCGACGCGAACACAAGGAAAGGCCAACGCGGCCAAAGTGGCCAAAGAGGATCAAGCGACGACCCGCTTCCGAAGCCGAGCAGCAGCATGAAGCGCGGGCTTTTCGAAGATCCGATAGAACACCCAGGCAACGGGAATCACGGCTAGCGTGAAGCCGAACGAAGGCCATATCGAAGTCTGCAGCTCCGAGCGGAACAATAGCGAGCCGAGCAATACGAAGAGCGGCAAGTGAATGAGATAGAGCGAGTAGCTGAAATCGCCGATCCTGGAGAACAGCGACTGCAGAAAGCCAGGGGAAGCGGGCGCAGGCCGCGCAAGCGCTTTGACGAGATAGCAGGCGAAAGCGCAGGCCCAAAGCTGAAACGCCCCAAACTGCCCGAAGTGAAACGCCACGCAACCGGCGACAGCAAAGAGCGCCGCAGCAGGATAGGCGAACCGAAAGCCAGAAGACCCGCGCAAACGCACTTCGGCGATCCAGGCGCCAAGCATCCACGAGAACCAGTACGAAGTGAAAACGATGATGTCATGCCGCTCGAGCGTCAACGCGGAAACGACATTGATGAGGGCCACGGCAGCGAGCACGACGTTCAACCCAAACCGGCGGCGAGCAGCAAAGAGCAGCGGATACAGCAGATAGAACTGCACCTCGAGCGAAAGAGTCCAGAGCGCGCCATTCGAGCCATACGTCTTACCAGCCACGCCTTGCAGCGAGAACAGGTTCACGAAGAAATCACGCACCCCGATCTCATTGATCTTGTGGCTCACAGGAAGCAGCGAGAGGCTGACCGAATCCACAGCCAGCGTGAGCAGCAACGCGGCGAGCAGCACCGGATAGATGCGCACGAAGCGGCGCAACCAGAACTGCCGCGCGTCGAGCCGGAAATCGGGGTTCGAGAAGAGCCGCGCGGCGCCGCTGCGGTGAATGCAATAGCCGCTGATGACGAAAAAAATCGGCACGCCCGCCGATCCCCACGCAATCGGGAACGTCAGCCACGCGGCGAGCGTCCCGGGGCTCGCGAGGCTGGCGTGCAGCTGGTGGAACGCGCCCATGCCGATCCAGGTGACCTGGCGGCAATGGAAATAGGCCACCAGCAAGGCCGCAAAGCCGCGCAGGGCTTCGATCAGATGCTCGCCGGCAAGCTCGCGGGCCGCAGCCACCGGCCGCGCTGCAGGAGCAGCAGCGGCGGGCAGGGCGGATGCAGGCGGCATGGCGGTTTGGAGTACGGGATCGCTCATCGGTGTCGGCCGGTCCTTGGGGAGAGTATCCGCCGATCTTAGGGGCGCGCGCGCGAGGGAAGTAAGCAAAAGATTTTCAAAATGTATTCATACGGAAGCGATAAATGGAGAAATAAATGGATTGAAAAACAAAGCGGTTTATTTATCGAATTTGGAATGCTAGTTTGAGCGTGATCGACTATGGTCGCTGGAGAATCCGATGAACCTGCACTTGCTGGCCGGCGTGGCCGTGCTGTTGATACTCGTGGGGGTGTCCGCGTATCGCGAGGCGTTGCGCAACGAGCCCATCCGGCGCGCACGCACGCGCTCCGGCGCATTGCCGCCCGTTGACGAAGCGGAGTAGCCTGCGCCCCGAACAAGACGCGTCATTGACAGAAGACCCGAGCAGGAAATTCATGCCGATCTGCCTGGAATTATCCAGGATGAATGGTAATAATTTCCGGTGTTATGCTGGAATCGCGTAATTCGAATTTATTGGCCTTTTTTTATTCCTTAAAAGGCGCTAAACAATCTTATTCAATACAAGAATCTGCCACGGCAGAACCTCGGGGAAGTCGGCTTGCCTCGCTGCGAGACCGAGACTCAAACGAACGATCTGGGAATGGACATCATGCTGAAAGTAACCAAAGCGGTATTTCCTGTTGCAGGCCTTGGGACGCGCTTCTTGCCCGCCACCAAGGCGAGCCCGAAGGAAATGCTGCCGATCGTCGACAAGCCGCTCATTCAGTACGCGGTGGAAGAGGCGATCGCTGCGGGGATTACCGAAATGATCTTCGTGACCGGCCGCAGCAAGCGCGCGATCGAAGACCATTTCGACAAGTCGTACGAGATCGAATGCGAACTCGAAGCCCGCAACAAGCAAAAGCTGCTCGACGTCGTTCGCAGCATCAAGCCAGCCAATGTGGACTGCTTCTACGTGCGCCAGGCCGAGGCGCTCGGTCTCGGCCACGCCGTGCTGTGCGCGGAAAAGCTCGTGGGCGGCGCGCCGTTCGCCGTGATTCTCGCGGACGACCTGCTCTACAGCCACACGCCGGTCATGAAGCAGCTCGTGAACACGTTCAATCACTATCACAGCTCGGTGGTGGGCGTCGAATCGATCGCGCGTGAAGACAGCGCGTCGTACGGCATCGTCGACGGCCGCGAGTGGGAAGAGGATGTGTTCAAGCTGTCGGGCATCGTCGAAAAGCCAGCGCCGGAAGTCGCGCCGTCGAATCTCGGCGTGGTGGGCCGCTACGTGCTGATGCCCACGATCTTCGAACATCTGCGCGCACTGAAGCCGGGCGCAGGCGGCGAGCTTCAACTCACCGATGGCTTGCAGTCGCTGCTCACCGAAGAACAGGTGCTCGCATACCGCTATATGGGCACGCGTTTCGACTGTGGCAGCAAGCTCGGCTACCTGAAGGCGACGGTGGAGTTCGCGCTGCGCCATCCGGAAGTCAAGGACGAGTTCGAAGCGTATCTGCAAGCGCATCTGCCGGCGGCGCTGCCCGCGGCGGCATAAAACTCCCGCGGCACAACCACGCTACGGGGTACTTCATGCGCGCGGGCTCGACACCCGCGCGCGTTTCGCCCATCTCGCATTACCTCCCCAACATTCCTCCGCGACCTGGCCTTCCCGCGTCGCCGTGACAACTTTGCAATCGTCACCGGTGTATAACGGTTCTGGCGGGCATGCCGAATGCGTGCAACGCGTCGTTTGCGTTCGTGCCGCGTGGTGGGCCGCTCGTGCGGCGGCCATGCTGCGTGAATATTCCAACGATTTTGTACGGCATTCCGGGCCGGTTTGGCGCGCGGAACTCCCGTCATTCAACGCGTGTCCGAAGACCAGAACCCAGGCACGCGCTTCAAGGAGGAGCAACCGGCCATGACCAGGCACCTACCCGTGGCAGGCAGTGAACATCCCGCGCCCGCCGGCGCGCAGTGCGTCGGCGCTTGCGACCCGGCGGAGCGCTTCAGGGTCGTGCTGATCCTGCGGCGTCAGGCGTCGGCAGAATTTCACGAGCTGGTGGACCGGCTCGCCGCGAACGACCCCGCCGCGCAGCCGGTTTCGCGCGAGGAATACGAGCGGCGCTTTGGCGCGAGCGCTGCCGACATCGAGCGCGTCAAGCAGTTCGCGAGCGCGCATGGACTCACTGTGGATCAGGCCGATGCCTCGGCGCGCCGCGTCGTGCTCTCGGGCACGGTGCAGCAGTACAACGCCGCCTTCGGCATCGACCTGCAGCGTTTCGAGCATCAGGTCGGCAAAACCACGCATCACTTTCACCAGCCGAGCGGCCCCCTGCATTTGCCGGAAGACATGCACGAGGTCGTCACCGCGGTGGTGGGGCTCGACAATCGTGCGAAGGCGCAGCCGCACTTTCGCATCATGCCGACGAGTCTGACCAACGCGCCGGCAGACGCGCCGGGCGCACCGGGTGCCTCTATCCGCCCGCCAATCCGCGCCGCGCGAGCGGTGACCAGATCGTTCACGCCGTTGCAGCTCGCGGAGCTATACAGCTTTCCCGCGGGCGACGGCGGCGGCCAATGCATTGCCCTGATCGAAATGGGCGGCGGCTATGACACGGCGGACCTTAGCGCCTATTTCAGCGAGCTGGGCGTGAGCGCGCCGCGCGTGGAAGACGTGTCCGTCGATCAGGCGACGAACGCGCCGACCGGCGACCCCAACGGCCCCGACGCCGAAGTCACGCTCGATGTGGAGATCGCCGGTGCGCTGGCACCCGGGGCGCTCATCGCCGTCTATTTCGCGCCGAACAGCGAGGCGGGCTTCGTCGATGCGGTGAGCGCCGCGCTGCACGACAGCCAGCGTAAGCCTTCAGTCATCTCGATCAGCTGGGGCGCGCCGGAGTCGGCGTGGTCGCAGCAAACGCTCGGCGCGCTGAACGACGCGTTGCAAACGGCCGTCGCCCTCGGCGTGACCGTGTGCACGGCTTCGGGCGACAGCGGCTCGTCGGACGGCGTGAGCGACGGCGCCGATCATGTGGACTTCCCCGCGTCGAGCCCTTACGCACTCGGTTGCGGCGGCACGCACATCGCGGCGTCGAACGGACGTATCTCGCAGGAAACCGTGTGGAGCGAAGGTGATAACGGCGCGACCGGCGGCGGCGTGAGCGCGACGTTCGCGTTGCCGGACTGGCAAAAGGGCCTGCGCGTCGTGCGTGGCAGCGGCGGGGCGGGGGCGCTGGTGCGGCGCGGCGTGCCCGACGTCTCAGCCGACGCCGATCCCGCCACGGGTTACGAAGTGCGCGTGGCGGGCGCGGATACGGTGGTGGGCGGCACGAGCGCCGTCGCGCCGCTGTGGGCGGCGCTGATCGCGCGCATCAACGCGGCGCGCGGCACGCCCGTCGGTTTCGCGAACGCGAAGCTCTATGCGCAGCCCGGCGCCTTCAACGACGTGACGAGCGGCAGCAATGGCGACTTTTCGGCGGCGCCGGGCTGGGACGCCTGCACGGGCCTCGGCACGCCGGTGGGCAGCAAGGTGGCAACCGCGCTCGGCTCGGCGTAGGATGAGCGCGGCACGCCGCCGCGACGCGCGCTGAGCACGAGAGGCAAGCGGCGGGCGCGATGCGGGTTGCATGAGAGGTTGCATTCGAAGTCGCATTCACTGTCTCGAACGCGAACACACAGAATGTGGAGACGACATGAACGACGAAGCGCAGTCCACCAAGGGCAACGGCGGCGCTCAAGGGGCCAGCCCCGCGAGCGGCAACGGCAAGCATCGCTCCCAGGCCGATCAGCCTTGCTTCGATCCCACCGCTTACGGCAACGGTCCCGACGACTTCGTCACCGACATGACCGAGAACGCCGCGATCACGCATCACGCGATCCAGATCGGCAAGGAAGTCATCGCCTATACGGCCACGGCGGGTCACCTCGTGACGGTCGATCCGAGCAGTTCGCAGCCCGACGCCAAGATCTTCTACGTGGCGTTCACGAAGGACGGCGTGCAGGCACAGGACCGTCCCGTCACGTTCTTTTACAACGGCGGGCCGGGCTCCTCTTCCGTGTTCGTGCTGCTCGGCTCGTTCGCGCCCAAGCGCATCAAGACCTCGATGCCGGGCTTCACACCGCCCGCGCCCTATACGCTCGAAGACAATCCGGACAGCCTGCTCGACAAGAGCGACCTCATCTTCATCAATCCGGTGGGCACGGGCTATTCGGCCGCGATCGCGCCGCATCACAACCGCGACTTCTGGGGCGTGGATCAGGATGCGGATTCGCTCAAGCAGTTCATCAAGCGCTACCTCACGGCGAACGATCGCTGGAATTCGCCGAAGTTTCTCTATGGCGAGTCGTATGGCACGGCGCGCAGTTGCGTGCTGGCCTACCGGCTGCACGAGGACGGCGTGGATCTGAACGGCATCACGCTGCAGTCGTCGATTCTCGATTACACGCAAGCCGGCAATCCGGTGGGCGCGCTGCCCACGGCGGCCGCCGACGCGTGGTACCACAAGCGCCTCGGCGTGACGCCCGCGCCGAAGGACTTGCAGGCGTTCGCCGCGCAAGTCGCGCAATTCGCGCGCACCGATTATCTGCAGGCGCTGTCGAAGTTTCCCGATCCGAACGACAAGAGCATTCCGGCCACGCTCAAGACCTTGTCGCAATACACGGGCATCGACACGCAAACGCTGGAGTCGTGGAATCTCGACATCGCCTCGTACGACAGCCATGGCAATTCGCTTTTTCTGATCTCCCTCCTGAAGGACAAGGGCGTGGCGCTCGGCTCGTACGACGGCCGCGTGACCGCCATCGACACGGGCATTGCCGGCAACATCGACCCCAACTCGGGCGGCAACGATCCCACCATGACGGCGGTGAGCGGGGTCTATACGGCGATGTGGAACAGCTATCTGAACGAGCAGCTCAAGTTCCGCACGAACTCGTCGTTCACGGACCTGAACGATCAGGCATTCAAGAACTGGAACTTCGGCCATATCGACCCGACGGGTGCGCAAAAGGGCGTGGACGCGCAGGGCAATATCGTGCTTTACACGGCCGGCGATCTCGCGGCGGTGATGGCGCTGAATCCGGATTTGCGCGTGCTCTCGGCAAACGGCTACTACGACTTCGTCACGCCGTTCTACCAGACCGTGATCGACCTGCAGAAGATGCCGCTGCTCGACCAGAAGGTGCGCGATAACCTGAGCGCGCGTTTCTATCCATCGGGGCACATGGTGTATCTCGACGCCGGCTCACGCACGGCGCTCAAGGCCGATGTCGCGAAGCTCTATCAAGTCGCCGTGACGGACCGCCCCGCGGTGGCGCGCATTCGCGCGCTCCAGCGCATGAGCACGATGAGCACCATGCATCATTGAATTTTTTGCCGGCGCCGGCGCACGCATTTGCACGCGGTTATGGCGTGCGCCCCTGCGCCATGGCTTCGAGACACGCGCGCGCGTCGCCCTGCACGAGGCGCGCCGCGCACGCGATCATCAGGTTCTTCGCCAGGCCGAAATCTTCCACCAGATAGCCGCGTTCGCACACGCGCCCTTGCGCGTCGGGTACGGAGGGCACGCGTTCGATGAGCGTGCCTTCGTCGGATGAGTAAGCCCAGATTTCCTTGCCCAGCGCGGCCGCATAGCCGATCTCGAAGGCGGTGCCGGAGTCGGGCTCGCCGGGGCCACGAAAGTCGTTGACGTTTGCCATCACGATATCGGCGGCGCGGATCGATTCGACGTTCGCGCGATAGATCCACGCGGCCTGGCGCGGGCCGTCGAGGTCCGCGGGCGCTTGCGCGTCGAGCGGATAGACGCCTTCGAAGCCGAATTCCGCACACGCGGCGACGAGGCGTGCGCCGTGCTCGAGCGCGTCGCGCCGGAAGACGTCGAAGCCGGCGAGATACACGCGCGGGCGGCGGGGCAGCAGGGTCGAATTCATGGCGCGCGGTCCTCCAGTGCAAGGGGGTCGTCGAGACCCCCGGTTCGACGATTCTAGCGCCGGGTCCCTGGCCGGTGAGGTTTCGTCTATCTTCCTGTTGCTTACAGACGATTGACAACATTTGTTGCCTCTCGCTACGATCATCTTCCTGATCGAAGCGCTGCCTTCGCTCGTACCCCTGGTATTTCCCGCATGTTGCGCGATAGTCGATTGTGGCGACAAATGGATGCTTCGACCGCGCAAGATGATGCCCGCAGACGAAGCGAACGACGAGGACCGACCCATGAACCGACTGAAGCGGCTGTCGCCGGCTTGCTGGGCCATCGTGCCGTGCCTCTGTCTGCTGCAGCCCGCGGCCGCGCAGGTCGCGCAGCCTACGCTCGAGAAGATCCGCTCGGCGAATATCATCGCCATTGGTCATCGCGAGACCTCGGTGCCGTTCTCGTACGTGGTCGGCGACCACCAGGTGATCGGCTTTTCGCAGGACATCTGCGACAAGGTCATCGACGCAGTCAAGCTCAGGACGAAGCGCCCGAACTTGCAGGTGCATTTCATTCCCGTCACTTCGCAAAACCGCATTCCGCTCGTGCAGAACGGCACCGTGGACCTCGAATGCGGCGTCACGACGAACCTGAAGGCGCGCCAGGCCCAGGTGAGTTTCTCCGATACGTTCTTCGTCGCGACCACGCGCCTGCTCACGCGCAAGGACTCGCGCATTCACGACTTCGCCGATCTCGCGGGCAAGACGGTGCTCACGAACCAGGGCACGACGTCCGAGCGTATCTTGCGGCGCATGAACATCGACAAGCAGATGAACATGCGCATCATCAGCGCGCGCGATTATGGCGAGGGGCGCGCCACGCTCGAGTCGGGCCGCGCAGTGGCCTACATGATGGACGACGTGCTGCTCGCCGGCACGCGCTCGCTCACGGCGAAGCCTTCCGAATGGGTGATCGTGGGCACGCCGCAATCGTCGGAGGCCTATGCCTTCATGATGCGCAACGGCGACCCTGAGTTCCGGCAACTCGTGAACGACACCATGGCGGGGCTCATGAAGAATGGCGAAATCAATGCGATGTACGCGAAGTGGTTCGAGAAGCCGGTGCCACCCCAGCGCGTGAATTTCGAGTTTCCGATGAGCGAACAACTGCGCGCGCTCTATGCCGCGCCGAACGACCGCGCCTTCGACTGATTGCCTTGCGCAAGCGCGAACCATGAGATGATCTCGTTCCTGACGCGGCGGACGGCGAGGGCGGCCCATAGGCGCGAGGCTTCCAGCGCGCCTGTGAGCCGCGGCCGCCGCTGCGCGCAATGAATCAATTAACGGGTAGAAAGCGGAAAAAGGCGGGAGCGGACATGCAGGAAGACGGCAGCGCGGTGGTGATCGTTGGGGCAGGGCACGCGGGCGGCAACGCCGCTGCGCTGCTGCGGCAATACGGGTTTGGCGGCCGCGTGGTGCTGGTCGGCGAAGAACCGGTGCCGCCTTATCACCGGCCGCCGCTCAGCAAGGCCTATTTGAAGGGCGAAGCCGACGTCGAGCGCCTGTGGCTCAAACCGCGCGCGTTTTACGACGAGCAGCGCATCGAACTGAAGCTCGGCGCGAGCGCGCAGTCGCTCGACCGCGCGAGCCGCACGCTCACGCTCGCCGACGGCAGCCAGCTGCAATACGACAAACTGATTTTCGCCACCGGCTCGACACCGCGCGCGTTGACGGTGCCGGGCCACGATCTCGCGGGCGTGATCGCGTTGCGCTCGCTCGCCGACGCCGACGTGCTGCGCGAGCGCGTGAAGCCGGGCGAGAAGCTCGTGGTGATCGGCGCCGGTTATATCGGCCTCGAAGCGGCCGCGGCGGCGCGCCAGCTCGGCCACGAGGTCACGGTGCTCGAAGCCGCGCCGCGCGTGCTGGGCCGCGTGACGGGCGAGATCGTTTCCACGTTCTACGCGAACGAGCATCGCGCGCAGGGCGTGGAACTGCGCCTGAACGCGAAGATCGAGGCGCTCGTGGGCGAGGGCGGCAAGCTCACCGGCGTGAAGCTGGCGGACGGCGAGATCGTCCCCGCCACGCTCGCGCTGGTCGGCATCGGCATCCTGCCGAACGAGGCGCTCGCGAAAGCGGCGGGCATCACATGCGACAACGGTATTCAGGTGGACGACGACGCGCGCACGAGCGACCCGGAGGTCTTCGCGATCGGCGATTGCGCGCATCGGCCGCTTGCGCACTATGGCCGCGCGGGGCGCCTGGAAAGCGTGCACAACGCGGTGGAGCAGGCGAAGCTCGCGGCCGCCGCGATCGTCGGCAAGCCGCGTCCTGCCTGCGACGCGCCGTGGTTCTGGTCCGATCAGTACGACCTCAAGCTGCAGACGGTGGGCCTGCTCGAAGGCTATGACGAGGCCATCGTGCGCGGCGATCCGGCAGCGCGGCGCTTCGCGGTGTACTACCTGAAGGACCGTGTGCTGCTCGCGGTCGACGCCGTCAATTCGATGCCCGATTTCCTGTGCGGCAAGAAGCTCGTTGGCAAGGGCGTAAAGCTCGATCTCGACGCGCTGCGCGATCCCGCCACCGACATGGGCAAATTCGCAGCGGCGGCGCTCGCCTGAGCGGCGAGTCGAACGATGAAGTCAGGGGGCGGCGACGTCCCCGCTATTTTCGCGATCGGGAGACGCTGTGCGCCGGATCAACCTCCGCGCAGCCCGCTCGCCCCATACCTCCCCGCGTCAATCCCGCTCCCGGCGCCCGAGCGCGGCCTCCAGTCCCGTGCTTTCCCCCGCGCTTTCACCCGCGCTTTGGCCCGCGCTTTGGCCCGCGCTTTGGCCCGTATTGTCACGAGTCTCGGCTAGAATGCGAACGCGGCGCCGCCCATGAAGCGGCTCAATTCGATCAACAAGCCGCGTCAACCGGTGTTCGCGCCCGTCTGAACGCCGCCACTCGAGGAGAGTGACGCAATGGAACAACGCTCCCGTTTTGGGGCGAGCCTGCTGCCGTACCTGCTCGTCGGGCCGCAACTGGCGGTGACCGTGATCTTTTTCCTGTGGCCGGCCGGGGTGGCGCTCCTGCAGTCCACCCAGGCCCAGGACGCCTTCGGCACGTCGTCGGTCTTCGTCGGCTTCGCCAACTTCACGCGGCTCCTGCACGATCCGCTCTATCTGGCCTCGGTCCAGACGACGCTCGTGTTCACGGCGCTCGTCACGTTCGGCGGCCTCGCCATTTCGCTGCTGCTGGCAGCCATGGCGCACCACGTGACGCGCGGCAAGCGCTTTTATCAAACGTTTCTGATCTGGCCGTATGCGGTCGCGCCCGTCATTGCCGCCGTGTTGTGGGGCTTTCTGTTCAACCCGAGCATCGGTCTCGTGACCTTCGCGCTCGCACACTTCGGCGTGACGTGGAATCACGCGCTCAACCCCGGCCAGGCCATGACGCTCGTTGTGATCGCATCGGTCTGGCAGCAGATCAGCTATAACTTTCTGTTCTTCTACGCGGGCCTGCAGTCGATTCCGCAGTCCCTCTTCGAGGCGGCGGCCATCGACGGCGCGGGTCCCGTGCGGCGCTTCTTCGGCATTGCGTTTCCGCTGCTTTCGCCCACGAGCTTCTTTCTGCTCGTGGTGAACGTGGTCTACGCGCTCTTCGACACCTTCCCCGTGATCGACGCGGCAACGGGCGGCGGGCCTGGCCAGGCCACGCGCACGCTCGTCTACAAGATCTTCGACGAAGGTTTCCGGGGTCTCGACATCGGCAGTTCGGGCGCGCAGTCAGTCGTGCTGATGGTGATCGTGACCGCGCTCACGATCTTCCAGTTTCGCTTTATCGAACGACGGGTGCAGTACTGATGGTCGAGAACCGCAAATACTTCAACCTGTTCTGCCACGTCATGCTGCTGCTCGGTGTGGCGGTGGTGGCCTTTCCCGTGTACGTGGCTTTTTGCGCCGCCACGATGAACGAGAAAGAAGTCTTCTCGGTGCCGCTCTCGCTCGTGCCGGGCACCCATCTGTTCGCGAACATGGCCACCGTGTGGAACGTGGGCACGGGCAGCGCGGCGAGCCCGTTCGGCGTGATGCTCATGAACAGCGTCATCACGGCGCTCGTGATTTCGGTGGGCAAGATCGCCATTTCGATCATCTCGGCCTATGCGATCGTGTTTTTCCGCTTTCCGTTCCGGCGTCTCGCGTTCTGGCTGATCTTCGTGACGCTCATGCTGCCCGTGGAAGTGCGCATTTTCCCCACGGTGCAGGTCGCGGCCACACTGCGTCTCACGAACACTTACGCGGGCCTCACGCTGCCGCTCATCGCTTCGGCCACGGCCACGTTTCTGTTCCGCCAGTTCTTCCTCACGCTGCCCAACGAGCTGATCGAGGCGGCGCGTATCGACGGCGCGGGGCCGCTGCGTTTCTTCTGGGACGTCGTGCTGCCGCTTTCGAAAACGAACATCGCGTCGCTGTTCGTCATTACGTTCATTTACGGCTGGAACCAGTATTTGTGGCCGATTCTCATGTCGAGCACGGCTTCGATGACGACCGCCGTGGTGGGCATCAAGAGCATGATTTCGAGCGGCGACGCAGCGACGCAATGGCATCTCGTGATGTGCGCGACGATGATCGCCATGCTGCCGCCGCTCGTGGTGGTGCTGGCCATGCAGCGCTGGTTCGTGCGCGGCCTCGTGGACGTGGAGAAATAAGCATGAAGGCAATTCGGGGGACGGCATGGCGGCATTGAGCATACGGGGCGTCACGAAGTCTTACGATGGCGCGCAACAGGTGTTGCACGGCATCGACGTGCAGGTGGCGGACGGCGAATTCATGGTGCTCGTCGGCCCGTCGGGCTGCGGGAAGTCCACGCTGCTGCGCATGGTCGCGGGGCTGGAAACGATCACGTCGGGCGAGATCGCCATCGGCGAGAAGGTGGTCAATCGCGTGGAGCCCAAGGATCGCGACATCGCCATGGTGTTCCAGAACTACGCGCTCTATCCGCACATGACGGTCGCGCGCAACATGGGCTACAGCCTCAAGCTGCAGGGGCTCGACCGCTCGACGATCGATTCGCGCGTGGCGGCGGCCGCCGAAATCCTCGAACTGGGCAAGCTGCTCGAGCGCAAGCCGCGCGAGCTTTCGGGCGGCCAGCGTCAGCGCGTGGCGATGGGCCGCGCGATCGTGCGCGAGCCTTCGGTGTTTCTGTTCGACGAACCGCTCTCGAACCTCGACGCGAAGCTGCGCGTGCAGATGCGCCTCGAGATCCAGCGTCTGCATGCGCGTTTGCGTACGACGAGCCTGTACGTCACGCACGACCAGATCGAGGCGATGACGCTTGCGCAGCGCGTGATGGTGCTCAACGGCGGACGCGCGGAGCAGATCGGCACGCCGAGCGAAGTGTACGACCGGCCCGCTTCGATGTTCGTGGCGAGCTTCATCGGCTCGCCGGCCATGAACCTGCTGCGCGGGCGCGTGAGCGACGACGGCCGGCGCTTCGAAGTCGCGGGCAACGGGCCGCATCTGCCGCTCGGCGATGCGCCGGCCTGGCTGCCGAAGGGCGCGCAATGCGTGTTGGGCGTGCGGCCCGAGCATATGCACGCGCGCGGCGCCAACGAGCCGGTCACGCTCGAAGTCGAGACCTGTGAATTGCTCGGCGCGGACAACCTCGCGCACGGCCGCTGGGGCAGCGCGGACGTGGTGGTGCGCCTGCCGCACGAAACGCGGCCCACGCCCGGCGAGCGGCTGGCCGTGCACCTGCCGCCGGCGCGCCTGCACTTCTTCGATCCGGCTACGGGCAAGCGTCTGGGCTAGGCCGCGCCTGCAGGTGCCAACGCCGCGGCCTGCGCGCGAAAGCGGCGCTCGCCACGGCCTCGATTGTCGTAAACTGTCGCATCGCGCGGGCGCAAATGCCGCCCGCGCCATTCGTATCGGCAAGTAACGGCGCGTACCGGCATGTAGCGGTATGTACCGGCACTAAACACGAACAGGCGACATGGCCGCAATTCCTTTTCTCCGCTTCCCCGCCCCATCTGCACAACCCGCGCGTAACCTGTGTCAGGCGCGCCGGAGCCACGCTTGAGCGCGCGCGAACTGCCCACCGGGCTGATGCTCGTTCACGGCAATCAGCCCGAGCGCATGCGCGACCTGATCGTGAGCTGGATCGGCCAGAACCCGATCGCGCCGCTCGAAAAGGAAATCTTCCTCGTGCAGAGCAACGGCATCGCGCAGTGGCTCAAGCTCGCGTTTGCCGCCGATCCCGAGGAGGGTGGCTGCGGGATCGCGGCGGCGTTCGAAATGTCGCTGCCGTCGCGTTTCCTGTGGCAGGTGTATCGCGCCGTGCTCGGCAACGACGCGGTGCCCGCGGTCTCGCCGTTCGACAAGTCGCGCCTCGTCTGGCGTCTCATGCGCATGCTGCCGGCGCTGCTAGACGCGCCGGGCTACGCGCCACTCAAGCGCTTCATGGCCAACGACGAAGATCAGCGCAAGTGTTTCCAGCTCGCGCAGCGCGTGGCGGATTTGCTCGACCAGTATCAGGTCTATCGCGCGGACTGGCTCGCTGCGTGGGCCGCGAACGAGGACGTGCTGATCGACGCGCGCAACGCGCGCACGCCGCTGCCCGAGGAGGCGCGCTGGCAGGCTGCGCTCTGGCGCGCGCTGCTCGCGGATGTGGGCGCGCAGGCGCAAGACGGCATCGGCCTGCGCGACACGGGGCGTGCCGCCGTGCACGAAGCGTTCATGGCGCGCGCGCAGTCGTGGCAGGCGGGCGACGCCCGGCCGAAAGGCCTGCCGCGCCGGCTGGTGGTGTTCGGCATTTCGAGCCTCGCACGCCAGTCGGTGGAAGTGCTCGCGGCGCTCGCGCGCTGGAGCCAGGTGCTGATGTGTGTGCATAACCCCTGCATGCACTACTGGGCCGACATCGTCGCCGATCAGGATCTGCTGCGCGCGCGCCACGCGCGTCAGCGCCGCCGCGCGGGTGCGCCCGACCGGATCGATGAGGCGCAGTTGCATCTGCATTCGCAGCCGTTGCTCGCGGCCTGGGGCAAGCAGGGACGCGACTTCATCGGCCTGCTCGACGAATACGACAGCGACGAAGCGCGCGAGACTTACACGCCGCATTTCACGCGCATTGGTCAGCGTATCGATCTGTTCGACGGCGAAGACGCGCTCACACTGCTCTCGCAGTTGCAGGACGACATTCGCGATCTGCGTCCGCTTGGCGAGACGCGCGAGCACTGGGAGCCTGTCGATGTGCAGGCGGACGAATCCATTCGCTTTCACGTTGCGCACAGCGCGCAGCGCGAAGTGGAGATCCTGCACGACCGCCTGCTCGCCGCATTTGCGGCAGACCCCACGCTGCGTCCGCGCGACGTAATCGTGATGGTGCCGGACATCGAAGTCTATGCGCCGCATATCCAGGCGGTGTTCGGCCTGCTCGACGGCAGCGACCCGCGCAGCATTCCGTTCAGCGTGGCCGACCGCGCACAGCGCACGTTCGACCCGCTCATCGGCGCGCTGGAAATGCTGCTTTCGCTGCCGTACTCGCGCGTGACGGTGAGCGACGTGCTCGACCTGCTCGAAGTGCCGGCCGTGCGCGCGCGCTTTGGCATCGACGCCGAAGACGTGCCCACGCTGCGCAACTGGATCGACGGCGCGAATATCCGCTGGGGCCTGCATGCGGGCCAGCGTGCGAGCCTCGGGCTCCCCCAGGCCGACGAACTCAGCGCACCCAATAGCTGGGCGTTCGGTCTGCGGCGCATGCTGCTGGGCTACGCCGCGGGCGAGCGTGCGGGCGCCTGGCGCGGCATCGAACCGTACAGCGAAATCGGTGGGCTCGACGCCGCGTTGCTGGGCCCGCTCACGCGCCTCGTGGATGCGCTCGATCACGCGTGGCGCACGCTGCGCGAACCGGCCACGGTGGAAGTGTGGTGCGAGCGTCTGCGTGCGTTGAAGGCGGCGTTTTTCGCGGCGCAGGACGAAGATGCCTACACGCTCGACCGCCTCGACGGCGCGCTCGAAACCTGGCGCGAGGCCTGTGATGAAGCCGCGCTCACGCAGAGCTTGCCGCTCGCCATCGTCGCGGAGAACTGGCTCGCGGCGCTCGAAGGCGGCGGCCTCTCGCAGCGCTTCTTCGCGGGCGCGGTGACCTTCGCCACGCTCATGCCGATGCGGGCGATTCCGTTCCGGCGCGTGTGCCTGCTCGGCATGAACGACGGCGACTATCCGCGCAGCCGCACGCCGCTCGACTTCGACCTCATGCGCCGCGACTATCGCCCCGGCGACCGCTCGCGCCGCGAAGACGACCGCTATCTGTTCCTCGAAGCGCTGCTTTCGGCGCGCGACCATCTGCATGTTTCGTGGATCGGGCGCAGCGTGACCGACAACACGCCGCGTCCGCCTTCGGTGCTGGTCGGACAGTTGCGCGATCATCTCAAGGCCGGCTGGCGGCTCGAAGGCGACGAAAACGACAACGGCGAAGCGCTGCTCGACGCGTTGACCATCGAGCATCGCCTGCAGCCGTTCAGCCCGGACTATTTTCCGCCGCGGCCGGAAGAGGCGACGCTGTATACGTATGCGCACGAGTGGGGCAAGCCCGCCCAGGTGCGGCCCGCGGCTGAAGCGAACGCCGACGTCCTCGCGCCGACTGAACGCGACGAGCCGCTGTCGATTCGCGAGCTCGGCGAATTCCTGCGCGAGCCGGTTCGCAGCTTCTTCCGGCAGCGTCTGCGCGTGGCTTTCGAAAGCGAGGACGCGGCGAGCGAAAATCACGAGCCCTTCGAGGTGGACGCGTTGCAGGCGTGGCAGCTCCAGGGCGAGTTGATCCGCGCGCAGGTTCTGGCAATGGAACGCGGCGAAGACGATCTCGAACCGGCCGCGCTTGCGCGCCTCGAGCGCATGCATCGCAGCGGCGACCTCGCGACCGGCGGCTTTGGCGAGGTGATCGGCGAAGAACTGCTCGCGCCCATGCCCGAACTGTTCGCCGAATATCGCAAGGCGCTCGCGCGCTGGCCCGAGCCGCTCGAGCATCAATACGAAATCCGTCTCGATGCGACGCGGGAAGGCCGCATCGTCTCGCTCGACGACTGGCTCGACGATTTGCGCGCGGGCCCGGACGGCGCGCTCGGCCGCGTGATTCTGGAGCCGGGCACGCTCGTGAAGGACCACCGCTATCGCAGCGACCGTCTCGTACCTTATTGGGTCGCGCACGTGGCCGCGCAGATCGCGGCCGGGCCGGTGACCACGGTGATCGTGAGCAAGGTGGGCGTGGTGGAGTTCGCGCCGCTCGCCGCGCAGGTTGCGCGCGACTATCTGGTGGCGCTGCTGGCCGCGTGGGACGACGGTGCGCGCCGGCCCTTGCCGCTCGCGGTGAAGACCGCGTTCGCATGGCTGCGCAAGCTGCCTGATCCATTCGACGGCACGCGCGCGATGGTGCCTGCCGAAGCGTGGGAAGCCGCACGCGCGGCCTACGAGGGCAATGGCCGCACGCCGGGCGAGCGCGAGACGAACGCGTATTTGCGCCGCGCTTTCCCCGATTTCGACGCGCTCGTTGCCCACGACGAGTTCATTACGCTCGCCACGACGCTGCTGCTGCCGGTGAGCCGCGCGCCGCTCGCGTCGTCGCGTGCGAAGCGGGCCTCGAGCGAGGCAGGAGGGGCGGCATGAATCCGCTCGGGAACATGGACGCCCAAGTCCTGGAGCCACTGCGCTTCCCGCTTTACGGCAGCCGCCTGATCGAAGCGAGCGCAGGCACGGGCAAGACCTTCACGATCGCCATGCTGTACGTGCGCCTCGTGCTGGGGCACGGCGCGCTCAACGCAGCAAGCGACGAAGCGGATTTCGATGACGAGGCGCGCACGTCAGGCCGCGCGCTCACGCCGCCCGAAATTCTCGTCGTGACCTTCACCGACGCGGCCACGAAGGAGTTGCGCGAGCGCATTCGCGCGCGCCTCATCGAAGCCGCCGAATGCTTCCGCGTCGAGCCTGAAGACGTGCCTGAGCGTGAGCCGGGAGAAGACCTGTTGCACGATCTGCGCGAGGACTACGCGCCGGAGCAGTGGCCCGCGTGCGCGCGCCGCCTGCAACTGGCGGCCGAATGGATGGACGAGGCCGCGGTCTCGACGATTCACGGCTGGTGCAATCGCATGCTGAGCGAGCACGCGTTCGACAGCGACAGCCTCTTTTCGCAGACGCTCGAAACCGACCAGACGGAATTGCGCGCCGAAGTCGTGCGCGACTACTGGCGCACCTTCATGGCGCCCCTCGACGCGGTGAGCGCCGCCGAAGTGAGGGCATGGTTCGCGAGTCCCGACGAATTGCACGACGCGATACGCGGGCTGCTCGCGCACGCCGATCTTTTGCCCGACGCATGCGACCCCGGCGCGGCACTGGCAGACGCCCGCCGGCGCGCACGCGACGAACTCGAAACGCTGAAGGCGCCGTGGCGCATCTGGATCGACGAGGTCGAGGCGTTGCTCAACGCGGCGCGCGCCGCGAAACAGTTCGACGCCAGAAAGCTCAATTCGAAGCACAGCGAAACATGGATCGGCAAGCTGCGCGACTGGGCCAACGATCCCGAATCCGCGCATCCCGGTTTCGACGACAAGGCGGCCGTGTGGACGCGCCTCACGCCCGCGGGCCTCGCCGAGATCTGGGTGAAGGGCGAGCCGCCCGGGCATGCGGCCTTCGTGGCGATGGAAAGCTTGCGCGAGTCGCTGGCTGCGCCGCCCGCGGCGAAGCAAGACCTGCTGTGCCACGCGGCACGCTGGGTGGCGAAGCGCTTCGAGGAAGAAGAGGCGCGCCGCTCGCAAATGGGCTTCGACGATCTGCTCACGCGGCTGCGCGCGGCGCTGCAGCGCGAGAACGGCCCACGTCTCGCGGAAATCATCCGCAAGCAGTATCCGGTCGCGCTGATCGACGAGTTTCAGGATACCGACCCGGTTCAGTATCAGATCTTCGATGCGGTCTATCGCATCGCCGAACACGACGCCGAAACGGCCATCGTCCTGATCGGCGACCCGAAGCAGGCGATCTACGCGTTTCGCGGCGCGGACATCTACACCTACCTGCGTGCGCGTCGTGCCTGCGAGGGGCGGCTCTACACGCTCAAGAAGAATTTCCGCTCGACGCGCGCGATGGTCGAGGCGGTGAATCGTTGCTTCGAGGCGGCGGAATCGCGGCCAGAGGGTAGCGGCGCGTTTTTGTTTCGCAGCCCTGATGGACGCGAAAACGCACTGCCGTTCGTGGCTGCCGATGCGCATGGACGCCCCGAGAGGCTGGTTGCCGCCGGCGCGGCGCTGCCCGCGCTCAACGTCTGGTGGATGCCGCCTGCCGCAGATGGCAAGCCGCTCAGCAAGGGCGCGTATCTCGCGGGCATGGCCGGCAGCTGCGCGACCGAGATGGTGCGCCTGCTCAATCTCGGCCAGGCGCAGGCAGCGGGTTTCTCGGGCGAGCGCGGCATGCGGCCGTTGCAGCCCGCGGACATGGCGGTGCTCGTCAACAACCGCAGCGAGGCGCAGGCGATACGTGAAGCGCTGGCCGCGCGTGGCGTGCGCAGCGTCTATCTGTCGGATCGCGACTCGGTGTACCAGACGCCGCAGGCCGAAGAACTGCGCTTCTGGCTCGCGGCCTGTGCCGAGCCCGACGACGGCCGCCTCGTGCGCACGGCGCTCGCCACCCCCACGCTCGGGCTCGCGTGGGCAGAACTCGACCGGCTCGGGCACGACGAGATCGCGTGGGAGTCGCGCGTGCTGCAGTTCCGCGAGTACCGCGAATGCTGGCGCAGGAAGGGCGTGCTGCCGATGTTGCGCCGCTTGTTCAACGACTTTCACGTGCCGCAGCGCCTGCTTGGCGAAACCGCTGGTGCCGGGCTCAATGGCGAGCGCGCGCTCACGAACCTGCTGCATCTCGCCGAACTGCTGCAACAGGCGAGCACGCAGCTCGATGGCGAGCACGCGCTGATCCGCTATCTCGACGAGCAGCGCGAAGACGAAAGCGCGGGCGGCGGAGGCGACGCGCGCCAGTTGCGTCTGGAAAGCGATGCGGGACTCGTGCAGGTGGTCACGATCCACAAGTCGAAGGGCCTGGAATATCCGCTCGTGTTTTTGCCGTTCGCGTGCGCGCACCGCGCCGTCAAACCCGACGACGTGCCGTTCAAATGGCACGACGACGAAGGCGAATTGCGCGTCACGCTCGAGGCCGACGCGCGCGTGCTGCGTCAGGCCGATCGCGAGCGCCTCGGCGAGGACCTGCGCAAGCTCTACGTCGCGCTGACGCGCGCGCGTTACGCCACGTGGGTCGGCTATGGGCCGGTGCAGGGCGTCGAGGCGAGCGCGTTCGGGTATTTGCTCGGCGGCGGCGCGGCCATTCCTGCTCAGGAAACCGAAGCATGGCTCGACATGTTGCGCGGCCAGTGCACGGACATTGCCGTCGCGCCCGCTCCCGTAGCGCGCCGCGATCTGCTCGCGCTGCGCGACACCGGCGCCGTGCGCGGTAAGGCGCGCACGCTCGCGCATCGCGAGCGCGAACGCTGGTGGATCGCGAGCTATTCGAGCCTGAAGACGCTCGAAACGTCGATCGGTTCGGGCGTGCCCGTCGAAGCGGACGATGCGCGCGGCGCGCCCGACACGCGCAGCGAGGACGTGTTCCTCGAACTGCTCGACGCGAGCGTGCCGCCTGAAGACGACGATGCATTCGCAAGCGCCGGCCAGACGCTCGTCGCACCCGCGCTTGCGCCGATGCACGGGTTCGAACGCGGCGCGGACGCGGGCACGTTTCTGCACGAACTGATGGAATGGGCCGCCAACGAAGGCTTCGCCGAAATCGCGCAGGACGAAGCGCGCGTGCGCGACATGGTCGCGCGGCGCTGCAGCGTGCGCGGCTGGTCGCAGTGGATCGAGACGCTCACGGCGTGGATGCTCGAACTCGTGCGCACGCCGCTGCGTCTGCCCGACATCGACGGCGAGAGCGTGGCGCCCGTGGCGCTCGCGGCGTTCGAACCCGGCGCGTATATGGCCGAACTGGAGTTCTGGGTCACGGCGCATGCCGTCGATACGCTCGCAATCGATGCGCTCGTCACCGAATTCACGCTGGACGGCGAAGCGCGCCCCGCGCTCGACGCCGCGACGCTCAACGGCATGCTCAAGGGCTTCATGGATCTCGTGTTCGAACACGAAGGCCGCTATTACGTGGCCGACTACAAGTCGAACTGGCTCGGCCCCGACGATGCGTCCTACACGCCCGCGAAAATGCGCGCGCAGATCCTGCATTCGCGATACGAACTGCAATACGTGCTCTATCTGTTCGCGCTGCATCGGCTGCTCAAGTCGCGCCTGCCCGATTACGACTACGACCGCCACGTGGGCGGCGCCGTGTATCTGTTCCTGCGCGGCGGCCGCGCGCCGGGGCAGGGGCTGCATTGCGAGCGGCCGCCGCGCGAGCTGATCGAACGACTCGACGCGCTCTTCGCGCGTCGCAACACGCTGGAGGATGTGGCATGACGAGGCGCCGCACGAAAGGGCAGGACGGCCTCACCGGTGATCTGTTCGAGCATCTGGAGATGCCGGACGCCGCGCCGGAACCGAGGCCCGGCGCCGCGCGCGAAACGGCCGGGCAAATGCTCGGCGTGCTCGACAATTGGGTCGAGCGCGGCTGGCTCCGCACGCTCGATGCCGCTTTCGCACGCTTTTTGTGGACGGAAGCGCCGCACAGTCCGCCGTTGCTGCTGCTGGCGGCCGCGCTTGCGAGCCATCAGCTTGGGCGTGGTCATGTGTGTCTCGACCTGAAGGCCACGCTGGAAGATCCGGCGTTCGCGTTGTCCCTTCCTCCAGATGGGCCGCAAATGCTGGCTGCAGTGCCGGCGCAGCCGCCTGCCGAAGTGCTCGCCGGCGTGACACTCGCGCAATGGCGCGCGGCGCTCGCGGTGCCCGATCTCGTGAGCGAGGAGACACCGATTGCCGACGTGGCACAAGGCAATGCGCCGCTCGTGCTGGCGGGCACACGGCTTTATTTGCGGCGCTACTGGCAATACGAGCAGGACGTGCGCGAGGGCATCGAGCGCCGGCTCACACGCGCGGCACAGCTCGAAGCCGCGTTGCCGCTCGACATCGCACGCGCGGCGCTCGATGCGCTGTTTGCGCCACGCGCCGGTCAAGTTGCGCGCGCCGCCGACTGGCAGAAGCTCGCCTGCGCGCTCGCCGCGCGCAGCGCGTTCAGCATCGTCACGGGCGGGCCGGGCACGGGCAAGACGACGACGGTGGTGAGATTGTTGGCACTCCTGCAGACACTCGCGCTCGGCCGTGCAGGGCAGGGAGCGCATGCCGCGCGGCCCTTGCGCATCCGGCTTGCTGCGCCCACCGGCAAGGCCGCGGCGCGTTTGAACGAATCGATTGCAGGCGCGGTCGAGAGGCTGCCGTTCGATGCGCTGCAGGCGCATGTCGACGCCGTGGCGCTGCGCAACGCGATTCCGACCGTCGTGACGACGCTGCATCGCGTGCTCGGCACGCGGCCCGGCAGCCGGCGCTTCAGGCACGACGCCGCGAATCCGCTGCCCGTGGACGTGCTCGTGATCGACGAGGCCTCGATGGTCGACCTCGAAATGATGGCCGCCGTGCTCGACGCGCTGCCGCCCTCCGCGCGGCTCATCCTGCTCGGCGACAAGGACCAGCTCGCTTCGGTCGAGGCCGGGGCGGTGCTGGGCGAGTTGTGCGACCGCGCGCGCGAAGGGCACTACACGCAGGGGTCGCGCGCGTGGCTCGAAGCGGCCACGGGCGAGCGCATCGACGCGGCCATGCTCGACGCGCACGGCCTGCCGCTCGATCAGGCCATCGCGATGCTGCGCGAGAGCCATCGTTTCGCATCGGAGAGCGGCATCGGCGCGCTGGCCGAACTCGTCAATCTGGGCGATGCAGTGGGAGTCGCGAAGATCTGGTCGCGCGGCTACGAGGATCTCGCGCGCCTCGTGTGTCCCGCCGACGATGACGGCCCGTTGCGCTCGCTGATCGTCGATGGCCGCGTGGGCGAACACGGCGACGCGCATGCGCAGCGCCAGGGCTACCGCCACTACCTCGAAACGATGCGCACGACGCGGCCCGAGCCCGGCGCGACGCCCGAGGCGCTTGCCGGCTGGGCCGCTGGCGTGCTCAAGGCGCACGGCGCGTTTCAGCTGCTGTGCGCGCTGCGGCGCGGTCCGTGGGGCGTCGAAGGCCTGAACCGGCGCGTCGCGCGTTTGCTGCACGAAGAAGGGCTCATCGATCCGCACGGCGACTGGTACGCGGGCCGGCCCGTACTCGTCATGCACAACGACTACGAGCTTGGGCTCATGAACGGCGATATCGGCATCGCGCTGGAGCTGCCCGTTGCGGCGGGGGAGCCGCCCGTGTTGCGCGTGGCCTTCCCGGCCGGCGACGGCTCGGGCGGCGTGAAGTGGGTCTCGCCGAGCCGGTTGCAGGGCGTGGAGACGGTGTTCGCGCTCACCGTCCACAAATCGCAGGGCTCGGAGTTCACCCACGCCGCGCTCGTGCTGCCCGACACATACAGCCCCATTCTCACGCGCGAACTCGTCTACACCGGCATTACGCGTGCGCGCTCGTTTCTCACGCTCGCGGTGCCCGAGGGGCGCTCCGTGCTCGATCGCGCCGTGCTCGCCAAAGTGCAGCGCGCCAGCGGCCTCATGGCGGGACTCGCGCGCGACGCTCAGGCTGCGTGAACCTGCGTGAGCGGCCGGCACATAGGCCGAGGGCCGCTTTTGGCGGCCCTCGGCGCGTGCTGCATGCGGCTCGCGGCTTAGACGATCGTGAGCGTCACGTCGATGTTGCCGCGCGTGGCGTTCGAGTACGGGCACACGATATGGGCCTTGTCGACGAGCGCCTGGGCGGCCGCGCGATCCATGCCGGGCAACGAAATCTTCAGTTCGACTTCGATGCCGAAGCCATTCGGAATCTGGCCGATGCCGACATTGCCGGTGATCGAGACATCGGCGGGCAGGGCAATCTTGTCGCGCGCCGAGACGAACTTCATCGCGCCGATGAAGCATGCGCTGTAGCCCGCGGCGAACAGCTGCTCGGGGTTCGTGCCGTCGCCGCCCGCGCCGCCGAGTTCGCGCGGCGTGGTGAGCTTGAGGTCCAGGTTGCTGGCGGGAATGACGGCACGGCCGTCGCGGCCGCCGGTGACGTTGGCTTCGGCGCGGTAGAGGACTTTTTCGATCGACATGACAGGCTCCTTTGAACAAAGACGGTTCGTTGAAGGTACGGCGGAGTACGGCATTCAATTTACTGATGCAAGGCGACAGCCATGTGCACCAGGGTCCAGCAGAAGAGCTGCGCTTGCGAATTTCCGGTCGTCAGTTTTTGTATTCTATCTATTGACAGATAGATTTCCGGCCGTCGAAACACGTTCATGATGCTCCTCTTTCTAGCTATCTATCAGAAGATAGAATTCGCGGCCCGATAAAAGGGCGCTGAGCCGCCCCGTGTTTCAGGCCAGAGTACGTTACTGAGCCACGCGCCACATGGCTTCGACATCTTCGAGGCGCGACTTCGTATGGAACAACCGGCTCGCCAGGACGCTGCCCTGCAAGGCCGCGAACAACGTACGGGCCGAGCTTTCCGGCTTGCCCCGCACGACCAGCGTGCCTTCTTTCGCGCCTTGAGCCAGCACCTCGGCCAGCCAGCTTTCGTTGGCGCGGAAGAACGCCTGCACCGCGTGACGCACAGTTTCCGGCAGCGATTCGATGTCGGCGGCCAGCATGCCGCACAGACAGATCTGGTTGCCGTCGCCCAGCGTCTTGCCGAAGAGCCGCGTGTACGTAGCGAGCTTTTCGCGCGCCGGCAGCGCCGCGTCGATCGACTGCAATCCCGCCATGACTTCGCCGCTGTACTGGCTCACCGCTTCGAGCACCAGGTCGTCTTTCGACGGGAAGTAATAGTGGATGCTCGACGTTTTCACGCCCACCAGCTCTGACAGGTCGCGGTAGCTGAACCCGTTGTAGCCGCACAGCATCATGAGGGTGATGGCGTGGTCGAGAACCTGCTCCCGCACTGTCAGCTTCGTGTTCATGGGCTCCAATTTATCTACTGGAAGATAGATTGTCAAGCGCCTCACGAAATAAATTCCAGTCCGCCGGGCGCGACCTTCTGGCCGCGTCCGGCGGGGCGGCGTCAGATCCCGCGATGCCCGGCGCTGAAAATGAGGCGCAGGCCCAAGGCCCCGATCGCGCCGGCCGCAACGCGGTCGATCCAGCTCTTGGCGCGCAGATAGAGATCGCGCGGACGCTGGCTCGAAAAGCACAGCGCGACGACCGTGTACCAGCCGGTTTCGATCGCGAAGACGAGCGGTGGCAACGCGAAGTAGCACCACAGCGGCGGGTTATGCGGCAGCAGCGCGACGAAGATGCCGCCGTAGGCAATGGCCGTTTTCGGGTTGCTGAGCTGGGTGGTGAGGCCGCTCCAGTACGACTTGCCGGGGCGCTCGCCGGGTGCGGCCGTCCTGCTCACCGTGACGGGCGAGCCCGCGCCGCGCCAGATGCGCGAAGCGATATAGAGCAGATAGGCGCCGCCTGCGATCTTGAGCGCGGCGTACAGCCAGGCCACGGTGGCAAGCAGGGTGTAGAGCCCGGCGAGTGCGATGCCCGCGAAGCAGATCGCACCCGTGCCCATGCCGAGCGCGGTGGCGACGCCGTCGCGGCGCGAGAGACCGATCGAGTTGCGCGCGACGAGCACGAAGCTCGGCCCGGGGCTCATGGCCCCGATCAGGACAGCGAGGAGAATGCTGGCAACGGCGGCGAGGGGAGACATGCTGGCGGCTCCATGCGGGTGGGAAATTCGAACGCTAACACGCGCGCAGATGCGCCGCGGGGATTCCTCACTGGCGCCGCGGGATCGTGCCGGCCGCCTGAATAGTGCTTAGTTATCTTGAGCGATTGGGCTTGTCGCGCTCGCGGTTCCAGTGGCGCAGCAGCACGCGCGTTTGTTCCGCGATGCTCTCTTTCAGAAAATCGGCCTTCGCCCTGTCGATGTCGTCCCAGCCGAGCATCGAGAGCGTGGAGCGGCGGGCGATGAAGAAAAGCAGAAACTGCCCATACAGGCTGAACATGCGCACCACGGTGAGCGGATCGTGGGCCGGCATGCCGGTAATGCGTTCGAGCAGTTCCACGTTGATGGTGTTCAGCGGCGAGCGCACGCGCTCACGCAGGATTTCCGAGCCGATCTCCGGTTCGCCGCCGCCCTGTTCGCGCGCGAAGAAGAGACGCTGGTCCGGCCCGTGCTGCTTGACGAAGGAACGGTCGGCCACGGCCGACTGGATGTCGATGAAGGCGTCGATCAGCGCTTCGACGTCCGCGTTGTGCTCGAGCGCTTCGCGTGCACGCAGCACGGCCGGCGCGAACGATTGCCACGATTCGTCGGCGATCGACTCCGCGCAGGCGCGATAGAGGCCTTCCTTGTTCTCGAAGTAATACTGCAGCGCCGGCGCGTTCACGCCCGCGCGCGCGGCGATGTCGCGCGTGGAGGCGCCGTCGAAGCCGTGCTGCCCGAACAGGCTGATGGCCGCCTCGATGATCTTGCGACGTGTCTCGTCGCCACGCGCATAGCCTCCGTCGGGCGAGCGTCGCAGTTTCTTACCTTCGCTCATGCATTTCCTTTCGTATCCCTGCGAAATATAACACTTGACACAATTTTTCCAGGTGGAATAATTTTGCCGACTGGAATAAATTGAGAATCAACAACATGTCTACGACTGCAGGCGCGCCCGGACGCGACGCGCCGGACGCCGCCGCTGCACCTGCGCGCAGCGGCGCGAAACGAACCCTTCTGATCCTGCTGGGACTGGCGGCGCTCATCGCCGCTGCGGTGTGGCTGGGCCACTGGTGGGTCGTCGGGCGCTTCATCGAATCCACTGACGACGCCTATCTGCAGGCCGACAGCGTGACGATCGCCCCGAAGGTGAGCGGCTATGTGACGGACGTCTACGTGGCCGACAACCAGGCCGTGAAAATGGGCGACCCGCTCGTGAAGCTCGACGCGCGCCAGTATCAGGTGGCGCTCGACCAGGCGCAGGCCACCGTCGATGCGCGCACAGCGGACATCGAGCATGCGCAGGCGCAGATCGAGCAGCAGCGGGCGAACGTCGCTCAGGCACAGGCGCAGCAGGAAGTCGCCCAGGTGAGCCTGCGCCACGCGAACGACGAAGTGGCGCGCTACGCGCCGCTCGCGGCCACGGGGGCAGAAACGACCGAACGGCTTGCCGAACTGAAGAGCGAACGCGACAAGGCGCAGGCCACGCTCGCCGCCGACGCAGCCGCCGTCACGTCCGCACGCTCGCAGATCTCGGCGCTGAACGCGCAGCTCTCGCAGGCGCGCGCGCAGCTCGAGGCGGCGCGTGCGAACGCCGCGCAATCGCAACTCGACCTCGACAATACCGTGGTGAAGAGCGCACTGGCGGGCCGCGTGGGCGACCGCACCGTCCGTGTGGGCCAGTACGTGCAGCCGGGCACGCGCATGCTGACCGTCGTGCCGGTGCAACGCACCTACCTCACAGCGAACTTCAAGGAAACGCAGATCGGCCGCATGCGCGCGGGCCAGCCCGTGGAGCTGCATGTCGACGCGCTGCCTGGCCACACGCTGCACGGCGTGGTGGACAGCTTCTCGCCGGGTACCGGCGCGCAGTTCGCGCTCTTGCCGCCCGAGAACGCCACCGGCAACTTCACGAAGATCGTGCAGCGCGTGCCGGTGCGCATCCGCCTCGATACCGGGCCCGAAACGCGCAGCGTGCTGCTGCCGGGCATGTCGGTGACCGTCGATGTCGACACGCGCTCCGCGCGTGAGGACGACCGCCGTATCGACCAAGAGAACCACCGTGGCTAATACGGCTCGCGCAGCGGTGCCGCATCCGCACGGCGAGCGCGCGAGCGCGGCCGACTGGATCGCCGTCGCGGCGGGTGCGCTGGGCGCATTGATGGCCACGCTCGACATTTCCATCACGAACTCGGCGCTGCCGCAGATCCAGGGGCAGATTGGCGCGACCGGCACCGAGGGTACGTGGATCTCCACGGGCTATCTGATGTCCGAGATCGTGATGATTCCGCTCGCCGCGTGGCTCACGCGGGTGTTCGGACTGCGAAATTTCCTGCTGGCGAATTCGGCGCTCTTCATCGCCTTTTCGATGATGTGCGGCTGGTCGACTACGCTCGGCATGATGATCGCCGGGCGTATCGGCCAGGGCTTCACGGGCGGCGCGATGATTCCGACCGGGCAGACCATCATCCGCACGCGCCTGCCGCTTTCGCAACTGCCCGTGGGCATGACGGTGTTCGGCCTGATCGTGCTGCTCGGCCCGCTGCTCGGGCCCGTGGTGGGCGGCTGGCTGGCGGAGAACATCAGCTGGAGCTGGTGCTTCTTCATCAATTTGCCGGTGTGTCTCGCACTCATCACGCTGCTTATCGTCGGCCTCGAGCCCGACCGGCCGCACTGGGAAGCCTTTCTCAAGGCGGACTGGCTCGGCATTGGCGGACTGGCAGTGGGCCTGAGTTCGCTGACCGTCGTGCTCGAGGAAGGCCAGCGCGAACGCTGGTTCGAGTCGAGCTTCATCGTCACGCTCACATGGGTCTCGCTCGCGGGCATGGTGCTCATCGCGCTTTCGCAGTTCACCGCGAAAAAGCCGATTCTGCGTCTGTCGCTCATGCGCAATCCGCGCTATGCGAGCGTCATCATCATCGTGTTTGCAGTGGGCGCCGGGCTCTACGGTATATCGTACCTGCTGCCGCAGTTTCTGAGCCTCGTCGCCGGCTACAACGCGCAGCAGTCCGGCGCGATCATGCTGCTTTCGGGGCTGCCCGCTTTCCTCGTGATGCCGATTCTGCCGCGCTTGCTAGCCAAGGTGGACTTTCGCATCCTGGTGGTGTCCGGGCTGCTGCTCTTCACGTTGAGTTGCATGCTCGACATTTCGCTCACGGCGCAGAGCGTCGGTCACGATTTCGTCTGGTCGCAGCTCGTGCGCGGCGTCGCGCAAATGCTCGCGATGATGCCGCTGAACCAGGCGTCGATGGCAGCGGTGTCGCGCGAAGATTCCGGCGACGCGGCCGGCCTCTACAACATGGCGCGCAATCTGGGCGGCTCGGTGGGTCTTGCGATCATCGGCACGCTCATCGACCGGCGCGAGACGTTCCATACCGCCGTGCTGCGCGAATCGCTCAGCGCCAATTCGGTCATCGGCCAGGAGCGCGTGGCCGGGAGCGCGGCCAGCTGGTTCACGCAGACGGGCGACATGGCGCATTCGCAAATGCAGGCGCTCGGCCAGATCGCGGCGCAGATCACGCAGCAATCGATGGTCATCACGTACTCCGAAACATTCTGGGTGCTCGGCATCGCGCTGGCGACGTGCGTGCCGCTCGCGCTCCTGCTCAAGAAGCCGCAGCCTGGCGCACAAACGCCGTCTGGCGGCCACTGAAGATTATCACTGACTCATGACGGCAACCCGTTACTCCCGAATCTCCTACGCCGCGCTGAGCGCGTTCGCGGCCGCCTGCTCGCTGGCCGCCTGCACCGTCGGCCCCGACTATCACGGCGCACCGGCCGTCGCGCCGGAAGCGGCGAACGCCGCTTCGTTCCTGCGCACGCCCGCGCAAGGCGTGACGCCCGCGCGTGCACCGAGCCAATGGTGGCTTGCGCTGAACGACCCGCAACTGAACACGCTGATCGAAGCGGCGCTTGCCCACAATCCCGATTTGCGCGCGGCGCAGGCGCGTCTGCGCGCTTCGCGCGCGCAACTGCAGCAGCAACGCGCCGCCGAACTGCCGAAGGTCGGCGCGAGCGCGGCGGCGATCCGCATGCGTGAGCCCAACCTGGGCGCCTTGACGTCGTCGAGCAGCAGCTCGGGTCAGGGCGGCTCTTCGGGCGGCGGCCCGATCACGTTCTACACGGCGGGGTTCGATGCCTCGTGGGAAATCGACCTGTTCGGCGGCACGCGCCGCGCCGTGGAAGCAGCGAGCGACGAAGCCGATGCCGTGGACGCCGATCTTGCGGATACCCAGGTATCGCTCGCGGCCGAAGTCGCGCAGGCCTATATCGACCTGCGCGACGAGCAGCAGCGCCTGACCAT
Organism: Paraburkholderia sp. BR10936; assembly: GCF_040965735.1. Taxonomy (NCBI): domain Bacteria; kingdom Pseudomonadati; phylum Pseudomonadota; class Betaproteobacteria; order Burkholderiales; family Burkholderiaceae; genus Paraburkholderia; species Paraburkholderia sp. BR10936. The sequence continues at coordinate 132,175 of NZ_JBFRCM010000019.1, forward strand.
CGCGCAGCGCACGGCGCAACTGCAGCAGGAGATGCTCACGCTCACCGAGCAGCGCCGCGCGGGCGGTACGGCGGCCGAGGTGGACGTGGAGCGGCTCACCACCCAGGTGGAGAACACGCGCTCCACGATTACGCCGCTCGCGGCGCAAGTGGAAATATCGCTGGATCAACTGGCCGTGCTCACCGGCAAGGCGCCCGGCGCGCTGGATGCGGAACTGGCGACGGCGCAGCCGCTGCCCACGCTGCCCGCCAGCGTGCCCGTGAGCGATCCCACCACGATGCTCGCGCAGCGTCCCGATATTCGCGCGGCGGAGCGCCGCCTCGCCTCGAGCAACGCGCAGATCGGCGAGCACGTGGCGGATTTTCTGCCCAAGCTCACGCTGTTCGGCGACCTCGGCTTTACGGCTGCTGAGCCGGGGCACTTGTTCCGTAAAAGCAATTTCAGCTGGGTTGGGGCGCCGTATCTGCAGTGGAACGTGTTCGACTTCGGGCGCACGCTGGGCGCGGTGCACGGCGCGCAAGCTTCGCGCGACGAAGCCGAAGCGCATTACGAGAAGGCCGTCCTCGCGGCGTTGCAGGACGCCAACGCGTCGCTCTCGCGCTATGGCTATCAGCGCGAGCATCTGGTGACTTTGCAGAAGGTGCAGGTTTCCGCCGAGCGTTCGGCGACGCTCATGCGCCAGCGCTACCGCGCGGGGGCGTCGAGCCTCGTCGACCTGCTCGACACGCAGCGCACGGAATTCGCCGCGCAGCAGAACGTGGTGTCGGGCCAGGCCGATTTGCTCAAGGACTTCGTGTCGCTGCAGAAGAGCCTCGGTCTCGGCTGGCAGACCACTGCGGCAGCCACGGTCGCGACAGCCGCCGCGCCGGGCTAACAGGGTTCGGCAGGCGCATGCTCGTGCACGGCCGGCTCACGATAGCCGAGCCGCGCCGAGATCGCCGCACCTGCGCGCTTGAGCAGGGCGACGTAGTGCGCTTTCGTATCCGCGCCGCAGCGCATGGTCGGAAACGAGATCGAGAGGCCGGCGTTGCGGGCGGCAACGGTACGGCGGGCCTCGCGGCATCGTCAACGGCGGGCGCGGCGGTGGCGAATCCGGCCATCATCGGCGAGATGATTCCGCGTTTCGAACCGCTCGTGCCGGCGGCGACGGCGATGGTCGCCACCGCCTGCCCCGTGACCGCGATCCTCGTGCCGATGCTCGCGTCAGCTGCGTGCCTCGCCGCGTGCCATGCTGGCGAGTACGCCGTCACGGCGAATGAGCGCGTGAAAAAGCGCGGCGCCCAGATGCAGCAGCACAGTCGCGTAGAGCGCCATCGCAAGCCACGTATGCGCGGCGCGCAGCCATGCATAGAGCGTGACGTTATGCGGCACGATGGGCGGCAGGTGCACGCCGCCGAACATCACGATGGGATAGCCGCCCGCGGATAGCATCGACCAGCCGATCAGCGGCATGGCGATCATCAACGCATAGAGGACGAGATGCGAGGCGTGCGCGCCGAGGCGCTGCCAGACGGGCAGATCGGCCGGCAGGGGCGGCGCGCCGCGCGTGAGCCGCACGGCCACGCGCAGCAGCACGAGCGCGAGCAGCGCGATACCCAGCGGCCGGTGGAGCGCGATCAAGGTGTCATGCAGCCTCGAGACGGTCGAGACCATCCCTACGCCGACGAACAGCATCGTAACGATCAGGACTGCCATCGACCAGTGAAGCAGGCGCTGGAGTGCGCTGAAGTGTTGGCCCGGTTGTTTCATGGCTGCGCGTCTCCATGCGTTTGCGTGAGGTTGGCCTCTTCACGCGTGCGTCGATTGAACGAAACGGCATACGCTGCCGAACGGGCGGCGAGCAAGGGGTCGTCCGAAGGCTTCAGGCCGTTGGGCAGGATGGTCGGATCGTAGTTCACGTCGCGGCACATGCCGTTGGCTTGCGGCTCGGCGCGCTGCAAGACCAGCGTGCCGGCGTCGATCTGCTGGCGGTCCGCGGGCCATGACAGCGTGGCGTCGTTCGTGGGGTCGCCCGGTGCGGCGACCGCGAGCACCAGATGCCAGCGTAGCGGTCCTCCGGCGAAACGCGTGGAGAAGTCGTCGGCGAGGAAGTTCGGATTGGCCTTTTCTGCCGCGGTTTGCGGTGCATAAGCCACTTCGGGCACGGTCTGCCAGCGCACGGCGTGCTGGTTGCCCGCGGCATCGGTCGCGATGAACGCGTTGACGCTGTAGAACGCCGTATTCGCGAAACTGGAGGAGGGCGGGTGCGCCTTGAGCCACTGGCGGAACGGCAGCGTTTCCGGGTTCGCCTGGAAGAAGGCGTCGAGCTTCGCGGGATCGGGCTTGCCCGTCGCCGGGTCCGGCTTCGAGGCGACTAGCTGGCTATAGAACTGCTTCGGGGTGCGAACGACGAAGATGGGCACGGAATTCATGCCGGTGCGCCACTGCTCGCCGTCCTGCAGCTGGAACAGCAACGCCATGCTGCGCACGGGCGTGCTCGCGTCCGGCGCGCCGGGGTTGCTGCCGGGAATGGCGAAGCGTCCGATCACGGGTGTGCGTCCTGGCGCGAACACCGCTGCTCGCGAGACCTGCGCGCCGTTGCCATTGCTTTCGAACCAGCCTTCCACGCAAAGCCCCTTGGCGTGATTGCGCCGATAGCCCGTGTGGATGCCGTAGTTCGACTCGAACGTATTGATGATATGTGGCGCGGTGATGCGCTTCGGCGTGAGCCAGCCGGCCGTCCATGCAAATGCCGCGCCAGCGCAACCCACCACCACCGCAATGGCCGCGAGCCGGCACGGCACGCAGATCGAGGCGCGGTTCACGGGCGGGCTCCGGTGCGCATGCGCCGCAACGTATGCGAAAGCGAAATGTGTGCGAGTGTATGCATGATGGATCCAGTCGATGGTCCGAGGGTCGTTACTGGCGTCAACAACACGTCGCCGCGTTTTATTCCATGCGCGACGCGAATTCGTGCAACCATGCCCGGGCGGTCGTGGTTACCGTGCCGAAAGCGTTGAGCAGGCGAGGTGTGCGAAGGAGAGAGCGATGCTGACTGGCGGCTGTTCATGCGGCAAGGTCCGCTACCAGATTTCGGCTGCGCCGGTCGGCAGCACGGTATGCCATTGCGCGGATTGCCGGCGTGCAACAGGTGCGCCGTTCGTCGGCTGGCTCAGCGTGCCGTGGAGTGCGTTCCGGCTCGTTGCGGGCGCAACGAAAACGCATGCGTCGAGTCCGGGTGTCGAGCGCGCGTTCTGCGCCGATTGTGGCACGCCGCTCACGTACCGGCACGCGGCGTTCGTGGGCGAGATCGACATCGCGACCGGCACGCTCGATCGTCCCGACGACGCGCCGCCCGACAATCACAGCTGGACCTCGCAAAAGCTGGCCTGGGTGCAGCTCGCGGACGGCTTGCCGCAATATCCGCGTGCGCTTCCCGGGCCGTAAGCCGGAGAAGCGCGCGCGTTTTCAAAGCGAAGCGATCAACGATGCTCGGTCACGAACTTCGTGACGAGATAGGCTTCCATCGCTTCGCTGCCGCCTTCCGAGCCGTAACCCGAGTCCTTCACGCCGCCGAACGGCGTTTCCGGCAGGGCGAGGCCGTGGTGGTTGATCGACAGCATGCCGGTTTCCACGTCGTCGGAGAGAGCGGCCGAAGTCGCGCTCGAACGCGTGTAGGCATACGCGGCGAGACCGTACGGCAGACGGTTCGCTTCGACGATCGCGTCCTTGTAGCTCGAAAAACGCGAGATCGGCGCGATCGGGCCGAACGGCTCTTCGTTCATGATGCGCGCGGATAGCGGCACGTCGGTGAGCACGGTCGGTGCGAAGAAGTAGCCTTCGCGGCCCACGCGTTCGCCGCCCGTCAGCACCTTCGCGCCCTGTTCGCGCGCGTCGGCGACGAGGCGCTCCATGGCGGCGAGGCGGCGGTCGTTCGCGAGCGGGCCCATTTGCACGCCGTCTTCGAGACCGTTGCCCACCTTGATCGCGCGCGTCGTCGCGACGAAATGCTCGACGAACTCGTCGTACGCGGCGTCTTCCACCATGAAGCGCGTGGGGGAGATGCACACCTGGCCCGCGTTGCGGAACTTCGCGCTCGCGAGCAGCTTTGCGGCGCGCGGCACGTCCGCGTCGGCGAAGACGATGGCGGGGGCGTGGCCGCCCAGTTCCATCGTGGCGCGCTTCATGTGCTCGCCGGCCTTCGAGGCGAGCAGCTTGCCCACCGGCGTCGAGCCCGTGAACGAAATTTTGCGGATCGCCGGATGCGCGATCAGGTACGACGACACTTCCGCGGGCACGCCGAACACGAGGTTCAGCACGCCTGCGGGCAGGCCCGCGTCGGTGAACACCTTCACGAGTTCGGCGCAGCTGGCCGGCGTTTCTTCCGGTCCCTTGAGCACGACGGTACAGCCCGAGGCGAGCGCGGCCGACACCTTGCGCACGGCCTGATTGAGCGGGAAGTTCCAGGGCGTGAACGCGGCGACCGGACCCACCGGCTCGCGCGTGACGATCTGGCGAACGGCGTCAGTACGCGAGGGAATCACGCGGCCATAGGTGCGGCGGCCTTCTTCGGCGAACCAGTCGATCGTGTCGCCGCCCGCGAGCGTTTCGAGCTTCGCTTCGCCAAACGGCTTGCCCTGCTCGCGCGTCATGATCGCGGCGATGTCGTCTGCGCGATCGCGCAGCAATTGAGCCGCGCGGCGCATGAGCTTGCTGCGCTCGAGCGGCGAGACCTTGCGCCATTCGCGGAAGGCGCGCTCTGCCGCGCTGGCCGCATCCGAAAGGTCCTGCTCGCTCGCGAGGCTCAGGCGGCCGATTTCCGCTTCGGTCGCGGGGTCGATCACGGCAATCGTCTTCGCGCCGGCGCGCCATGCGCCGTCGATGTAGATCTGGGTGTCGGGATAGGGCTTCACGCTGGAACTCATGATGGGACGATCCTTGTCAACGGTTCAACGACAGGCGCCCGCCTGCGCGCACGGCATTGCGCGCGGCGGGCGCCGGAAAATGCGGAGCGCCCATTGTGCCACTGCTTCGCCGAGGCTGCAGGGCGTGCCATTGCGAAGGGTGCGTTGGCCCCTTTTACCCACACTTTGAGACGGAGTGCATCCGCTGCGCGAGGGCAAAAAAAACGGCGCCTGAAGGCGCCGCAACCAGAGAACAGAAAAGCAATCGTCAGACCTTCGTCCTGTGCTGGGCTCAGCTCAGCTCAGCTTCGTGACCGGCGCAACGGCCGCCGGATCGCTGATGCTCGGCCGGCCGTTCTCGATGTGTCCGGCGAAGCGCCAGGCAAACGTCGCGTCGTCGCGGCTCGTGACCGTGAGGTCGTACCAGTGATGGCTCGAGGCAAGAACCCAGACTTCGTCGATTTGCGCGCCGGCCGGCACGACGACGTTGCGCTCGTGCGCGCCATAGGCGTTGTCGGTCACGTTCAGGTGCGCGACGCTGCTGCCCGCGTTCGAGAACCTGAGGAAGAGGTTGCCGTTGGCCACGTCGTAATGCGCCGTCACGGCAGGCGCCGGTGCGCGGCCCGACTTGCCCGGACCCGATTGCGCGGCCGTACCCGCAAAGCGGCGCAAGAAGCCGTTCGGGCCATGCACCTCGAACGCATAGACGCCGTTCGTCACGGTGAGGTCCCACGTGTCGTCGAGCGACTTGCCCGCTTCGACCGTATAGCGCCACGGGCCGTCACTGCGGTTCGTGCCGTACACGTAGAAGTGCGCGCCCTGGCGGCCCTTGTTCGCGAACGTGATCGACAGCGTGTTGTTCTGCGCTTCGGCCTTCCCGTTCACATGAAGCTCGTAGGGCAGCGCACGCGCGTAGCGCACGCCGGGCTCCTGCGCGTCGATCGGCAGCGGCGTGGCCGGCACCGTGGGCGCCGAGTTGGCCGAGCACTGCTTGTCGGCGAGCGCCATGTAGTTGCTCGTGTCGGGCAGCGCGGGCATCGTGGCGTCGGGCGTGCGGAAGTCGAAGCACGTGGTGAGGTCGCCGCACACCGCGCGGCGCCACGCCGTGATGTTGGGCTCCTGCACACCGAAACGCGCCTCGATGAAGCGGATCACCGACGTGTGGTCGAACACCTGCGAGCAGACGAAGCCGCCCTTGGTCCACGGCGAGACGACCGTCATCGGCACGCGCGGTCCGAGACCATAGGGCAGGCCGTCGGCAGTGTACTTGCCGCCGCGCAGCGGGTTGACCACGTTGTGGATCTCGCCGGCCACGCTCACCGTCGACTTGCCCTGCGCGGACGTCGTGGGCGGCTGCGGCGGCACGATGTGGTCGAAGAAGCCGTCGTTCTCGTCATACATGATGAAGAGCACGGTCCTGCTCCACACATCGGGATTCGAAGTCAGCGCTTCGATGATCTGCGAAGTGTATTCGGCGCCATAGGCCGGCGTGTACTTCGGATGCTCCGAGAACGCCGCGGGGGGCAGCAGCCATGAGACTTGCGGCAAATTGTTCTGGAGTACGTCGTTTTTCAGGTCGGCGATGGTGCGCACCGTTTGCGCGCGCTGATAAAGCGCCGAGCCGGGTTGCGCGTTGATGAAGTTCGCGAAGTTCTGCAGGATGTTCGTGCCGTAGTTGCCGTTCAGCGGGTCGCTGCCGTTCGTGCCCTGCTGGTAGATCTGCCAGGAGATGCCGGCGGCCTGCAGGCGCTCGGGGTAGGTCGTCCACGAAAGCAATTGGTACGTGGGCGGCACGTCGCCGTCCACGAAGTCGTTGTTGTCGAGTAGCGGGCCGCCCATCGTGCCGGTCGGATCGACCATGCCGGTCATGAGATACGAGCGGTTCGGGTGCGTTGGGCCAGGCAGCGAGCAGAAGTAGTTGTCGCACACCGTGAAGGCGTCGGCCAGCGCGTAGTGGAACGGAATGTCCGCGCGAAGGTAATAACCCATCGTCATGTCGGTCTTGTACTGCGGCCACTGGTTGTACAGACCGTTGTTGATTGCGTACTGCGTCGGGTACCACGAGTGGTCGAGGTCGCCCACGCATTGCGCGCTCGTCTTGAACGTGTCGAGGTGGAACGGCAGCACGGGCTTCGTGGCGTCTTCTTTCGACGGCTGGTACCACACCGGCAGGCCGCCCGGCAGCGCAATGGGCAGGCGGTCGTTATAGCCGCGTACGCCGCGCATATGGCCGAAGTAGTGGTCGAACGAACGGTTCTCCTGCATGAACACGACGATGTGCTCGACATCGCGGATCGTGCCGGTGCGCGAATTGGCCGGAATGGCCAGCGCATTGCGGATCGATTCGGGAAGAACGGTCATCGCTGCGGCGGCGGCGCCCGATTGCGCGACGGTCTGCAGGAAACGGCGACGGCTGTTTGACGTCATTGTTGCTCACCTTTCTGCTTGGGGTTGGAGTGTCGTGCCCGACGGCGTACTCGCACAAGGGCACGCAGGTGCAATGCTTCAATGGCTGGATGTTGCGGGACTGCCGGAATCGTTGCCGTTGCTGGCCTGGGTCTGCGCGCTGTCTCCCGGCGCGTAGCTCAAGACCGGCGTGACCTGGTCGCTGTCGGCGGCGAGGCTGGCCTGTGCGCCTTGCACGGGGTCGCTCGCGTTGTTCGTGGCGGTGGCCGCGTTCGCGCCGTAAGCGGGTATGGCGCTCGGGTTCGCCGAAGTGTCGGTCGAGGCGTTCGCCGACGCATTCGCCGCCGTGTTCGTGTCGGTCGGCAGCGGCGATATGCGCGCGCTATTCGCCAACGGCGATTGCGATTGCGTTGCGGCGCTCTGACTTTCCGATGGATCAGCCGTCGACGAAGCTGCCGACGAGCCGTCGCCCGGGCCGCATGCAGCGAGCATGATGGTTGCGAGTACAACGATCGCCGCGGTCGACAGGGTCGTCGACACGCGGTTGGGAAGGCGTATTCTCATGTGCGCATCCGTTCTGTGGGGATGGGTCGCGCACAGTTTCGCCGTCGATGAAGAAAGAATTGTGAAATGCACGAAAACGTTTGCACACGATGAATTTTCTTTGCAAACGTGCCGTGCGATAACCAATCGCTGCCGATCGCTAGTTAACGAAATCCTTTCGCTTTCCAGAGCCGTTTTCGTGAGCGGGACGCAGCACGTCTGTCGCGCGATGCGGCATCTCGACTTGATCGATCAGGAACACTTCGCCGCGCGAGTGCTCCGCGCGCAGCGGCAGGATCGCCTGATAGGCGCTCGAGCGATACCAGGCGCGCGCGATCTCGCGGTTCGCGAATTCGATCATGATGAGGTCGCCGGAAAACTTGCCCTCGAGCCGCTCCACGCGTCCTCCGTGAATGATGAAGCGGCCGCCGAAAGGGGCGAGCGTGGCGTCGATCTTCTCCAGATATTCGACGATGGCGGGGCAAGGTTCGACGTCGCGCAGATGGGCAATGGCGTAGGCGGTCATGGCAGGTCTCGTGAGCGTGAAAGGGTGGGGCCACGCTTGCGAGAATAGGGCGCGCCGGGCAGGGAATCGATTACCTGGGAGGTAAAGACCGCGGGAGTGGCGGCCCTTCCTCTCGATTAAGCCTCTCTCGAAAGGCTTTTTCTTGACCTGTATCGGGCTAAGGCACTATTTACCCAATTCCCATTGCACCTTCATTGCGCAGGAGAGATCCCTCGGGTAGAAGTGTGGGTTCACCGTTCTAATCGCGCATGGCTGTTCAAATGGCCCCGTTGTGGCGCGAGGCTCATTCGCTTTTCGAGGGAGTATTTCGATATGCCAATTCCTGCTCATTTATGGCTTAAAGATGATGGTGGCGCCGATATCAGGGGCTCGTCGACGGTCGAAAGTCGTGAAGGGAGTATCGAAATCATCAGCTTCAGTCACGGAGTCAACCTTCCCGTGGACAGCATCGCCGGAAAAGTTACCGGTGCGCGCACGCATGCGCCGATGGTGATAGAGAAGGAATTTGATGCCTCCAGCCCTTATCTTTATAAAGCAGTATCAAGAGGGCAAACGCTGAAATCAGCGGAAATAAAGTGGTATCGCATCAATGACGCCGGAAGGGAAGAGGTGTATTTCATCATGCTCCTGGAGGGTGTGAAAATCACTGGTGTCAATCCCGGTATGGTTAATATCAAGCTGGCACAAGCATCGGCGCTGAATCACGTTGAATGTGTTTCCATGATGTACGATCGCATCACGTGGCACTACACGGATGGAAACATAAAACACACCGACGCATGGACTGAGCGCTGATTATTGGGAGAAGCGTCAAATGGCCCTGCAAGGAAAATTCTTCGTGAACAACGCGCCTTTCTCACCTTTGGCGATTTGCGGAGTCGGAACGTTTAGTGCGTTCTCGGGTAACGGTATATATCGCAACCGGGGAGGGTGTACAGCAATTCCGGACAACGGTCCGATCCCTTCCGGTCGATACTGGATAGTGGACCGACCTAAAGGTGGTATCGGGTCGCAGGCCTGGACCTGGACGAAAGACGCGTGGAATACCGTCACTGGTATCCCTTCCCATCATTCGGAGTGGTTCGCGCTCTACCGCGACGACGGAAAGATTGACGATTTCACGTGGGTTAAAGGCGTAGAGCGCGGACACTTCCGCTTGCATCCGGCTGGAGGCCGCGGTATCTCGTTAGGCTGCATCACCTTGCCGAGTTATGCCGATTTCGCGAGGATCCGGCAGGCTCTGTTGCACACGCCTGCCGTCTCGGCTCGTGACTCGGGACTTCGCGCGTATGGAACTATCGAGGTAATAGCATATGGCGACACTTGCCCGTAGGCTCGCTAAAGCGACATTGTTCGTCGGATTGTTTTTGCTTTCCGTTCGCTACGTCCATACGTATCCGCTGCGGATGCCTGAGAGCCAGCTTTCCATGTGGCTATCTGTTTCAAACCGCATGGGTATCCGGGATCCGGACGATCTCTACATTCCAGTGATGCTAATTGCAGAACTCGTCGTTACGGTTTTTCTATATGCGACGATCGTCAAATTCTGGCGCTACTACTGGACAAAGCGCCGGGGCATGACGGCCCGAGGCTAACCGTAATGCCGTCGGAGTGCGATGTTGGTGAGCGGAGCGTCGAGCGCTGTGATCTGCTCAGGTTCGAGCGGCGCTGTCCATGCAAATGCCTATTGTGGCGCGGGTCAATCGCCTGGCATCTCTGAGAGTAAAATACCCACCATCCGCACTCCGGATCGAGACGCTTTCGTTTTCCGCCATCGCCGCCATGAACCCGTCACCCGAGAATAAACCCGCGCGCAAGCAGCCGCCCACGTGGCTGCTGAACACCCTCACTGCGCTCGTGGGCGTACTCACGCTCGCGCTGGGTATCGGCTGGATCGTCTACAAGTGGGTCGTCGATCTGGAGATTCCGTACTTCGCCATTCCGCTCGTCATGTGCGTGCCGGTGATCGCCGCCGTGGCGTTCCGCAACATCTGGGATTGAGGCGCGGTAGCGCCTCCCTCATCCCCCGAAATCCCGCGAATTTTCAAACGCCGAAGCGCTCCGCGCATGCCGCGCGCACGCGCTCCACAACAGCGCTCCACGCCTCGTTCATACGCTGGCGGAACAGGCGCATCGTGCCCGGATACCACGGCGAGTCTTCGCGCTCGTGCATCCAGCGCCAGTCGAGGTCGTACTGCGGCAGCAGCACCCAGCACGGTTTGCCGAGCGACGCCGTCAGATGCGCCGTGGACGTATCCACGCAAATCACGAGATCGAGCTGCGCGATGATCGCCGCGGTATCGACGAAATCGCGCACGTCGGTGCCGAGGTGGAGCAGCGGCAGGCTCGCGGGCGGATTCTGCGCCTCGTCTTCTCCCTGACCTTTTTGCAGGCTCACGAACTGCACGCCCGGCAGGTTCCAGAGCGGAGCGAGCGCGGCCAGCGAGGGCAGCGAGCGATGCGCGTCGTTGAAATGCTTCGGATTGCCCTTCCAGATGATGCCGATGCGCGGGCCCGGCGCGAGCGTGGCGAGGCGCGCCCCCCAGTGCTCGACGAGCGCGGACTCGGGCGTATAGATGAGCGGCGCGGGGATGGTCTCCAGCGTCGTGCCCAGGCGGTGGGGCACGCTGATCGGGCTCACCCAGTAGTCGAACTGGCCGGCTGCCGCTGCGCCGGCTTCATGGCCCAGCACGGCGTCGATGCCGTCCACGCTGCGAAAGAGCCGCTGCAGGGGCGGCTGGCAGGCGAACGCGACGTGCGTCGCGCCCTGTTCCTTGAGCAGGCGCGCGTAGCGCCCGAATTGCAGCATGTCGCCGAGGCCGTCTTCCTGCCATAGCAGCAGCGATTTGCCGGCGAGCGGCTCGCCCTGCCAGGCGGGACACTGGAGCAGACGTTGCGTCGCGTGATGCACGAAGCCGGGCATGGTGTAGCGGCATTCGTAGCGCGAGAAGCCTTCTTCGAAGCGGCCCATGCTGATGAGTAGCGTGGCGAGGCGGAACTTCGCGTCGCCGTATTCCGGGTTCGCGTCGAGCGCGCGGCGGTAGCCGGCCTCGGCTTCGTCGAGCCGGCCGTATTCCTTGTGCAGGCTCGCGATATTGAAGTGCGCCTCGGCGAAATCGGGCCGCACGGCGATGGCTTCCTGGAGCACGTCGAGCGCTTCGGCGCGGCGCCCGAGCGCCATCAGCACACAGGCGAGATTGTTATACGCCTCGACGCGGCCCGGCAGGCGGCGCAGCGTCTCGCGATACGCCGCTTCGGCCTCGGGCATCCGTTCGAGCGTATGCAGCGCGACGCCGAGGTTGTACTGCGCTTCGGCGTGATTCGGCGCGAGTGCGAGCGTCTGGCGAAAAGCCGTCTCCGCCTCGGGTACGCGCTCGAGGTCGGTGAGCACGCAACCCAGGTTGTTCAGCGCATCGACGAAATTGGGGCGAATCTGCAGCGCGAGACGCACCGCGAGTTCCGCTTCGGCGAGCTTGCCGGACGCCTTGAGCAGCGTGGCGAGATTGTTGAGCGCCTCCGGATACTGCGGATGGATCAGCAGGGCCTGGCGAAAAGCTTCGGCGGCTTCGTCGCCGCGTGCCTGATCCCGCAGCAGTGTGCCCAGCGCGTTGTATGCCTTCGCATGACGCGCATTCGCCGCGACGGCGCCGCGAAACGCGTTTTCGGCGTCTGCGTGGCGGCCTTGTCCCTGTAGCAGGAGGCCGAGGTTGTAGTGGGCGTCGGCGTGATCTGGGCGGTCCACGAGCACGGCGCGAAAGGCGGCTTCCGCTTCGGCGTGGCGCGCCTGGCGCTGCAGGACGACGCCCAGGTTGCTGCGTGCGTCGGCGTCGGCGGGCGTGAGGCTCAGCAGCCGTTCATAGAGCGCCTGGGCCCGATCGAGGACGCCGAGCGCCGCAAAGAGTGCAGCGAGGCCGCTGTACGCCTGCGCGAAGTCGGGTTTTGCCGCGAGGCAGCGCTGCCACAACGCCTGGGCGCGCGCCGCGTCGCCCGTACCCATGGCGCTCAGGGCCGCGAGATTGAGCGCCGGCGCGAGCGCGGCGTCGTCCATTGCATCGGGTTGGCCGCCGACATGCGGTTCGAGCAACGCGAGTGCGTCGGCGAAGCGGTGCGCTTCGCAATGCGCATTGGCTTCGAGCAGGATGTCGTCGGGGGCGGGCGCGAGGGGCGTCGACATGGTCACAGTGAAAATCGTAAGAGACGGGGCGCGACGCGTGGGCGACACGGACAATGCGGCAGTGTCGAGATTACGACAGCTCGTGCTCAGTCAACGGCGCGAATTGAGCGCATCCGGTGCGCTTATTCGGGCGATAAGCGCATCCGGCCCGCAAAAGCTTGCAGGTGGCTTGCAAAATGGAGCGAGCGCCCGGGGTAGACCATAGGGGGCGTTCGGGGCGCTTGCGCGCGCAGAAGGGGAATCGACGCCGTGGGCCGATCTCCCCGGTTGATTCGAATTCCGAACGATTTGCTATCGCGCGCGCCGAAACAGGCCGCGCGCGATGCAACGCATCAGGGCACCAGTATTTGCCGCCCGACCACCTTGCCCTGCATGAGCGCTTCGAACGCCGCGTTGATTTCCGTGAGCGGCCGCGTGGAGACGGGCGAGGGCTGCATCTTGCCTTCGCGCATCAGCGTCACGAGTTCGCGCAACTCGGGCAGCGTGCCCACGTAGCTGCCCTCGATCCTCAACGGCCGCATCGGGATGACGGGCAGCGAGAGCGTGAGGTCGCCGCCCATCAGCCCGACGATCACCACGTGGCCGCCGCGCGCGCAGGAGTCGAGCGCGAGCTTGACGGTGGGCGTCGCGCCGACGAGGTCGAGCGCCGCGCGTGCGCCGCCGCCCGTTGCCGCGATAATTTGCTGCACGGCGTCGTCCGCGCGCGCATCGATTGCCGCGAGCGCGCCCGCCGCAAGCGCGGCTTCGCGCTTCGCGGGGTCCACGTCCACGACGATCGCGCCCTGTGCGCCCATCGCCTTGAGCACTTCGAGCGCCATCATGCCGAGGCCGCCCGCGCCGATCACGACCACGGGGCCTTCATGGATGCGCGCGCCGAACTTCTTCACCGCCGAATACGTCGTCACACCCGCGCAGGCGAGCGGCGCGGCCTTGACGGGATCGAGGCCGGCGAGATCCACGAGATAGCGCGGATGCGGCACGATCACGTAATCGGCAAAGCCGCCGTCGCGCAGCACGCCAAGCGATTGCGGCTTCGCGCAGATGTTCTCTTCGCCGCGCTCGCAGGCCGCGCATGCGCCGCAGCCGATCCACGGATGCACCACTACCGACGTGCCCGCCGCGAGCGCTTCCGGTGCGCCTTGCGCGTCGGGGCCGAGCGCCGCAACCTCGCCGCAGATTTCATGGCTCGGCGTGAGCGGCAGCTTGATGCCGCGGTCGGCGAGCGAGAGCTTCTTGCCGCCGCCCAGGTCGTAATAGCCCTCCCAGATGTGCAGATCGGAGTGGCACAGGCCCGCGGCCTTCACACGCAGCAATACCTCGGTGCCCTTGGGTTCGGGCACGTCGCGCTCGACCAGTTCGAGCGGCTTGCCGTGATGGATAACGCAGTAACAGCGCATTTGCATCGATGTCTCCGTGAGTGTTGTATACGGCGGCCATGCCCGGCCAGACGATTGCGGCGTCTTTGCATCATAGCCGATGCCGTCTAAATTCGTCCGATCGTTCTATTTTCTGCTGCTGCGCGCTTTGATTTGTCAGAAGGCCCGGCACATGCGTTCGGAGTAGATCGTTGCATAGCTAACTATATTGGGTTATCCTGTGTGCATGTTCGATCATTGCCTTTACTTCAACACCACGGCGCTCGCGCGGCGCCTCGAGCGCGAATGGGCGCAAGCCTTCGAGTGCTTCGAGCTCACGCCGCCGCAGGGTTTCATGCTGCGCGCCGTGCTGGAGCGTCCCGGTTTGCCGCAGCGCGAACTGGCCGATCTGCTCTCCATCGCGCGCCCCACGGCCACGCGCGTGCTCGACGGCCTGGAGGCGCGCGGCTACGTTGAGCGCCAGCGCACGGATGGCGACGGCCGCGAAGTGGCGATCGTGCCCACGGCCCAGGCCATCGCGATTCGCGAAGCGCTCAATGCGGCGAGCGCGACGGTCGCGAGCCGCCTGAAGCGCACGCTCGGCGGGGAGGCGTTCGTGGATACGGTGTCGCGTCTGCGCACGGCGCGGGCCACGTTGGGCTGATGTCGGGCTGCAAACGTGCGGCACGCGTCATGCGCCGCCACGCTTCATTCAAAAAGGCATTAAAGAGTAGGGAGTGGCATCATGCGGCGCATTGGCGCTTTCTGTATTTCAACCTGGCTTGCGGCCGCGGTTCTTTTTCTCGGCCGCCATTCGGTGCCGTTGATGGCGCTCAGCGGTGTGATCGTATTCGCCGGCTTCGATCTTTTTCGTCCGGATTCGGGCGACCGGTAAAGCCGTGCTGCGAGCGCCCCGCATGATGCGCGGCGCTCGCGGTCCTTCACATTTACATCTCTTCGGCCCACGACATGTTCTCGCGCGCGAGCAGCGCCGACGATGCCGCCGGCCCGAACGTGCCCGCCGTGTAAGTGCGCGGGCGGTCGTTCAGCTCCTTCCAGCCGTCGAGAATCGGCTCGACCCACGTCCATGCGGCTTCCAGTTCGTCGCGACGCATGAAGTGCGTGAGGCGGCCGCGAATCACGTCGATCAGCAAGCGCTCGTAGGCTTCTGCGCGGCGCTCGGGGATGGCCTGCTGCAGGTCGAGATTCAGGCTCACAGGCAGCATGTTCATGCCGCTGCCCGGCTCCTTCGCGAGCATCTGCAACTGGATCGACTCCTCCGGCTGCAGCTGGATCACGAGGCGGTTGCCGTAATTGCGCGGGCCGCTCGGGAAGATGGAGAACGGCAGGTCTGCGAATTCGATCACGATTTCCGACTGGCGCTTCTGCATGCGCTTGCCCGTGCGCAGGAAAAACGGCACGTTGGCCCAGCGCCAGTTGTTGATGTGCGCGCGCAGCGCGACGAACGTTTCCGCCTTGCTGTCGGCCGGCACGTTGTCTTCCTGCAGATAACCCTTCACGGGCTGGCCGTCCACGGCGCCTGCCGCGTACTGGCCGCGCACGGTGTCGCGTGCGATATCGGCGAGCGACATGGGGCGCAACGAGCGCAGCACCTTGAGCTTTTCGTCGCGCACGGCGTCCGGGTCGAGCGAGACGGGCGGTTCCATCGCCACGATGCACAGCAGTTGCAGCAGGTGGTTCTGCACCATGTCGCGCAGCGCGCCGGTGTGATCGTAGAAGCCCGCGCGGCTGCCCACGCCCACCGTTTCCGCCACCGTGATCTGCACGCTGCGGATATACGGCGCTTGCCATAGCGGCCCGAAGATCGGGTTGCCGAAGCGCAGCACCATCAGGTTCTGCACCGTTTCCTTGCCCAGATAGTGGTCGATCCGGTAGATCTGCGATTCGGAGAAGTGCCGGCCCACCGATTCGTTGATCTCCTGCGCCGAGGCGAGATCGTGGCCGAGCGGCTTTTCGAGCACCACACGCGAGCTGCCGTCGATCAGGCCGCCCGCCGTGAGGTTGTCGCAAATCGTCGTGAACAGTTCCGGCGAAGTCGAGAGATAGAACACGCGCAGGGCATGCTCGCGCGACGCCGCCTTCAGGTTCGCGTAATTGACGGGGTCGTTCACGTCGATGATCACGTACTGGAACAGGTTCAGGTAGCGGTCCCACGCTTGCGCATCGAACGCTTTCGCGTCGATGAACGGACGCGACTGCTCTTCCATGAACTTGCGATAGTCGTCGATCGTCCAGTTCTTGCGGCCCACGGCAATGATGCGCGTTTCCGGCGGCAGGTTGCCGTGCAGGTGCGCCATGTAGAGCGCGGGCAGCAGTTTGCGCGCGGCCAGGTCGCCTCCGCCGCCGAAAATGATCATGTCGACGGGCTGTTCGGGCAAGGCTTGGGCAGGCTGATTCGTCATGGCAGGTCGGAGGTGACGCGCGCTCGGGCAACGTTGTTGAGCACGACCGCTAGCGCGCGGTTGCAGAACCCGCACCCGGCGCAAGAGCGGGGTGCGGCGAAAACGCTAATGGTGCATGGTTTCGCGCGAGTTTGCACGCATGGCGCGAACGAGCCGTCGCGCGAGACGCCTATCGTCGATAAACCGACCGGCCGTTCATGCATCCATCGCCTGGCAGCGAGCCGATCCTTACCCGAGCCCCGGCACCGCCACGCCGAAGGTCGTGAGCACCAGCACGACATTGAGCGAGAGCACCGCGGCCGCGCCCGCCACGGCTGCCGCAGCCGTGAGCGCGCGGTTGCGATGGGACCCCATCACGTCGCCGCGACCCGTGAACCAGACGAGCGCGGCCATCGGGAACGGCAAGGCGAGGCTCAGCACGACCTGGCTCATGACGAGCGCGTCGGTGGCGTTCACGCCCAGCGCCACCACGACGAAACTCGGCACCATCGTCACCGCGCGGCGCAGCCACAGCGGAATGCGAAAGTTCACGAAGCCTTGCATGATCATCTGCCCCGCAAGCGTGCCGACCACCGAGCTCGAAATGCCCGAGGCGATCAGCGAAACGAGGAAGATGCTGGCGGCTGCCGCGCCCAGCAGCGGCGCGAGCGTGCGGTAGGCGGTCTCGATTTCGGCGACATCCGCGTAGCCCTGGTGGAACGCGCCGGAGGCCATCACCACCATCGCCATGTTGATGAGCCCGGCCACCGAAAGCGCGACCACGACCTCGACGTTAGAAAACTTCACGAGGCGCTTGCGCTCGGCGTCGTTGCGCGCAAGCACACGCGCCTGGGTGAGCCCCGAGTGCAGAAAGAGCGCATGCGGCATGACCGTGGCGCCGATGATGCCCACCGCGATCGTCACGGCTTGCGCGTCGGGCAGGCGTGGCGTGGCGAGGTGGCGCAGCAGGGTCTGCCACTCGATCGGCGTAATGAAAAGCTCCAGAACATAGCAAATGCCGATCACGCCCACGAGCGCGCCGATCAGCAATTCGAGCGGCCGGAAGCCCGCGCGCTGGAGAAACAGCAGCGCATAGGTCACGACAGCCGTGACTGCCATGCCCGCGAGCAGCGGCAGACGAAAGAGCAGCGCAAGGCCGATCGCGCCGCCCAGGAATTCGGCGAGATCGGTGGCCATGGCCGCGATCTCGCTCACGCCCCACATGAGCCACACGAGCGGCGCGGGCAGGCTGTCGCGGCACAGTTCGGCGAGATTGCGTCCCGTGGCGATGCCGAGCTTCGCGGAAAGCCCCTGAAACAGCATGGCGATGACGTTGGCGAGCAGCACGACCCAGAGCAGCGCGTAGCCGTAGCGCGCACCGGCCTGGATGTTGGTAGCGATATTGCCGGGGTCGATATACGCCACCGAGATGACCACGGCCGGACCCGCAAGCGGCAGCAGAAGGGCGACGCCGCGGCGGCGTCCTTCGAGCGCTTCGCGTACCGCGGCGGCCGTGTTGCGTGTGAGGCCGTCGGGGGCGCGCTGCACCTCGTCATCGCGGGCGCGATGATCCATGCAACTTCTCGCGCGGGCCGGGGTCAGAAGACGCAGCCCATCGCTCTGTGGCACGCATCGAGCAGGTGTGAATACGTTGAAAGTGCGTCATCGGAATCGGGCCCTCACGCGTTAAGCAGGCAATCCGCACGACTGTCTTGGCGCTATCTCAGCACAAACCGGCGCGCCGCGCCTTCGCTGCTCTCTTTCCCTTACGAAATGCCTGAATTCCCGATCTTTTCGTTTACACCGGTCCGTATGAAGAAACCGTTCGCGACTGCGCTGCTGATAAGCGGCCTCGCATGGGGCGCGCTCGCCCACGCCGACGACAAGGTCATCGTGCTCGACTCGGGCGAGGCGAAGCTCTCGCTCATCGACCAGGCAAGCCGCACCGTGGTCGGCACCGAGCCCACGGGCAAGGAACCGCACCACCTGATGATCACTCCCGACGGCAAGTCGCTCATCGTCGCCGATTCGGTGTCGAACGACCTGCTGTTCCTCGACCCGCATACGGGTCAGGTGCAAAGCCGCCTGGAAGGGATCGAAGACCCGTACCAGCTCGGCTTTTCGCCCGACCGTAAATGGTTCGTGACCGCGGGCCTGCGACTCGACCGCGTGGACGTCTATCACTACGACGGCAAGAACCTCACGATCGCCAAGCGCATTCCGCTCGGGAAAACGCCGAGCCACATCACGTTCGCCTCCGACAACAAAACGGCATTCGTCACGCTGCAGGACACGGGCGAAGTGGCCGCCATCGACCTGCCGACGCAAACGGTGCTCTGGAAGCTGCAGGTGGGCACCACGCCCGCGGGTCTGTGGATGACGCCGGGCGACAAGTACCTGCTCGTGGGCATGACGGGTGAGGACAACGTGGCCGTGGTGGACTGGCACAACCGCACGGTCGTGAAAAAGATCCAGACCGGCCGCGGCGCGCATAACTTTCGCAATCTGGACGATGGCAAACATATTGCCGTGTCGAATCGCGTCGAGAGCACGATCAGCATTCTCGACTACACGACGCTCACGAAAGTCGCCGACATCACGGGCCTGCGCCCCGGTCCCGACGACATGGAACTTTCGGCGGACAAGCGTTACCTATGGGTGACGTTCCGTTTCGCGAAGCACGTGGGCATCATCGACCTGAACACGCGCAAGCTGATCGACACGATCGCGGTGGGCCGCTCGCCGCATGGCATCTACTTCGCGAACAGCGCGCCGGTGTACGCGCCGAACCCGGACTGATTGAGGAGTCTCGATGCTCGATACGCTGATTTCGCAGGCCGACAACCTCGTTTCGTGGCTGCAGACGCTCGTCTACGTGGACGTGGTGCAGCCGGTCTTCTACAAGGTCGGCCTGATGGGCTACGACGAGGACACCTATGACGCGCTCTATTGGGTGATCGTCGGCGTGCTGCAGATCTGCGCCTCGTATGTGCTGCTGCGCCCGCTCGAAGCGCTGCGGCCCGCGGAAGACTGGGGCGATCGCCGTGCGCTGCGCGCCGACGTCTGGTACACATGGATCGCGAAACTCGGCATTCTGAACATCGCGTTCTTCTTTCTGCTCACGCCCGTGTTCAATCACTGGCAGAGCCTGATGGCGATCCACAACATACCGAACATCGAAGTAGATAGCCTCTGGCCCGGCGTGACCGACAAGCCGATCGTGTCGTTCCTGATCTATCTCGTCGTGCTCGATTTCGCGGGCTACTGGTATCACCGCTGGCAACATCGCTTCGGCGTGTGGTGGGAACTGCACGCCGTGCATCACAGCCAGCAGCAGATGTCGCTGTGGTGCGACGATCGCAATCACTTCCTCGACGATATCGTGCAGGCCGCGTTCTTTGCGGGCATCTCGCTCCTTATCGGCGTGCCGCCCGCGCAGTTCGTCGTGCTCGTGGCCGTGAGCAACTTCATGCAGAGCGTGCAGCACGTGAACGCGCGGCTCGACTTCGGCTGGCTGCTCGAGCGCATCGTCGTGAGCCCGGCGTTTCATCGCCGCCATCATGCGATCGGCTATGGCCACGAGGGCACGCGCTACGGCTGCAACTTCGGCGTGCTGTTTCCGTGGTGGGACGTGATGTTCCGCACGGCGTCGTGGAACAAGCAGCATGAGCCGACCGGCATTCGCGACCAGCTGCCCGCGCCGCACGGCCGCGGTGCGAACTATGGCGAAGGCCTGCTCGCGCAGCAGTGGTTTGCGCTCGTGCGCATCGCGCGGCGCCTCGCGGGCAAGGGGTATCCGATGGGGGACGCGGCGCGCTGAGCGTTGCGGTGTTCGTTGGGGTTCCTCGTGCGAGGCGGTCTTCGGGCCGCCTCGTTTCGTTTCAGGACGACGTGTCATGCTGTTTCGGGATGCCGGCGGCGCGCCGGATGCGATAATCGCGCATTCGTCCACCACACATGCATGATGCGCGCGTCAAAAGCGCAGTCGGAGAACATCTTGAGCCGTATCGACAATCCGCAGCACGACCAGGAAGTCGGCGTGGCCGACGCCACCCAGGACACGACCCGCATCGACGACACGCGCATCGGCGCCGTGCGCCCGCTCATCTCGCCCGCGCTGCTGCTCGACGAGCTGCCGGTGCCTCAGGAGACGCAAACGCTCGTCGAGACGAGCCGCAGCGAGATCGCGGATGTGCTCGCGCAGCGCGACGACCGGCTCGTGGTGGTGGTGGGCCCGTGCTCGATCCACGACCACGACCAGGCGATCGAATACGCGAAGCTGCTCAAGGCGAAGGCCGATACGCTCGAGGACGACCTGCTGATCGTCATGCGCGTGTACTTCGAGAAGCCGCGCACCACGGTGGGCTGGAAGGGCTATATCAACGACCCGCGTCTGGACGGCAGCTTCCGCATCAACGAGGGCCTGCGCGCCGCGCGCCAGTTGCTGCTCGACATCAACGCGCTCGGTCTGCCCACGGCCACGGAATTCCTCGATCTGCTGAGCCCGCAATTCATTGCCGACCTCGTGGCGTGGGGCGCGATCGGCGCGCGCACGACCGAAAGCCAGAGCCACCGGCAGCTCGCCTCGGGCCTCTCATGCCCGATCGGCTTCAAGAACGGCACCGACGGCGGCGTGCAGGTCGCCGCCGACGCCATCGTCGCGGCGCGCGCGAGCCACGCGTTCATGGGCATGACGAAGATGGGCATGGCCGCAATCTTCGAAACGCGCGGCAACGACGACTGCCACGTGATCCTGCGCGGCGGCAAGAGCGGGCCGAACTACGATGCGGCTTCTGTGGCGGCGTGCTGCGCGTCGCTTGCGAAGGCGGGGCTGCGCGAGCAGGTCATGATCGACTGCTCGCACGCGAACTCGAACAAGGCGCATCAGCGCCAGATCGACGTGGCGCGCGATATCGGCGAGCAACTGGCGGGCGGCGACAAGCGCATCGTCGGCGTGATGATCGAGAGCCATCTGGAAGAGGGGCGCCAGGACCAGAAGCCGGGCGTGCCGCTCAAGCGCGGCGTGTCGATTACCGACGCGTGCATCAGCTGGGCGCAGACGGCGCCGGTGCTCGATGGGCTGGCGCAGGCGGTGCGGGAGCGGCGCAAGGCGGCCTGAGGGCGCTAACGCCCCTTGCGCGAGCCTTTCTTCGCAGACGTTGTTCGCGGCGCCTCCTTGACCGGCGCCGCCACTCCCACACTCGCATTCAGCTGCTCGAGCCACGAAAGCGCATCGGCATAGGCGAGAAATTGCTGCAGATAGCCCGGCGACACTTCTCGCATCAGCGAGAGCGCGCGATGCACGAGGCTGCTCGAATTGAGCGGCCCCGCGTTTCTGGGCACCTGGTCCAGCGACTGCCGCAACTGCTTTTCGGAGCGCACGCGCAACCACGTTTGCCGAAAGTATTCGACCAGTTCCGGGTCCGGCTCGTGCCGCACGCGCGTCGCCGGTTGAGCGGGTTCCGCACGCGCGAGTGAATCGACGAGGCGGCCCAGCTCGCTTCTCGGCGTATCGCCGTCGAACTGGTGCGTGATTTTCGATGTCTCGCGTGCGAGGTCGTCTGAAAAGGCTTTAAGTAGTTGTGCGAGTCGCGCGTCGATGAGCCGGCGCGCTTCACCCGCGTGTGCGGCGGCGCGGCGTTCCAGCGCCTCGATGAAGTGAAAGCGCACCGGGTCGAGCTGATCCGCCCCGCGGGCGCGCCAGGCGTCGAGCAGCGCGCGGGCGTCGGACGCAGCGGTTCGTTCGACCTCCAGGCCCGCATCATTGAGCATGCTTGCCCTCGCCGACGGTCGGCCTCGGCACCGGCGCGATCTCCACGCGGCGGTTCTTCGCGCGGCCGGCTTCATCCGTGTTGGCGCTCACCGGCTGCTCGGAGCCGAACGCCGCCGCGAACACCGACGACGCGGGAACGCCCGCGTCGATGAACGAGCGCGTGACCGTCAGCGCGCGTTCGGCCGAAAGCTCCCAGTTGTCGGCGAAGCGGCGGTTGCCTGCGTGCACCTGCTGGTCGTCGGCGAATCCGCTCACCATCAGGATTTCGTCGCGGCTCTTCAGATACGCCGTGAGCGGCCCGGCGAGGCTCTTGAGCAGATCGTGGCCTTGCGGCGTCAACTGGTCCGAGTTCAGCGCGAACAGCACGCTGCCGCTAATGCCGATGCGTCCGTTCACGAGCGTCACGCGCCCCGCCGCGAGCGGGCCCGCGAGCGCCTCTTCGAGCGTCTTGCGGCGCTCGGTTTCGGCCTTGCGCTGTTTCACCTCGTTCGCGAGCCGGCTCGACAGTTCGAGCTGCATGCCGACCACACCGACGAGGATCAGCAGGAACGCGCCCAGCAGCACCGACATCAGGTCGGCGAACGCGGGCCAGACCGGCGCAGCGGGGGCCGCGCCGCCGTCGATTTCGTCGTTCATGCCGCGTCCGCTCCGGCTGCGGCGCGCTGGCTCGCGAGCTGCTGCAGGTTCTCGACGATCTGCTTCTGCGACAGCATGCTCAGGTCGATGACCTCACGCGCTTGCGCCACATAGTAGGCGAGCTGGTCGTCGCTGCGCGCGAGCGATTTGTCGAGCGCCGCCTCGATGCGCTCCAGATGCGCCACGAGCTTGTCGTTCGATTCGCCGAACACGCTCACGGCCGCGCCGAACGCATCGCCGAGGCTCGCCACTTCCACGGCGCTGCCGCTGACCTGCGCGGCGATCGCGCCGAGCTTGCCGCTCCCGGCTTCGACGCTCGCGCTGAACTGGCCACCCACGCGCTCGAGCAGATCCGACGACGTGGAGACGAGCGCGTCGATCGCCGAGCGCTGCTCGGTGGAGGCGCGGTTCACGGCGTCGAGCAGCGTTTCGAGCGTGGCGAGCAGGCGGTTGCGTTCGTCGAGCATCGCGGTGTCGCGGACCATGCTGTCCGACAGTTTCTGGCGTAGCTCGGCGATGACTTCGGCTGCCGCCTGCGGCGCGGCCGATGCGGCCTGCACGAGGCTGCCGATTTCGGCGATCGTGCTGGCGTTATGGGCCTGCGATTGCGTGGTGATGTCGCTGGCGGCCTGGGCGAGCGTTGCGCAGATTTCCTGCTGGCGCTGCGCGGTGGCCGCGCTCGTGGCTTCCCATTGCGTGCGCAATGCAGCCGACATTGCGGCAAGCGACGCGCTCCATGCTTCGAGGCGTTGCTCGTCGCGCGAGGAGATTTCCGCGTGCAGATTCGCTGCGGCCTTCGGCGCGTCGGCGGCGGCATCGACGAGACGATCGATCTCGGCAATCGTCTTGCTCGCCTGCTGCTGCGATTGCGTAGCGATTTCGTTCGCGGTCTGTGCGAGCGTGGCGCAGATTTCCTGCTGACGTTGCGCGGTGGCGGCGCTCGTCGCTTCCCACTCCGTGCGCAACGTGGCGGCCATCGCCGCGAGCGATGCGGTCCATGTTGCGATGCGCTGATCGTCGCGCGCGGAAATTTCCGCGTGCAGGTTTGCTGCGGCCTTCGGCGCTTGCGAGGCGGCATCGACCAAACGATCGATTTCGGCGATCGTCTTGCTGGCGTGCTGCTGCGCTTGCGCGGCGATGTCGTTCGCGGTTTGCGCGAGCATCGCGCAGATTTCCTGCTGACGCTGCGCCGAAACCGCGCTGGTCGCTTCCCACTCCGTGCGCAAGGTGGCGGCCATCGCCGCGAGCGCTTCGGCCCAGCTTGCGAGCCGCGCTTCGTCGCGCGCGCCGAGCTTCGTCTGCAGGTCCGCATGGGATGCATCGACCGCGCGCAGCAGCGACGCCGAATGCTGCTCGAACGCCGCCGCTGCCGTCGCGAGCGCCTGCTGGTTGCCTGCGGCGAGCTTCTCGCCGGCGCGTTCTTGCTGTTCGAGCGCCGCCTGCCATGCCTGCGACATCGTTCCGGACGCACTTTCGAAGCGCGTCGACACGCCATCGAGCAGGCCCGAGGCGCGTTGCTCGAAGCTTGCGTTGAAGCGCTCCAGCGCGCCGCCCAGGTCGGCGGCAAGCGCCTCGTTGGTCTCGCGGTGCTGCGCGAGCGCGCGGTTCCAGATCTCGGCCACGTTCGCCGTCGACGCCTCGAAGCCGCGCGCGAGCCCTTCGAGCTGTTGCTGCACGGCCTGCGTGAGCGCGCCCTGCATCGACGCCGATTCGCGCGCGAGGCTCGCCATAGTCGCTTCGACGACGGGCTGCAGCGCCGCACCCGCGGCGCGTGCGCTTTCGGCGGCGCTCGACTTGAGCGACTGGCCCACGGAAGCGGCGAGGCGGCTCCAGGCGCCTTCGGCGTTCGCGGCGAAGGCCTGTTGGGTCGCGATCTGCTGTTCGTGTTGCGCGGCGCCCTGGCGTTCGATCAGCGTCATCAGCGCGCCCAGCTTGTCGACCAGCGCTGGCATGGCGTCGGCCTGGCGCTGCAGCAGCTTGAACGAGGCTTCGCGCTGATGGGCCGGCGAGAAGGCGCGCAGCGTCGTCGCGATCTTCACGTCGAGCTGTTGCGCGGCTTCGATGCGGTCACGGCGGCAAAGCGCGGAGAGCAGGCCGAGCATGGCGGAGGTGGCCACACCGGCGATCGAGGTGCCGAACGCGAAGCCGAGGCCGTTCACCGGCGCGGCGAGCGAGGCGCGGATGGCGTCGAGGTCGGTGGCGCTTTCCAGCGCCGCGCCCGTGCCCTTGAGCGTGACGACCATGCCGAGCAGCGTGCCGAGCATGCCGAGCAGCACGAGCAGGCCCGTGAGGTAGGGCGCGAGCGCCGGGCCCGGCAGGGCCACGCGCTCGCCTTCGATGCGCGCGCGCACGGCGTTGCGCAGGCCCGGATGCAGCGTGTCGAGCCAGCCCGCGAGGCGCGCGGGCGGCGTGTTCAGTTGCACGATGGCCCGGGCGAGCGTGGTCGTGGCCTGGTGGAAGCGATAAAGCTCCCAGGCGCCCGTGACATAGCACGCGCCGATCAGCAGCGTGACGGCGCTCGCAAGCGGGTTCGTGACCGCGTAGCCGGCGCCGATCCAGCACACGGCGGCGAGACCGACGACGAAGACAACAGGTTCAATGCGAAAACGGGACATAGCTCGGGACATAGCGTTTGGGTTAGCTGGTGCGAAGGGCGGCAAGCAGCCCCTCCACCGGTTGAAACCGAATCTCAAGTTCGGCGAGCAACACGCTCTGCATATCTTTGCGAAAGCCGGCGAGCCAGGCCTGAGGCGCGCCGCTTTCTCCGGCGGATTCCAACGCGGCCGCTGCGCGCTGCCGCTCGAAATGCGCGCCGAGCAGCGCGGGCACGCCGGCGAGCAGGCTGCGCTCGCGCGCGCCGAGTGCCTGCTCCATCACGGCGTCCACCGTCGCGAGGCGCGCGAGCGCAGGCGCACGGGCGGCCAGCGTGGCGCGCAGACGGGCGCGCAGCGTGGCGATGTCAGTCTCCATCGCCTGCTGCAGGGCGAGGTAGCGCTGGCGGAAATCCGCGAAATCGGCTTCCACATCGGCAGGCTGGCTGGCGGCCTGCGTGCGTCGTCCGTCGCGCCGCGCAGGCGCGCCTTCGCCCACGATGGCCTTTCTCAGCGTCGCGCGCACGCGCTCGCTCTGGCTTTGTTCGGCGCTGGCGCCTATGCGCGTGGCTGGCTCGCCGCCCGGCGTCTGGACGCTCAGCGCCGTCGAAAGCGCGATCGCGTCCGTCCAGCAGAGCCACTGGCTCAGATGGTCCGAGATCGATTGCCGGGATTCGGGGACTTCGGCGTCGCCGAAGCGGGCAAGTAAGCGAACGAGCGTCGGGCCGCTCAACGCGAGGCGCTGCGGGGCTAGCACTTTTCCACCTGGGCAAAAAACCCGCTAGTTTACACGCCCGCGAGGGGGCGGCCGGCATCGGCCGGCATCGGCCGTCTGCCGGGCGTCTGAATGTGATGGCGCAGCGGGCCGTGAAAGCGCGGCGCCCGCGGGCGCGAGGCCGCGCCACACGGGGGCTTCAGGCGCCTGAGCGGTTCAGGCCTTGGCGCTCTCGGCCAGGATCTGCTGGATCGCCTGCTCGAAGGTTTCGACGGGCTGGCCGCCGCTGACCAGATACTGCTGGTTGAAGACGATCGCCGGCACGGACTGGACACCGGCCGCCTGGTATTCGTGCTCTTCTGCATGCACCTCGTCGGCATACTGGCCGCTTTCCAGGACTGCACGCGCTTTATCTGCGTCGAGCCCCACGGACTGCGCCGCCGCGACGAGCACCGCGTGGTCGCTCGTGTCCTTGCCCTCGCCGTGATACGCGCGCAGCAGCGCGAGCTTGAGCGGCAGCTGCTTGCCTTCGATGCCGGCCCAGTGCAGCAGACGATGCGCGTCGAAGGTGTTGTAGATGCGCTCGCGCGGCCCGAACGTGAAGCCGACGCTCGCGCCGCGCTCGCGGATCATGTCCTGCGTCTCGGCGATCTGCTCGGGCGTTCGGCCGTACTTCTTGCCGAGATACTCGAGCACGGATTCGCCGCCCGGGCCCATCTGCGGATTGAGTTCGAAGGGGTGCACGACGATCTGTGCATCGACGGTGTCGCGCAGCCGTTCGAGCGCGAGGTTCAGCGAAGAGAGGCCGATTGCGCACCACGGGCACGCGATGTCGGAGACGAAATCGATTCTGAGCGGTTGTTTCATGGCTTTCCTGATCCGGTTGAACGCCGGGCAACTGAGGCGCGGTGCAGCGGGGGTGCGCAAGCAGCGTGCGCACCCGGCGCGGATGATTCGTCAGTTCATTCGTCCATCATACGGGCTTTGACCTTCTTGCCCTTGACCTTGCCCGCGTTGAGCTTGCGCAGCGCGTCGCGCGCGATGCTGCGCTCCACGGCCACGTAGGTCGAAAAGTCTGTCACGTTGATCTTGCCGATCTGCGAGCCGCTGAAGCCGGCTTCGCCGGTGAGCGCGCCCAGCACGTCGCCGGGGCGGATCTTTTCCTTGCGGCCGCCGAGGATCTGCAGCGTTTCCATCGGCGGCAACAGCGGCTCGTTGCTGGCGGGCTTCAGTTCTGCGAGCGGGCTCCACTCGACTTCGCGCTTGAGCGCCTGCTCGATGCCGCCCACGCGGCCCATCTCGTCCATGCTTGCGAGGCTGAGCGCCCAGCCGTCCTGGTCGGCGCGGCCCGTGCGGCCGATACGGTGCACGTACACCTCCGGGTCGGGCGTGACGTCCACGTTGATCACGGCTTCGAGTTGAGCAATGTCGAGGCCGCGCGCGGCCACGTCGGTCGCCACGAGCACCGAGCAGCTGCGATTGGCGAACTGGATCAGCACCTGGTCGCGCTCGCGCTGGTCGAGCTCGCCATGCAGCGCGAGCGCGTGAAAGCCCTGCGCGCGCAGCACGTCGAGCAGGTCGCGGCATTGCTGCTTGGTGTTGCAGAACGCGAGCGTGCTCACGGGGCGGTAGTGGTTGAGCAGCATGCCCACGGCGTGCAGACGCTCGTCTTCCGTGACTTCATAGAAGCGCTGGCGGATCTTGCTGTCGTCGTGATGCTCTTCGAGCTTGACTTCCTTCGGGTTCCGAAGGAATTGCTGGCTCAGCTTCGTAATGCCTTCGGGGTAGGTCGCCGAGAAGAGCAGCGTCTGGCGCTCCTTGGGGCATTGGCGCGCCACGGTGGCGATGTCGTCGAAAAAGCCCATGTCGAGCATGCGGTCGGCTTCGTCGAGCACGAGCGTATTGAGCGCGCCGAGCGCGAGGTTGCCGCGCTCCAGATGATCCATGATGCGGCCCGGCGTGCCCACGACGATATGCGCGCCGTGTTCGAGGCTCGCCGCCTGCGGGCGCATGGGCGTGCCGCCGCACAGCGTCAGCACCTTGATGTTCTCTTCCGCGCGTGCGAGACGGCGGATTTCCTGCGTGACCTGGTCGGCCAGTTCGCGCGTGGGGCAGAGGATCATGGCCTGCACATCCTGACGTCGCGGGTCGAGGCGCGAGAGCAGCGCGAGCGAGAACGCCGCCGTTTTGCCGCTGCCGGTCTTGGCCTGGGCGATCAGGTCGTGGCCTGCGAAGGCGATGGGCAGGCTCGCGGCCTGGATCGGCGTCATGTCGACGTAGCCGAGGCGCGTGAGGTTCTCGAGTGTGGCGGGTGCGAGCGGCAGCTCGCTGAAGGGCTGGGCTTGCGTAGGAGTGGCTTTGTTTGTCATGACGGGGTCTCGCGCCGGACGGGTGAGGGCGACGCGGCCGTTCGGTAGAAGTGGCGTCGATGCGGGTGGTGCGCTCGCGGTGCGCGCGCGTTCCGGGATTTTAACGGATGCGCGCGCTCGCGCCCGCGCGCGTGCCGCGTGAGGGGCGCCCACGAGCGCCTCAAAGGACGCCGAAAATCATCGGTTTGATAATCGCGATTTCGCGCAATAATAATCGCTGTATATAGCAATAATGCACGCGCGCGATAAGACTATGATCGTGCTCATAAAGTTTCATCGGCCGCGAAGATTTTAATCTCGCGAAATCGCCTGCAATTAATCCACTTTTCACAATAATCGAATTTCCGCGCTGAAGCGGGCGTCGCGTCCTTGCCACACGGCCTATCCCGGCCGATCTGCGCATTACTCCGTATTTCCCATTCGCCACAATGACTTACGGATTATTATTCCGATATTTCCAGATTTAGCAAATAACTGTTACAGCGTTTGCCAAGACGATTTAAAGCCTTTGACACGTAGACTTCGCCCGGGATTGCCGGTGTGGCTCCAATACCCGGAGCCGCGTCAGCGCGGTCTGAATGTCATAAGGAAAGTCATGAAGAATACTTTGATTATCGCGGGCGTCCTCGGCGCATTCGCAGCCTCCGCTCACGCACAAAGCAGCGTTACTCTCTACGGCGCACTGGATGCGGGTATCGTCTACGCGAACAATGCAGGCGGCCACGCCGCATGGAACCAGGGTAGCGGCACCGTCGGCGACACGTACTTCGGCCTGAAGGGCAGCGAAGACCTGGGCGGCGGTCTGCATGCGATCTTCACGTTGGAAAACGGCTTCAACCTGAACAACGGCAAGGACACCGAGAGCGGCACGATGTTCAACCGCCAGGCGTTCGTCGGTCTGCAGAGCGACCGCTTCGGTACGCTGACGCTCGGCCGCCAGTATGACTCGATGGTCGACTACCTGGCACCGCTTTCGGCAACCGGCAGCGGCTACGGCAACAACCTCGCGGCTCACCCGTTCGACAACGACAACCTCGACCACTCGTTCTCGATCAAGAACTCGGTCAAGTACCAGAGCGTCAACTACCAGGGCTTCAAGTTCGGCGGCCTGTATGGCTTCAGCAACGACGCCGGCCAGTTCGCGAACAACCGCGCATGGAGCGCAGGCGCATCGTACGGCAACGGCCCGCTGAACTTCTCGGCTGCCTACCTGCAGATCAACAACACGCGCACCGGTAACACGAACGGCGCGAGCTCGGCATCGAACGGCAACAACTTCAACCTGTCGGCTCAAACGCAACGCACGTTCGGCGCAGGCGCGAACTACAACTACGGCCCGGCAACGGTTGGCTTCGTGTGGACGCACACGCAGTACCAGAACCTGATCGCCGGCGGTCAGGGCGGCACGACGTTCTCGATCCCCACGGGCACGAACCTGCACCTCGACAACTTCGAGTTGAACGGCGCCTATGCACTCACGCCGGCTCTCGCCCTGAACGCGTCGTACACGTTCACGGACGGCAAGGTCACGGGTTCGAACGGTTCGGGCGATCCGAAGTGGCACACCGTTTCGCTGACGGCTGACTACTCGCTGTCGAAGCGCACCGACGTCTACGCCGGCGCCGTGTATCAGCACGCTTCGGGCGAACTCGGCGACGCTGGCGCGAACGTTGCGATGATCAACACGCTGTCGCCGTCGACCTCGCAGAACCAGGTCGCCGCAACGGTGGGTCTGCGTCACCGCTTCTAAGCATCGTTGGCTCGCTCCCTCGCGGAGTGACGCAGCGCGGGCACCCGATCGGCCGGTCGGGTCCCGCGCTGCACGCGGGCAAGCTACCCAAGGCCCGCGGTTTCATCCGCTTTCTACCTGAAGCACGACCGGTTCGCGGTGCGTGACGCGTTCATGAGGCGCGCCACGGCTGCGAACCGGTTTTCTTTTGTGGCTCAGAATTTCGCAGCCGCAGCCGCCGGTGCTGCGCTCACAGTTGCGGCGACGTCATTCGACACGTCTTCCGACGCCCCACGCACCCGCGAAACCCACAACACCGCCACGCACGTGAGCGCTGCGGCGATCCAGCCGTTCTGCCCGAAGCCGATGATCGCGCCGTGCGCGCCATTCGTGAGCCACTGGCCGCCCAGCCACGCGCCGATGCCGGTGCCGAGCGCCTGCACCGCGCTGTTGGCGCTCAGGAAGGCGCCGCGCCGCGCGGGCTCGGGAATCGTCGTGAGCAATGCCTGCATCGGCACCATGCGGCCCGACATCGAGATCATGAACAGGGCGAAGAACGCCACGAGTGCGAGGAAAGGCAGCGTGGGCAGATGCGTGACGAACAGCACCGGCACGAGCGAAACGAGCGCCATCACGCGGAACACGCGGCGCTTGCCGTAGCGGTCCGCGAGACGGCCCACCGCGCGCGAGGTCACGAACGTCGCCGCGCCGCCCGCCATATAGAGCCACGAAAGCTGCTGCGGCGCGATGCCGTGATTGCCGACGAGCATCGGCGCGATGAACGGGATCACGAGCATATGGCCGGCCATCATCGTGAAGGTCAGTGCAAAGGCCTTCAGGTGACGCGGCAGCGTGAGCAGTCGCCAGAGGTTCGGCAGCACTTGCGCGAGCGGCGTGCGCTGGCCGAGGTGCTCGGTGAGCGAGGGCACGACGCGCGAGCCCGCGAGCCAGATCGCAACCGAGAGCACGACGAGCAGCATGAACGGCGCGCTCCAGCCGTAATGCGCGCCGAGCAGCACGCCGGCCGGCACGCCCGCGATCGCGGCGATGGAGAATGCCGTCATGATGATGCCCGTGGCCGCGCCGCGGGAATCACGTCGCTCACGATCGCCATCACGATCGAGCCGAGCACGCCGCCGGTGAGACCCGCGAACGCACGCGCGGCGAGCAGCAGATGAAAGTTCGTGGCGAGCGCGCAGGCGAGATTGGAAAGCGCGAAAAGCGCGTAAGTCGCTTGCAGCAGGCGGCGGCGATCGAAGCGGTCGATATACGTCGCAGCAAGGAGTCCGGATAGACCCGAACAGAGCGAATACGCGGAAACGGCCGTCGCGAACGCCGCGGGCGTGATCGCGAACGCGCGCATGATCTGCGGTCCGAGCGGCATCATCACCATGAAATCCATGATGACGGTGAACTGCGTGAGCGCCAGCAGCCAGAGCAGGGTGCGTTCGCGCAGCGATGTGAGAGAAGTGGTCATGTATTGGCTTCGAGCCTGAACGTAAAAAGGCGCGGCAGTATTGCCGCGCCAGCGAGATCGATCAGTCGTCGATCGTTTCGTGGGCCCCCTGCGCGCCGCGGCGCCA
The DNA here is from genome assembly GCF_040965735.1 of Paraburkholderia sp. BR10936. NCBI lineage: Bacteria > Pseudomonadati > Pseudomonadota > Betaproteobacteria > Burkholderiales > Burkholderiaceae > Paraburkholderia > Paraburkholderia sp. BR10936. Next base: position 163,860 of record NZ_JBFRCM010000019.1, read on the forward strand.
GTAGGCGCAAGCGCGAATGCGCTTCTTGTCGACGCCGCGTTCGTTGCACAGATGCGCGCGCACTGCGCGGATCGCCGAGGCTTCGCCGGCAGCCCAGACGTAGCCCTCGCCCGGCGGCAGCCACACTTCGGACACGCCGTCCACGAGCGGGTGCTCCGACTCGCTTTCGTCGCGATAGCACCACGTGGCGTAAAGATCGGCTTCGGTGGGCAGCTCGATGCGGGCCGCGCGATTCGCCACTTCGACGACCACGGCTACACGCGCGCCGGCCGGCAGCTCCGTTAGGCGCCGCTGAATGGCGGGCAGCGCCGTTTCGTCGCCGATCAGCAGATGCCAGTCGAAGCCCGTGGGAATCACCATGGAGCCGCGCGGGCCGCCCACGCCGAGATACTGGCCGGCCTGCGCCTGTGCCGCCCATGCCGTTGCCGGGCCGGCTTCGTGCAGCGCGAATTCCAGATCGAGTTCGTTGGTTTGCGTATCGAAGCGGCGCGGCGTGTAATCGCGCGCGGCAGGGCGCTCGACGCCTTCGGGGAACACGATGCCGTCAGGGCCAAAAGTTGGCAGTACTGGCTTTTCTTCACCGGCGGCGGGAAAGAATACCTTGATGTGATCGTCGAACGACGCCGAGACGAAGTCGCTCAGATCACCCGTGAGCGTCACGCGGACGAGCGAGGGCGAGAGCGCCGTGACGCGCGCCACGCGCAACAGTCGGAACTTCAGCGGGTGACGCACACGGACGACTTCGAGTTGGGACGGGTTCTGCATGTATGGCTCCGATGATGTTGGGGTGGCGCGGCGTGGAAGCGGGTTGTCAAATGTCGCTGTTGTCGCTGCCGGTTTCGATTTCCTGGGTGGCGCGCGCAAGAATCGCTGCGATGCGGCGCTGTTCCTCCGGCGCGGCGTCGGTGCGACGCAGCAGCGCGCGCTTGAGCGCGCGGCGCGCCTCGATCAACTCGCGCACCCAGGCGCTGCCTTCGGCCGGATCTTCGCCGGCCATGGCGCGGCGCATGACTTCCATCTTGCGGCCGAAGTGCGTGAGCTTCGCGAGGATCAGGTCCGCGCGTTCGCGGTTGGCCTCGAGGTACGTGCGGCCTTCGGGCGAAAGCTCGTAGCGCTTGCGGTTGCCTTCGAGCGTCACGCTTACATAGCCCAGTTCCTCGAGGTACGTGAGGGCTGGATAGACCATGCCGGGGCTCGGGCTGTAGAAGCCGTTCGAACGTGCGTCGAGCGCCTTGATGAGTTCGTAGCCGTGGCTCGGGCGCTCGGCGAGCAGCACGAGCAGCATGAGTTGCAGGTCTTCGGACGTGAACTTGCGGCCCCGACCAAAACCGTCGCCGTCGCCGAAACCGCCGAAGCCGCGGCCGAAACCGTCGCCGAAGCGGTCGCCAAAGTCGCCGGGACCTTCGCCGCCGCGATGGCGGCCCATTGCGTGGCGCAGCGCGTGAAGCGCCTGCATGGCTGGGTGGCGGCCGCCGAAGAAGTCGCGCGGATCGCGCGCGGGATGGCCGTGACGGCCATTCTGACCAAAGTGCGAATGGTGGCGCATAGGGCCTCCTTGTCTGGTGAGTGTCTTAAAACATGTTTTAAGATATATATCGTAAGAGTGTTTGTCAAACAGAATATTTGGGGCTATCGGCGCTTGCGGATTGCCGCAGTGGCCGGCTCGCCATCCGGCGTGGCAGCGTGACGTTCGTTCCCGTTGCCAACCCGAAGGCATTTCGACAGCGGACACGGGGAGGTCAGCGCAACCTGAATCGCGATCTACGCGAGAAGAGCGCTCCTATGGACTATGAGGACCACATCGGCAACCACTTGTCCTCGCTGATGCGGGAGCATGACATCCTGCTCGACCTCCACTCGTTTCGCAGCAAGGGCGAGCCGTTTATCTTTCTTGGGCCACAGAACAACGATGGCATGTTGGAACCGTTCCACCATGCGGAGGCAGAGGGTTCGTTCGCGGCAGTTTTGGGGCCGTCAATCGTCATTCACGGCTGGCTGGAGATTTACGCGCGCTTTCTCGAGGTGCGTGCACGTCACGGATATCCGCGCGGCCCTGTCTCAGAGGGCCGTGGAACGACCGAGTACATGGCGCAGTTGGAGGGTTCGGCGTGACGGTCGAGTGCGGAACGCACGACGATCCGAAATCGATAGACATTGCCTATGCTGCGATTGTCAATGCTCTCTCCCTGGGTATGGGTACATTGCCTGCCCATTTCGACACCTCCCGATAAAAGGTTAGGTGTCCGTTTTCACGGGTAAATCTCGGACTACCGCTCCACGTGGTCCGCAGCAGATTTCGCTTGGCTTCAGTCAATAGCGGCGGAACTCATAAAACCCGCGTTCCTGTCTCGTTCTGTTTCGCCGATACGTTGCCTGTGCTTTCCCTGCGCCCATATTGGCGAGGCGAGCAATTCATGACCCGCTTGAACGCTGTGCTGAATGAATTCTCTGATTCATACCCCAGCGCCCGCGCAATTTCGGCAACGGAGTCACGGGAATGCCTCAGCTTGTCCGCGGCGAGCGTCATTCGCCAGCGCGTCAGATAGTCCATCGGCGAGAGCCCTACGAGTTCCTTGAACTTGAGCGCGAAAGCGGTGCGTGACATGGCCGCTTGGCCGGCCAGGGTCTGCAGGGTCCATTTGGTGCCCGGTGCCTCGTGCATTGCATTGATCACCGCGCGCATGCGCTTGTCGGCGAGAGCGAAAAGCCAGCCGACTCCATCGCTCCGCGCGTTGGAAAGCTGCAGCCGCAACGCCTGCACCAGCACCATTGTGGCCAACTGCTGAGCAATAATGCCTCCCCCCGGTTGCCGCTCGCGCAATTCCTGCCTCATGCGCTCAACACACCATCGCAACGTGGAGAGGCCCGGCTCGTCCCGGACATGGATGATAAGCGGGAGCATGTTCAACAGGAGATCTGCCTGGCCATCGGCCAGCGTGAAATAGCCACCAATGCTCAGAAACTCGCCGCCCTCGTTGTAGGTCACGATACGACCGTCCTGCACGTTCGGTAGGAGCGTGCGGAAATCGATTGCTTCTACAGCCATGTCGCTTGCGATTCGAAAGGGCCTCCCTCTCGCAAGTATGAAGCACTCCCCCGCAATGACTTTCACGGGCTCAGGTTCGCCATCTACGAGGACCCAGCACTGGCCCGAAAGAACAGCGTGAAACTTGATGCCGTCGTGTGGACCGAATCGCACGGCCCAATCGCCGCTCGCATCGAAGCCGCCGGACACATAGCTGCGCAGCTTCAGCAACGACAGTACATCCGATAACGGGTCCGTCATAGACAAATTCTGAACGATTGAATGCTAATTCGGTACTTTAGAACATAGATCGTCCGGGTTCAATGCCGTAGCCTGTCCCGGAAACGAAAGAGGAGGTTTGCGATGCGAGTATTTGTTACTGAGGCGACCGGTTGGGTTGGCTCCGCCGTCGTCCGGGAACTGATTCAATGTGGGCATCAGGTCATCGGTTTGGTTCGCTCAGCATGGGGCGTCGAGAAGCTCGCCGCCGTCGGTGCACGGTCACTCGTCGGTGCCGTAGCCTGGGCTTACCGCTGGTTTCACCCTCTGCGGGGGAGGCCGCCGCGCATTTCGGATGGTTTGCACCATTCGTGGCAATTGACGCGCCTGCTACAAGTGATTGCACGCGGGCGCTTTTGGGCTGGACGCCTGAGCAAGCTGGCCTCCTCGCCAATCTGACGCAATCCGATTATTTCGGCATCGGATCGGCCGCGTCCTCCCACTGAATTTACACCGAAGGAGCCCGGAATGCGGGTTTTTATCACGGGAGCCACAGGCTTCATAGGCTCTGCTACCGTTCGCAGTCTTGTCGCCGCCGGCCACGACGTTACCGGACTTGTACGCTCGGCGAAGGCCGCCGCTTCGCTGGAAGCCTTGGGGGCTCGAGCTTGCCGCGGGACGATCGAGGACCTCCACGTCCTGCGCCAGGCTGCGGCAACTGCGGATGGCGTCATTCACACCGCCTTCTTTCACGCGCTATCGCAAGCCAGCCTCGGTATTCGTGCGCGCATCGTGTTCGGCGGTCGCCCAACGAATATCGTCGAGCGATTCACGACTGCGGCCGTGGGAGCAGAGCGGCGCGCCATCGAAACATTCGGTGACGCACTGGAAGCAAGAAAAGGCTCGCTAGTCATCGCGTTTCCGACGATGGCGATGGCACAGGGGCGTCGGGCACTTGAAACTGACTCCGCCGATGCCGGTGCGGTGGGCGGGCGCAGGGCGCAATCCGAAAAAGCGGCATTGGATCTCGTCCGGACCGGCGTGAGCGCCACGGTCGTTCGGTTGCCGCCGTCGGTGCATGACGAGACCAGGCTCGGGCTCGTCACGCGGTTGATCGAGATCGCACGGAAGAAGCGGATTTCCGCCTATCCAGGGGATGGAGGCAACAGATGGGCTGCCGTGCACCGGCTCGACGCCTCGCTGCTATTCCGGCTCGCGCTCGAAAGCGGCGAGGCGGGGGCCCGCTATCACGCTGTGGCCGAGGAGGGCATCCCGTTCCGTAACATCGCCGAGGTAATTGGGCGCCATCTTGACATCCAGGTCATGCCTTTGCCAACTGAAGATGCTGCGAAGCATTTTGGTTGGCTTGCGCCCTTCGTCAGCGCAGATAACCCGGTTTCCAGTCAGGCCACACGGGAGCGACTGGGCTGGGAGCCGCGCCATCCGCAGTTGATGACAGACCTTATGGCTTTCTTGCGCGACGTACGTCGTTAACGTCTCTCGTGCTCCGGACACAGCATGGAGGCACCAACCCTTGATTGCCGTGTAGGTGCAAACGACGGGCCGCCGAAACGGGCTCCACAACAACCAGGAGTAGTTCCGATGCGTTTGACCAGAGTGGCGCCGCTAGCCGCGGCTCTTTTCATCGCGTTCGCGCAGTCGGCACAGGCTGAGCGTGTCGACAGCGGCGTGCCGGGGATGCTCTTCGAGCATGACGTCCCTGTGGCCATGAACGATGGCGCAAAGCTGAGCATCAACATCTATCGTCCGGACAAGCCCGGTCGTTATCCGGTGCTGATGCTGATGGGCCCTTATGGCAAAGACACCAGCATGGCCGATGCGCCCGCGTACAAGACGTCGTGGACCAAGCTCATCGCGAAGTATCCGGACCTGTGCAAAAAGTCGTCTTGCCGATATATCCGGTTCGAGGCTCCCGATCCGGAGCGCTGGATTCCGAATGGCTATGTCGTTATCCACGCCGACGTGCGGGGCGCCGGCGCATCGCCAGGTGTTCTCGATCCTTTTTCGCCGCGCGAAACGCGAGACTACGCGACACTGATTACCTGGGCCGCGCATCAGCCATGGAGCACAGGCAAGGTCGGTCTGCTCGGTACATCGTACCAGGCAATCAACCAGTATCAGGTCGCCGCTCTAAAGCCCGAAGGCCTCGCCGCGATCCTCCCCTGGGAAGGCGCCTTCGATCAATATCGCGAGATCGCTTACTACGGCGGGATTCTCAACGTGGCGTGGGAGTTCTGGTGGGAACATCAGGTCGTGCCTAACCAGAACGGTAATGCCGGGACACCGCTGGTCGATTCCATCAGGGGAGGCAAGGACACCGGCTTATCGCTTTCGCAGGAGCGTCTGAAGGACAACCGCATCGATCCCGTCGGAGCCTTCGCCAGACATCCGTTCGACGACGCCTGGTATCACGAGCGCACACCGGACGGGCGCCGCATCACGGTGCCGTTGCTCGACGTCGCCAACTGGACCGACTGGAGCACTCGAGGTTATCTTGCGGCGGACAGCAAGCAGAAGTGGCTGCGCATCCAGACCGGCGACCACTTGACGCCCTTCTATTCGGACGAGGCGCTGGCGCTGCAAAAGCGCTTCTTCGATCATTTCCTGAAAGGCATCGACAACGGCTGGGACCAGGAGCCGCGTGTCGCCGTGCAGGTCAGGCGCCCAGACGGCACGACATGGCGAAACGAGAAGGCGTGGCCATTGCCTGATACGAACTGGGAGCCCTACTACCTGGACGCAGCGAGCGGGTCGATGGATCCGGCGCTCGAAGCCGCGGCGCCAGCTGCGAAATCCTGGCCGGCGTTACGTGAAGGGCTGACATTTACGACCGCGCCATTTACGAACGAAACGGAGTTCACTGGTCCAATCGCTTTGCGGCTGTGGGTCAGTTCCTCAACGGCAGATATGGACATTTTTGCGGCAGTTCGGCTCCTCGATCCCGACGGCCGTGATGTCACTTTCATGGGAAACAGCGATCCGAACGTACCGCTCGATCTTGGCTATCTGCGGGTCTCGCACCGTGCTGTAGACTTGGCGAAATCCACTGCCTGGCAGCCGGTTCATCCGCACCTTGCTGCCGCGCCGATGACTCCTGGCCAATTGTATCCGGTCGACGTGGAGTTCACGGAGCCGACGAGCATCGTAATTCCCAAGGGGTACCGCGTGGCCCTGACGATCCAGGGGAAGGACTTCGGCTATGGGCCCGGTGCGTCCACCGTGCACGCGAAAGACTACGATCTTCCGGACTACAGCCATTCCGGGCTGTTCTTCGCCGCTCATCCCAATCGCGATCCCGCACTATACGGTGGAACGGACACTGTCGTGACAGGTAGCAAACATGCATCGTACCTGTTGTTGCCTCACATCCCGCCTCGCAGCTGAGTCAATATCGTGGCGGCCTCATTCATTCCATATTTTGCCGTTTTCCTGACCCTGCTCGTCGGTGCATCCCTTTTGATTTCCACCGCGTTGACAGGCGTGCCGACGCTTTCATCAAGGAGACCGGAAGTGGACGACATTGTCGCATTGCTCAAGCATGCGCGGCTGCCAAAGCACGCGTTGATCGTCGATCTTGGAAGCGGGTGGGGCGCGCCCGTCATTGCGTTGGCGCGAGCATTCCCCGAGGCGTCCGTTCAGGGCATGGAGATATCGTTATTCCCTTATCTCGTATCGCGCCTGAGAACACACCACTTGCCTAACGTGTCGCTGAAATGGGGGAATTTCTTTCATAGCGATCTCGACAAGTCCGATGCAATCGTCTGTTATCTAATGCCGAGCGTGATGGCGAAGCTGGGCGATTTTCTCGACAAGGCTCTCAAGCCAGGAACCTTCATCGTTTCCAACACATTTCTCTTCCGGGAGCGCCGGGTGTCGGCCGTTCGCCGGAGCGGATTACGCGGGACCGTCGCCCTCTACATTTGGCCTGGTCGTCATTGAACGGTCAAAGACGGCGACGTCAGCGCTCGGGTCTGAGATGCACGTTCAAGGCCACGGGGATGCTGAAAAACACAGGCATCTTCTTCTCACTGCGCGACTTCCACTTGTCAGTCACGGATCGACACGTCATTCATCCAGGCGACACAGCAACTGAGCCGCCACGATAACGCATCGTTGGCAACCATTTTCGAACCGGTAAGGAACCGGTAAGTCGTGTTGCTGTAGAGTCACTCCCGCCTTGGACACTGACGTTCCGTGAGCGAAACCTTTGCCTGTTCGACAAATGTTGCTCTTTGGCTGCACTCTCTCCCGGGCGGCGGGGGAAGCAGAAGTGGCCACTAGCCACGCCGATACGGAAAATCTGCTGTTGCTGCCCTAAGGCGACCAGTGCGAATCACGGGGCTTGTGTCATTGAACGCTCGCTTCAACGCCTGGTCAATGCAACAACAGCCCAGATTTTCTGGGCGCCGCTGCATCGTCAGTTGGCAGCGTCATCTCCGCGAGTAGTAAGTGATTCACCCCGGAAACCAGATTCGGCCGAACAATCAGTTCAAGTGAGTTCATTTCATGTCGCGAGTTGCAATCGTTGAAGACTCCGAACGTCTTGCCGATATGGTGAGACAGGCCCTTGCCGGCGTGGGAATCGAGGTCGACCAGTTTCGCAACATCTCCGAGGCGACCTTTGGCCTGCGCAAGGCCGACTACTCGGTGATGATTCTCGATCGAGGCCTACCGGACGGCGACGGACTGTCCTTCCTGAGTGCACTGCGTGCTGCAGGTCAGATGACGCCATGCCTGATACTGACCGCGCGCGATGCCTTGCACGATCGGGTGGACGGTCTTGAGAGTGGCGCGGACGACTACGTGACCAAACCATTCGCTATGAGCGAGCTGGTTGCGCGGGTGCGTACCCTCATGCGCCGGCCAGTGGTGCTGAGAGCGCTTGACGCGTCATTCGCGGACGTTACAGTGGATCCGCGGCAACGCGAGATGTCCTGCGGTGATCTGTCGGTCACGCTCGCGCCCGCCGAACTGCAGATCATGCTTTGTCTGATCGACGCTGCCGGGCGAACGGTTCGGCACTCGGCACTGGAGCATGCCGCATGGGGCCTGGGCGATGCAGTAACACCAAATGCGCTGGAAGTGACCGTGCACCGGTTGCGCAAGAAGCTTGCCTCGATCAATGCAAGGACACGGCTGGTGAACCATCGCGGTGCGGGATTTGCCCTCGAGAAAATCTCCGGGTGACGCCGGCCGCTGGCCGTCATTGACGCTTTGGTGCGGACTGGAAACATCGACGATGTCAGCTTCGCGCTGGTCGCGGCCTCACGAGAACCGGTGCGCTGACTTGCGTTCGCAAGAGTGATACGCGAAGGGGGTTATGTTTTCCATCCGGACGCCAGCGGCAAGCGCGCACACGTGAACCGAAAGGTTGACTGCGTCACATCGCCCTCGAACCCACGATGTAAACATTCAGTCTGCAATCCGTCTCGCGGCATTGCATAGCCGTTCTAAATTGGGGGCTTCATGCTCAATCACTGGATCCGCAGTCTGTCAGCGCGGCTGTGGGTAACGACGATAGTCGCACTTGCACTCAGCTTGACTGCGCTCGCTGGCGTGGTTATCTATGTGTTCGATCACTATCCGGAGCAAACGCTGGGCCGACACGAGATGGCGGAGAACGTCCATAGGGTAATGAATGGAATTAGATTCGATAAAGCGGGCCATCCCCGTTCTGTAGACCTTCCTGACAATGAAGCGTGGCTGTTTGAGGTCGTGCCTACCGAGCTCAAATACCGTGTGCTGGACGGCCAGGGTCACGTCCAGCTGGCCTCAACAGGAGCAGAAAAGGATGGCCCCTGGCTGACCGATGACCTTTCTCGAGCCGTCGGCAAAACAGTCCACCTGGATATCAATGGAAGGCGGTTCTCCGTCGCCACGCAGGAGGTGCTGCGGGGACAATCTGTGTTCTATGTTCAGACCGCAACCAGCACACGTTTCATCGAAACGCTGGTCAGTTCAAAGGTCAGGCCGATTCCAGCCACGGTCAGGGTCATTTTCTTCGTTGCGGTCGTGATTTTTGGCCTGACACTGCCCCTTACCATCGGCCGGGTGCTCAAACCTCTGCGGGATGTATCTGAAGCGGCGGCGCAGATAGCGCCTCAAAATCTGAAAACTCGCCTTTCGGCCAATGGCATTCCGACCGAGATCAAGCCGTTGATCAACGCATTTAACAAGGCGCTTGACCGACTGGAGAACGGCTTCAAGGTCCAGCAGCAATTTCTTGCAGCGGCGGCGCATGAGCTCCAAACGCCGCTGACATTGATCCGCGGCCAGATCGAGCTGCAGCCGGAGATCAGGCAAAAGGAGCTTTTATTCCGCGAGATCGACCTGATGTCGCGGCAGGTTCGACAACTTTTGCATCTTGCCGAAGTCAGCGAGACACAGAATTTCGAATTCGCCGAAGTTAGCACGGCCAATGTTGCGCAGGATGTCGTCGCGTACCTGGCCCGCAAGGCTGATGGCAAGCAGGTGAGGCTGCGTATCGAGGAGTTTGACTCGCTACCGACAATCCGCGCCGACAAAAGCGCGTTGTTTATCCTCATCAAGAACGTTGTCGAAAATGCGATCAATGCGTCGCCAGCCAATGGCACTGTGTTGGTAACGATCAACGGGGTATCGATCGAGATATGTGATGAGGGTCCAGGCATACGGGTGGACTATCTTCCGTTTCTGTTCGAGCGGTTTTGGCGTGCCCCCGATGCAAGTCATGATGGCGCTGGTTTGGGGCTGGCAATATGCAAGGAAATTGCGCTGGCGCATGACTGGCGGTTGACAGTGCGCTCTCTTTCGATTGGGACCCGATTCACCGTTTGGTTATGAGCGAATTCCGCTGGAAACCGGCGTAACGGTGCGGGGTAACGGCGCCAGGTAAAACGCGGATTCGAACGGTTTCAAGATTGCGTTTTTTCCCCGCCTTTTTGGCAATCGCATTTTCGCTGCTTTCAGGCATCGTTGCTGGCGCTCAGCACTAGACGAGTGGTGCGGAGATGACCGCGTGGCATTCGGCACATTCGAGGCTGTTATGGCGGGTGACCAGGGCAACCGTCCGAGTCGAGCCAGTTTCTGCCGACCGCATTGGGCAGTGGCCGACATCGAGAGCAGGAAAAATGCTTCACCGGTTGCCGCGCTGATCTGCTTGGCTCGGCGTCGCAACTTGCTCAAGTGATGCTTGACGAGTATTCGCTCACGCCGGTCCGGTCGTCCAAACAAGAGGCGCGCTGGAATGATGCGATGGAAGCTCGAATACGCCTGCGGACAACGGGCATCCCACCGCCTGTCGAAGTTACCAAAGGAGGCCACTTACGTTGACTGATCGGTAAGTATCCGGTAAGCGATTCCTGGCAACAATGCGCGTCAACTACTCCCTAAAGCTTCAATCCATGAAAGGCAGCACCCTGACGACGATACGTGCGAATGTTGCGCTTCTCTCGATATCGACAAGTATTGCCATGGTCCCGTGCTTCGGATTTGCGGCGATATCTGACCTCCTTGGTGACGGTATGCCGGACTGGTGGTGGCAGGCATGCACTGCTGCCGTCACTCTGGTCATCATGGCGATGTTCAGATGGGGCGCCAGACGCGCTTTCGATGCCGCAGTTCGTGCGAGGAAGGTCGGGCCGGAAAATGAAGCCGACCACGCGGTCTACGTCCCGGATGACTGTCGTTGTGCCTGGCTCGTTCAGCTGCATTTGGAGTTGCATGGAAGGCGCTGTGCAGACTGACTCGCACGTGTACAGGAAAGGCCGACACACGATCTTTACCGTGCCGGGTCACGAATCTTCATCGCCCGCGCAAGGCAGGCAATAGGAACGAGACGATAAAACGGACTGCCGTTCAGCGGCTCCTGTTCATTCTTGCCTACGAATTGGTTACGAAGTCAGTCGTGGCCCGGGTGCACTGGCAAATACCATTTCGGGCGATCACGAACAGATCACGCTGGCCAGCTTGAAACACTGCTTGGATGGTTTTTCATTTTTCCGGAATTACGGCTGGCCGCGAGACACATTGTCTGCCTTCTGTATACCCGTTACCGGAAATGCTAGCGGCCGATACGGATCGCAGAACGCGCCTTATTACCCATTTCTTTTCGCATTTTCACCGAGGACGTCATTCGCAATTGGAAACGGTGCTTTGCAGATTGCGCATGGCACGGAACACGGCAGGACTCCTGCCGCTTGAGACTATTGCGCCGCGTGAAGCAGGCCTCGTCGCGCATCGTGACGACACCGGCAATCCTGACGTCGATTCCGACTGGCCGGTTGCCAGTGTACGGGCCAATCAAGCTCGTACCCGCTGTGGATCAAAACGAACCACTCGCACGCGGGTCGGCTGAGCGTTATGTCGCGGGGTACGCCAAGCACCCCGCGGCTCTTGTGTAGCGAATGGAACGGCCGGACTACAGCACCACGCTTAAATATCGATTCCTCGTGCGGGGCGGATTCAAGTTGACTGCCGCAAAGCGATGACCATCGTTGGCGTTTCTATCTTTCTCATCGCCTTTTTTATCGCCTCCTCCCCACGGGCCCGGCAAATCCACGTTCGCACTTTTCATTGGTCGTTCTATCACTCGGCTTCCGTGTTCTGACCGGAGCGCCTGCTCGCGCAGTCAACATCTTTCGTCTAGTAAGTGATGAGTAAGTCGGCCCGTCCTACAGTCGCTTCCGTCTTGGCAATCCACTTGAGGAATGACAATGAGAAAAACGATCTTGCGTAAACGACTGTTGCTGTTGGCTATCGCATCAGCCTTTCTGTCTTCAGGCGCGGCGTGGGCAAATGGTGTCAGCGCGCAGCCACCCGAAGCGGAAGACAGCGGCTTCACCGTACTCAGCAACGCGACGAACGTGACACATTGGGGTCTGGGTGCCGCAGTAGGAATCGAGTCGTCGCCCTATAGGGGAGACAGTACCCGCGTCGCACCGATTCCGCTGATTTCCTTCGATAACAAATGGCTGCACGCCTTCGGCACCAGTGTCGATTTTAAGGTCGGTAAGTGGAGCAACGTGACCTTCACGCTGCGCGGCAAGTTCGACGTCTTCGGTGGTTACAGGGGTTCCGACGCGCCGATCCTTAATGGAATGGAGGATCGAAACGGTACATTCTGGTACGGTCCGGCACTCGCATGGAAAACCGCGTTCGGTACACTGTCAGCTGACTATCTGCTTGGGGGAAACAAGGGGCAGATGGTCGACCTTCAATACAGTAAGTCGTTCGACCTCGGGCACTGGTCGATAGAACCGCACGCGGGCTTCGATTGGCTGAGCAGCAAATACGTCAATTACTATTATGGCGTGCGACCGTCCGAGGTCCGGGTGGGACGCCCCGAATACGCAGGTAAGGCCGCCTACAACTCGTCGATCGGCACGCAGGTCAACTACAGTTTCACGTCCCATCAAATGGTAAGTTTCGATGTAGGCGTATCACACCTCAGCAGTGGTATTACTGACAGCCCGATCGTGGGAAGACGGTACATTCCAACGTTCAAGATCGGCTACCTGTACCAATTCAAATGAGCATATCCGACGAAACAAACCGCCGCGCTCGCCATTGCAACCAGTCGCAATTTATTTCCGAGGGAAACTTCGGCTGCTTCTTTCGAACGGCGCGAGGAGATCATGGGAGTCCCGGCCGGGCAACGCGCAATTTACCGCTTTACTGGTCTGGAACATGGCATGTATCTGCGCCGCTATCGGAGCAGTGCATGCATTGGTTGCACAATGAAGCCGCGATGTACGCCAAGCGATTACCGGCGGATTACGCGCTGGGAACACGAGTTGGTACTAGAAGCCGCGCAGCGAAGACTGGACAGAATGCCGAATGCGATGACAACGCGAAGGCGGACTGTTGAGCACGTGTTTGGGACGTTCAAACACTGGATGGGCTACACGCACTTCCTGACTCGCCGGTTTGCCAATGTGAGTACCGAAATGAGCCTGCATGTGCTGGCATACAACCTCAAGCGCGTAATAGCGATACTGGGTTCTCGAAAGTCATAAAGGCCATGAGGCTGGTGGGTGCGTGAAGCACCCAAGGTTCCTCGTATAAGCTGGCGTGGTCTGCAGCGAGGCATCGAAATTACGCCAGCATTCCTGGTCTACCGATGGGTTGCGAGAAGGCAGCATGGAATATGCGCCTGCGGACTCCGTGTTTCGCGTTTCCATACAGCCTCGACCCACAACGGCCGTCCGAACTCGTGTCACAACGATGGCGGCTTTCGCATAAGGAGCGGTCACCACCGAGCTGTTCCCGAGCGGCCTGCGATAAATAGATCAACCGGAAACCGCTGGCGACCTCGGGATACAGACGGTGAAGCTTGTCCCGTGCTCGGTCGATTCAACACCGATAGTTCCGTCATGCGCTGTGGCAATGCGCCTGCAGATGTAGAGGCCAAGGCCCATGCCTGCAGCAGTCCCCTCCCGATTGTGAAGGCTCGCCCTTGTCATCGGATCAAACAGCGTAGGCAGGGCGCTTTCCGGTATCGGATTGCCTTCGTTCGAGACAACGACAGTCACGTGTCCATCGTGACCGGCAGCTTCGACGGCCACCTCGCCCGATCCATAGCGCACGCCGTTCACCAGCAGGTTGACGACCAGTTGCCCGATACGGGTTCCATCCCACGTGCCTCGCAGGTCGCCCGCGAAACGCGGCCGAATGACTGCGTTGGGGTAGGAGGCGCGCACCTCATCCACCGCATCGCTGCAGATGCGCCCCATATCCTGTGGAGAGAAACTGACCGGCAACATGCCACCCAGCCTGCCGCGTGTGAAAACGAGAAGGTCGTCAATCATCTCTTTCATGCGCATTGAGCTGCGTTGTACGTTCGCCGCAGCTCTCAGACTGGTTGGAGACAATTCGTTGTCGTGCAGCAGAAGTTGCGCTGAGTTCAGGATCGCGCCAAGGGGTGAGCGCAGGTCGTGTGCAAGCACGCCGGCAAAAAGGTCCCCAATGCGCCTCGTCTGTTGCGCATACCGCCGTACCGATTCGCTGAGCATCTGATCAATGGCCTCATTGAACCGGATCATTTCCTGAAAAGCCTCGGCACCGCCGGGCGAATTTATCTGCCAGCGGCGCAGCACCGTGGCGCGCAGCGCACGGAACTCCGCCACCACGTCGTTGATCCCGAATCCGTGTGCAAGGCGCTCTTCCGCGTGCAGATAAGCCACTTGATCGAACCCGGATTCCGAGCTGCCTTCACTATGACGCGACTTGGCTTCCTGCTGCGCCGCACTTTGCATGCTGCGCATATCGGCCGCAATGCCTGCCAGGATTTGGGCGGCTGAATCACGTAACTGGCTCTCGGACAGGTGAGTGCCCTCATGGCTGATCGCAAGGGCGTATGTGGCCCAGTCGTCTATCAGTCCCTCCAGATCGGTTTCAATGAAGTCCGCCAGGCTCATTTGACCTCCATTGGGTACGCGAGTTGCTATTTCCTCTATGGCATTAGAGGCGACGCGGCCAGCTCAATGGTCCCGTTGTCGACCCTATTGAGCTCAATGCATCAACCATGCCCGCTTTGAATGCCGTCGCAACTTGAAACCGCGCGCTGGACAGTGCGCAACCTCCTCCCCCCGACGACTGCGTGCGTCGCGTTCTGGTCGTGGATGATTACGGTCCCGGTGCCGAGGCCGTTTCCGCCTCGCTCACGGAGGCAGGATACGAGGTTCGATTTGTGCTTGATGGTCTGGCCGCACTGGAAACCGTCAGGTCGTGGATCCCCCAAATCGCGTTGTTGGACATCAACATGCCTGAGATGGACGGGTACGCGGTTGCGCGACGCCTGCGCGCGGAAGATCTGACGCGGCAAACGATCATTGTAGCTTTTACTGCCTTGGATGAACCTACCACGCGTCGGTCGGGCGTCGGTGCGGGCTTCGATGCATACTGCCAGAAAGGCGCCGCGCCAGGCCCTCTGTTGCGCCTGCTTGAGACGCTCGCTCAGTAGACCGGTGTTGTGGTCGACCTTGTAATCGTCGGCCACCGGGTATGTCAGGGAGAACTTCTGACACCTTTGTATAAAACCACGTTGACACCCTGTCAGCGACGTCCCGGCTGCCGTATGCTTAGCCGCGAACAGGAGAGGGCCATGACTCAAAAGGCGCGAGAGCTTTATCGGAGCGCGAACGGTGACCGTTGGTCGCTCGTCCACGAATACGATTCTGGCCGGGTTTTCGTCCGACATGAGCCCAACCTCTCGTCAGGTGGCCGGCCGTCAGACATCTCAATTGGCGACTTCCTTGTTCGAGATGGCGAAGGGCCGGAGCATAGCGAACTTCTGCGCCTGATCGGGAAACTGGTGGAGACGCCAGCCGATTACTAGCGCTTACTGAGGACGAGGCGTTCTCGAATGGCCAATTCGCGGCGCATGCGTCAAACTGCTGGAGACTATCGAGTCGATATTCGGTGCTGATGCGCAAGACGGGGCCCAGGAATAGCTCTGTCTGAATCCGGTCTACACGGACAGAGGCGCACATAAAATGAAACGATGCATGAATCGCCCGCTGAGTATCATCGGTGTCTCGCTGTGCTCCTGACAACCGCTTTTGCTGCTTACGGACCTGATGCTCGACTAATGACCGTACTCAACATCAACATCACGAGCGCTGAGTGCATTGGGTCGGGAAACAAATATGGAATCAGTCCACGGGACCGAGTAACACGTCGATTGCAGCTTGACCGGCGATTTCGGCTACCAGATAGGCCCATCGCTCAGTAAAAGGGCCATTGCGCAACGGGATGCGGCCTCCCCGCGCGCCGAGCACTTCGAGGTTTGTGGCGCCTTTTATCTGAAAGGTCACGTCAAAGGTGTCCTCATCAGCAGCCGGAGTCAGTTCGACCTGAATCTCGAAGCCGCGGTACGCGATCGTTCGGTGCATGAAAGCCTCCCTTTCGTCATCGGAGCCTACCATGAGTCACCATTGGACGGCTTATGCAACTATTGGGCTAGGTAGTCACGCATGCGCCACCATACGCTCGTCAAAATCTGCTTATCGGGACGTTCAGGACCGCAACTACCGATATGGTCAATCAATGCGCCCCGATTGTCGGTGATCCACGCGAATGTGCCGAACCTCCGCAAGTGGCCGTTACTGCCTTGGCAGTGAGCGTATGCTTTCCACGCCTCACGGGGGACCCATCGGCAGCGCGCGACCCGAAAGGGAATTTCACATTTCTCCTGTAGCTGCCACTCCCAACCGGCCAACTCTGTCAGCTTTCCGCGTGGCGACACTCCACATCAGTTGATTTTCACGCCGGGACCAAGCTAGGCGCGTATGCTGGGAATGCCAACTTGTCACGTAACGCACCAGGAGCGATACCATGGCCAAGAGTCAATTACGCAGCACTCGCGAAGCGAAAAAGCCCAAGCAGCCCAGGAAGCCGTCAGTGCCGGCAAAGCCGTTCAGCACGGTTCATTCGCCGGCTGCGAACGAAGTTGTCGCCAAGTAAAGGACGTAATCGCTGGGCCGCGGACAGGTGGTCCAGTGGACACACGTAACTTGTAACGTTCAACGCTGACATCTGCGCGTTGAAAGCGCAAACCGCTTCGGGAGGCGCATCATGATCCATCACAACGCAGACCCCACTTTTCGCGGGCTTCCGCTCACGGCCGAGCAAGATTCGGAAATCCGTCACTACGTGAACAGGAAGGCCAAGCTGGGCAAGCCATGGAATACTCCCGAACTGCGCGGGATGCTTGAGGACATGCTGCTGCCGCCAAGTACCGACGACGACAGCCAGAGCGATATCTCGGGCGACGCGTCGACCGCCGCAGAGCGCGCAGCCGCGTTCGTCGATCAGGACATGGAACCAATTGAGGCGTATGAGGAATTGCATGCCGCGATGGAAGCCGAAAGCATGAAAGGCGATCGGCACTAGAGGGAGCGCTCCGCGCAGGTTGAGCAGTTAAATCGGTCCATCAAAGGCGTTGAGCGAAGGACGACACATGGCACTCAGCCTTTCCAACCGCAGCCGCAGCAATGATGTGGGCCGGCATGGCGTGTGGTTCTCGGGATAAGCATGTGCAAAGGCAGAACTTGCCGCTGTGGCGGCCAGGACCTTTTCAATTGTTACCGTAACGCGCCCCGTTGAGCAGATCGGTTACGGGACTCAGAAGCTGTCCCGGCCCTCGCCATTGCCTGCCGTTCGTGTCGCGCCCGCCGAAGCAAGCTTTCATCCTCGCGGTCAATGGCGGTTGTCGGACGCGAAGCCGACATCCACACGTCCGCCTAACAATGGTTGCGAGTGACGCCTACTGGCCCGACTACTGCCTGATGCGTCTTGCATCGAACGGCAGCACGTCATCGCTTCGCGAGCGGTTGAATCCGCCGCCATGACCGGTCATCCAGCGTCGTCGGCTAAATTCCGAACAATTTCCGCAATCATGGGGCGTGTGTGGAAATCGGATCAACACACGCTCGACCATGCTTCTGAACATCACTGCTTGATCGTCCAGTTCGTGTTGTGACTTCGATCTCATTCGGTTCAAGAACTCAGAAATTTTGCCGTTAATTGCAGAGATAGGGCCGAAACGGAAGGTATGATTCGGCCAATCACAATTCATAATTCTTGGCGACACCAACATCGATCATGAAGGCGACAATGCAGCTGCCATTTTTCCGCATCACGTTCTCTATCGCCTTCCTATGTCTCAGTGGCATTAGTCAAGCAGCACAGTCCGCTGATCCGCTATCGACACTCCCTGCCGATCCTCAACAAACCACGCAACCGCAGTGGGTCAAAGCGGTACCACCATACCCCTTAACACTGTTTTCCAAAGCTGAAGTGGATTTGAACTCCGTTAAGCAAGGTGACAACGGTCAAATAACTGCTTGGGAAAGAGACACCTACGAGGAACTGCAGCAGCCTTCAACTGACTATGCGTTCCAGATTGGTGAAGCTCATTATTTAATCGATTGCAATGATGGAAAATACACGTCTCTAGCAGTTAATACAAGAAGAGCGAATGGAGACTTGGTTAGGTCCGTCCCAATGCCCGAGTCCGTACAAAAATACGTGGCCGACGTCCCGCCTGATTCATTGATTAGTGCCGAAGTGACTCTCGCCTGTGCGCAGGCACAGAAGAATTGGCCTATTGATCAACACTATGATTTGCACATTAAGCCCAAACACGTTGCCACGATCACACCTCTTACATCACAAGAAAAAGAGAAAATAGGTCAAGCGATAGCCCAGCGGAAGGAAACCGACAAACGTAATGCCCCCGTCGCTGAACCACTACTGACCGCACAAAATGGAAAAAACGTATGCCACACGATGAACGGAGTTGATGGAAACCCGTCTTCCTATGAATTGTGTGATGCACAGGCCATGTTCTCGCATGACGTCTATAGCGTTCGGACCGGAGGAATTATTTTTCTTCGAGGAATCGATGACGATACGACCAAAGGCATTGACGGTGTGTTCTATGGTAGTCCAATTCGACTCCAATGCGAGCCGGTCAATCAGTTGGCAGATGGTGTAACGAATAAAACTATAGAAGGTGCCATTCAGGCCGATAGGATGTCGTCGAAAAAAATCTCGTTCGATGATGAAGTGAGGTTCGCGATACTGACCAATGTAGTCGAGATCGGGAGGCATTGCACACTGAGCAATACGGAGGGCGTCATGGCAAAGCTTGACGTTGTTTCTCCATAGCGAAGCAAGTTGTGGCAACAGGCGTCTTGCGCGGATGTCCGTAGTTGAGAAACTGGATGTCTCTTGTGGGTCCAGAGTGTGTGGAAACACCAACTTTTTCCGGAGGTGAGCGGTAGGCAATCAGATCGATCGAGTTCGATACGCCGAATTTGCGCTAATCGGACGTCGCGAGTACAACAAAGCCCCTCGGGGCTTCAG